>JAQGNE010000017.1:0-190000 GCA_028291985.1 Polaromonas sp. | reverse complement strand
GCTGAACGTGACCACCGAAATTAACCTGCACGCGCCTGCGCTGCTGCCCAGCGACTACTGCGGCGACGTGCACCTGCGCCTGAGTTTTTACAAGAAGCTGGCTACTGCCAAGAAAACCGATCAGATCGACGCTTTGCTCGAAGAACTGGTCGACCGTTTCGGCAAGTTGCCATCGCAGGCGCAAACCCTGATTGATGTGCACCGGCTGCGTGTCATTGCCAAGCCATACGGCGTGGTCAAAGTCGATGCAGCTCCAGGCGTGATCAACATCACCTTCAAGAAAGACCCGCCGATCGATTCCATGGCGATCATGCATCTGATTCAGAAAAACCGTCACATCAAGCTGGCTGGCAATGAAAAGCTGCGTATCGAGCGCGAATTGCCGGAACCGCAAGCGCGGGCGCAGATGGTGCGGGATGTGCTCAAAAGCCTGGGCCAACCCACGCCGCTTGAAGTTGCAGCGGCCAGCGCCCAAGCGTGAAAGCCATGCTTGCAACACCACCGTGTCAGGCGCGTATGCCTCCTGTCCTGCTTTCAAACCCCGGTAAACATATGTCCCCTCTAGAACGCTCCCCCGGCCTGGTCATCAACATCGCCACGCCAGACCTGAAGCTCAGTGACTTCAAGCTCATTGCCTTCGACATGGATTCGACCCTGATCAACATCGAATGTGTGGACGAGATTGCCGATGCGGCCGGCCGCAAGGCCGAGGTGGCGGCCATTACCGAGGCGGCGATGCGCGGCGAGATTGCTGATTACAAGGAAAGTCTGCGCCAGCGCGTGGCCCTTCTCAAGGGTGTCAGTGTGGCCAGCATGGAAGAGGTGTATCAGGAGCGGCTCAAGCTCAACCCTGGCGCCAGGGAACTGGTCAGTGCCTGCAAGGCGGCTGGCCTGAAGACGCTGCTGGTCAGTGGCGGTTTCACCTTTTTTACCGACCGTATCCGCGATGAACTGGGCCTGGATTACGCCCGCTCGAATGTGCTGGGCGTCAAGGATGGCACGCTGACCGGGCACATGGTGGACCAGCCCTGGGGTGATATCTGCGATGGCGCCGAGAAGAAAAAAACCGTGCTCGAGGTCTGCGCCGAACTCGGCATCACGCCGCTGCAGGCCATTGCGGTTGGCGATGGTGCCAACGACCTGCCGATGATGAGCGCGGTAGGCCTGTCGGTGGCGTATCACGCCAAACCCAAGGTGCGTGAGCAGGCCATGGTGGCCATCAACGAAGGCGGCCTTGACCGGTTGCTGGAGGTGTTTGTGTGAGGGCCTGCCACCAATGATCCTCTTCAAATCCTTCGAGCGCTTGCTGCATGCCTATCCCGAGGCCGAGCCGCAACCGGTGCCCAAGGGCTTCATGGCTTTCCTGTGGGCCTGTAGCAAGGGTGCGCGCGGCTATGTGTTGGCGCTGGCCATGCTGTCGGCCGCCATGGCGGCGTTCGAGGCCTTGCTGTTTGCGGTGCTCGGGCGAATTGTTGACTGGCTGGCGACCGCACAGCCCGGCCAGCTATGGCAGGCGCGTGGCAATACGCTGAGCATTCTGGCAGCCATCGTGCTGGCCAGCATTGCCGTGGTGGCGCTGCAGACCATCGTCAAGCACCAGACGCTGGCAGTGAATTTTCCGATGCGGCTGCGCTGGAACTTTCACCGGCTGATGCTCGGCCAGAGCATGGCGTTCTACCAGGACGAATTTGCCGGACGACTGACCACCAAGGTCATGCAGACGGCGCTGGCGGTGCGCGACACGCTCTTTGTGCTGGCCGATGTGCTGGTGCATATGGGGGTGTATGTGATCACGATGGCGGCACTGGCGGCGGCTTTTGATGCGAAGCTGGTGGCGCCTTTTGTGATCTGGCTGCTGCTGTACATCGCCACGCTGGTTTATTTTGTGCCGCGCCTGGGCCACATCGGCAAGGAGCAGGCCGATGCGCGATCGCTCATGACCGGGCGCATCACCGACGCGTACACCAACATCACCACCGTGAAGCTGTTTTCGCACACCCACCGCGAAGCTGCGTTTGCCCGGTCGGCGATGCATGAATTCATGAAGACCGGCTACCGCCAGATGCGGCTGGTCAGTGCCTTTGAAACCGTCAACCATGCCTTGAGCATGGGCCTGATTCTGGGCATGGCGGGGGTGTCGCTGTGGCTGTGGAACACCGGCCAGGTCGGCGCAGGGGCTGTGGCCGCAGCCACAGCCATGGCGCTGCGGCTGCAGGGCATGTCGCATTGGATCATGTGGGAAACCACCAGCCTTTTTGAAAGCGTGGGAACCGTCCAGGACGGCATCAACACGCTGAGCCGGCCGCGTGCGATTGTCGATAGCCCGGCGGCAACAGAGCTAGCCGTACCGCGCGGTGAGGTGCATTTCAAGGACGTCAGCTTCAGCTATGGCGGCGGCAAGCCCGTCATCGACAAGCTGTCGCTGACAGTGCGGCCCGGCGAGAAGATCGGGCTGGTGGGCCGCTCGGGCGCTGGCAAGTCAACCCTGGTAAACCTGTTGCTGCGCTTTCATGACCTGGACAGCGGCAAGATTCTGATTGACGGCCAGGACATCGCAGAGGTCACGCAAAACAGCCTGCGCAGCCATATCGGCATGGTGACGCAGGATACGTCGCTGTTGCACCGCTCGGTGCGCGACAACATCACCTACAGCCGTCCTGATGCCAGCGATGCCGACATGCTGGCTGCCGCAGCGCAGGCCGAGGCTGACGGGTTCATCGGCGCCCTGACCGACCTGTCTGGCCGTACCGGCTACGACGCGCATGTGGGTGAGCGCGGGGTCAAGCTGTCGGGCGGCCAGCGCCAGCGTATTGCCATCGCCCGCGTGATGCTGAAGAACGCGCCCATCTTGCTGCTGGATGAAGCCACCAGTGCGCTGGACTCCGAAGTGGAGGCAGCGATTCAAAGCAGCCTGAACACGCTGATGCGCGGCAAGACCGTCATTGCGATTGCGCACCGGCTGTCGACCATTGCCGCCATGGACAGACTCATCGTGCTCGACCAGGGAAAAATCGTCGAGGAAGGCACGCACGCAGACCTGCTGTCACAGGGCGGTCTGTATGCGCGGCTGTGGACGCACCAGAGCGGCGGATTTCTGGTTGATGGCAAATGATGGCTGCCGCAGGCTTGCCGCACTCAGCCGAGCATTGCTATGCCTTTAGTAGCTAGAACCCGGCGTGGCCATTGGGCCGGGGGCCTGATTCACTGGTAATTTGCGTTGTTGGCATCAACAGGGCCAGCGACCCGGCACATGCGCCGCGTCTGCCGGTCCTGTCAAATCGACCGGCCGGCGGCCTGGCAGTTTCGCCGCCGGTCAGGCACTTTCTTCAGGCGGCGGTATCGGGCAGCGCATGTCAACCCGACCTGCCGACTGCACCATATAGACATGCTCGATGCGGGCTATGGCCTGTGCGTCGTCCCAGTCGAGCCGGCGATAGTTGTGCGGGTTGGGCATGGGCGCTTCACCTCCGGCAGGCTGCACCAGAATGGCTATCGTGGCGTCAATATCGTTTGCCGCGGCGCTGATCGTCACGGTGGCCGGCCCCTCGGACTCGTCCGTGAGCGCCAACAGGGCCGCCATGAAGGCGCTGCGCAACACGCTGCGCGGAAGTTTTGCATCGATTCCGGTGCTCTCGTTGACGAGGTTGAAACCGCGAAAGGACAGCTCGGTCTGCACCAGCCCGATAGCGTCTGCGATACCTTCGCCCAGCGGCACCGGGTTGTTTTCTTTCGGTGCCAGCCAGGTCATGAGGCTCATGCATGACCCCGCCGCCTCGCGCGACATCGTGCTGATGGCCGCGCTGTTCGTCCCCAGGGCAACCAGGTCCGGCATGGGCTTGCGAATGCGTTTTTCAAGCATCGCGGCCATCATGCTGATAGGCTGAAGTACGCCGGCCATGTCATGCCGTATCGCAGGCGCCAGACGCCGCAGCACGGCATAGCGTGCCGCTTCGGCCAGGCGTTCGTCAAGATGTTCGGGCGTCATCGGCATGCTGATGAACCCTGACAAGCGACGCGTTGATGGCAGACATCGGCGCGCAACGCCGCATGATGCTGCGGCATCGCCAACGGTGTGCGGTCGCGAACCGAAAAACGCCCACGAGAACGCTTCAATGCGTGTGCTTCAGTCAATGTTTCCCCCGAATCCTGAACTTTTATGCTGTCTTGGGCGGCCAGCCTGACGATAGTGTCACTACCTGATCAGGCCTCGCGCGCAGCTTGCATGAGAGCGCAGACAGCCGCTGCTACAAGCCAGGGAATCCTAACAAATTGAGAGAAAAAATACCGATTTCGGTACGACGACGAACGTAGGACAAAGCCCCGCGCGTGCGACGCGACACGAAGGCCGCTGCTCGAACCCGTTTGCCTCCGCCTTACCAACGCTGGCCAGGGCCATTGAAGCTGCGCCTACTGGCGATGCCACCCGGGGGGCCAACAATGCAAGGCGCGCCGCCATCACCACCGGCATTACCCGGCGCTTTGCGGATCCGCCCCGGTTGACGCAGACACTGCTGATGGCCTGGTGCAGATTCGCCCTTGTCCAGTGCTGGGCCTTTTTAGTTTCTAGCGAATACCTGGCGTTAGCCGACCTGCTGGTCGGCAATCAGCGATGCCAGCACGCCGGGCTCGACATGCTGCGCGACATAGTCGGCCAGCCCGTCAAATACCTGCTCCAGCGTGGGCGCTGCAGCGCCAAACAGCGCCTGGAGTATCCGCGCGTCCTCGAACAGACCATGCAGGTACACGCCCAGTACATTGCCCGTACTGTTTTGCCAGGCCAGGCCGGACTGCATGACCGGCAGCGCCTTGTCGCCTGCTGCAGCCATGGCCGGGTGCACGTCGGTCTGCCCGTGATGAATTTCATAACCCGCAGCCTCCACGCCCGACAAGCTTGACCACAGACCGGACGTACCTTCAAACCGCGCCTGGCGATGCTGCACCGTCTTGCCTTCCTCGAACACCGTCACGACCGCCAGCAGGCCAAGGCCAGGCGCATTGCCATCGATGCCGTGCGGGTCAATCAGTGCTTCACCCAGCATCTGCAGGCCGCCACAAATGCCCAGCACCGCCGCACCGCGCGCTGCATGGGCATGGATGGCGTAGTCAAGCCCCTGCGCGCGCAGCCAGGCCAAGTCGCCACTGGTGTGCTTGGAGCCCGGCAGAATGATCCAGTCCGCATCCGCCAGTTCTGCCGGCCCGCGCACCCATTTGAGCCGCACCCCTGGCACATTCTTGAGCGACTGAAATTCGTCAAGATTGCTGATACGCGGATAAGCGACCACTGCCACCGTCAGGGTGACAAGTCCGGTCGACTGGCTCCGGTCGTCAAACACACCGTCTTCCTCGGGCAAGCCGTGCTGCCACCACATCGGCAGCGTGGCAACCGTCGGTACGCCGGTCAGGTCCCGCAGCATCTGCGGGCCGGGTGCCAGCAAGGAGGCGTCGCCCCGAAACTTGTTCAGCACAAAACCCCTGATGCATTTTTGTTCAGCCGCATCCAGCATGGCCCAGGTGCCGTAGAGATGCGCGAATGCACCGCCACGGTCTATGTCGGTCACCAGCAGGCAGGCCGCGTTGGCGTGCAGCGCTACCCGCATGTTGACGATGTCGCTGTCCTTCAGGTTGATCTCGGCGGGCGATCCGGCGCCCTCGATCACCACCACATCGTTTTCGGCCATGAGATCATCCAGCGCCTGTGCAATCACGGGCCAGACCGATGCACTGCGTCCACGCCATGCCATGCGTGACAGCTCAGGGTGGACCTGCCCCAGCAGGATGACCTGGCTGCGGGTGTCTTTTTCGGGCTTGAGCAGCAACGGGTTCATGCGCACTTCAGGCACTGCCCGGGCCGCCAGCGCCTGGAAATACTGGGCACTTCCGATCTCGCCACCCGCCACCACCCGTGCGTTGTTGCTCATGTTCTGGGCCTTGAACGGGGCGACCCTCAGGCCCTGGCGAGCGTAGTAGCGGCACAGCGCCGTGGTCAGCCAGCTTTTTCCGGCACCGCTGGTGGTGCCCAGAACCATCACGCATTTGGCAGTCATTGGCAGGCCTCGATAAGTTTTGTCCAGGCCTGGCACAGGGCGTCCTGCACTTCGGGCGGTTGTACGGCGATACGCAGGTGCCCGGGCAGACCGAAGGATGCGGTGTCACGCAGCTTGATGCCGCCGGTGCGCAATCGGGCCCAGGCGTCGGCCCACGCCAGCCCGACTGGCAACACTGGTCTTGCCACATAAAAATTGGCATCGCTGGGCAGGCAGTGCCATCTCATGGCCTCGAACAGGCCAAGTTGCCTCAGCTTCCATGCGCGCAGCCGGAGCAGACTGTCAGCAATCCACGCCTGGGTCTCATCCAGCGTCCAGGCCTGCAGCATGGCCGCACCATGTGTGCCCAGCGGCCATGACGGGCACAGCTGCTCCATCGCATCAACCTGCACACCGGCGCCTTCCGGCGCGATGGCGTACGCCGCCCGCACACCGGTCAGGCCCAGCGTCTTGTTGGGGCTGAAAAGTTGCCATATTGATCCAAGCTGCGGCTGCGTCAAGGCTGGCGCGCCGCTCAGACGCAGCGGCTCATAGGCTCTGTCCAGCACCACAAGACCGGGCTGCGCAGCGCTGGCGACATCCGCCAGAGCCAGCACGCGCAAGTCTGCCGTACCCAGCGGGCTGGAAGGTTCGCACGCCCAGTGCAATTGCGCGTCCGCCAGGTTAGCCGTTATCTGTAATCCGAACGCCCTGGACGCCTGCGCATAGTCCCCATAACAGTGCGCCGGCAGGCTGACGGCGACGCCGCCCTGCCGTGCGCACAGCGACGTGATCCGGAAAATAAATTCGCTGGCACTGCCCGCCAGAACGATGCGCGCCGCATCGACACCGTGAAAGCGCGCCAGCAGCTGCCTCAAAGCGCTGTAGCTGGCGTCCGGATAGCGCCTTGGGTCGGCCGCGCAAACCGCCGCGAGCGCCGGCGGACACGGCCCGCAGGCGTTGCTGTTGCTCGAGAAATCGTGGAGCGGAACACCCAGCGCGTCGGGCCCGCCATGCTGGCGTGCGTGCTGAAGCGGTCCGTTTATCGCAAGGGTTGCCATCATGCGGTTTGCCATAATGCTATTGAAAGCGTAGCTGCAAGCCCGATCATCAAAAGGGCTGCGATCACTTTTGATGCATATTTTTGGGCAAGCACAGTATCGTTTGGCTGTGGTGAGCGGCCGCCGGAATTGAGCGTGTACACGCCGGGTTTGCACAGCTGTATGTTGACAAGCAGCGCCATGGCAGCCATTGGCCAGCCACTGTTGGGCGACGGGGTTTTGGCCGCTTCGCGCAGCAGTGCGCTGATGCTGATGCCACCGCCGATCAGCGCCATCAGCAGCGCTGTAAGGCGCGCCGGAAGATAAGACAGGATGTCGTCCATATGCGCCGCCCACTTGCCCGCCCATTCCCAGTTCTGGCCGTTGCGCACCCCCTTGTAGCCCCACATCGCGTCAGCGGTGTTGGCAAACCGGTAGACCGCCGCGCCGGGCAAGCCGAAGATAAAAAACCAGAAAAGCGGCGCCACCACGGAGTCATTGAGGTTTTCAGCCAGCGACTCGATGGCGCTCTGGCGTACCTCGCTTTCACTCAGCAGAGAGGTGTCACGGCTGACCAGCCAGCTCAAACGCTCACGCCCTGCCTGCAGCGATTCAGCCAGCGCGCACTCTACCGCCTGCACTTCGCTGCGCAGCATGGCCCAGGCCAGCAAGGGCTTCAACGCAAGTCCCATCAGCAAGGCCGCCAGCACGCCGGGCAGCTGCAGCAGGACCGACTGCAAGGTGATCGTTACTAGCAAAACAATAGCGGAGAAGGCAATATTTACAAGGGCTCCACGGCTTAAACACTTCAATTTTGAAGCCGCTGTGGTGCCGGCGCTTGCCTGCAGTACCCAGGGCGTGGCCCAACTCAGGGCATTTCCTATCCACACCACCGGATGCCATCTGCCGGAGGGCTCGCCAAACACATGGTCAACGGCCAGCGCCACCGCAATCGCGCCGCCAAACACCCATGCGAAACTGCCCAGGCTTGTCAACATGGCGATGCCGCGCCGGGCGCTTTTGCCTGCCGGACAAACGCCACCGGCTTGCCGTATCGGGCAGGCGACAGCAAAACGCCCTCACCTTTGGCTCGCTGCCGATTGCAGTATGAAGACATGGCCCGCCCCACCGCTCAGCGCGCCCGGCCCAGGTGGGCTGCGGAACCAGGATACGACGAACGCCAGCGCCGCGATTGCCGCCATGCGCCCAGGGCCAGCAGCAGCGCCATGCCCCAAAGCACCGCCAGACTGTTGACAACCTCCATGGGTTCAGCCGCCTCGGGGGGCTGCAATTCAAGCTTCAGGCCTTTAATGACATCCGGTTGCGGTGGTGGCTGCTCCGGTTGCGTGCCGGGTTGTGGCGCAGCGTTATCAGGTGGTGCCGCCTGTGCTGCGCGCGGCTTTGCGCTGGCAGCCGCGGCACTGTTCGATGCCGCTGCGAAGCGCTGCACCGCCGCATTGCTTTCGCGCAAGCCGGTGGCTTTCAGCGCCCGGTTGTAGGCCTGGGTCAGCTCGCGCCGGGTCGCCGCATCCGGCTGCCAGTAGTTGAGGCGAATCGCGTCCATCATGCGCTCCAGCGTCTGTGCAAACGCGGCGCGGTTATCACCTTCGAGCCATTCCCGTGTGCCAAGCTTGTACTGGTCGCGCACATACACGTCATGCAGCGACTGCCAGTGGTCCTGCCGCACCGACTGCGGCGCCGTCACCTGCCAGCCCCACAAAAACTGCGCGGTCTTGAGCACCTGCAGCGTGCCGCTATAGCCTTCTGCCTTTTGTGCACCAATCCACTGGGGATGCAGGTAGCGGGTCTGCATTTCCTTGGCGATGGCACTGGCAGCACTTTCGGTCGTGACTTCGCTCGCATCGCGCAGGTTCTGTACATAGAGCGCCGGGTCCTTGCCCGTCATCTGGCGAACCGCCATGGCAATGCCACCCAGGTATTGAAAGGGGTCGTCACTCGTCAGCATGCCGTAGGTGTTCGAGGTGCGCGAAAGCAAGGCGGCATCAACCTGGGCCAGGTTGCGGGCGTAGACCTTGCCAGGAGCGCCGGAAGCTGCGTCGCCGCCCGGCCCCTGCCCGTAGGCATGGCCCATGCGCTCAATGTACAACTGCGACATCGCGGCGTCGCCCCCACCTTTTCGGGACTGCGCCCACCCATCGGTGGCCTGCACGGCTTCGCTCAGGCCCGTGCCGTAGGTGCCCTGCTCGTTGGAAAACACCCGCGCCGTCGACCAGCGCTCTGCGTCCGCCGCGCCAGTGCCCTGCAGCGAAAATTCCGCCGCCAGCTTTTTCGAATTGACAGCGACGGTGTTGCCGGGCTCCTGGATCTGCGCGACCTGCCGTACGCCTTCATCGATCCATCGCATCACCGTGGGAAACTGGTCACGGTAAGAACCGGTGACGCTGATCAGCACATCCAGCCGCGGGCGCTTCAGCTCGCTGGCCGCAACAATGTCCAGCCCGATCACGCGCCCGGCGTCATCCCAGCGCGGCCGCAAACCCATGGCATGCAAGGCCTGAGACTCCATCACGCCCTGATGCCGCATGGTCTCGCCGGCCCACAAGGTGAAAGCGATCTTTTCAGGAAATTTGCCGCCGTGATCAGCCTGGTGCTTTTTCATCCAGGCATCGAACGCGGCAACGCCTGTGTCCCAGGCCTGACGCGTGGGAACCCGGCTGGGATCAAAGCCATACAGGTTGCGGCCAGTCGGCAGGCTGTCCGGGTTGCGAACCGGGTCGCCGCCGTAGCTGGCCTTGACATGCGCACCGTCCAGGGCAGCCAGAAAGCCGCTGATTTCTTCATTGTTGGCAAGCGCCTTTTCCAGCTGCTGCGCCCGCCGCGCCAATGCCAGCAACACTCTCGGGTCAAGCAACTTGGCGCCTGCCTTGTTGGGCACGGCGCTGTGCGCGCCTGTGCTGGCGGCCTCTTGCGCATCACGCTGGCGCAAATCCAGCTGGCTGGCGGCTTCAGCGTCCTTCAACGCCACTTGCAGCCAGCGGGCTGGGCGGGAGTTGACGATTTTCTTGGCGTCGAGCAAAAAGACCTCGTCAATGTCTTCGCCCAGCGCGTCGATCAGGGGCTTTCGCAGCGACTGCATGATGGTGCCCAAACGGCGCTGCGCATCGGGTACCTCGCCAAAGGCTGCCAGCCCCAGGGGCTGCGCGGTTTGGGCAACATCGTCCAGATAGGGATGCAGCAGCTCCATGAAACCTGCAAAGTCGGCGGCAATTTTTTGCTGGTTCCAACCGATGTCACGGTGTAGCTTGTGTTCGACGAACTGCGCAATCAGCCGGGCTTCAAGTTCTTTTTTGACAGCGCCGGGCGCAACCGTTTCCCAGTCATGCATCAGGTCGTGCATCTCATGCACGCCGGGGCGAAACCCCGCCGGTGTGAACATCGGCGTGGAATGGCTCACCAGCACCGCGCGGCCGCGCCGCTTGGCAGTCAGCGCCTCGCCCAGGTTGTCCATGATGTAGGGGTAGATATTGGGCATGTCGCCCAGTGCCAGCAAGGGGTCGTCCAGCGCCGACAGCCCGCGCTCCTTGCCCGGCGCCCATTCCAGCGTGCCATGGGTTCCCACATGCACCACCGCATGGGCGCCAAACGCTTGGCGCAGCCAGAGGTAAGTAGCCAGGTAGTTGTGGCTAAGCGGCACCGCCGAGCGATGGCTGATGCGTTTCTTGCGCAGCCCCGCATCGGCGGCGGCAGTGATCTCCTGGCGCAGGGGCTGTGGCATCACCACCGCATGGCCGAGCAGCACGCGGGGAATGACGAATGCGGTTTCGGTACGGCCATTGACAGACACCTGCGGCCTGAGCATCAGCGCCTGTTCGGGCTTGCCCCAATAGCTTTCGATCCGCTGCTGGGTGGCCGGCGGCAACGCCCGAAACCACGCCAGGTAATCACGCAGCGGCAGGGTATCGGCAAGACCTTGCGCGGGCAGGCTGTCCAGCGTTTCGGGTTTGTAAAACGCACCCAGCGTGGCCTGTACCAGCGGTGTGATCTGCTCGCCGCCTGGGGCGTCCACCAGATAGCCGGCGCCCTTCATGGCAACTAGCATGTTGTGCAGGCTTTTCGGAACATTCAGGAACGACGCACCAAAATTGCTTTCGCCCAAAGGGTAGTTGTAGACCATCATGGCCACCCGCCGCTTCGCGGGCGGCGTCTGCTGCAAGCGCGTCAATGCAAGGGCTTTGTCGGCAACTGCATTGATTTGCAGGGGAAGCGGCAGCAGCGCTCCGCTTTGGGCGTCGCGCGCCGTGATCAGCATCGCGTCGACCATGCCTGAAAGCTCGCCGGGCGTGTAGTAGTACGCCACATCGCCCAGCGCCAGGCCGTCCTTGCTGGCGGCCCACTGTGCAGGGTCCATGGCAAGCGCCGGCATGGTCTGCAGCACCGGCACCCCGATGCGCTCCAGCTCTGCCTTGCGCTCTGTCGGGTTGAACACCAGCGCGGAATTGATGATGACATCCGCCATGCGCTGCTGGCCCTGGGCCGTTGGCGTATGCGTTGCCTGATAAAACAGGTCGGTTTGCTGGCGCGGGCCGTAGAAGGCATAGGCACGCAGGCCACGCTGCTCCAAGGCCGTGATGAGCACATCCAGCCAGCCGGTGTCGTCAGAGGTGAACACTGCATTGTTGACCGCAATGGCTACCGTCTTTGGTGCTACCCCATTGATAGCTGCTATCCCTTGATTTACCTGGGATAGCGGCTCTTTTGATGCATAAATAGTGGCTACAGCGCCGGAACTGGCCTCGACTTTCGGCCACGAGGGGTTGTAAAAACCGGCCAACGGCAATTGCACCGCTGGCGGCATGGCAGCCAGCGCGGCATCTGTGGTCACAGCGCCGCGCTGCAAGGCCGCCATGGCCTGGCGCGTGTTGTCGGCGCCGCTGAAGCGCCAGTACTCTCGCAGGCGCTGCGCCCAGGCCGTGTTAACGCCCCTTTCGCCCTGGAGGGGCAGGAGGCCCTGCGTCTGGTTTTTGGACACTGACGCGAATTCGCCCACCACCACATAAGGCGCGCTGTTTCCTGCAATCACATCGCCAAACTTTGCGGCCACGCTTTGTCCGACGCTGACATGCGGCGCATCCACCAGCAGCAGCTTGGCGCCCTGCAATGCGAGGCCAAGCGCCTCGGGGGTGCTGCCTTCTGCCGACACGGTTTGCAAAGGTATGCCGGCCCGGGCTGCCGCAGCCACCAGCTTGGCCAGCCGGGCTGGAGACACCAGATAGGTGGTCAGCAGTACGACTCGCTCGCCAGCTTGCGAAGACGCCTGGCCCTGGCCCAGGGACGGTGCCTGGGCGATTGCCACAGGCGTCAGCGCACCGCCGGCCAGCAAAAAACCAAGAAATACCAATCCGGCGACCACGCAGCGCCATGTCCTGCGCGCCAAGCCGGTCAGCCGCAATGCGGCGATCATGGCGCTGTGGCGGGCACGTAAACCATGCTGCCGTCCTTCATGCGGTAGGCGGTGCCTGCCTTCTCGCCATCACCCTCGCCCGAGGCACCACTGGACTTGAACTTCGTGACCTTGCTGCCTTCTTTGGTGATGATCTCCATGTCCGGCTTGCCCTCGTTGCGAATGATCGTGACCTTGTCGTCGGCGAAAGGGTTCATCGGGTTGTTGATGACCGCAATCAAGAGCATGCCGATCACCACCAGAAACACATCAATCAGGTTGATGGTGGACAGCACCGGGTCGTCGTCGTCTTCGTCGAGGATGCGCAGCCGGGGCCGCGCCGGTTTGGCAGGTGCGCCTGGCGTGTTCATGCGTTGGCCCCGTCAGGGCCGTCAAGCAACTGGAGCATTTCCGCCAGCAGCCAGCGGCGCCGCACGCTGTAGACCACGAAGGTGATTGACGCTGCGACTAGCGCGACGATGACAGCCGCAAACGCTGGTGCCAGGCTTTGCGCCACGCCTTGCGACTGCCCGGATGCCACGGCGACCAGGGCAGGGCCCATCGGGATCATTGTCGCCACCAGGCCCAGCATCGGCGCCACCCGGCTGCACAGGCGCAGGCCTTCCAGTTCCTTCAGCACCGCCAGCTCCAGGGCCTCGGCTGAGCCGCCGGCCCATCTGGACAGCACCAGAACACGGCCAGGCTGCCTGCGCCGGCGCAACGCTTCCACGGCAAAGCCGCCAAGGCACATCAAGGAATAAGCGAACACGCCAAACACCATCAGGGTGACAGGCCAGAGAAACAGCTGGGCCAGCTGAAAAAGCGCGTTCTCGAAAGGCATCGTTTACTTTCAGGTTTCAGGTTTCAGGTTTCAGGTTTCAGGATTGGGCAGGCAAGGCCTGCGGGGCAACATCGGCAAACAGCGACGCAGGCCGGCCCCAGCCATCGTCAAACACCAGATCGGGCAGCGCAGCGCGGCGTGCCCAGTTTTCAGCCTGCAGCATGGGCTGGTCATAAAACGCCTGCACCGGACCCAGGCACAACACGGCTATCGGCTTGCTGCCGTCCGGCATGGCAAGCAGCCCGGCCAGCTTGACGGGGCAGAAAATCGAGACCCAGCCCATGCCCAGCCCTTCGGCCCGGGCCGCTAGCCAGAGGTTCTGGATGGCGCAGGCAGCCGATGCCAGGTCCATTTCCGGCAGGGTGCGGCGGCCAAAAACATGCGCTTCGCGCCCGGCAGGCAAGGTCACCACCAGCACTTCCGCCGCTTCCAGCACGCCCTGCACCTTCAGGTTCATGAATTCGTCCTCGCGCTTGCCAAGGGCGCGGGCCGTGAGAATGCGTTCTTGCTCGATCAGGGTATGCGTGTCCTGCCGCACGGTCTGGCTGCGCAACCGGATAAAGCGCCAGGGTTGCATGAAGCCGACGCTGGGCGCGTGGTGCGCGGCGGAAAGCAAACGCAGCAGCACCTCGTCGGGCACCGAACCCCCGATGAAATGCCGCATGTCCCGTCGCTCGTTGATGGCGCGGTAGACCGCATCCCGCTCAGAACGGCTGAAGGCATGGTCCGTGGCTGCCAAGTGCACCGGGTCAATCCTCGATGCCGCGCTGGGCGGGAATGCCGGCATTGAACGCGTGCTTGACCTTGGCCATCTCGGTCACGGTGTCAGCGATCGCGATAATCTCGGCCGGACAACGCCTGCCGGTGATGACCACATGCACATCGCGCGGCCGGCTTGCCAGCGTCTGCAGCACGTCATCCAGCGGCATCCAGCCATAGATCAGGGGATAGGTCAGCTCGTCGAGCACCACCATGAAGTTCTCGCCATTCATGATGGCGTTCTTGGCTTTCTGCCAGCCGTCTCTTGCCAGCTGCGCAGAATGTTCCAGGTCCTGGCTTTTCCAACTGAAGCCGTCACCCAGCCCTTCAATCGGGATGCCCAGTTGCTCGAACATGCGGTGCTCGCCAAAACGCGCTGTAGGCACCTTCATGAACTGAAAGACCTTGACCGCCTTGCCATGTACATGGTGGCGGCCCTGCGCGCGCAGGGCCAGACCGAAGGCCGCCGTGCTCTTGCCCTTGCCGTCACCGGTGTTGACGATGATCAGGCCGCGGCGCTCGCCCTCGGGCTTGTCGTAGGGCTTGGCGGACGGTGGCGATTCGATGTTCATGAAGCTCCTTTGAAAAGAGATACCGTGCTGCGCAACTTTCAGAGTCTGGGCAAGGCCACCCACTGGCCAGCGAGCGCATGCACTGCAATGCGCTGGTCAAATACAGATTCCAGCGCGCGGTGTGTTGACGCCTCAAGGCACAGGCCCTGGTGCGTGACGCGGCCATTGGCCATGACGACCATTTCATCGGCCTGCAGCGCCACCGATATCTCGTGCAGCACGCTGACCACCGTCTTGCCATTGGCAACCAGTTGCCTGGCGCTGGCGAGCCAGTCGGCCTGATGCGGCGGGTCGAGGTTGGCCAGCGGCTCGTCCATTAGCAGCACCTGGGCCTCCACGGCGAGTGCCCGCGCCAGCAGCACCCGCTGGCGCTCGCCTCCCGACAACTGGCCCAGGGTGCGCCAGCGCCAGTCCCAGGCCTGGGTCAGGCGCAGCGCGCGCTCAACTGCCGCATGGTCGGCAGCGCTGGGTGGCGCCAGCCAGGGCTGGTGCGGAAGCCGGCCCAGCATGGCCACGTCATAAGCCACCAGGTCATCCGTTGAAGCCTCGTTCTGACCTAGCCATGACATCTGCTGCGCCCGCGCGCGGGCAGGCAGTGTTTGAAGGTCCTGGCCCGACAGCCTGATGGTTCCCCGGCAGGCCAGCAAACCTGCCAGGACCCGCAGCAGTGTGGACTTGCCCGCGCCATTGGGGCCGACGATGCTGGTCCAGCGGCCGGCGGGAAGGTCAAGCGAAATGTCGTGCAAAACCTGGACATTCCCGAGGCCAGCCCTTATTTCCCGGGCGCTTATAGCTATTTTTTTCGTGGCATCTGTAGCCATGGTGCGCGTCACAGCCCCGCCTCACGTCCGTTACGGCGGTGCATCAGCCACAGCAAATAGCCGCCGCCCAACACGGCTGTCAGCACGCCCACCGGCAGTTCTTGCGGCGCGACCAACCAGCGCGCCAGCGTATCAGCCGCAGTCAGCAGCACCGCGCCCATCAGGCTCGAGAGCATGATCAACCGGCCGTGCGTGGTCTTGACGACCGAGCGCACCAGATGCGGAGCTGCCAGACCGACAAATGCGATCAGCCCGGTTTGCGCGACCGCCGTTCCGGTAGCCAGCGCCAGTACCGCCACCAGCGCAGCCCGCATCTGTGGCAGCTTCAGCCCCAGGCTTTGCGCGGTCGATTCGCCAAGCGCAAGGCCGTCCAGCACATGGCTCATGAGCCAGCCCGCTGCAACTGTCAACAGCAGCATCAGCGCCATCACGGCACACGCCGTCCAGCCCACAAAGGCTGTACTGCCCAGCATGAAGGACTGCATGGCCTGCATGATGTCGGGCGTCATCAAGAGAATTAGCGATGACATCGCCCCCAGTACCACGCCGACCACCACGCCAGCCAGCAGCAGACGCAAGGTGTGTTGCACCCCCTTTGCAAGTAGCAGTGTCAGCAGTACCGCTGCTACCGCGCCCAGAAAGGCCGCTCCGGTGAGCCCGATACGCGCCATCCAGTGGGTGGCCAGTGGCGAGACGCCAAAGAGCGCCATCGCCAGGGCCACGCCCAACGACGCACCAGACGCGCTGCCCAGCAGATACGGATCAGCCAGGGGGTTGCGAAAAAGTCCTTGCGCCACGCTGCCGGCCAGGCCCAGCAGCGCGCCGGCCAGCCAGGCACCGGCGGTTCGGGGTAAACGGATCTCCCAGACGATCTGCCGGGCCTGCGCGTCCTCGCGCATGTTGAGCAGGCTGTCGAACCCGGTGCTGCCAACGCTGACCCCAAGCGCCAGCAGCGCGGCAGTTGCCAGCAGCAGACCTACAGCGAGCAGCCGGGCCCGGCGATGCTGGACCTCGTGTTTGGCGATCAACTGGCGCTGCCTCGCGCGTATTTTTCCAGGCAGCGGGCCATGATGCGCGCCGCCTCTGCCATACGGGGACCTGGACGCACGACCACATCCGACTCTTCCGCCGTGAAGACGCAGATGCGCTCTTGCCTGACGGCGGCGATGCCGCCCCAGCCGGGGTAAGGTGCCATGCTTTGCATGCTGCGGTTGCCCACCATGATGATGTCAGGGTTGGCCCGCACCACGAATTCGGGATTCAAACGCGGGAAAGGCCCGAGCGATGCGGGCACCACGTTCTTCACGCCCAGCCGCATCAAGGTCTCACCGATGAAGGACGACTCGCCAGCGGCGTAAGGGCCTCGGCTGACTTCAAAGTACACCCGCGACTTTTTAGCTTGCGGCGACAGCGACTGGCTGGCAGCGCTGACGCTGCTGTCGATGATGCGCCACAAGCGCAGCGCGCCCACTTCGTCAGGCACCGCCAACAAGGCGCCCAGTGTCTGCAACACGCGCCTCACATCGGCATGGCTCCTCGGCTCCAGGGCCACGACCTTGATGCCCAGCGACTCCAGGCGCTGGCTGGCGCGGGACGACACCGCCAGCAACACCACATCAGGCTTCAATGCGACGATGCCCTCTATGTTGGGGTCTATCCCGCCGCCCAGCACCGGCAAGGGCTGCACGCTTACGGGATGGTTGGAGTAACGGTCACGGCCAACCAGGCGCTGGCACTGATCCATCGCACAAACGCTTTCGGTCAGCGATGGCAGCAAGCTGACGATGCGCTGCGGTGTCTGCGCAAACGTGACGGTGATGCCGCGGTCATCCACAACCTGCAGCGCCTGCGCACCACCGGCGAGACCAAACACAAGCGTGAAGAAAGCTACCCTTATCCACCTGCAGTGATGACGCGGCGGCACAAAGCGCCTCGGCAAGATCGGCGCGCGGTTGGCTGACGTCGTCATGGCACCTCCTTCAGCGTCAGGGGCAGGCCCGCCGCCATCAGCGTCACGCGCTTGCAGGCAGCTGCAACGCTCTGGTTGAGCAAGCCCAGTTCATCCACAAAAGCCCGGACCTCAGGCCCCAGGGGTATGACCCCCAGGCCGATCTCGTTGCCGACCAGAATCACCGGGCCTGGCAACTTGCCGATTGCTCCTGAAAGCATAGCTACATCCCCTCGCGCGTGCTTGGCTACAGCCGTATTTGATGCTGAATCTGGTGCCGGCATCAGCAGGTTGGTCAGCCAGAGCGTCAGGCAGTCAACCACGATCAGCGTGGACGGAAGGCTGTGCTGCAGCAGGGTTTCGGCAAGCGCCAGGGGCTCCTCCAGTGTCAGCATGCCGGGAACCCGCTCGGCCCTGTCTTGCTGGTGCCGTGCGATGCGCTGGCGCATCTCTTCATCCCAGGGCTGGGCGGTAGCCACCATCAGCGCGCGGCGGCCGGATGCCTGCGCCAGCCAGGCAGCAGCCAGCATCTCGGCGCGGCGCGACTTGCCGCTCTTCTGGCCGCCCAGAATGAGCTCGCTACCGGAAACGCCCAATGCTTCACCCATGGGTGCGCTCCGCAGGTGGGATGCTGGCGCCGCTGCCTTCGCCCCAGGCCATGATGATGCGGTGCAGGTGCTCGACGCCATCGGTCAGCGCGGCCGGGCCAGGCTGCAGGATATCGGCGGACTTGATCTCAAAGAGCTGGTCATCACGCACCGCGTTGACGTTTGCCCAGCCTGGACGGGCGCGCACATGCGCGGGGCGAAACCGGCGGCCGCACCAGGAGCCCAAAATAATGTCAGGGTTTCGCTGCACGATCTCCTGCCCGTCGGCAATGATGCGGCCCTTGCCCATCGGCTCTTTGGCCAGTTCGGGAAAACAGTCGTCACCGCCCGCGATGCCGATCAATTCGGACACCCAGGCAATGGCGCTGATATGCGGGTCGTACCACTCTTCGAAAAACACGCGGGGGCGACGCGTCAAGCCGGCAGCAGCACGCTCGATAGCCATCAGCCGGGATTGCATGCCTTCGATCAGCGTGAGGCCCCTGGCCTCCTGTCCAACCATGGCTGCAAGCTGGTACAGCATGGCAAAGATTTCCGCCACGCTGCGCTGGTTGAAGATGGTGACCTGAATTCCCTTTTTGACCAGTTGCGCAGCGATGTCGGCCTGCAGGTCTGAAAAGCCGATCACGCAGTCGGGCTGCAGTTCAACAATCTTCTCTATCTTTGCGCTCAGGAAAGCGCTGACCTTCGGTTTTTCTTCCCGCGCGCGTGGCGGGCGCACGGTGTAGCCCGAGATGCCGACGATACGGCTCTCCTCGCCCAACAGATACAACCACTCGGTAGGCTCTTCGGTCAGGCAGACGATGCGCTGTGGCCCAAGAGGCGCCTTGATGCCACCTGTGCGTACACGCCAATCCAGCAGCGCCTTGTCAATCATGTGCAGCTTCCAGAAAAAGGTTTGTAGTGGCCTCAGGGCTGGAGGGGAACCAGGCGTGAAAGTAACTTGCCCGTAGCGCGCCGGTGGGCCCAGCCACATAGAGCGCTTCGCCCTGGCCACGCAGCTTGCGGCCCGGTGCCGCCTGCGTGCGGCCCGCGGGGGCCAGAAGCGTACTGCAGGTGGAGTAGTGAAAGGTGTGGCCGCGCAGCAGGCCAGCAGGCAGTTC
Source organism: Polaromonas sp. (assembly GCA_028291985.1). Lineage (GTDB taxonomy): Bacteria > Pseudomonadota > Gammaproteobacteria > Burkholderiales > Burkholderiaceae_C > Polaromonas. Next base: position 170,884 of record JAQGNE010000017.1, on the reverse strand, counting down.
AAGTTGCTGGGGACCCAGCGCAGCCAGGCGCGGCTGCATCGTCACCCTGCCCTCCAGCAGGCCCCAAAGCGCATGTCGCTCCCCGTTGACCAGCACCAGCTCGTCAAACAGTGCCATCATGCCGCCACACTCTGCCCATAGCGGCTTGCCGGCTGCGACATGCGCCGCGATGGCGTTTTTCATCGCCTGGTTCGCAGCAAGCTTTTCAGCATGCAGTTCGGGGTAGCCTCCTGGCAGCCAGACGGCATCGCAAGGCGGAAGCTGCTCGTCGGCGAGTGGCGAAAAATACACGACGTCAGCGCCGAGGTTTTCAAGCGTGCTCAGGTTGGCAGCGTAGATAAAACAGAATGCGGCATCGCGCGCAACCGCGATGACCCGCCCCTCCAGAGGTCTGAAAACCATACCGGGCGCAGCACGATTGGGCTGATCCGGCTCAGACGGTGGGGGCTTGAACTCAACCGCCCACGCCTGAAGAGCGTCACTGCTCATCTGGCCTAATGGCGTCTCCAGCAACGCATCGGCGGCGGCATCCAGCCGCTGCATCGCGTCGTCGAGTTCACCCGCTATCACCAGGCCCAAATGGCGCTCGGGCAGTGCCAGTGCCGCGTCACGCATCAGGGCGCCCAGCCACGATGCAGGGTCCCGCAAACTGGTCTCCAGCATCAGCGCATGACCTGTAGAGGCCACCCTGTTGGCCAGCACGCCAGCCCAGCGCATGCCTTCGCGGTAGTGCTGCAGACCCCAGGCCAACGCACCAAACGTGCCGGCCATGGCACTGGCATCGATGACCGCAAGCACCGGCAGATCAAAGCGCCGGGCCAGGTCGGCAGCGCTGGGATCGCCATCGAACAAACCCATCACGCCTTCCACAATGATGAGGTCCGACGTCTGGGCCGCCTGGTGCAGGCGTTGTTCGCAATCGGCCTGTCCGGTCATCCACAGGTCCAGCTGATGGACCGGCCGACCGCTTGCCAGCGTGAGCCAGTGTGGATCCAGGAAATCCGGCCCACACTTGAAGACGCTGACGCGGCGGCCAGCACGGGTGTGCAGTCGCGCCAGTGCACAACACAGCGTGGTTTTTCCCTGGCCAGAGGCCGGCGCGGCAACCAATACTGTGGGACAGCTGAAACGGGACATGCTACTGTTCTCGCTATTTGGGCTGATACCGCACCGTGACGTAAGCTGCACGGCCGGGCTGGTTGTAGCCCAAAATGGTTTCGTAAGCCTTGTTGGTCAGGTTGTTGACCTTGGCCTGCAGGCTCCACTCCCGGTTCAGTCGGTAGTCTGCGTACAGATCCGCCGTGGTGTAGGCTGCCAGCGGCTGCAGATTGCCCACATCATTGAAACTGCCCCCGGCGCGAAGCACCGAACCACCCAGTGTCCAGGGGCCGGTTTCATAGTCAGCGCCAAGTCGCAGCTGCTCGGCACTGCGCCGCGGCAGTCGCCTGCCGGTCTGTTCGTTGCGCGGGTTGAGTGTATCGATGGAAGCCCTGAGCGTCAGCGGGCCAAACACTCCGTCGTAAGACAAGGTAAGACCGTCAATGCGCGCCTGCGACAGGTTCATCGGCGTGGTGCCGCTCGTCACGATGATGTTGCTGATGCGGTTGTCGTAGCGCACCAGCTTGAGGGTCTGGCCAGCATCAGACCACGTGACTCCAAAGTCGGTGTTGCGGCCGTGTTCCGGCTGCAGCAACGGATTGCCTCTGAAATTAGCGCTGGCGGGAAAATAAAGCTGATTGAAAGACGGTGCGACGAAGCTGGTGCCGTACGAAGCATTGACCCTCCAGGCTGGGGTCAACGCGAAGCCATAACCCGCAAAGCCGGTGCTGCTCCGGCCGAACTGCGAATTACTGTCGCGTCTGAGGTTGACCTGCCAGCTATGCCGCATATGGCTGCCGTTGAGCCCCGCAAAATAAGAGGTGATGTCGCGCTGGTTGACCCTGTAGCGCGTGGTGCTGTCGATCTTTTGTGTCAGGCGCTCGACCCCAACCAGCGCAACGCCTATTGGCGTGTCAATATCATTTTGCCAGGTGAGCTGGTTTTGCGTGGTCTTGAAAAGGCTGGGCAGAAGCGCCGGCGACGCCACAATGGCACGGCTTGAATCCACGCTCTGGCTGTATCGCAGCTGGGACTTCCAGGCCTGTGCAAGCCTTCCTTCCACGCCTGCCTGCGCCACCGTGGTCAGACCCGCGTACCGGGTGTCGCGATTCGGGCCATCGTCGGTATGGCTCACGCTGTCGGCATACAACAGACTTGCGTCGATCTTCCAGTTGGGTTGCAGCTGATAGGACACCGATGCGTTCAACGCGTTCTGGTTAAAGCCGTCGGTGTCTGGATTGAAGCCGCTACCAACCCTAGGGTTGGTCGCGGAGATTCCCGATTCGCGTGTTTTCTGCACCCCCAGCGAATAGGTAACGGCTTCACTGCCGCCTGATACGCCAGCTGCGAACTGGCGGTAGTCTTTGCTGCCCAGCGTGGTCGATGCGTAAGGGCTGATGCCTCTGGCGCCTTTTCGCAAAAACACTTGCACCACGCCCCCGACAGCCTCGCTGCCGTAAAGCGCGGAGGCCGGACCCTTGAGTATTTCGATACGCTCGATCATGTCCAGTGGAATCGTGTCCCAGGCGGGCGTGCCGGCAGTGGCCGACCCGTAGCGAACGCCATCGACCAGCAGTATGGTGTGCCGAGGTTCAGCCCCTCGAACATACACATTGCTGACCTTGCCCAGGCTACCGTTGGAGCTGAACTGCAAGCCTGGAGCGCGGGCCAGCAACTCAGGCAGGGTGCGGCCCACAGCCCGGTCGATGTCTGCGCGGTTGATCACCACGACATCGCTCACGAGTTCGTCGGTCCGCGTCGGCGTGCGATTGGCGGACACCACGGTTTCTTTCAGGCGGGGCACTGCCTGAGCCATGGCACTGGATGACCAGGTCAAAATGGAAGTAGAGCCAGCAGCGGCTAATGCGAAAGCAGGCGCGAAAAGGCGCAATTTGATAGCAGAGGATTTCATGATCGAATGAAAAAGCAGAAGCTCTCACCGGCTTCCCCGCCAGTGCATGAGCGTTACGAATGCAATACCGTGTGAGGGCAGTGCATTCACCTTGTTGGCCGGTATCCGGGCTGACGGAACTGACGCCATCGCCTTCCCAAGCGTGTGTTCAAACGCTCAGTGGCCGAGATGACATCTGGAGGCAGCGCCAGCTATATGCTGGCAAAGCCTTCGTCCGTTTTACCGTTGCGGGGGCAGCGCAGGTTGAGAACCTCAGCGCAGGCAAATGTGAACAATTTGCCTGGCTCCGGAAATTTCCTGCTTCCCGTTGAACTGCAGCGTGTGAACCACACCGCGAGCACCAACAGCGAGCGATTCTACGCGTCAAATCCTGGCATCGCCCTACAATCGCCCTTGCCATGCCGGACTCATTTTCACCAGACCACATTACTGATCGCGTGATCGAGCGCGTGGAGCGCTTGTTGTTGCGTTATGAAGAATCACAGCGCGCCAACATCCTTTTGCAGGAGCAGGTCAACGCCCTCACCTACGAGCGTGATTCACTCAAATCACGACTGAGCGCTGCACGCGCGCGGGTTGATGCCTTGCTGGAACGGCTGCCTGAAAACGCAAGCGCGGTATCTCCGTCCAGCAGCTCTTATTGACACTTCAACGGACAGCCCGGCCATAGCAGGTATCGACGGATGAAACAGCTCGAAGTACAGATCATGGGCCAAAGCTACTTGCTGGGTTGCCCCGAAAACGGCGATGCGCGCATGCTTGACGCGGTGAACCGCGTAGATATTGCCATGTGCAAAATTCGCGATGCCGGCAAGATAAAAGCGCGTGACAAGATTGCCGTGCTGGCAGCGCTCAACTTGGCGTTCGAGCTCAGCGAAAAGGTGACCGAATCTCCGGTTGCAGATGCTGCGCCCGCAGCTGCCGGACAGCTCCCGTCCCAGCCGCAGCTGGAAGCTCTTTTGCATCGCCTGGATGCTGCGCTGGGCATCGACGGACAGCTGCTGTAGGAGCTGCAGGCAGCGGCGTCGAGCGACATTAACGCTAGTCCCGCACCTACGCAGAACTTGCTGCAAGCGCCTACAATCAACATTGTCTGCAGTGCGCGTCGGGCTTTATATTTCCTTGAACCAATGCTCTACGAGCTCGGGCTTGGTACATTGTCAGGCTGGTGTGATCGTCTCGCGTTAGACGAACCCGAAGCTTGACTGCCCTCGCCCACCTGAACCCCGGTTCAGGATGACGGTCCGGTGGCACCTGCAGACACCTTTTTGGTCATTGCGCTTATCGTTTTAGCTGGTCTTGCCGAGACTGTCGACGAGACAATGCGCAATTTTCTCAACCTATCTTCTGAAGCACTTGCGTCTGCGGTGCCCAGCACCGCTCCCATGATTTTCGAACCACTACTCATCATTGAACTTGCCCTGCTTGGCGTTGGCACGGGCTTCCTGGCGGGGCTGCTAGGCATCGGAGGCGGCATGCTGATGGTGCCGTTTATCACCATCATCATTTCCAACCGCGGCACGTCGCCGGATCTGGCCGTCAAGATGGCGATCGCGACCTCGATGGCAACCATCATCTTCACATCAATTTCCAGCGTCAGGGCGCATCACAAGCGCGGCGCGGTACGCTGGGACATCGTCAAGCGACTGGCACCCGGCATCGTCGTGGGCAGCATTGTCGGCAGTCTGGGCGTTTTTGCCCTGCTTAAAGGCTCGTACCTCGCCATCTTCTTCGGCTTGTTCGTGAGCTTTTCAGCCACCCAGATGTTCCTGGACAAGAAACCCAAGCCGACCCGCCAGATGCCAGGAGCTGCAGGCCAGTTCGCAGCTGGGGGCTTCATTGGTTTCCTCTCGGGACTGGTGGGCGCGGGAGGGGGCTTTATCAGCGTGCCCTTCATGACCTGGTGCAATGTGGCTATCCATAGCGCTGTTGCAACGTCAGCCGCATTGGGCTTCCCGATTGCGCTGGCCAACGTTGTCGGCTATGTCATCAGCGGCATGAAGGTGGAAAACCTTCCTCCTTCATCGTTTGGCTATATCTGGCTTCCGGGGTTGATCGTTATTGCGGTTTGCAGCTTTTTCACCGCACCTTTAGGCGCCAGGGCAGCGCACAGCCTGCCGGTTGGCAAACTCAAACGCGTGTTCGCCAGTATTCTTTATGTGCTGGCGGCGTACATGCTCTACAAAGGCCTGTCGACTTTTTGAGTTGCGTGCCAAATAGCGCTGTCGGTACTGCGCTTGTCAGCGCAGCCCAGAGTGCAAATAAGCTTCAAGCGTGCGCAGGGCCGCGCGCAACGCCCCCGCCATGGGAACCATGCCGTCTTCGTCAGCCTACAAACAGTTGCGAGTGCGGGCCCCTATACCCTGGATCCTTAGGGCGACATCGCGCCGCCCTTGGTTTGGCTTGTCAGGAGGCATGGGTACGGTCGCAAGTGTCCTTATACCCAGCTCGAACAGCGCAAGCTCTGCGAGGACGCGCACGCAGCCATCAACCGCTATGCGTGCCCAGCCGTTGCCGGCTGCCGCCTGCCGCCTTGACAAGCTTGCCCCCAAGCAAGGCAGTGCGTAATGACGATCCACCATCGAAGACCAGCACACGACCTTCGCCGGGTGACTCAACAGCGGACTCGACCATCGGGTTGTCCTCGAAACATTTGACGGTCGATCAGCCCCTGAAATTTGACCAGTCCGCCGAAGCTTTGGAACACTTGCGGCAGCACCCTGAACGTGTCTGTCGTGTCATGCGGTGTTCGTCGCCCAAGTCGCAGGTCGCAGGTCGCAGGTCGCAGGTCGCAGGTCGCAGGTCGCAGGTCGCAGATGATGTGGACCGCTAGGAAGCAATGGATGCTGCCTTGTCATTTTCCGGTGACTTTTTTAATCGACGGTTTGATATTTTCCCTGCGGGCGGGTAGCACCACAGCGTTCTCACGCGGCGCGTTCAAGACGATACAGGTCGAAGTCTCGGTGAGCATACAAAACTTCGTTACCACCGCGTCCAGATGCGCTACATCGATGATGCCGATTTCCAGGACCCAGCTGTCCTCACCGGTGACGTTGTAGGCATTGACGACCTCGGGCGTTTGCTCGATCAGTTTCACCATGCTGGCGTAGTCCGCCCGCCCCATGCGGATGATGGCCCTGATCCCGTAGCCGAGGCGGGCCAGGTCCACTTCCGCTCGATAGCCCTTAATGACACCGCCAAGTTCGAGCTTGCGAACACGCTCGGTGACCGCAGGCTGACTCAGATGGACCCGGCGACCCAGTTCAGCCATGCTGATTCGGGCATCTTTCTGAAGCAGCTGCAGGATACGGCTGTCGAAGTTATCAAATTCCGAAATGTCGGCGTACATCTTTTTTGACCTTTGAATTACATGTGAAAGCTGATATTCACCAGCATTTTGCAGGCACGGGTGAATCAATTCTCTGCGGGAACAGCTCTGATATCGCCGCTTTTCTTTGCGTTTCCGCCAGTGAAGATGCCGATGACGAACACTTCATTCTTGTTTTTTGACTTCCAGAGGGAAATCGGCACCACAAACACCTAAAAAAACTGCCTTTCCCCTATGAAGGGCGGTTTTTCTCCAGTAGCATCCGCTCTGCCACCGGTGAGTAGTTATCTCCAGTGGTGATTTATCAACTTCTGGAAGGAAAATCAATCATGGCAACTGCAAAAAAAGCACCGGCAAAAAAAGCGCCTGCAAAAAAGGCTGCACCGGCAAAAAAAGTAGCTGCTAAAAAAGCAGCACCTGCAAAGAAAGTAGCGGCAAAAAAAGCGGCGCCTGCTAAGAAGGCTCCCGCCGCGAAAAAAGTAGCTGCAAAGAAACGCACGCCCAACGCAGCGTTCATGAAGGCCCTGGACCTGAGCCCGGCCCTGGCTGCAGTGGTTGGCGACAAGCCGCTGCCACGCACGGAGATCGTGAGCAAGCTCTGGACTTACATCAAATCCAAAGGGCTGCAGGACAAGGTCAACAAGCGCATGATCAATGCCGACGACAAACTCAAGGCTGTGTTTGGAAAAGCCCAGGTGTCAATGTTCGAGATGGCCGGCCTCATCGGCAAGCACGTAAAGTAACGCGATTCGCTTATGACTCAAAAAAGGCCGGTTTCTACCGGCCTTTTTTTCGTCTGTCCCACGAAGCACATCGCCAGTAAAGTGGCGGACCATATACTTTGCGCCTGGAATGTATAGGCTTGAACATTATTCAGGACTGCGGTTAGGCGGTTGCACAAGTTAGTCACCAGAGCGACTGCGGCTGGCATGCTTTGTGCGCTACCAATAAAACACGAACTTTGCGGGCTGCCGGGTGCGAGAGCAAGGGTTTTGGAGAAACAGAATGGTCGCCGTATGGCGGTTAATTCGCACCTTCATTGCTAAGATTCACGCGATCATGCAGCTGCAGTTTTGAGCTTTTTAACGGGTATATGCCACAGGCCACGCTTTGACCAACGCACCTATTTCGCAACCCAGGCACGTTGACATGGGGATGCGCGCTACCAAACGCGTCGCCCGGATCTGCCCTGCTTTGGCTGCAGAGCTCTAGCATGCTGCGCTTTATATTGACCCGCTTCAGCCTGATCATTCCGACGTTTATCGGAATGACGCTGCTGGCATTCTTTCTGATACGGCTGGTACCCGGCGACCCGATCGAGACACTGGCAGGCGAGCGCGGTATCGACCCGGTAAGGCATGCGCAGCTGCTCAAGGAATACGGTCTCGACAAGCCGGTGATCGTCCAGTACGGCATCTATATCGCTCGGGTGCTGAAAGGTGATCTGGGCAAGTCACTGATCACCCAGGAACCCGTGCTCAATGAATTTTTGACACTGTTTCCGGCAACTGTGGAGCTGGGCATTTGCGCCATGCTGTTCGCGCTGCTACTCGGCATTCCAGCCGGCATTATTGCAGCGGTCAAACGCAACTCGGTTCTGGATCACGGCGTGATGGGCGTTTCGCTCACCGGCTACTCCATGCCCATTTTCTGGTGGGGACTGCTCCTGATCCTGCTGTTTTCGGTACAGCTCGGCTGGACGCCAGTGTCAGGCCGCATATCGGTCCAGTACTTTATTGAGCCCACCACCGGTTTTCTGCTGATCGATTCCCTGCTGTCGAACGAGAAAGGCGCTTTCTGGTCGGCAGCCTCGCATCTGGTGCTGCCGATGGTGGTTCTTGGAACCAACCCACTGGCCGTCATTGCCCGCATGACCCGTTCAGCCATGCTGGAGGTTTTGGGCGAGGACTATATTCGCACCGCACGAGCCAAGGGGCTTTCAAACCTGCGCGTCGTTGGCGTGCACGCGCTCAGAAACGCATTGATTCCTGTCGTCACCGTCATCGGCCTGCAGGTAGGCGTACTGTTTACCGGCGCCATACTGACCGAAACCATTTTTTCCTGGCCCGGCGTTGGCAAATGGCTGATCGAGGCCATCGGCCGGCGCGATTATCCTGTGCTTCAAGGCGGCATCCTGTTGCTGGGCTTGCTGGTGATGGCGGTCAATCTGCTGGTGGATATCACCTACGGCATCATCAATCCACGTATCAGGCACCAGAGATGAGCGCAACTTTCACCACTCCACAGATGCCAGCTGGCGCGGTGCCGGCACCTGCTCATCCACTGCGGGAATTCTGGAGCTATTTCAGCGCCAACCGGGGCGCAGTTGCGGGGCTCGTCATCGTGGTAAGCGTGCTTTTGATAGCGCTCTTTGCCCCCCTGCTTGCGCCGCATGCGCCCGACCTGACGAACAGCGCGGTTTTTTTGAAACCACCCTTTTGGCAACAGGGCGGCTCGCTGACCTACCCCTTGGGGACCGATGCCATCGGACGCGATATCCTCTCCCGCCTGATGTACGGCGCACGCCTGTCCTTGACGATTGGCATAGCGGTGGTTGCGATTTCGGTGATCGTCGGCACCGTGTTGGGACTGCTGTCCGGATTTTTTCGCGGTGTGTTTGAAATCGCCATCATGCGGCTGATGGACATCATCCTGACTTTGCCAAGTCTTCTTCTTGCCATCGTGATCGTGGCAATCCTTGGACCGGGATTGATGAACGCCATGCTGGCCGTGGCCGTGGTCGTGTTGCCCCACTATGTTCGCATCACCCGTGCCGCTGTCATTGCTGAAGCCTCGCGCGACTATGTCACGGCGTCTCGCATGAGCGGCGCCGGGCGCCTTCGCCTCATGTTCCGGGAAATTTTGCCGAACTGCATCGCGCCGCTGATTGTCCAGGCTTCATTGGGCATCTCAACCGCCATTCTGGACGCCGCGGCGCTGGGCTTTCTGGGTCTGGGCGCGCAACCGCCTTCGCCTGAATGGGGAACCATGCTGGCCGATGCCCGCGAGTTTGTGCTTCGCGCATGGTGGGTCGTCACATTCCCGGGGCTGGCGATCCTGGTGACGGTGCTGGCTTTCAACCTGCTCGGAGACGGGCTGCGTGATGCCTTTGATCCCAAACTCAAACGATGACCACGACCCTCATATTGACCATGGATGTCTTGCCGGTAGGAGCGCGGAAGCGGCTTTGCAGAGACCCAGCTACTGCGCCGGACGGTGCGATCGGGCTTCACCCCTTGAGCCGCGAAGGGAGCGTGCGTCATGCTTCTTGAAATAGAAAACCTCTCGGTTGAGTTCCCCTCTCAAAATGGGGTGATGCATGCTGTCGATGGCGTCAGTCTTTCCATAGACGAGGGCGAAGTGCTCGGTATCGTTGGCGAGTCAGGCTCTGGCAAAAGCGTGACCATGATGGCCCTGATGGGTCTGGTGGCGTATCCGGGCCGCGTCACGGCAGACAAATTGCGCTTTGCAGGCCATGACCTGCTAGCGCTGTCGCAGGGCGAGCGCAACAAGCTGGTCGGCAAGGATGTCGCCATGATCTTTCAGGAGCCGACGACCAGCCTCAACCCCTGCTTCACGATTGGCTACCAGCTGGCGGAAACCCTGAGGCTGCATCTGCGGCTGGACGCCAGGGCTGCGAAAAAACGTTCGATAGAACTGCTCGATCAGGTGGGCATTCCGGCCCCCGAGAGTCGCTTGAAGGCTTATCCTCATCAGCTGTCGGGCGGCATGAACCAGCGGGTGATGATTGCGATGGCGATTGCGTGCAACCCCCGGCTTTTGATCGCTGACGAACCCACAACCGCTCTTGATGTCACCATCCAGGCGCAAATTCTCGACTTGCTGCGCAGTCTCCAGAAAGAACGCGGCATGGCCCTCGTGCTGATCACCCACAACATGGGCGTTGTATCGGAGATGGCCCAGCGTGTGGCGGTGATGTACGCCGGCCAGATTATGGAAGAGCGCAGCGCGCAGGCGCTTTTCAACACGCCGCAGCATCCCTATACCGAAGCCCTGCTGGCCGCTTTGCCTGAACGCAGCGACGGCAGTACACGGCTGGCGACCATTCCGGGCATGGTTCCGGGTCTTTATGACCGTCCCTCAGGCTGCCTGTTTGCGCCGCGCTGCGCGTATGCCACACAGCACTCGCGCGAGGTTCGCCCCACTCTGCGGCCCTGGCAGGACGGCATGGTGCGCTGTCACTACGCCCTGGGCGACCCCCAGCGAGGCGTATTGATTGAGGCCGACGGACCCGTGTCGGAGCTTGTATCGTGACGGCGGCTTCCTCATTGCAGCGCTCCTCCGCACATCCAGCTGCCGCTGGTGCGCTTCCCGTCGGCGCAGCGAGCCCTGATGACACCTATGTCGTCGAGGCCACCAACCTCACCCGTACCTACGAGATCCGGCGCGGGTTTTTCACCGCGCCAGCCAAGCTGCAGGCAGTCGGCGGTGTGTCTTTCGTCATACGGTCCGGTAAAACGCTGGCGGTGGTGGGAGAGTCCGGTTGCGGCAAGTCAACACTGGCACGCATGGTCGCCCTGATCGAAACCCCTTCGTCGGGCCAGTTGCGTATTCGCGACCACGATGCGGTAGGCGGCTCGGCCGCGTCCCGGCAGCCGCTGCGCAAATCGGTGCAACTGGTGTTTCAAAATCCCTATGGTTCACTGAATCCGCGCAAAAAAATTGGCGGCATCCTCGAAGCGCCACTGCAGATCAACACCGCGCTTACCCCTGCGGAACGTGCGCGCAAGGCCAAGGACATGCTGGCGCTGGTGGGCTTGCGGCCAGAACATTACGACCGATATCCGCACATGTTCTCAGGTGGGCAGCGCCAGCGTATCGCGATTGCGCGCGCCTTGATGCTTAACCCTGCGCTGGTAGTGGCCGACGAGCCGGTGTCGGCACTGGATGTGTCGATACAGGCCCAGGTGCTGAACCTGCTGGCTGATCTGCAGCAAACTTTGGGGCTGGCCTATCTTTTCATCTCGCACGACCTGGGCGTGGTTCGGCACATTGCGCATGATGTGCTTGTCATGTACCTCGGCCATACGGTTGAGCAGGGCGAGAAAACCACGATCTTCGCCAACCCTTTGCATCCCTACACACAGGCATTGCTGGCGTCGACGCCGGGCCTTGCCGGCAGCGGGGCTGCAAGGCAACGCATCGTATTGAAGGGGGAGCTGCCCTCGCCACTCAACCCGCCATCAGGATGCGTTTTTTCGACCCGCTGCCCGCATGTCACCGAACGCTGCAGGCAAGAGCGTCCGCCGCTGCGCGAGGTGGGCAGCCGGCAGGTGGCCTGTCACTATGCCGAACAGTTTCTTGCGCCATGACGACCGGAAGGTCGTTACCGCTTGCAAGCTCGAAGCCCGCGTCACAACCGAGTTTTTTATGACACCAGAGCCCCGGTTCCGATGTCAAATTTTCCGCTGCCTGGCAGCATAACCCTAGAGGAGCCTTCACACATGATGCCATCTTCAACCCGCGCAGGCCGCTTTCACCCGCTAAAACGGGCGGCCCTTTGCGCCATCGCCTTGCCTGCCCTGTTGGCGCTTGCGCCTGCATCTGCCAAAACCCTGGTGTTTTGCTCCGAAGGCAGCCCGGAAAACTTCTACCCTGGCGTCAACACCACGGGCACATCGTTTGATGCCAACGAGCCGATTTACAACCGACTGGTCGAGTTTGAATACGGCGGCACCAAGGTTGTGCCGGGCCTTGCCGAAAAGTGGGATATTTCCGCAGACGGCAAGGAATACACCTTTACCCTGCGCAAGGGCGTGAAGTGGCACGGCACGGGCAAGAGCTTCAAGCCCACGCGCGACTTCAATGCCGACGACGTGCTGTTCATGTTCGAGCGCCAGTGGAAGGAAGACAACCCGTTCTTCAAAGTCACCAGCCCCAACCACTCATACTTCAGTGACATGGGCATGCCCAAGCTGCTGAAATCGGTTGAGAAAGTCAATGACTACACCGTCAAGGTGACGCTGGACAAACCGGAAGCGCCCTTCCTGTCCAACCTGGCCATGCCTTACGCTGCGGTGCAGTCCAAGGAATATGCGGACGCCATGCTGAAAGCCGGCACGCCAGAAAAAATCGACCAGGACCCGGTCGGCACCGGCCCGTTCTATCTGGTGCAGTACCAGAAAGACGCCATCATTCGCTACAAGGCGTTCCCGACTTATTGGGGCGGCAAGGCCAAGATCGACGATCTGGTTTATGCCATCACGCCTGATGCATCAGTGCGCTGGGCCAAGCTGCAAAAAGGCGAATGCCATGTCATGCCTTACCCCAACCCCGCTGACCTGGATGCCATTCGCAAGGACGCCAATGTTCAGGTCATCGAGCAACCCGGCCTGAACGTCGGTTACCTCGCCTACAACACCACGAAGAAGCCGTTTGACGATGTGCGCGTTCGCAAGGCCATCAACATGGCCATCAACAAGAAAGCCATTGTCGACGGTGTGTATCTCGGCACCGGTGTTCCCGCAAAGAACCCGATTCCACCGACCATGGCCGCCTATAACGACGCCATCAAGGATGACGAGTACAACCCGGAAGCCGCAAAAAAACTGCTGGCCCAGGCAGGTTTTCCGAATGGTTTCACCACTGATCTGTGGGCTATGCCAGTACAGCGTCCGTACAACCCGAACGCCAAGCGTATTGCAGAGCTGATGCAGGCTGATCTGGTCAAAGTTGGCGTCACAGCCGAGATCAAGAGCTTTGAATGGGGCGAGTACAGGAAACGCATGCAGGCAGGCGAGCACCAGATGGGCATGCTGGGCTGGACCGGCGATAACGGCGATCCTGACAACTTCATGTACACCCTGCTGGGCTGCGCGTCTGCACAGTCGGTGAGCGGCTCCAACATCGCCAAGTTTTGCCATCAGCCGTATGAAGACCTGGTGCTCAAGGCGAAGTCGGTAACCAACCCGGCCGAGCGCACCAAGCTGTACCAGCAGGCTCAGGTGATCTTCAAAGAGCAGGCACCCTGGTTCACTATTGCGCATGCGGTGCAGTTAAAGCCGGTTCGTAAAAACGTCATCGGCTACAAGAACAGCCCCTTCGGTCGCCACAACTTCTACGCGGTGGACATCAAGGAGTAAGCCGTAGCGCCAAGCTCTCAAGTAAGCCCTGCGGGGGCTTGCAGCAAAAAGGCCGGTTGATACCGGCCTTTTTCAATCATTGATCAAATCGTGCTATAGCCCAATGCCTTCAACGGCAATTAGCTATTTATTTCATAGCATTCGCCGAGATTCGATCATTTACTCATCCCGGTTTTGAGGCCAGTGCGTTCTGGGTGATAGCGGACAGCGTGGCACGGGTGGTGATGACCTCAGGGTCCAGCGTGACTTCTATCAACGTGCCTTGCGGCCTTGCCAGCGCAGCCAGCAATTCGGCCTCAAATTCAGCCGTGCGGGTGATGCGAACACCCGCATAACCATAAGCCCTTGCCAGCGCTGCAAAGTCAGGGTTGTTCAGGCTGGAACCACTCACATGCTGCGGGTAGTCGCGCTCCTGGTGCATGCGGATCGTGCCGTACATGCCGTTGTTGAGCAGCACGATGATGGTTTTAGCGCCATGTTGCACGGCCGTCGCCAGCTCCTGCCCGTTCATCAAAAAATCGCCATCACCGGCGATGGTGAAAGCCACCCTGCCCGTCGTGATCGCAGCGGCAATACCAGCCGGCACGCCATACCCCATGGCACCAACGGTCGGGGCCAATTGGGTTTTGTGTCCCTTGGCCAGGCCATGGTGTTTGAAAAACCGGTGCACCCAGCTGGCGAAGTTACCCGCCCCATTGGTGAGCACCGCATCATCTGGCAAATGCTGTTGCAGTAACCCGACGATAGCGGGCATGTCGATATTGCCCGGTAGCGGCTGGGGCTGCAAATTGGCAACATAGTCGTCACTGGCCGATTGCGTCCACGCTTCCCACGGGACCGACACCGGCGCGGCCAGTACCTCCAATGAGCGCGCAGCCGCATTCATGGTGGCATTGATCGCCAGGTCAGCCTGGTAAACACGGTTGAGCTCTTCGGCGCTGGCATGAATATGAACCAGCTTCTGGCGTGGCCGCGGGGCCTCCAGCAGCGTGTAATTGCCAGTGGTCATTTCACCCAGCCGTGGGCCGACGGCGATGATCAGGTCGCTGGCCTTGACGCGCGCAGCAAGCTTGGGGTTCAGGCCGATGCCGATGTCACCGGCGTACTGCGGGTGATGGTTGTCGAACGTGTCTTGAAACCGAAAGGCATTACCCACCGGCAGCCGCCAATTTTCAGCAAACCGCTGCAGCGCCTGGGCGGCCTGGGGCGTCCAGCCACCGCCGCCCGCAATCACCAGCGGTCGCTCTGATTGCAGCAGCATCTCGCGCAAGGTGCGCAGCGAACCGGGGTCACTCCAGGCCTGTACGGCTTCAACCCGCGGCAAAGGCTGCGCGCTGGTCATCCGGGTCAGCATGTCTTCAGGCAGCACCAGCACCACCGGGCCCGGACGTCCGTTCATGGCGGTTGCAAAAGCCCGTGCCACATATTCGGGTATGCGGTCAGCATGGTCTATACGCTCTACACGCTTGGCGAATCCCTTGGTGCTGGGCCCGAAAAAACTGAAGTAATCAACCTCCTGGAAAGCTTCGCGGTCACGGCAATCGCTGGCTACATCGCCCACCAGCAACACCATCGGTGTGGAGTCCTGAAAAGCAGTGTGGACGCCGATCGATGCGTTGGTGGCGCCCGGCCCACGCGTGACCATGCAGACGCCCGGACGGCCCGTCAGCTTGCCGTGTGCTTCAGCCATGTAGGCAGCGCCGCCTTCCTGACGGCAGGTCACGAAAGTGATCTTGTCTTGCCGGGCATGCAGGCCATCAAGCACCGCCAGATAGCTTTCTCCGGGTACGCCGAATGCATGGGTAACGCCTTGGGCCAGAAGGCAGTCGACAAGAAGATGGCCAGCGATTTGTGCAGTCATCAGGCTATTGTGCCGCCCCGGGAAGCAACTGAAGGCCGATTTGGTCGCCGTGCCGCCGAACGAACGCAGGGCCGGCCTCATCAAGGCAATGACTGACGGAAACAATAGCCCTGCGTGCATCAGGCCGCCCGTCGAAGGCGTTATGCTGAGTTGGCCGCCTGAAGCGTGTACCTTGCCAGTGGGCGGCATGCTCTTGCAACTTTCAAGGAGACGACCATGAACAGCTCAAACACCCCGAACGATGGTGACTTTGCAAGGTGGGTTGACGAAAAATCTGAAGTGCTGAAATATGAACTGGGCGAGCGGTTTCCGGTGCCGCCCACCGAACTGCATGTCAGTTCGCCGCACCCGGAAACAGCCCATCAGAAACTGGAGGAGGTATTGCTCGAGCATGAGCAACCCAGCGAGGAATTTCTGGAAGAAGTTGCCGCACTCGAACATGCACCACCGCTCAGCGATGACGAGTTGGCCCGGCAGGCGCTGGCTGCCGGAGGCGGTGACAACGACCCCGCCACACCCGAATGAGCCGCATGAGACAACCGGCCGTTGCGGTTTCTCTGAATGCACCTGGCTTGCCGACTTCAGCCCGTTATCAGTCAGTGCGCGTACACAAACTGCCGGATTGAAGAGATGCGCCGCCGCCATCTCATTCAGCTGATGTCTGCCATGGCCGCAGGCAGCTCGCTCGCGCAGTCAACGGCGCCTGCGCTGCACACGCGGGTCATTCCTTCTTCTGGCGAAGCGATTCCAGCGATAGGACTTGGTAGCTGGATCAGCTTCAATGTAGGCAATGACCCGGCAGCACGCGAGCAGTGCGCGCAGGTCTTGCGCCAATTTTTCGACGCCGGAGGGCGGTTGGTTGACTCATCCCCAATGTACGGCTCATCCCAGGGCGTTCTCGGCGAGGCGCTTCAAAAGCTGGGACGGCAACAGCAGGTTTTTTCGGCCGACAAAGTCTGGACGTCATCGGACGGCGCAGCCCAGATCGAGGCGTCGCGGCAGCTCTGGCGCGTCAAGCGGTTTGACCTTTTACAGGTGCATAACCTGCTGGCATGGGAAAAGCAGCTGCCGCTACTGCAGGCGATGAAGACGGCCGGACAGTTACGTTACGTGGGCATCACCACATCCGAAGGCCGGCGCCACCGCGAGGTCGAGCAGATCATGCGGCAGCAGCGCATCGATGTTGTGCAGCTGAGCTACAGCCTGATGGACCGGGAAGTCGAGCAGACCTTGCTGCCACTGGCCCGTGACCGCGGTATCGCCGTGCTGATCAACCGGCCTTTTCAAGAAGGTGCGTTGCTGCGCCGGCTACAGCGCCACCCGCTCCCAGCCTGGGCGCGCGAGATCGATTGCGCCGCCTGGGCACAGGTTGCACTCAAGTTCATCATTTCACATCCGGCAGTGACCTGCGCGATTCCGGCAACATCAAGCATCGCGCATGTGCGCGAAAACATGGCGTCAGCCACAGGCCGTTTGCCCGACGAGGCGCTTCGCAGACGCATGGTTGCCGATATCGGCAGGTTATAGCCATGTCGGAGTGGTGGACCTATCGCCTGTCCGACTTCCTGATGTTCTCGCCCAGAACCTACTGGCGCATGGTGGCGCTTTACAACCAGCAGTACTGGCCGGCGCAGCTGTTGCTAACCAGCGTGGGCCTGGGTGCACTTCGGCTGGCGCATTCACCTGCGGTTGCCGCGGGCCGCGCGCTTGCGATCTTGCTGGCACTTGCATGGCTGTGGGTAGGCTGGGCATTCCATTGGC
The DNA here is from genome assembly GCA_028291985.1 of Polaromonas sp. GTDB lineage: Bacteria > Pseudomonadota > Gammaproteobacteria > Burkholderiales > Burkholderiaceae_C > Polaromonas. Next base: position 153,821 of record JAQGNE010000017.1, on the reverse strand, counting down.
AGCGCTATGCCGCCATCAACTGGGCAGCCTCGTATCTGGCTGTGGCTTGTGGTCTGCAGGCGATGCTGCTGCTGAGCCTGGGCATGATGGGACGGCCAGCGGCTGCAGCAACACAGGCACACGCCGCGCAGGGTAATGGCTGGCCAGGCAAGCTGGGCTGGACTCTTGCCACGGCCGGTGTGGTCTATCCGCTTGCAACCTTGATTGCCGGGCGGGAGTGGGCGCAAGCAGAGGTCTGGGGGCTGGTGCCAGAGCCTACTTCCCTCCTCACCCTTGGCCTGCTCCTGGCAAGCCCGCACTTCAACCGGCTTACCCGCACGGGGCAATCGTGCCTGATGGTGGTCCCAGTACTGTCGGGTGCCCTAGGTGCGGCAACCTACCGGGCGATGGCGGGATAGTCAGGGGTGGCAAATCGCCTTTGACCCATCACATCCAGGTTTTCCGCCTGCGCTGGACGCGATAACGAAAGCTTCTTCCCGAGCCCTTTATTGGCGTGCTACCGCACCCGCAGCCAGTGCGGGCACGTGCGCTGTACGGCGCACACGCCGCACATTGAAGGCGCTGGCAATCAACACGCCCTGCATCATGGCCAGACCTATCAGCACGCTTTGAAACTGTCCCTTGTCCATCAGGAGGCCAAAGATCAGTGGCGAGACAGCCTGGCCGATGTCCAGGCCGGCGTACACCACGCCATAGACGCGGCCCGAGGCGTTTTCAGGTGTCGAGCGCTTCACCAGCATGTCGCGCGAGGGCCCTGCAATGCCCGATGCGAAACCCATGGCGCCAAACAGCACCGGCACAACCCATGCGGCATAGGTACCGAGGGCGAGCAGCAGGGCAATACACGCCGCCACGCCAAAACCGAGCGCAACGATACGTTCGCAGCGGGCTGGATTGGCGATCAGAAAGCCGCCCATCAACATGCCGCCAGCGCTGCACAGCATGTAGATGCTCACGCAGGATGCCACCAGCGCAAGCGGCACATCATGCAGCTGGCGCGCGGCTTCCGGCGCAAAGGCCTGCACCACGCTCAGCACAATCGCATAGCAAAAGAAAAAAGCAAAACACATCCACACCGCTGGTATGCGCAAAAAGTCAAAGTTTCCTGATGCGGTTGCCTGTGCAGCTGACGACGCCGGCGCAAGCCCACCGGGTGCGGAATTGGCAGGGACGGCGACACGCAGGCTCAATCGGTCACGTTTGGTCAGCAGGAGCAACAACACCGCAAAAGCCAGAGCCCCGGCACAGACCAGCGCAACACGCCATGAAAACGCCAGCGCCAGCGGCACCAGCATGGCTGGCGCCAAAGCCCAGCCCAGGCTGCCCGTGATGCCGTGAATACTGTAGGCGTGGCCCAGGCGTGCCGGACTGATCTTGCGGTTGAGCAGCGTGTAATTCACCGGGTGAAAGACACCGTTGCCCAATCCGGCCAGCACCGAAAAGCCGGCCAGCATGGCGTAGCTGGCGCTGGCTGCGAAGCCGAAAGCGGCCAAACCCAGCAATGCGAGCCCGGCAAACATCACCGGGCGCGGGCCGATACGGTCGACCACAAAGCCCGCCGCCGCCTGCACTGCACAGGACACCACAAAAAACACCGTCATCAAGAAGCCTAGCTCGGCGTAACTCGCGTTGAACTCGACCTTGAGCCAGGGGAACAGCGGGGCCAGCAAGAGCTGGCTGAAATGGCTGGTCAGGTGCGCGATGCCGACCAGGCCTATCAGACTGGCGTCCTGGCGCAGTGGCGTGGTGCCCACCCGGCTGCCGCGGATGCTGGAGGTTGTCATCACTTGATCGTAGTATCGGCACAGCCGGCCGAAAAGCGACAAAACGCCACATTCATGCGAATTTCGGACAAACTGCGATGGGGTGTCCCGCAAAAATGCCGCCGCGAAGCAGGCGTGATTCGAATAACAAGGCTGCAAGACCGAACAGGAGCTAGCTATGAAACGCACTGCCAGTCCACGGACGACGCCCCTCGGCAACACGGGTTTGTTCACACCCAGCGTGCAGCAGCCGGTGCGCGTTCGCTCGCGCAGCCTGCCGGCCGATACCCACTTTGAGCCCCATGCGCATCCCTGGGCGCAACTGGCCTACTGCGCAACCGGCATTGTGCAGGTAACGGCCGCGCATGCAGGCTTGCCTGCAGCCATAAGCCCGGACGAGTTCACCTATATCGTGCCGCCCTCCCGAGCGGTCTGGATTGCGCCAGGTGCAGCGCACCACATCACCGTGCGAGAGGCGGCGCAGTTCCGCACGCTGTATATCCATGCGAACGCAGTACCCCTGGGCTGGGAAGGCTGCCGGATGATCGTGGTGTCGGGGCTGCTGCGTGAAGCGATACAGGCACTGGACGAAGCTGCTGCCCTGAATGCACCCGGTCCGCGTGAAGGCCTGCTCGCGAGCCTGGTGCTGGATGAGATCGCGCGAGCCGATGCGCAGTTGATCGGCGTACCCTTGCCGCATCCGCAGCACGGAGACAAGCGTCTGCGTGCGCTATGCGAAGCCGTTATGCAGGCGCCGGCAAAACGCTCGACGCTGGCTGAATGGGCCGCTGACATCGGCGCCAGCGAGCGCACGGTTGCCAGGCTCTTCAGGGATGAGCTCGGTTTGAGCTACCAGCAGTGGCGACAGCAGGCCGTGCTGGCACATGCGCTGCCCTTGCTGGCGCGTGGCTGGCCGGTTAGCGAAGTGGCTGCGGCCACCGGTTACGCCAGCGACAGCGCTTTTTCGGCGATGTTCAAAGCAGCGATGGGACAGTCGCCCAGCCAGTTTACAAGAAAAAAATGGCTGTAGCCTAATGGATGCAAGCAGTTTTAGCTACTCTTTTAATAGCAAATACGAATGCTGCGCGCATGTGGCTATTTGCTTGCCGTCCGATAGCTCTGGCGCTAAGGCCGGGTAGCAAGGACAGGTTCGCAGCGAGGCCTTGTTCAACGCCGCTGCCGCAGGGCCTCATACAGGCACACGCCACTGGCAACTGACACATTCAGGCTTTCCACAGCGCCCTGCATCGGAATGCTGACCAGTTCGTCACAACTCTTGCGTGTGAGCTGGCGCATGCCCTCGCCTTCTGCGCCCAGCACCAGCGCAACAGGGCCGGTCAATTTGACGTCGTAAATGGTCCGGGGCGCGTCTTCACTGGTGCCGATACACCAGATGTTGCGCTCCTTGAGTTCGCCCAGCGTGCGGGCCAGATTGGTCACCATGAAGTAGGGCATCGTTTCGGCGGCGCCACTGGCCACCTTTGCAACGGTGGCATTGATACCGGCGGCATGGTCCTTGGGCGCAATCACGGCATGGGCGCCAGCGCCATCGGCCACCCGCAGGCAGGCACCGAGGTTGTGCGGATCGGTCACGCCGTCAAGCACCAGCAACAAAGGGTTGGCGGTGCCCGCAGCCTCGAGTTGCTCAAGCAGTTCGTCCAGCGACCTGACCTGCGCAAGTGCATCCACCCGCGCCACCACACCCTGATGACCGTGGCTGCCGCACATCTTGGCCAGGCGCAAGCCGTCCGATTCAACCAGCTTGACACCGGCTTCCCGCGCGCGGTCGGTGAACTGCCGCATGCGGGCATCGCGGCGCGACACATCGAAAAACACTTCGAATACCGAACGAGGCGCGGTTTTGATGCGCACGCCCACGGCATGAAAGCCAAACAGCACTTTGTGAGAAGAAGACATCGGGCAATTATCGCTGCAGCGTCTTTCAGGATTTGGCAGACAGCAGGCGGTGATGACCGACAAGCGGATGGCTACCGATACCGCCCGGAAGTAACCAAATGTTATATTTAACCGGCATCAAAAGATGCACCAGGAGTCCAGCATGGTCAGCGGTCATTACAACCAAAATCAGCAGTCAGGAACAGGCTGCACAAGCCCTGCAGCACCGTCCGCAGGCATGGGCGCGCCTTCGTCCCGCCAGGCTGCAGTTCATGCCTAGCTGGTGGCCCCCGACAACTGACGCCGGCTGCAGTGACTTCGTCATCAGCGACCTCGACAGCCGGCCGGATGACACGGTTGACGACGTCGCGCATCCGGGCGCAGACCGCCACGCAAGGCACTGGACCAAGCTCACGCAGTCAACCTTGCCGACGGACACGCGGCTGATCTACTCGCCCGGCAATCCATCGTCAGGCCATCGAAGCTGTGCATCCCGGGTGCGGCTTGAATCGACACGCAGAAGCGTGCTGGCTACCCTCATGTCCGTCGATGCCATCGCCGGAGGCAGCCTGGAGGAACCCCGACGTGCGGGCGCGAAAAGGCGGGTGCAGGACCTGGCGGCAAAGGCACTGTGCGGTGTCTCAGAAGCAAGCTGTATCACCACAGAAAGCGATACCGGCATCTTCCTGTGCTTCCTTGACGATCCTGAAGAGGCCCTGTGCGCGGCCCTGGTGCTGCGCGGGCTTTGTCTGCATAAGTACGGCGAGCGCCTGCCAATTCGTATCGGCGTGCATATCGGGCCGTTACGAACGGTGCCAGGTCTTAATCAGCAGACCCGCGTGCTGGGTGATGGCGTCAACGTGGCGCAGCGGGTGATGGACTTTGCACACGCCAACCAGATCGTGGCTTCCAAGGCATATTTCCGGCTGATCTCGGCCATTTCCGACATGCCGACCCCGCTCTTCAAGTCCCTGGGCGCTCACCTCGACAGGGACCTGCGCGCGCATGACATTTATGCGGTGCAAAGCCTGCACAACCCGCAAGCAAGCAACGAGCTGCAAGCCAGTGACGAGTTTGCCGACACCGCACGCGACCGCACCATGCGGAGCCTGACGGCAGAGGCTATTGAGCGCATCGAGGCTGAGCTGAACCGGTGGATAGGCCCGCTGGCGCAAGTGCTGGTCAAAAAGGCAGCGCCGCGCGCAACCGACAACCGCAACTTGCGCCGCTTACTGGCAGTTGCCATCGCCGATGGCGTATCTCGCCGGTCTTTTTTGGCGGGTTAGCGCTTTCGGCAAGCGCTGGAACTTGTCGAGCAAACTCATCCCCGGCTGGTCAGCAACTCTGGCTGCAGGTCAATTTGCTATCGTTAATGCAGCTGCCACGCCTGTACTTGTAAGGGCTAAAGCACAATTTGTCTACTAATCCTGAACGACCTGGCCCGCTTCTATGGTGATGCGCCTCTCGCAGCGGGATGCGATTGCGCGGTCATGCGTTACCAGAACCAATGTCGTGCCCAACTCCTGGTTGAGCTCAAACATCAGGCCCATGATTTTTTCACCGGTAGCAAAGTCGAGGCTGCCGGTAGGCTCATCAGCCAGCAGGACGGCAGGCTGCACCACAAATGCCCTGGCCAGCGCCACGCGCTGCTGCTCACCACCCGACAAAACCTTTGGATAGTGGCCGAGGCGCTCGCCCAGCCCCACGCGCCTGAGCATGTCGGTAGCCTGCGCGCGCGCGTTGGCAGCACCCGATAGCTCCAGCGGCAGCATCACGTTTTCAAGCGCGGACAGGTTCCCCATCAGCTGGAAGCTCTGAAACACAAACCCGACCTTTTGCGCCCGCAATGCGGCACGGTCATCCTCGTTGAGGGCAAACAGATCCTGACCTGCAAGCCGGACGGTTCCCTGCGTTGGCGTATCCAGCCCCGCGATGATGGACAGCAAAGTGCTCTTACCAGAACCGGACGCGCCCACGATGGCCGCAGTCTCCCTTGGCGCCAGTGCAAAATCGATATCACGCAAAATCGTCAGGCTGCCGGTCGAGTCGGTCACTGACTTGAAAACATGCTCCACGGAAATAATTGCAGGCATTGCAGCACTTGCTGTAGCAGCAGTGCTGCCCACCGTAACCAGAGGTTCAAACATGTCAGCGTTCTCCGAAAATTCAACATTGAGCCATGCGGGCCACCGCGCCCGGGCTTTGCACTTTAACAAGCTCATGCAAGCGCTTGTGCGGAACCGCCTGGGACAGCTCGCCATGCTGTTGCTGGCAGCTTTGATGTCGATACCCGTAGCGGCACAAAGTTCTGGTGCAGGCACCGGCAACACGCAGACGCTGCTGGTGGTGGGGGACTCTTTAAGCGCCGAATATGGCCTCAAGCGGGGAACCGGCTGGGTGCCGCTGCTGGAAAAGCAGCTGGCCGACGAGAAAATACCCGTGAAGGTTGTCAATGCCAGCATCAGCGGCGACACGACTTCTGGCGGAGCGTCCCGGATCGCAAAACTCCTGGCACAGCACAAGCCAGGCATTGTGGTGATTGAACTTGGCGGCAATGACGCCCTGCGCGGCCTGCCGCTGGACATGACCGAAAAAAACCTGCTGACCATGACCCAGGCTGCAAAAAAAGCCGGCGCGAAGGTGTTGTTAGTGGGTATGCAGGTACCGCCCAATTATGGTGGCGCCTACGCCGCCACCTTTTCGGGCCTCTTCAACAAGGTGGCCAAGGCCGAAAAAACGGCGGTAGTGCCCTTCTTCCTCAAGGGAGTCGCCGATGGCGACGATGCAGCCGGCAACTTTCAGGCTGACCGCATCCACCCGAACGAAAAGTCACAGGCAAAAATGCTTGCCAATGTGTGGCCAGAACTCAAGAAGCTGATCAATGAGCGTTGAACATATTTCAGCCCAGGATGCCTTGGTCAGGCTCGCCGGCTTTGACGATGTGATTGATGCGCGCAGCCCGTCTGAATTTGCAGAAGACCACCTGCCGCAGGCGGCGAACTGGCCGAGCCTGAACGATGACGAACGCAGACTGGTGGGTACGCATTACAAGCAGATCAGCGCTTTCGAGGCGCGCAAACTGGGCGCTTCACTGGTGGCTAAAAACATAGCGGCGCATATCGAGCAGCAGGTGCTGCCCAAGCCACGCGAATGGCAACCGCTGGTGTATTGCTGGCGAGGTGGCAAGCGCAGCGGATCGCTGGCGCTGATACTGGACCAGATCGGCTTCAAGGTGACACTGATCGAAGGCGGCTACAAGGCCTTTCGCGCCGCGATGCTGATTGACCTGCCGCAATTGGCGGCGCGCTTTGATTACCGCGTGATATGCGGCACCACAGGCTCGGGCAAAACCCGGCTGCTGCAGTCCTTGCGTGCCGAAGGGGCACAGGTGCTTGACCTTGAAGCGCTGGCAAACCACCGCAGTTCGGTACTCGGTGTGATTCCTGGCCGGCCTCAGCCCAGCCAGAAAGCATTTGACCGGCTGGTATGGGCTGCATTGAAAAGCTTCGATCCGGCCCATCCTGTCTATGTGGAAAGCGAGAGCAAGAAGGTCGGCAACGTGGCAGTGCCTGAGGGCCTGATAACCGCCATGCGCGCCGCGCCCTGCCTGCAGCTCGACCTGCCGGAGGATGAACGGATTGCGCTGCTGCTGGAGGACTACGATTTTTTCGTTCAGGACATCGAATTCTTCTGCGAAAAATTGTCGGCACTGACGCTGGCTCGCGGAAAGGAAACAGTCGCCAGGTGGCAGGAGTCGTCGCGACAAGGAGATGTCGCCAGCGTGGTGCGTGAATTGCTCGTGCTGCATTACGACCCGGTCTATATGCACTCGATCAGACGCAACTTCGAGCAGTACCCGTTGGCCGAGGTTCTACAGCCCCGGGATCGGACAGCCGGCGCCATGCAGGAGCTTGCCCGCAACATGCTCAAGGCTGGTGAGCGATTACAGGCGACAGGTGCCCTGCGGGTCGCCGTGTGATCGGAAAAAAGGCATCGCCCTGAACATCCTGGCCCAGGGGCACGGCGCAAAACAACAAACCCCGGAAGGCAGATCTGTTCTGCCATCCGGGGTTTGTTGTTTATGCGCGCAGCGATCGGGCCCGTGCAATCGGCCTGAGATGCGGCCACCAGCTAAAGCAGCAGGCTTTTCGGCCCTTTGAAGGCTCTTCAGCTGCCTTGTCCGTCCGATGCAGCGGCCGCACCGCCGGGCGATACTTCAGGGACGGCGCCCTCTTCGGCCGCGTCTTCCGCATCGTCGGGCTCGTCAGGTTTTCCTTCAGCCTTGCGCTTGAGTTTTTCTTCTTTTTTTCGTTTCTTCGCTAGCTCTTTCTGGCGCTTTTCGTACGAGTAATTTGGAGTTGCCACTAGAGTGCTTTCATGAATGTTCAGCCCTTACTGTAATGCATGCCTGCCAGCGACTGACTGATATCAGCCTGCAGGTCAGCAAGGGCTTCCAGACCCACTGAAAACCGCACCAGCCCCCCTTTGAAAGGCCATGCCGTCACAGTGCGCAGGGCAGAAATGTCGTAAGGAGCGCAAAGGCTCATAGGGCCTGCCCAGCTATAGCCCAGCTTGAAAAGTTTCAGGCGGTTGCAAAAACCATCCACCTCCGGTTGCGCGAAGCCTGGTTTGAAAACCACGCTGAGCAGACAGGCCGCTGCGCTGCAATCACGCTTCCACACCTCATGCCCTGGAGACCCAGCCAAGGCAGGATGCAACACTGCCTCAACCTGCGGCTGCGCCTGGAACCAGGCTGCAAGCGCGCGTGTGGCGCTATCCTGCGCCGCGTAGCGCAGCGCCATCGAAGGAAGACCACGCAATACCAGCTCAACGTCATTGCCAGCCACCCCATAGCCGACACGCATATGGCAAAAGTGAACCAGATGATGGAGCGCTTCGTCGCGCGTGACGACCGAGCCCATCAAAACGTCAGCGCCACCGCTGGGGTATTTCGTCAGGGCGTGCACTGAAATATCGGCGCCCAGCTCAAAGGCATTGAAGGCAATGCCGGCACCCCAGGTGTTGTCAAGGGCCGTGACGATGCCTGCGGGATGGCAGTCGGCATGCGCCCCGACGGCTGCAGCAAGCTTCGGCAGATCTGGAAACTCGAGCGTTATGGAGCCAGGCGCCTCCAGCCAGACCAGCCGCGTCCTCGCCGTCAACTTGCTGGTCAGATCGGCCGCATTCATTGGATCGTAAAACCGGTGCGTGATGCCCCAGTTCGCCAGTTCACCCTGTGCAAATGCCTTGTTGGGACCGTAGGCATTGTCCGGAATCAGCATCTCGTCGCCGGACTTGAGCAGCGCCATGCCGACCAAAACCACCGCTGCCAAGCCGCTGGGTACCAGTGTGCAGAACCTGCCGCCTTCAAGCGTCGCGATGCGCTCTTCCAGCGTGAATGTGGTGGGCGTGCCATGCAGGCCGTAGGTGTAGCCGGTCTTGTGTTTCCAGTCCCGCGTACGCAGCGCCTCCACCGTGGGAAAAGCGATGGTCGAGGCTTTGTAGACGCCCGGAGGTATGGCGTCAAAACCCGCCGGGGGCTTGTAAGGATGGTGAATCAGCTGGGTGGAAAGGTCGCTCATGCGCACATGTTACGGCATGCTGTACAGGCCCAATCCCCAGGCGTGGTCGAGGCCAGCTAGAGCTTCCACTTTTGCATCAGCTGCTCGGGACTCAAGGCGTCGTATCCCTCGAAAGGCTGATGTATCCACGGATTGGTAGGCAGCAATTCCACCGAATAGTCTGCCTGAAAATTGCTGACTCCCTTGGTCCAGATCACCGCGCTGCGCAACTCGGTAATCGGTTTGTAATTGGTGCGCAGCTGATGGACGACCGCATGGAGCGTATGACCTGTATCAGCCAGATCGTCTACGAGCAGCACCTTTCCGGCTATTTCGCCCTTGGGCGTGGTGATGAAGCGGGCAATATCGAGGTTGCCCTGCATCGTGCCGGCGTCAGCCCGGTATGAACTGGTGGACATGATCGCCAGCGGTTTGTCAAAAATGCGCGAGAGTATGTCGCCAGGGCGCATACCACCGCGCGCCAGGCACAAAATGGTGTCGAAATTCCAGCCCGACTGGTAGATCCTGATCGCCAGTTTTTCGATCAGGTTATGGTATTCGTCATAACTGATGTAAAGGTGTTTGCCGTCTTCTGTCAACATGATGATGCTCCTGATTCAATAGCTGCAAGCGTAATACCTACTAGGTCCAGAGGCATTTTTTATGTAAACAATCAGGCCAGGTACGGGTGCTGAAGCATGATGGTGTGATCTCTGTCGGGACTGGTTGATACCATGGCGATCGGCACACCGGTCACCTGCTCGATACGCTGCAGGTACTGCCGTGCGTTGACTGGCAGCCTGGCGTAATCCGTTACACCCACCGTGCTGTCGCTCCAGCCTTCAAGCACTTCATAGATGGGTTTGCAGCGCGATATCTCGTCTGCGCCCATCGGCAGAATGTCGGTGGTCTCTCCGTCCAGCTCATATCCGGTACACAGCAACAACTGGTCGATGCCGTCCAGCACATCGAGCTTGGTAATGCACAGCCCGGTCAAGCCGTTGACCTGTGCAGAGCGCTTGAGGAGCGCAGCATCAAACCAGCCACAGCGCCGGCTACGGCCGGTTGTAACGCCTTTTTCAGCGCCAACCGTGCTCATGTGATAACCCGGGGTTCCCGGGGTTTCCCAATCAAGCTCTGTAGGGAAAGGGCCTCCGCCGACACGGGTGCAGTAAGCCTTGGTAATGCCAAGTATGTAGTGCAACATGCCAGGGCCGACTCCAGCGCCAGCAGCCGCGTTGCCCGCCACGCAATTGCTGGAGGTGACATACGGATAGGTCCCGTGGTCAACATCCAGCAGCGTGCCCTGCGCGCCTTCGAACAGCAGGTTGGCTCCAGCCTTGTGCGCATCGTTAAGTTCACGCGAAACGTCGGCCATCATCGGCTTGAGCAGCTCGGCATGGCGCATTGCTTCATCGTAGACAGTGTCGAAATCAATCGCGGGGGCGTTGAGATACCCTGTCAAAACAAAGTTGTGCAGATCCAGCAAATCACGCAGCTTGGAGGCAAAACGCTCAGGATATTTCAAGTCTTGCACACGCAGCGCGCGACGCGCAATCTTGTCTTCGTAAGCAGGGCCGATGCCGCGGCCCGTGGTGCCGATCTTGTCGCTGCCGCCTTTTTCACGAAAGGTCTCGCGCGCAATGTCCAGTGCCGAGTGAAAAGGCAGTATCAGCGGACACGCCTCGCTGATACGAAGGCGGGAGCGCACTTCAACGCCCGCTTTCTCCAGCCCCTCGATTTCCTCAAACAACTTGCCCGCCGACAGCACCACGCCGTTTCCGATGTAGCACTTGACACCGGGCCTCATGATCCCGCTTGGAATCAGGTGCAACGCCGTCTTTACACCGTTGATCACCAGGGTATGGCCGGCGTTATGACCGCCTTGAAAACGAACAACGCCTTGCGACAACTCTGTCAGCCAGTCGACCAGCTTACCCTTGCCTTCGTCGCCCCATTGGGTCCCCACCACAACCACATTGCGTCCCGCGGTGGCAGCCAGTTTGTTTGTCATCTTGAAATCTCGCTCGGTGTGTAAAGTGAATCAGTGAAAAGCCACGGCGGCGCTGCCACGCGCCATAAAGACGCCGGGTGTGCAGAGCCGCAGTGGCGTCGAGTGTTGCGGTAGTAAGGTGCGGAGCGCAAACAATGCAATTACAAAGCCCTGGCCAACGAGCGGACGGCCCATTGCCCGTCCACCCTGGCAAGTTCACGGTCGCAATTGAACTCATTAACCTCATGCTCGTGCCCCGGCAGCACGCACGCCACGGTTTCGCCACCAGAACGCAGCTGGGCAATCAGGCCGCGCAGCTGTACGTCGTCGGCCCATGGCGCCCGAATCGCCGCACGCAGCGCACGCGCCGGCAGCACATTGACGAGTTCTTTCAAATCAAGGCTGAAACCCACCGCCGGGCGGTTACGGCCGAAAACCGCACCGACCTCGTCATAGCGGCCGCCACGAGCCAGTTCGGCGTTTTGCCCATAAATGGCAAAACGGATGCCACTGTAATAGGCGTAGCCGCGCAAATCGGCCAGATCAAAAGTTACCTTGACGCCATCCTTCTGCGGGATCGAAGTTGTTTCGCCTGCCGCGCCGCCCGCGGTATGCGATGCAAGCCATTTGAGGTTCTGCAGCGACTCGGCAACACCCTCAAAGGCGTGAAGCGCATGTTGCGCTTCATCCAGCACTTTTACGTCACCATAAAGTTGCAGCAAGGATTTGAGGCCCTGACGGGCGGCGGTGGATATGCCACCCCTCAAGCTCGATGTGAGGCTATCAAGCTCGCTGGCATCCTTGGCCGCCAAAGCAGCATGTATCAAGGCCTGGGTTTTACGTGGCACCACTGAGCCCGCAAGAACGCTGTTGACAATGCGCACATCAGCCATGTCGATGGACAGGCTGGACGCGCCCGACAACGTCAAACCCTGCAGCGCGAGCAACTGGGCCTCGAGGTCAGCCTCCAGTCCGGCATGTCCATAAATTTCGGCTCCGAACTGAAGCGGCTCACGCGTGGCATGCGGGCGGTCGGCGCGGGTGTGCAGGACTGGACCGCAGTAGCAAAGTCGCGCCACGCCCGTTCGGTTGAGCAGATGGGCGTCAATGCGGGCCACTTGCTGAGTGGTGTCAGCCCTCAGGCCTAACGTGCGGCCTGACAGCTGATCGACCAGTTTGAAGGTCTGCAGGTCAAGAGTTTCGCCGGAACCTGTCAGCAGCGACTCAAGGTGTTCGAGCAAGGGCGGCATGACCAGTTCATAGCCGTAGGTCCGTGCAGTATCCAGAAACAAGCGCCGCAGCTCTTCGATATGACGCGCCTCGGAGGGCAGGACATCGGCAATTTGATCCGGCAATTGCCATGTTGACGACCAGGCGGGCATAGAAATGTGGGAGGCTGTTAAAAACAGGATTTTACCGGCTTGCCGTTGGGTTTCGGACCTGCGGGCGGCGCTATATGAGGTGATCAAGCCCACAGAAGAGATCCTGTCACGCACATTGTTAGATGTGCGTCAGGTTTCACCAGGTCAGCAACGCGAGTGCTGCCCCACCGGCAGCCATGCTGCAAAAGCCGAAAAAGCGAATCTGGCCGTCATTCAGGGCAAGAATCTGCTCGAACAGCTTCCGCCACCGGAGTGGCGCAAGAACGGGCATCAGACCCTCGAGCACAAACACCAATGCAAGAGCCAGCCAAAAGCTATGGCTGTTCATGGCCGAGCTTATCGGTTGCGTGGCGCTGGCGGAGTGGTTGCCGTCCCCGAACCGCGCATGGCTTTGAAAAACTCGGACGAGGGATCCAGCACCATGACGTCCGACTTCTTGCTGAAGCTGGAGCGGTAGGCGTCCAGGCTGCGGTAAAACTGCGCAAATTGTGCATCGCGACCAAACGCTTCGGCATAAATACGCGCCGCTTCCGCGTCACCCTCGCCTTTTACTTTTTGGGCTTCACGGTAGGCATTGGCGATTGTTACTTCACGCTGGCGATCGGCATCGGCCCTGATTTTTTCGCCTTCAGCAGCGCCAGTTGATCTCAACTCGTTGGCGACACGCTGGCGTTCGGCAATCATTCGGCGGTATACCGACTCTGTGATGGACTCAACATAGTCGACGCGGGTAATTCGCACGTCCACCACATCAATACCCCACGGTTTGGCGCCCTGCACCACTTGCAATACCGCACGCTTCACATCGGCCATCAACTTTTCACGCTCGAGTGATAACAAGTCCTTAACGGTTCGCTTGTTGATTTCTTCCTGAAAGGCATTGCGCACCACACGATTCAGCTGATTGGCACCAGCCGTTTCGTCAAGTCCGACGTTACGGATGTACTCGGACGGCTGCGTCACGCGCCAGCGAACGTACCAGTCGATCACAACCCGCTGCTTTTCAGCAGTGAGCATGGCCTCGGTATCCACGCTATCAAGCGTCAGCAGACGCTTGTCGATATACGAGACATTCTGAAAAGGAGGCGGCAACTTGAAGTGAAGACCGGGCTCGGTGATCACGTCCTTGATCTGACCCAACGCGTAAACAATGCCAAACTGCCGCTGGTCGACGACGAACAGCATGGAACTGATCAGCGCAAGCACAACCAGGAAAGACGATGCGATAAATCCGACTCTGTTCACTTTTTATTCCTTGGCGGCGCGGCGGGTAGTCGTGGCGGTTATGGCCGGGATCAAAAATTGCATATTCACCATGCTAAATCTCGACTTAGCGTGTGCGTGCGTCACGGGCACGCGGATCCGCTGACGTCGGGGCGGTCAGAGGAGGTAGCGGCGTAACGGGCGCGGTAGCGGCGCCGGTGCCTGACGAAGCGGTGCCTGCTGCCATCCCGGCGTCGCCAGTTGAGGCCGCACCGCCCTGCCCCGTCATCTGCATGATCTTGTCAAGCGGCAGATACAGCAGGTTGGAGCCCTGACGCGAATCGACCAAAACCTTGGTGACATTGCCATACACCTGCTGCATGGCATCGATGTACATGCGGTCGCGGGTGACCTGTGGCGCTTTCTGGTATTCAGTGAGTACCGATGCAAATCGCTGCGCGTCACCCTGTGACTGGGCAACCACGCGCGCCTTGTAAGCCTCCGATTCCTCTTTCAGCCGTGAGGCCGATCCGACCGCGCGTGGAATGACATCATTGGCATAGGCTTGTGCTTCGTTTTTGGCACGCTCACGCTCCTGGCCGGCTTTGAGCACATCATCAAAAGCAGCCTGAACCTGTTCAGGGGGTCGCACGCCGCTTTGTTGCAGGTTGATCCCGACCACTTCAACACCGACGTTGTAGCGGTCAAGTATCGTTTGCATCAGAACCCGAACCCTCGGGCCGATCTGGTCGCGCTCTTCTGCCAGCGCGGAATCCATTTTCATTTTGCCGACGACTTCGCGCACCGCGGTTTCAGCCGCCTGAATGACTGCGCTCGATGGATCCTTGCTCTCGAAGAGGTAAGCCCTGGCGTTGCTCAGCCGGTACTGGACCGCAAATTTGATCTCGACAATGTTCTCGTCTTCAGTGAGCATGGCCGACTCACGAAGGCCAGTAGCCTTGATGATGTTGTCACGACCGACGTCCACTGAACGAATCTGCGTTACCACCACGACCTCATGGCGCTGCACCGGATACGGGAGTCGCCAGTTGAAGCCGGCGCCCACCGTAGAGTGGTATTTCCCAAACTGGGTGATCACAGCCTGCTGGCCCTCCTGCACGATGAAAAACCCCGTGCCCAGCCAGATCAGCACGGCGACTGCCGCAATCAATCCCACACCGATGCCCGCGTTCTTCATGTCTGGCTGAAAGCCTCCGCCATTGCCGCCGTTGCCGCCACCTGGACTGCCACCATTGCGTCCGCGACCGGCGTTTTTCGCACCACCGAACAGTCCGCCCAACTTGCGGTTGAAGTCCCGCCACAGTTCATCCAGATCAGGTGGGCCCTGGTTCGGCCCCTGCCCCTGGGGACGATTGGACGGCCTGTTGGAGGGAGGATTATTGTGATCGGGTGTCTGCCTGGGCTGCGACTCGTCGGGGGGCGACTTGTCATCGTCGCGACCCCAGCGAGGATCATTCAAGTTAAACATGCCGCTCGCGCGCTGCCTTAGTCGGGCCGGCAATGACCACAAGGATTGCCGCACAGGGTTCAAATTCATGTAGAAAGGCTCGCTTTTGTATGACTACGACATTGTGCCTAATTCGATCTACCCGTCAGACAACGACCTCAGGCGCCGACGGGGTATCGTCCGGGCTTTGGCGTGAGGCACGCGCCACGAGCAACTGCCGCAACTGGGGCAAGCCTTCGCCGCTGCGAGCGCTGACGAAAACGCGCTCGACCCGGTTCGTCGACTCCGAAAACGCGTCCCGAATCTCAAAGGTATCGCTCAAATGTAGCGGCAAGCGCGACTTTTCAAGAGCATCGAGCTTATTGAAGACGAGAATTTGCGGCACATCTGCCGCGCCTATCTCTTGCAGCACGCGCTGCACCTGCTCAATCTGTTCCAGATGGTTCGCGTTGGAGCCGTCGACCACGTGAAGCAAAAGGTCGGCGTCGGCTGCCTCCTGCAGCGTTGCCGCAAATGCATCCACAAGGCCGTGCGGCAGATCGCGTATGAAACCCACCGTATCTGAAAGGGAAACCGAGCGTTTTGCATCGCCCAGATAAAGTTGCCGGGTTGTCGTATCCAGCGTTGCGAAAAGCTGGTCGGCAGCATAAGCCTGGGCTTTGACCAATGCGTTGAACAGCGTGGATTTCCCAGCGTTGGTGTAACCCACGAGTGAGATAGTGAAAGAATTGCGGCGCTCACGCTGGCGACGTTGGGTCTGTCGCTGCTTTTTTACTTTCTCCAGTCGGTCCTTGGTACGTTTGATGGCATCGCCAATCATGCGTTTGTCCAGCTCGATCTGCTTTTCGCCCGGACCTCCCCGAACCCCTGCGCCGCCCGTCTGGCGCTCGAGATGGGACCAACGGCGAACGAGTCGGGTTGACAGGTACTGAAGACGCGCAAGTTCGACCTGCAGCTTTCCCTCATGGCTGCGGGCACGCTGTGCAAATATCTCAAGGATCAGCAAGGTTCGGTCATTAACCGGAAGCTCAATATGACGCTCAAGGTTTCGCTGCTGCGACGGGCTGAGCGCCTGATCGAAAAGAATTTCGGTTGCACCGGTTTGTGCGGCCAACAACTTGATCTCATCGGCCTTGCCGCTGCCCACAAACAGCGCCGCATCGGGCGCCCGACGTTTGCAGGTGATGCGTTCAACCGGCTCCAGGCCTGCCGTCTGAGCGAGCAGGCCAAGCTCTTCCAGGCTGGAATCGAAATTGGGGTGACCTAGATCAACGCCTACCAGTAGGGCAAGCGGTTTACCCTGCACGGAGGTTTCTACGGAACTCAGTTGACCGTACTTTCTTCTGAATCAGCCGCGGCAAAATTCACTGCGCGGCCTGGAACAATGGTTGAAATGGCATGCTTGTAAACCATTTGCGTAACCGTATTGCGTAGCAGAACAACATACTGATCGAAAGACTCGATCTGCCCCTGAAGCTTGATTCCGTTGACGAGATAAATGGAAACAGGAACGTGTTCTCGACGAAGCGTATTGAGAAACGGATCCTGCAGTAACTGACCTTTGTTATTGCTCACGATATTTTCCGTGTTCAAAAAGTTAATAGAACCTTACGTTACCACACCCCCATGGAGACCCTGTAGGCCTATTTCGATTCCTTGTCCGTGAAGGGGTTGTGGGAGGTCTTCATCTGGATGCGCAGCGGTGTTCCCACCAGGTCAAATTCCTTTCGAAAGCGCCCTTCAAGGTAGCGCTTATAGGACTCACTCACATGTTCCAGCGAATTGCCGTGAACAATAATGATCGGAGGGTTCATGCCGCCCTGGTGCGCGTACCGCAATTTGGGCCGGAAAACCCCAGAGCGCTGCGGTTGCTGAAATTGCACCGCTTCCAACAGCAAGCGGGTCAACACCGGCGTCGACATTTTTCGATTGGCTGATGCGTGGGCCTGCACAATCGAAGTCCAGACCGGGGCCAGGCCCTGCCGCTTGATGGCCGATATATGGTGGATGGCTGCGAACTTCAAAAATGCCAGCCGCGTTTCGATAGATCGGGCAAGTATCTCGCGCTGGTAGGAATCGACTGCATCCCACTTGTTGACCGCCAGTACAACTGCGCGGCCACTTTCAAGAATGTAGCCAGCAATATGCGCGTCCTGATCCGTCACCCCTTGCGTTGCGTCGAGCAGCAGCAACACCACGTTGGCATTCTCGATCGCCTGCAGGGTTTTCACGACTGAAAATTTTTCGATTGCCTCGAAAACCTTTCCCTTGCGGCGCAACCCGGCGGTATCTATCAGTTCAAACTTCTGGCCGGCCCGTTCAAACGGCACCGAGATCGCGTCGCGTGTTGTTCCAGGAAGGTCAAAGGCTACCAGTCGTTCTTCGCCCAACCAGGTGTTGATCAGCGTTGACTTACCGACGTTGGGGCGGCCTGCCACGGCAAGCCGGATGACAGCAGGATCCTGGGCCTCCGCCTCTTCCCCGGGATCGGGCAGGTTCAAGACTTCCAGTGCGGTATCGACCAGTGTGCGCATGCCCTGACCATGGGCAGCAGAGACCGCCAGCACCTCACCCAGCCCCAATTCAAAAAATTCTGACGAATGCACGCCGTCGGTCATGCCTTCTGCCTTGTTGGCCGTCAGAACGGTCGGCTTGCCGAGCTTGCGAAGGTAATTGGCAATATCGTGGTCCTGGGCGCTGACGCCTGCACGGGCATCCACGACGAAAACCACCACGTCTGCTTCCGCCACAGCCTGGCGCGTCTGCTTGGCCATCTCCTTGTAGATACCGCTTTGCGCATCCGGCTCGAAACCACCGGTATCGATCACGATGTACTCGTGGCTTCCCAGTTTGCCGTTTCCGTAATGCCGGTCGCGCGTCAACCCGGCAAAGTCAGCAACGATCGCATCCCGGCTTTTGGTCAGGCGGTTGAAAAGCGTGGATTTGCCAACATTGGGACGGCCCACAAGGGCGATTACAGGTTTCATCAATTCAATTCATGCGACCCCATGGGTCATTCGGGAACAAACCCAAAAACGGTACCGGCGCGGGTAACCGTCACCAGTGTGTTGCCCGCGAGGACAGGAACCGCCGCGATAGCAGACCCATCGGTAGGCAGCCTGTTCAGCAGTGCACCGTTTTCGCGCGACAGCAGATGCACGAAACCGGCAAAGTCGCCGACTGCAATGGCGCGGCCCACGACGAGTGGGGCTGTCAGGTTGCGATAGCGCAGCGCATCGCTGCCCCACGCACGCTCTCCGCTGCTGCGCAGCCAGGCAACAACGCTTCCGTCGGACTCGGTGCCAAACAGCAGCCGCTCGTCGCCTGCGATACCCTGATATCCATTGGCGGGCTTTGTCCAGAGCAACGAGCCACGCGTGGTGTTCACACAGCCGACGCTGGCCTGGAAAGCGCGCGCGCAAACCGTGTCGCCATCGCGGTTGACAGGACCGACCAGGTCCACCAGCCGCTCGACATCGTTGATGCCGCGCGGTGAGGCGATCGGAGCCTCCCAGCGCACCGAGCCGTTCGCCGGGTTCAAGGCAGCCAGTCGCCCTGCAAGCCCGACGACCAGGGTGTCGCCCACTGCCAGAATGACGCCAGACTGCCGTAGCACCAGGGGCTCATTCGGCCGCTGCTGAGCCCAGAGCTTTCGCCCGGTCTGACCATCAAAGGCATTGACGGATCGGTCTGCAGCCAGCACAAAAACGCGGCCGCCGGCGACCAGCGGTGCGGTGTAAGCCTGAGCCTCCAGCCGCTGACGCCACAATTCACGGCCATCCTGAACCGCCACTATTTCATTGGCCTGCGTTACCACAGCCGCCAGCTTGCCATCGCTACCAACGCCAGCAGCAATCGGCCCAACGGAGACCCGCCATATGTCGCGACCCGTGCGGGCATCAATCGCCGCGACCACGCCATCGCTGCTGGCCAGAAAAACAGTAGACCCAGCCACGTTAACTTCGAGCGGAAATGACACCGCACCAAGACGAACGCTCCAGGCTTGGCGCACCGCAAGCTCACCGGTAACCGGTCGAAGCTCTGCTGGTTTTGGTTTGACAGGCCCGCTGAAGAGGGAGCAACCCGCGACCGATGCTATCAATACAGAAGCGCACACCCCTCGTGCATACTGGGCTAGAGGCATAAAAGACTTAAAAATCATCGTTTAGCCTCCGTAACGGCATCTGGCGAAGCGTTTGCGGCAGGCGGCGCAGGATCGACGCCCAGTGCGTTCAGTTTGACCTCGACCAAACGGCGGTATTCGGCTTTCTCGTCCAGGCCTTTGTAAGCCTTTTGGTACTCTGCCTTGGCCTCTGCTGTTTTACCCTGCGCAGCCAGAATGTCTCCCAGCCGATCGGCTGCCAGCGGCGCAAACTCTTTTGGGAAGCTGCCAGATACCGCCTGGGTTGCTTCTGCATAGGCCTTGTTTTGAAGTAACAACGCAGCCAGGCGCAGCTTTGCAATTGCCTGGTATGCCTCGTCATTTGCATGGCCAACGACCCAGGTCAAGGCCGCGCGGGACGCGTCCAGGTTACCTTTATCGAAATAGGTTTTGGCTGCAAGCAGGCCAGCTTGCTGCGCGAATGCCGTCCTGCCAAAGCGGTCCTTGATGTCGGCGAATGATCGATCAAGCCGTTCGGTGTCGCCGGCCTGCGCCGCACGGTCCACCTCGTCATATAGTACCGATGCCTGCGCCGACTGCCGGGTCTGCCAGTACTGGTAGCCATTCCAGGCCGCTACTGCGCCAAAAACGGCAATGAGCACCCAGGTGATGAGATCACCATACTGCTTCCAGAAATGCCTGAGTTCATCAAGCTGTTCCTGTTCTTCCAAGTCAAGATGTTTTGCCATAGATTCGGTTGTGCAGCCTGTTGCGGGTGCGGTTTGAGTTGAGAGGATTGTAGGCGGCTCATCAAAGCGGTCGACCGGACCGCGCCACCCTAATGAGGCGTTGTCCCGCGCCCAAGCAGGTGCGCCCATGAGGCGATATCGTCAAGAGGCAAAAGCGTCTGTGCTTCGCCCGCCAGCGACGGCGAGCCGCGCAATCGCTTGAGCGCTACAGAACGCTGCTCCAACTCCGATTCGCCAAAGATCAACGCGAACAAGGCGCCACTCGCATCCGCTTTTTTGAACTGCGACTTCACACTGCCCATGCTGTCTGAACTGGCACTGGTGTGCATGTGTATCGAAATGCCAGCGTCTCGCAGTACCTGCAGAACCTGCATGACGAGCGGTAAAGACGCAGCGTTGGGAATGACTGCATACACATCTGGTGTCAGCGGAGGCACCAGATGGCCTTGCTCCCTGATCAGATCAAGAACCCGTTCGACCCCCAGCGCCCACCCTACCGCTGGTGCAGGCTTTCCGCCGACCTGTTCAATCAGGTAGTCATAGCGCCCACCGGCGCAAATCGTTCCTTGCGCGCCGAGGCGCTCCGTCACAAACTCAAACACCGTCAGGTTGTAGTAGTCGAGCCCGCGCACCAGCCTTGGGTTAAGCGTCCAGTCGATCTTGTTGGCATCCAGCACGGCTTTCAGGCCGTCAAAATGCGCCAGTGACTGCGCACCCAGAAAATTGATCAGCTGAGGTGCGCCGTCAACCAGCGCCTGCATCGATGGGTTCTTGGTATCGAGTATGCGCAAGGGATTGCTGCGAAGGCGCCGGGTGCTGTCTTCATCCAGCAGGCCAGCGTGCTGTTCAAAATAGCTGACGAGTTGCGCGCGGTGCGCTGCTCGCTCGGCCGGCTGCCCGAGACTGTTGATTTCCAGGCGCCAGTCGGTCAGGCCAATCTCTTTCCAGAGTGCGACCGCGAGCAATATCAGCTCCGCGTCGACCTCCGGACCAGGATAGCCCAAGGCTTCAGCGCCAATCTGATGGAACTGCCGGTAGCGGCCTCGCTGCGGGCGCTCGCGCCTGAACATTGGCCCCATGTAGTAAAGGCGTTTACCACCTTCGTACAAGAGGTTGTGTTCGGTCACCGCACGCACCAGGCTGGCTGTGTTTTCCGGACGCATCGTCAGATGGCTGTGGTCGCCATGCTTGTCGGAGCGGTCCTCAAAGGAATACATTTCCTTTTCGACGATATCGGTAACTTCGCCGATACCGCGTATGAACAACTGAGTGTGTTCAAGTATGGGAGTGCGGATGTTTCGATAGGCATAGCGCGACATTAATGAGCGCACCTTTTGCTCCAGCCACTCCCACCGCGCGGATTCCGGCGGCAAAATGTCATTCATGCCCTTGACGGCGCTTATTTTCTCAGCCATGCGGTCTCAAGCCTTTGCAGTGGAATGACTGCCAAAGCGCTTTTCAATATAGGTTTCAACAATGACGCGGAATTCCTGCGCGATGTTGTCACCGCGCAGCGTTACGGATTTTTCACCGTCGATATAAACCGGAGCAGCAGGCGCCTCACCCGAGCCCGGCAGGCTGATGCCGATATCCGCATGCTTACTTTCGCCCGGGCCATTGACGATGCAGCCCATGACGGCCACCTTGAGCTTTTCGACGCCAGGGTACTGGGCCCGCCAGACCGGCATCTGGCCCCTGAGGAAACCATCAATCTCCTGGGTCAGCTCCTGAAAGGTCGTGCTGGTCGTTCTGCCGCAGCCAGGACAGGCGGTAACGCTGGGTACAAAACTGCGCAAGCCCAATGCCTGAAGAATTTCAGAAGCGATAACCACTTCTTGCGTTCGTGCCTCTCCAGGCTGGGGCGTCAGCGAGACGCGGATGGTGTCGCCAATCCCTTCCTGCAAAAGAATGGAAAGTGCTGTGGCCGATGCTACCGTTCCCTTTGTACCCATGCCTGCCTCGGTCAGGCCCAGGTGCAAGGCATAGTTATCGCGGCGCGCCAGTTCGCGGTAGACCGACACCAGATCCTGCACGCCGCTGACCTTGCAAGACAGGATGATCTGGCTGCGGTTCATCCCCATTTTTTCGGCCAGACGCGCCGAGTCAATCGCTGACGTTATCAACGCCTCGTACATCACCTGTTTGGCATCCCAGGGCTGGGCCCGGGCGTTGTTCTCATCCATAAGCTCCGCCAGCAGTTCCTGGTCGAGGCTTCCCCAGTTGACCCCGATGCGAACCGGCTTGTCGTAACGAAGCGCGGCTTCAATCATCTGACCGAACTGACGATCATGCTTGTCACCCTTGCCAACGTTGCCGGGGTTGATGCGGTATTTCGACAAGGCCTGTGCACACGCGGGGAAGTCAGTCAACAGGCGATGACCGTTGTAGTGGAAATCACCAATCAGCGGAACGTCAATACCCATCCGGTCAAGTTGTTCTCGTACATAAGGAACCGCTTCAGCTGCCTCGGGTGTATTGACCGTGAGTCGCACCAGCTCGGAGCCCGCCAAAGCAAGCTCCTTAATCTGTATGGCCGTGCCAATTGCGTCAACCGTATCTGTGTTTGTCATCGACTGCACACGTACCGGCGCGTCACCTCCCACGGTAACGACCCTGGAGCCCCAGACTACCCGTGCCTGAGAAGTGTTTCGTTGCTTGGGAAACGCCACATCAATAGGCGTGCAGGTTTGCGTCATCACTTCACCTCAAATCGCGCGACGTTATTCCTGATGTGTGAATTCAGATCGAATGTCTGCCCACGAACCTGAACACGCGTCGCATCGGCCCGGCCCACAACAGCAGACAGGGGCAATTCGCCGGACACGCCGACAGCTTCCCCGGCGGCGAGCGTGCGGCGCAGCACCACCTGGCCTTTGGCGTCGGTTACCTCGACCCAGGATTCACTCTTTGCGATAAACACAAGGGTTTCTGCCAGCAGCTTTTGCTCGTCCCCACTTGCGGCTGCGGTAGTTTGACCGGTTGCAGACGTCGCGTCTGTTCCTGCAATGTTCACGGTTGCCACAGATGTCGTAACGGCATTGCCAACGTCCGGAAGCGTGGATCCACGAATCTCTGGGTTCGACAATATGTCACCACTTGACGATGTTAACGAGGGTGCGTCATTGCCTGCGCCTGTGCTTGAAACGTCGGCGCCACGCTGCCCTGAGTCCTGCGACAGACCACCAGACAAGCTCGAAACGGCTTCAGCGAGCGCCCGATAAGCGCCACTGTTGCTGACAAATGCGGCCGTATTTGTCAAACTAGGCAAGAAAATCAAAGCAGCAGCGCCCAGTATCAGCAGCAGACCAACAACAACCGATCGGCGTGACGCACGGCCCCACAAGGAGCCACTTGTTTTGCCAGCCGCTCGAAACGGTGCATTGATACTCATTGCGGGGTTACTGAATTGTGGCCTGTCTGCTTGCGGAAGACGCTCAAGAACCAAGGTTGCATCCACTTTCAACGCACGACACACGCTCAGCGCCAGTGCGCGAGCAAATACAACATCCGGCAACAGATCGAGTCTGTCGGCTTCCAGCGCTTCAAGCTTTTTAACCGGCACTTTCAGCGAAACCGCCAAGGCGCCGATATGCAGCCCTGCCTTTTCTCGCGCCCGTCGCAGTAGAAAGCCGGGGCTTGCCACGTCAGCAGTCGTAGCCTCACGCTCGCTATTCATGGAAGTGCCAAAAGTAAGACCGCTGTGATCGACCGCGGGCCATGCCCGGTCAATCATTGAACGCGCCCTTTTCGTATGCAGCAGCTTCGCGGGACTGACCAAAACGCTTCTTGAGTTGATCTCCCAGTTGCTGCATGCCTTCGCGATTGTTCAATCGCCGTTCGATCTTCGCGCCCAGCCATAGCGTCTCGGCATTGGCAAGCTCGCTGTTGTTGAGCCGGCGTATGTAGAACTGTGCGCGTGAGAATTCGCTTCGGTCATATAGCAACGTGGCCAGGCTGAACCCGATTACAGGATTGCCTGCATCTGCCTGATAGGCTCTTGTCAAGCTTTGCTCGGCCTCCGCTTTGAGTCCGGCCCGGGCTTGGCATACACCTTGAGCCATCAGGCTCTTGCCTTGAGCACCGTAGGTAGGGTTAGAAACCGCGCGTCCAAAGAGCTCGAACGACTCGGGATAGCGCGCTTGCTGACACAGCAGCCACCCATAGTTGTGCGCCGTACTCGCATCTCGAGGATTTAATGCCAACGCACGACGAAAGCTGTCTTCAGCAAGCGGAATGTCGTTCAGGCGCATGTACACGAGGCCACGCAGGTTGTACGCATCGGCAAATGTGGGATCGGCAACAAGCGACTGCTTCACCTCATCCAGAGCGACGTTGGTCTGTCCCTGCTCGAAGTAGCCACTGGCCAGTTCCAGCCTCAAACGCGCGCGACGGCGGCTTTCCGGTTCGTCCGATTCCGTCTGCACGTCAGCCTTACCGCTTGACGCACTGGACACGGCAGGGACACCGGCACAACCCATGGTCAACAGAGCCGTTCCAAGACACAACAGACCGGTCGCGAGGGCTACAACATTCATGGGGCTACCTTACCGGCCACAACGACCTTGATGCCGCCGAGCATACCCTGCCGTTGAGCAGCCATACGCGCATTTGCGTCCGTGCGATCCCTGATATCTCCTGCCAACTGGCCACACGCAGCATCAATATCGTCGCCCCGTGTTTTTCGGACTGTCGTAACAATGCCAGCATCCATCAGTACCTGAGCGAACGTCATAACCTGAGACATCTGCGATCGAACAAGACCAGATGCTGGAAAGGGGTTGAAAGGTATCAGATTCAGCTTGCAAGACAGGCCGCTGGAAGCATGCTCCTGCATCAAGGCCACGAGTGCGCGCGCATGCTCGGCGCTATCGTTGACACCGTCGAGCATGCAGTATTCAAAAGTGATGAAGTCACGCGGCGCAAACGCTTGATAGCGGGCGCAAGCGTTCAGTAACTCGGCAATAGGGTATTTTTTATTGAGCGGAACAAGACTGTTTCGCAAAGCATCCTCGGGCGCGTGCAATGAGACTGCCAAGGCGACAGGGCAGTCCCTGGCCAGGCGGTCCATCATGGGTACCACCCCAGAGGTTGAAACCGTGACGCGCCGACGTGAGAGTCCGTAGGCATGGTCGTCTAGCATGACCTTCAACGCGGGCAACAATTGCCCATAGTTTTGCAGTGGCTCGCCCATGCCCATCATGACCACATTGGAAATCACTCGATCGCCCCGTCCTAGGTGCCCTCGCAGAAAATGCTCCGCAAACCATAGCTGCGACACAATTTCGCCAGTCGTCAGGTTTCGACTGAAGCCCTGGTGTCCTGTGGAACAAAAGCGGCAGCCAACCGCACAACCGGCCTGAGACGAAATGCAGAGAGTGCCTCGGTCAGCTTCTGGAATAAATACCGTTTCAATGACATCGCCATTGCCGACATCAAAAAGCCATTTGATGGTGCCGTCAGTGGATTCATGGCGCGAGACGACACGGGGGACTTGTACCCGCGCAGCCTGCGGCAATTTCAGCCGCAGGGATTTCGCCAGGTCGGTCATCTGGTCAAACTGGGTGGCGCCTTTCTGATGAATCCAACGAAAAAGCTGAACCGCTCGAAAACGTTTTTCCCCCAACTGCTCACAGAAAGCAGCTAAGCCTTCCAGGTCATAGTCGAGTAGGTTAACTGTCATTGAAGTCGCAAATCGCGTTGCTATCGGCTGTTTGCAACCCCGCAAAGCGCATGCGTTGCACCTCAAGCATTAACGCGAATAAATATTCATCGCCGGAAAGAAAAAGCCGATTTCCGTCTGCGCGGTCTCTGCCGCATCAGAACCGTGAACTGCATTGGCATCGATGCTTTCCGCGAAATCGGCGCGGATGGTACCGGGGGCAGCTTTCTTCGGGTCAGTCGCACCCATAAGGTCGCGATGCTTCAAAATGGCGTTCTCACCTTCGAGGGCCTGAATCATCACCGGGCCTGAAATCATGAAGCTGACCAAATCCTTGAAGAATGGGCGTGCTTTGTGAACGGCGTAAAAGGCCTCTGCTTCACTTTGCGAAAGATGCGCAAGCTTGGCTGCAACAACTTTCAGCCCGGCTGCTTCAAAGCGCGCATAGATCTGGCCAATGACGTTTTTGGCCACTGCGTCGGGTTTGATAATTGAGAGCGTACGTTCGATTGCCATTGCTTTTCCTTAACCTGTTTTTTAGATATTCGAGATGAATACAGCCTCTGATTTTAGCCTGCATAAGACAATCGGAGACGCAGTCATGCCGTTCGGAGGTCGGGGTTATGCAACTAGCGCCTACCGCCCCGGTTGCCTTTATTGCCTCCACCGCCTTTGCCGCCGGCCCCAGTGCCCTCGCGACGTGGAGCACCGCCAATACCGCTATTTCCTGGCGAGCCGCTGCGTCTTTGGCCTTGCTGTTGGCGCTGTCGCGTGAAGGTTTCAGCCCCGATATAGCCAAACGAGGTTTTCATCGGATCAGGCTGGGCGGAAGAGCTCACACTAACACCAGGGTCTGCGCGACGGTTCCGGCTCTTTTGCGCAGGTGCTCGGCTGTCGCCGATCCGAGAAGCTGACTCGTAACGGTTACGTCCCTCGACAGGCTTGCTACCGGAACCCCCGGCTCTGGTCCGGGCAACTTGAGCACCCTGTCGCTTGACCGGGCTTTTGAAGTCCTGAACATTCACGTGGGTATCTGGCGGTTGGAACTCATGGGGGTCATTTTCTAAACTGTCGGAGACCACTTCATCGCCCTGTCGCAGAGCTTTCGTATGCCTCGCTGGTCCTGCTGGGCCGGTGCCACGTCCTCTCGACGAGGCGCCACGATTCGCCCCAGACACGGGTCGTGAAGAGACGGCATCGCCCGATGGCGCCCTAGGCCCTTTTGCCTCTGCGCGGTCGATAGCGCCTGCCAGCGCGTAGATGTCCTGTTCACCCAACTCGACAAAAGCACCGCGCTTCAGTCCGCGGGGCAAAACAACTGCTCCGTAGCGTATGCGAATAAGCCGGCTGACCGCGTGGCCTACCGCCTCAAACATACGCCGCACTTCGCGGTTGCGGCCTTCGGACAAGGTGACCTTGTACCAGCAGTTGGCACCTTCACCACCGCCCGGTTCAATTGACGTGAAATGTGCGGGCCCGTCCTCAAGGGATACGCCCTCCAGCAATCGCGCCTTCTCCTCGTTGTTGAGCGCGCCAAGAACACGTACCGCGTACTCGCGCTCAAGGCCAAATCTCGGATGCATCAGCCTATTGGCAAGCTCACCCGAGCTAGTCAGGAGCAAAAGGCCTTCTGTATTGAGATCCAGCCTGCCAACCGATTGCCATTTTCCCTGAAACAATTTAGGCAATCGACGAAAGACAGTGGGGCGATTTTGCGGGTCGTCATGTGTAACGACCTCGCCAGCGGGCTTGTGATAAGCAATAACGCGGGGCGGCGGCGGCTCAATCCTCACCCGGACCTGCTTGCCGTTGACCTTTACCGTGTCCCCGAACTGTATGCGCTGCCCAATATGCGCGGGTTCGGCATTGACTGAAATACGCCCCTGAAGAATAAGTTGCTCCATCTCCAGTCTTGATCCCAATCCAGCCTGAGCAAGAACCTTATGCAGCTTGGGACTTTCAAGCTGCGGGGCAAGCACCCGCCTCGGAG
This sequence comes from Polaromonas sp., assembly GCA_028291985.1. Taxonomy (GTDB): domain Bacteria; phylum Pseudomonadota; class Gammaproteobacteria; order Burkholderiales; family Burkholderiaceae_C; genus Polaromonas. The sequence goes on along the minus strand of JAQGNE010000017.1, from coordinate 126,055 downwards.
GCGGCAGCGATTGGTTACCTTCATCGGCATCAAACTGCCCGGTGACAACCTCCTCAAACCGCGTCACCGCAACGTCACCCTTTCGAAAAGGGAAAACTGCCGGAGGCGCTAACGTAAGGTCCGTCTCATCATCAGGATGAGCTGTCTCCGCACGATCGATAGGTGTTTTCGATACTATTGTCTGTTCAACAATCAGGGGTTGAAGCGGATCAGTCTTGTTCATATGTCAATGCTCGTGCTGAAGTTGTAAGACGTCATTCAATTGCAGTAGCCGGACCGGCAGCGAGGTAGTCTGGTGTTGCGCTTGCGCTTCCATGCGTCTCCCTGGCAACGGCCGATGCGCTATCGACCGTCCCCTGCAAGCGATCCGAAAGTCCAAACTCAATTTGCTCCAGCACGGCTGCATCCGTGACCGAGCCTTCCATGGCAGGTAGCTGGTCGAGTGACTCGACGCCTAGATCGTCCAAAAATTGGCGAGTGGTCGCATAAAGCGCCGGCCGTCCGACAGTCTCTCGATGACCGATAACATCCACCCAACCACGGTCTTCCAGCTGCTTGAGGATGAGACTGTTAATCGTCACGCCGCGGATATCCTCCATGTCACCCCGGGTGACCGGCTGGCGGTAGGCAATGATGGCAAGCGTCTCCAGCGCAGCCCGTGTGTAGCGCGGTGGCTTCTCCGGATGAAGCCTGTCAAGATACTCGCGCATTTCTGCCCTGCTCTGAAAACGCCAGCCAGTTGCGACATGAACCAACTCGACGCCCCGTCCGCACCAATCTTCCTGCAATTCGTCAAGCACCTGCCTGATCGTGTCACCTGTGAGCACCCCGTTGAACAGAACACTTATATCCCGCAGAGGCAATGGCTGCTGCGCGCAAATTAGCGCTGTCTCGAGGATGCGTTTGGCATCCATCGTATTCATGATAATTTCCGAAATAGGTAGATGCGGCCCGTAACCTCGGTTGGCGAGGATAAATCGGTGGGCCCGGTGCAGCTCAACGCGGCAAAGGTAGGCGGCTGCGCGCCAGATTCAATTGTATACGAGACCAAGCTCAGCCAAAGCCTGCGCCATATCTGCCGGCAAGCCCGATTCGAAAGACAGATGGGCATCAGTCATGGGGTGGGTAAACGCCAGCTTGCAGGCATGCAGCCCCTGGCGCTCAAGCCGACCTGCAGGTTTTCCGCCATAGGTTTCGTCCGCTACCAGGCAATGCCCCAATGCGGCCATGTGAACACGTATCTGATGGGTCCGCCCGGTATGCAGGCGACAGTGAACCAGACAGTAGTCGGCATTGGTGGCTACGACGGAAATGTCTGTCAGCGCCAGTTTTCCAGCACTGGTTTGAAGGTCAACGACCGCCATTCGCAGGCGATTGCGCGGATCACGTCCGATAGGCAGCTCCACCTGACGTGTCTTGGCGCCCCTCCAGGCACCGTGGCCAATAGCCAGATATTGGCGACTCACGGTTCGCGCAGCGATCATTGCAACCAGACGGTCCATCGTTTGCCTGTTTCGCGCGACGACCATGAGGCCGCTGGTGTCCTTGTCAAGGCGATGCACGATACCCGCCCTTGGCATTGAAAGAGCCTGCGAATCGCGGGCCAGTAATCCGTTCAGCAGGGTACCGTTCCAATTACCAGGCGCAGGATGCACCACCAGGCCGGCCGGTTTATTCACGACCAACAGATGTTCATCTTCAAAGACAACATCAAGATTCATCGCTTCGGGCTTGAAAGCGGTGCTTTGGGGCGTAGGACGCAGTTCGATGGCGAAAGAGTCGCCTGCCTTGACCTTGACGGACGACTTGATGACCAGCGCGCCATTAAGCTGAACAGCACCAGCCTCAATCAACTGCTGAAGATAACTGCGCGAAAACTCCGGCACCAGATCCGACAACACGCGGTCAAGACGTACGCCATGGCATCCAACAGGTGCCACCGTGCGTCGTAATTCGACGTCTGTTTCACCGTCGACATCGTCTGGGTGCTGCTGCGCGAGGTGATCATCACTCGGGTCGCTCGATATAATCATGGGGCTCAGTCCGAGTAAGTACTCTAGAGGTCGATTGTTATGTTCCGCACGAAATTATCGGTTGCTACGCCGGCTTTGCCGGCTGCGGCTATTTTGACTGCAGTTGCTCTGCTCGGCGCCTGCACCAGCAAACCTCTTGACCCGACGGCCACCTGGAGTCCGAACAAAATATACGCAGAAGCCCAAGACGAAGCGCGATCAGGTGGGTACGAAAAGGCGATTCCGCTTTTCGAGAAGCTCGAGGGACGAGCGGCGGGTACACCCCTGGCGCAGCAGGCGCAGCTCGAAAAAGCTTATGCCCAGTACAAAGGCGGAGAGCAAGCCCAGGCTGTAGCCACGCTGGACCGTTTCATGAGGCTACACCCGGCCAGCCCGGCTCTCGACTACGCCCTGTATTTGAAGGGTCTTGTGAACTTCAACGACAACCTCGGCATTTTTTCCTTTATTTCCAAACAGGATCTTGCGGAGCGTGACCAGAAGGCAGCGAAGGAATCCTTTGAATCCTTCAAGGAATTGACGACGCGATTTCCGGATTCCAAGTACAGCCCGGACGCAAGCCAGCGCATGAATTACATCGTGAACTCCCTGGCCCAGTCCGAAGTTCACGTGGCGCGCTACTATTATTCGCGTGGCGCCTATGTTGCAGCCATCAACCGGGCTCAGACCGCGATCACAGACTATCGCAATGTACCGGCGCTCGAGGAAGCCACTTACATCCTCTACAAGTCCTACGATGCGCTGGGCATGGTGCAACTACGTGATGACACCAAGCGGGTACTGGAGAAAACGTATCCGCAAAGCACCTATCTCAGTAACGGATTCAAAACGGCAGAGTCTCGCTGGTACAAGTTTTGGTAAGACTGTCGAGCTTAGACACCAGCGCCTCTTCGTTGATCAGGCGATGCATTGGTGGTAACGCCTTGATCAGTCGTTTGCCGTACCCCATGCTTGCAAGCCGGCTATCGCATACGACCAGAATGCCGGCGTCGGTTTCGCGCCGAATCAAGCGCCCAGCTCCCTGATTCAAGGCCACTGCCGCTTCAGGCAGAAAATAGTGGTTAAACGCACTTTTTCCTTCAGCTTCAAGTGCTTGGGAGCGCGCCTCCACCATCGGATCGTTGGGTGGCGGAAATGGAAGTTTGTCAATGATCACCAGCTGCAATGCGTCACCAGGAATGTCTATTCCTTCCCAGAAGGACGCGGATGCAACCATGACGCAACCACGTTGTCCCCTGCTTGCGCCTTGCCTAAACCGCTCGACCAGAACCCGCTTTGGCATGATCCCCTGAACCAGCACTTCCATGCTGTCCGAGTTTTCAAATAACAAGTCGAGCGTTTCACCAATTACGCGCAGAGCCCGCAGCGATGTGGTCAACAGCAGCGTCCTTCCGCCAATGCGGCCGCTCCATCGAGCTGCACATTCGGCCACTGCAACTGGATGACGGGAGTCTGACGGTTTGGGGAAATCAGGCGGCACATAAAGAGCGGCCTGTTGTGCATAGTCGAAGGGGCTCTCCACTCTCAGCGTCTTGGCATCGTCCAGTCCACAGGGCTGGGTAAACCAGCTCAGCTTTTCATCGTCACCCAATGTGGCGGATGTAAATATCCATGTTTTTCCCGCTTCGCCTGGCGCTTCAAGCATTTTAGCCTTTACGGCTTTGGCGATGGTCAGGGGGGACTCGGTCAGGCGTAACTGGCTGCCAACCTCAACCCACCGGACGAATTCCGTTTGACAAGGCGCAAAAAAAGCGTTGGCCCGGTTTAGCAACTCAGCTGCACGTTCATGCAGTCGAACAAACTCGGGACCTATTTCGCTCACGGTATTCAGCGCCACCAAGGCGCCGGATAACGAGGCGCAGATCCGATCCAGTGCATCAGACCAAATTGCCGGATCAAGGCCTTCGGGCACGGTATCCGTCCATCGCAACTTGCTTCCAGGGTGGGCCTTGCCAGCACACATGCGGAGGTCCCTGGCGGCCATCTCGCAACTTGCCACGATCTGCTGCCAGTCCACCAGACCACGTGCTGCCTGCAAACCGGTAGCCAGCATGTCCCGGCAAAGGTCCAGCAATTGGCCCGTCGTCAGACTTATGCCCAGAAATTGGACTCCGGTCTCATTAAGCTGATGCGCTTCATCAAAGATCGCGACGCGTACCGAAGGTAGCAACTCCGCAAGGCCAGATTCCCTGACCGCAAGATCAGCAAAAAACAAATGGTGGTTGACCACAACGATGTCAGCAGCCAGGGCCTTTTTCCGCGCCAGGTTGACATGGCACGATCGGAAGTCAGGGCACTGCGAGCCCAGGCAGTTTTCCCGGGTGGAAGTCACCAACGGAATGACGGGAGACTTTTCATCAAGGCCTGGCAACTCGGCCAGATCTCCTGAACGGGTAACTTTTGCCCATTCGGCGATACGCCCCAGCGAGCGGCTTGTGCGGTGGTCAGACATGTCGCTTTGCGCGCTTGCCATCGCAAGGCGATGCAGGCACAGATAACTGCTACGCCCTTTCAACAACGCCGTCTCCACGGGCAGCCCCAGGGCCTCGACCAGGCGCGGCAGATCCCTGCCGTAAAGTTGATCCTGTAGGGCCTTGGTCGCTGTCGACATGAGCACCCGATCGCCGCTGAGCAGCGCGGGAACGAGGTAGGCATATGTTTTTCCGACGCCCGTGCCGGCTTCAACGACAAGCGTCTCGGCATATTCAATTGCGCGTGCCACTGCGAGCGCCATGTCAATCTGGCCCTGACGTGGCATAAAAAGATCGATCGACCGGGACAGCACGCCCTCCTTGGAAAATGCTTCCAGTACATCCAGTTCGAGCTTCATCACGCCGGCTCGGGAGTTTGCAACAGCAACTCAAGACCTGCAATACGGTCTCGGAGCAGGAGGCGCTGTTTTTTCAGTCTTCTGACCATCAGTTCGTCAATCGGCGTTTTTTGAACTGCGGTATCAACCAGTGCGTTCAGATTTGAATGGCCGATTTTGAGCTCAATCAACAGCCTCTGAGGCGAATGTAAATTTAGGTCCAAGGTTTTCTGTGGGTGAACGGCTACATCCCATAATACGCGGAACAGAAAATTCACCGTGTCCGTAACATCGATTGAGTCAATGATGTCCAAAGGTTATCGAATCACTGCCTCTACCGGCATCCACAAGGGTGACCGGGACTATCAGCAGGATCAGGTCAGCTTGATCAGCCATCAGAGAGTTGCTGGTTGCTTGTTGGGCATAGTCGCTGACGGCATGGGTGGACGAAGCGGCGGCCGTAAAGCCTCGGACCAGGTCATGATGACCGCCCGACAACTTTTTGAGCGCTATGCACCGGATACTGACGATGCAGCCACCATGCTGAGCCAGATCATCCAGGAAGCACATATCGTCATCAAGCTGACCGCCATATCAGCAGAGCAAGAGCCGCACAGCACGCTGGCCGCCTTTCTCATCAATCCCGGTGGAGATTGTCACTGGGTTCATACAGGTGACTCCCGCATTTACCATTTTCACGGTAGCAAACTGGTGTCACGAACGATCGATCACTCGTATGTTCAGACGCTGGTGGACAAGGGAGAGATTACCGATGAGGAAGCTAACGTACACCCGCAATCGAATATTCTGATGGGTTGCCTGGGCACAGAAGAGACGCCTCCCGTCAGCCATCACCACATCCCCCATCTGACTCCTGACGATGTGCTCATTGCCTGCAGCGATGGCGTATGGCACTATTTCACTGCCGCAGAAATAGGATCAGCGCTCTCGATGCTTTCGGCGCGCGAAGCCACCGAGTTTTTGATTCAAAAAGCAAGGTCCCGTGCCCGGGGTGGAGGCGACAACCTGTCGCTGGTGGTCGTGAAATTGGAACCGCTTGCCTAGGCCTGCTCGCAAACGAAGCTGACAAGGCCTACTCACGAACCGGTAACGGTCTGGATACCGATTTGCGGTTTGCCTGTTCCTGCTCAAACCGCGCGCGTCTTTCCAGGGCCTTATCCTGCCGATCTTTGTATTTTTTTGCCGCGTCAGCGGCCGCAGCCTGCTTTTGTGCTCGCTCATCAGACTTCGCCCGGCTGCTCTCCATGCGCTTGACCGAACTTTCCAGTCTTTGCCCCTCCTGAGCTTTGGCCGCAGCGCGGTCGCCCTCTTTTTGAGCTGCGCGCTGCGACCTTGACTCAAATTCGCGAAGCGCCGCCTGCCGTTTTTCAGCATCCTCGCGCTGTCTTTGAGGCGATGACTTTGCTTCGATTGCCGACAACTGATCTGCAGCCTTCGCCCTGCGATCATTTTCGTCCAAGGCGATTTGTTGATTTCGCAGGCTGTTCAGCGCGGCCATGCGCCTGGTCTTGATCTCGTCAAGGCAGCTGTTCACAAAGAATTTCTGGTAGCAGTCCGCGCTCGCATCCGTCGCAGCTGCCTCAACTCGCGTGCGCTCTGCGGCAATTCGGGCACGCTCGGCATCCTGCTCAGCTTGCGCTGGCTGAGCTGCCTGCAAAACCGGCCCTTGCTGCGCCGCGTCAAGAGCCCCCTGCGCCCTGCTATCCAGCGTGCAGCCTGCCACCAGGGTTACAGCCAACATCCATCGGTAAGTTTTTTTACTCATGTGAGCGTAGTGTCGACCTGCCTGCGCTCCAGCGCCAAGAACTCCGCCGACTGCATCTCGTTCAAACGCGACACCGTCCGCGGAAACTCGTGGGCCAGCGGACCAGAGGTGTACAGGGATTCTGGCGGCACTTCGGCCGACATTACCAGTTTTACCCGCCTGTCGTAAAGCACATCTATGAGCCAGGTAAAGCGGCGTGCTTCCGATGCCATGCGTACCGGCATTACAGGCACGTCGCTCAAAAGCACAGTGTGGAACTGGGTCGCTATCTCAAGATAATCATTTTGAGAGCGTGGACCGCCGCATAAAGTTTTGAAGTCGAACCACACCAGCCCGCCGGCCTTGCGCCTGGCCTTGATCTGTCTGGCCTCAATGTGCAGGACCGGGTTTTCATCGTGGCTTTCAGCCAGCTGGTTAAACGCCAAGGTCATTTCCTGCTCGGCTAGCGGCCCAAGCGGGGTATGGTACAGATTGATCTGTTCCAGCGACCGTCGTCGGTAATCGGTCCCGTTGTCGACGCTGATGACTTCAAGCTTTTCATTAAGAAGGCTTATGGCCGGCAGGATCCGGTCACGGTGCATACCGTTCGGGTACAGATCATCAGGCTTGAAGTTTGATGTGGTGACGAAGCCCACACCGTATTCGAAAAGCGAAGCCAGCAGCCGGTGGAGGATCATGGCGTCCGTTATTTCAGCCACATGGAACTCATCGAAACATATCAGGCGATAGCGCCTGGACATGCGTTTGCCCAATTCATCCAGAGGGTTCACGGTGCCCTGCAGGTCCCGCAGCTCGCGGTGAACCTCGCGCATGAATTCGTGAAAATGCAAACGGGTCTTGCGCTTTAGCGGCACTGCGTTGTAGAAGCAATCCATGAGAAAGCTCTTTCCGCGGCCCACACCGCCGTGCATGTAAACCCCGCGCGGCACGTCGGGCCGGTAGATCAGCTTTTTCAGCGCGTTTGACCGTTGTTCCTTGAAAGCAGCCCATTCGGTGGCGCAACGCTCCAGCGCCTGGACAGCGCGCAGCTGCGCAGGATCGCTGGTGTATCCGCGCTGCACAAGTTCCGCCTCGTAAGCGGCCAGGACCGATCCTCTCACTGCCGTGTGCTGGAGATGCTCAGAAATTCAGCGTCCGCTTGTCCACCGCGAGCGCTGCTTCCTTGGTGGCCTCGCTCAGTGAAGGGTGCGCGTGACAGATGCGCGCGATGTCCTCGCTGCTGGCACGAAACTCCATCGCAACAACACACTCGGCAATCAATTCACTGGCCATCGGACCGACGATATGAACGCCAAGAATCTCATCGGTGGCGGCATCGGCGAGCATCTTCACCATGCCAGTGGTGTCGCCCAGTGCGCGTGCCCGTCCATTGGCCAAAAATGGAAAGCTGCCAGCCCTGTAAGCCCGGCCTGCCGCTTTGAGCTGCTCTTCAGTTTGTCCGACCCATGCAATTTCGGGATGGGTGTAGATGACCCATGGAATGGTGTTGAAATTGACGTGCCCGTGCTGGCCGGCAATGCGCTCGGCAACCGCCACACCCTCCTCTTCGGCCTTGTGCGCAAGCATGGGCCCGCGCACCACATCGCCGATTGCCCAGACATTGGGAAGATTGGTCTTGCAATCGCCGTCAACCACGATGGCGCCACGCTCATCCAGCACCAAGCCCACTGCTTCCGGGGCCAATCCTGCCGTGTTGGCGACCCGGCCGATGGATACCACCAGTTTGTCAGCCTCAAGCTTCTGTGCGTTCCCCTTGGCGTCAACATAGGCAACCGAAACGCTGTTGCCAGCGACCTTGATGTCTCCTACCTTGACACCGAGTTCAATCTTGAGGCCCTGCTTGGTAAACGCCTTGTGCGCTTCTTTCGCAATCTGCTGATCGACAGCCCCCAAGAATGTCGGCAGACCTTCCAGCACCGTTACGTCGGCACCCAGGCGCCGCCAGACCGAACCCATTTCGAGCCCGATGACACCGGAGCCGATCAAACACAGTTTCTTGGGCACTGTTGCCATGCGCAGTGCGCCGACGTTCGACAGAATCATTTCCTCGTCGAAAGGCGCGCCCGGCAACGCACGCGCCACCGATCCAGTCGCCACGATGATGTGCTTTCCGGTAATCACTTCCTCGGGCTTGGCAGCTTGGGCTCCAGACTTGGAGGGCGCGAACTTGAGCTCATACTGCGCGTCCTTGGCGCTGGCAAAAGACGCGCTGCCATGAAAAAAAGTGACCTTGTTCTTTTTGAACAGGTAAACAACCCCGTCGTTGTTCTGTTTCACGACGGTATCTTTGCGGCCAAGCATCTTGCCGATGTCCAGGCTCAGGCCGGAAACATTGATGCCGTGGTCTGCAAAATGATGGCCAGCCTGCTCGAAATGTTCGGATGATTGCAGCAAGGCTTTCGACGGAATGCAGCCGACATTGGTGCAGGTGCCGCCCAGAGCGGGACCGCCCGTGGCGTTTTCCCATTCATCAACGCAGGCAACATTGAAACCCAACTGTGCGGCCCGGATAGCAGCTATGTAGCCGCCCGGACCGCCACCAATCACGATAACGTCAAATTGTTTGGACATGGTCTTGCTACCTTCAGATGTCGAACAACAGACGCGCCGGGTCTTCCAGCGCTTCCTTCATCGCGACCAGGCCCAGCACAGCCTCACGACCGTCGATGATGCGGTGGTCGTATGACATGGCGAAGTAGTTCATAGGGCGAACCACGACCTGGCCGTTTTCCACTACTGCGCGATCCTTGGTGGCATGAACGCCCAAAATGGCAGACTGTGGCGGGTTGATGATCGGCGTCGACAGCATGGAGCCGAAAGTACCGCCATTGCTGATCGAGAACGTTCCGCCAGTCATCTCCTCAATGCCCAGCTTGCCGTCACGAGCCTTGGCGCCGTACTCGGCAATCTTCTTCTCGATGTCTGCAAAGCTCATCTGGTCGGCATTTCGCAGTATCGGTACTACCAGGCCGCGTGGTGATCCCACGGCAATGCCGATATCAAAATAGCCGTGGTAGACGATGTCGTTGCCGTCGACTGACGCGTTAAGCACCGGGTATTTCTTGAGCGCATGCACGACCGCTTTGACGAAAAAGCTCATGAAACCCAGCTTGACCGCATGCTCTTTCTCGAACTTTTCCTGGAAGCGCTTGCGCATTTCCATGACCGGTGCCATGTTGACCTCATTGAAGGTTGTCAGGATGGCGTTTGTCGATTGCGACTGCAACAGGCGCTCCGCGATACGTGCGCGCAAGCGGCTCATGGGCACACGCTGCTCGGGCCGATCGCCCAGATCGGGCGTTTTTGTCGCAGCCGAAACCTGGGGCCAAGAAGCTGCCTTAGCCCCCGTAGGTATTGGGCTTGCAGCTACAGGTTGCATAGCAGAAAGTGCGGCAGGCGCAGCGGAACCTGCGGCTAGCACGTCACCCTTGGTCACGCGGCCATCCTTGCCAGTGCCGGCGACTGAACCGGCGGGCATTCCCCCATCTGCCATCAGTTTGGCCGCAGCAGGCATCGCAACGCCCGCCATTGAGCCGCCGCCCACGGCAGCAGCCGGAGCAACAGATGATGGCGAAATCGCCGGCGCTGGCGATGCGACTGCTGCCGCAGCCGGTGCTGCTGCGCCAGCCTTGCCTTCGGTGTCTATCCGGGCAATAACCTGCTCGGCCACCACTGTGCCGCCGTCCGCGACCACCAGTTCGACCAGTACGCCAGCTGAAGGCGCGGGTACCTCAAGCACGACCTTGTCAGTCTCGATCTCAATCAGTATTTCATCAACGGCGATTGCCTCGCCGATTTTTTTCTTCCACTGCAGCATGGTGGCTTCAGCCACGGACTCGGAAAGCTGGGGAACCTTTACTTCTACGATGGCCATGTTGTATCTTTCGTGTTCGTTCTTGTAGGACTTGAAGTGTTGCTGGTGCTGGTGACCTTATTTGGTCAGCACAAACCCCTTCAGCTTGCCAAAGGCGCCTTCCACCAGCGCTTTTTGCTGTTCCTGGTGCAGATGCGAATAGCCGACGGCCGGCGAGGCCGAGGCCGCACGTCCTGAGTAGCCCAATTTCTGGCCTTCCTGCATGTTCTCGTGGATGTAATGCTGCACAAAGAACCACGCGCCCTGGTTTTGCGGCTCGTCCTGGCACCACACAATGTCAGTGGCGTTGGGGTATTTCTTGAGCTCGGCTGAAAACGCCTTGTGCGGAAACGGATACAGCTGCTCGACGCGCAGGATGGCAACATCGTCCAGGCCTTTTTCCTCACGCTTCTTGGTCAGGTCGTAGTAGACCTTTCCAGAGCATGCAATCACCCGCTTGACCTTATCGGCCTTTTTGATGATTTCCTCACGGTTCTCAGGAATCACCGTCTGGAAGCTGCCCTTGGTGAACTCGGATAGCGGCGAGGTCGCATCCTTGTTCCGCAACAGCGACTTCGGCGTCATGATGATCAGCGGCTTGCGCAGGTTGCGTACCATCTGGCGGCGCAAAACATGAAAAATCTGGCTGGCGGTCGTGGGCTGCACCACCTGCATGTTGGTGTCCGCTGACAGCTGCATGAAGCGCTCAAGCCGAGCCGATGAATGCTCGGGTCCCTGGCCTTCGTAGCCGTGCGGCAGCATCAGGGTAATGCCGTTAACGCGGCCCCACTTGACCTCACCGGAGGCGATGAACTGATCGATCACCACCTGGGCGCCGTTGGCAAAGTCACCGAACTGCGCCTCCCAGATAACCAGGGTGTTGGGGTCATTGGACGCGTAGCCGTACTCGAAGGCCAGCACGGCTTCTTCGGACAGGATGGAGTCGATGACGACGAAGGGCGCCTGCTTCTCGGCCACGTTCTGCAGCGGCACATAGGTGCCGGTATCGAATTTCTCGCGGTTCTGGTCATGGATGACGGCATGGCGGTGGGTAAAGGTACCGCGACCGCAATCTTCGCCCGACAGGCGCACCGGGTAGCCGCTGGCCACTAGCGATGCAAAAGCCATATGCTCGCCCATGCCCCAGTCGACAGGGATGTCGCCGCGGCCCATGGCGGCACGGTCGTCATAGACTTTCTTGACCAGGTTATGCGGCGTCACCGTGCCAGGGATGGTAGTGATTCTTTCAGCAAGCCGCTTCCACTCCGCCATCGGAATGGCGGTGTCGCCAGCGTCGGTCCACTTCTTGCCAAGGTAGGGTGTCCAGTCAACCGCAAAATTGCTTTTGAAGTTGGTCAGCACCGGATCAAAAGTGCTTTTGCCAGCATCGAGTGCCGCGCGCGTGGCCTTGACCATGTCGTCGCCTAGCGTGTCCCCCATGCCCTGCGCGGTCAGCTTGTCGGCATACAGCTTGCGCGTGCCTGGGTGCTGTGCAATCTTTTTGTACATCAGCGGCTGGGTCAATGCCGGCGTGTCCTGCTCGTTGTGACCCAGCTTTCTGAAGCAGATGATGTCAACCACGACATCTTTGTGAAACTCCATCCTGAAGTCCAGCGCCAGCTGCGTCGCCAGCACCACAGCTTCCGGGTCATCGCCGTTGACATGTAGCACGGGCGCTTCAATCATTTTTACCACGTCGGAGCAATACAGCGTAGAGCGGCTGTCGCGCGGGTCGCTGGTGGTAAAGCCGATCTGGTTGTTAATGACGATATGCACCGTACCGCCAGTGAAATAGCCGCGCGTCTCGGCTAGCGCCAGCGTTTCCATCACTACGCCCTGCCCTGCAAATGCAGCATCGCCGTGTACCAGCACCGGCAGCACCTGCAGGCCCTTGGGGTCAGCGCGGCGGTCCATGCGAGCTCGCACCGAACCTTCAACCACCGGGTTGACGATCTCCAGATGCGACGGATTGAAAGCGAGCGTCAGATGCACCGGACCGCCAGGCGTTGTGACATCAGAGCTGAAGCCCTGGTGGTATTTGACATCTCCGCTGGGCAGGTCTTCGGGTGCCGTGTGCTCGAACTCGGCGAACAGGTCAGCGGGAACCTTGCCCAGGGAATTGACCAGCACATTGAGCCGGCCGCGGTGCGCCATGCCAATGACGATTTCCTGCACGCCTAAAGTACCGCCACGCTGAATCAACTCGTCCATGCTGGCGATAAAGCTTTCGCCGCCTTCGAGCGAGAAGCGCTTTTGCCCGACGTATTTGGTGTGCAGAAAGCGCTCCAGCCCTTCGGCCGCGCTCAGGCGGTCCAGCAGGTGCAGTTTTTTCTCTTTGCTGAGACTGGGTGTGGTGCGGATCGATTCCAGCTTTTGCTGCCACCAGCGCTTCTGGTTCTGGTCGGTGGCATACATGTATTCGGCGCCAATCGTGCCGCAATAGGTTTCGCGCAAGGCATTGATGAGCTCGCGCAGGCTCATGGTGTCTTTGCCGAAGAACGTGTTACTGGTGTTGAACACGGTTTCGTGGTCGGCATCGCTGAAGCCGTAAAACGACGGTTCCAGCTCGGGAATCTTGTCGCGTTCAGCGCGCTTCAATGGGTCCAGGTCTGCCCAGCGCGCGCCCACGTTGCGGTACGCGGCAATCAGCTGCTGGACGGCGGTGCGCTTGCGGCCCATTTCCGAGTCGGCGCCGCTGGCAATTACTACCCTGGTCTGGCCTTGCTTGGCCCGTTCGGCAAACGCATTGACCACCGGCAGGTGCGGCACGTCCTTGGCATTGCTGCCGTCTACAGCGGGAACGTTTTGAAGGGCGTCGAAATACTCCCGCCAGTTGTCAGGTACGCTGCCTGGGTTGGCAAGGTAATTTTCATACATCTCTTCGACGTAAGGCGCGTTGCCCCCGAAGAGATAGGTATTGCCCTGATAGGCAGAATAAACGGACGATGCCGTCTGCGGATTCGAACTCATATGCGCTGACCTCCGTTTCCCTTGGGGAAACATTAGCTGACCCCAAAACGAGGGGTTGGTTGATTAACCTTCCGCGATCACGGCTGGACCGATTTGCGGATGCGACTGTGGCAGGAAGGGCCTTCAGAACAGGCGCGATTGTGCCACCGTTCACCACAAACACAAAAGAACACCGTCAGGGTCAACGGTCAAAACACAGCCTGATGCCAGCGTTGGCGCTGCGCGAAACAGCTGACCGGGACCCTGTGGGTTGCCCGAGAATCCAGCCGGTGAATATGGACATCGGGCGCATCAAACGAGTTAGGTTGCTACTTTATTAATAGCTATAACGCCTTACACAATATGGCCTGAAGGCGTATTTGATCAATATTCATGACATCAAGCCCATCACGGCACAGCTTGCGGCCTGCTGACGCGGACGGCAACCCCTCAATCAGCACGGGCCTGCAAGTGCTGGCGTTTGCCCTGGCCGGCAACAGGGGTCATATCGTCGGACTCGTCCTTGAGTTCAACGCCTGAAAGCCGCCGCCTGAACATGGCCGACAGCAGATGCAGCAGCTTGCGCGCGGCAGCGTTATGGCCAAGTCCCGCTGGCCGGATGTTTGACACGCAGTTACGCTGCGCATCATGCATGCCGACCCGCGGCGCCCAGGTCAGATACAGGCCCATGCTGTCTGGCGAGCTCAGGCCAGGCCGCTCGCCGATCAAATGCATGACCGCCCGTGCACGCAGCAGGCAGGCCACCTCGTCGGCCACCGCCACCCGCCCCAGCCGCACCACCGCTATCGGGCCCACCGTCCATGCGTTTTCGGCAAGCGCTGGCATCACAACTGCCAGGAATGGCGCCGCATGCTGCAGCACTGCGCGTGCAGAAAGACCGTCGCTGATCACCACCGCGAGGTCATACGCAGCATCCGCCGGAGTTTCGCCGCTACCGCGAAAGTGATTGCCAGTCAACGCTTGCAAGGCCTGACGGGACTCATCGTTCAAGCGCCTGCCAAGGTCTGGCCGCTGCAAATACTCGAGCCGGTCAGTGGCTGCGCTGTGCAGTTGCAGGCAGCGGTCGGCGCTGGCGATGCCCCTTTGCAGGTCTTGCAGGATGCGCGCCCCATCAAGCGGCAGATGCACCGCATCCCGTGCCTGGGCGTGCGCCAGTTGAAAAGCCAGGTGCGGCTGGGTTGGAAGGCTGGCCCCGCAGCGGCCGAGCGCAATCCGCGCAGCCGTGAACCGCTGCAGCTGTTGCCATGGATTGGCGATGACTGAAGGGTGCACATGGGGAGGCGACTTCGGCACATCTGGCATGGTGGTGGGCGTCCCGACCTGGCTCAGGGCCTGGCAAGCAAAAGATGCTCAAACGCTGGCGGCAAGTCCTGCTGCAGACCAAGACCGCCATCAGCGCCGAAGATCTTCATCGACTGCAACCAGGCTTCAAATTCGGGCGCAGGCCTGAGTCCCAATACCTGCCGCGCGTACAGCGCGTCATGAAAAGACGTTGTCTGGTAATTCAGCATGATGTCATCCGATCCGGGTATGCCCATCACAAAAGTGCAGCCCGCCACGCCCAGCAGCGTCAGCAGCACATCCATGTCGTTCTGGTCTGCCTCAGCGTGGTTGGTGTAGCAGACATCGCAGCCCATGGGCAAGCCTAAAAGCTTGCCGCAGAAATGGTCTTCGAGGCCCGCGCGAATGATTTGCTTGCCGTCGTACAGGTATTCAGGGCCGATAAAGCCCACCACCGTATTGACGAGCAGCGGCTTGAAGCTGCGGGCGATGCCGTAAGCCCGTGCCTCGCAGGTCTGCTGATCGACACCGTGATGGGCATTCGCAGACAGCGCGCTGCCTTGCCCGGTTTCAAAGTACATCAGGTTGTTGCCCGCCGTGCCACGGCCAAGCGCCAGCGCTGCATCGTGTGCCTGGCGGAGCAGTGCCATATCGATGCCAAAACTGAAATTGGCGGCCTCGGTTCCCGCAATTGACTGGAACACCAGGTCGACCGGCGCACCGCGCTCTATTGCCTGCAGCGTGTTGGTCACATGCGTCAGGACGCACGACTGTGTGGGTATGGCGTAGCGCTGAATCACATCGTCCAGCAGGGTCAAGAGCCGCATCACCTGCGCCACGTTGTCCGATGCCGGATTGATGCCGATGACCGCATCGCCGCTGCCGTACAGCAGGCCATCCAGCAGGCTTGCCGCGATGCCGGCTGCGTCATCCGTCGGATGGTTGGGCTGAAGCCGCGTGGACAGCCGCCCCGGCAGACCGATGGTTCCCCTGAATGCGGTAACCACACTGCATTTTTTAGCCACCAAAATCAGGTCCTGGTTGCGCATGAGCTTGGACACCGCGGCGGCCATTTCGGGCATGATGCCAGGCGCCACCTCCGTCAGCATGGCAGTATCGGCTGTATCGCTGAGCAGCCAGTTGCGAAAGTCGCCCACTGTCAGGTGGCGTATTGGCGCAAACGCAGCTGCGTCGTGGCCATCGATGATGTGGCGGGTGACTTCGTCGTCCTCATACGGCACCACCGCGTCACTCAGAAAATGAGCCAACGGCAACTCGGCCAGGGCCATCTGGGCGACCACACGCTCTTCCGCGCTCACAGCGGCCAGACCCGCCAGCACGTCGCCTGATCGCGCAGGCGATGCCCTGGCCATCAGGCTTCTGAGATCAGAAAAACCATAGGTTGTGGTTCCGGCGGTGTGGCTGAACTTGTGAACGGACATGCTGCGAGTAGTACCCAGGGCTGGCCTTGCAAAGCGCAGGTGGCAGATTGCTGGGTTTCAGCCTAAGCGAAAAGACAGCAGGCCGCAACCGGCAGCTCAGCTCTGCCTTATGCAGGCCGATATCTAACCAGCCGCGAGCTGATCGCGTATCTGCTGCAATACGGCAGGGTCATCCAGGGTGGTCAGGTCACCCGCGTCCCGCCCCTCGCAAACCGCCTGGATCGCGCGGCGCAACAGCTTGCCGCTGCGCGTCTTGGGCAGGCCGGTGACAAAGCGCACCCGGGAAGGCCGGGCCACTGCGCCCAGGTCGCCATCAACACGCTTCATGATGTCGCCTTCAAGTGCCCGCGCAGCTGGAGCGTCAGACAGGATGGAAGCGTCTCTCGGCACGGCAAAAGCCATCGCGACCTGGCCTTTCAAAGCATCCGCCACGCCCACCACGGCAACCTCGGCCACGCCTGGGTGACCGGAAATGCTCTCCTCGATCTCCCGCGTGCCCATTCGGTGGCCGGCGACATTGATCACATCATCGGTCCGGCCCAGGATGAAAAAGTAGCCGTCCTCGTCGCGTATGCCCCAGTCAAAGGTGTTGTAGACCATCTTCCCCGGCACCGACTTCCAGTAGGTGTTGACAAAGCGTGCGTCGTCCTTCCATATCGTTTGCATGAAGCCCGGCGGCGTTGGGCCTTCCAGCGCCACCACGCCTTTTTCATGCGCGCCGGTCAGCTCTTCGCCAGTGCCCTCATGCAAGAGCTTGACGCGGTAGCCATACATCGGAATGCCAGGGCTGCCAAACTTGCTGGGCGTCTGTTCAACACCATTGGCCACTGTCAGCAATGGCCAGCCGGTCTCGGTTTGCCAGTAGTTGTCGATGACCGGCACCTTGAGCCCTTCGGCGATCCAGCGGCCGGTCGGCTCATCCAGCGGTTCGCCAGCCAGATACAGCGCCCGCAGGCTGGACAGATCGTACTTTTGTAGCAGCGCAGGGTCTTGCTTACGCAGCACCCGTACCGCTGTTGGCGCGCTGAACATCGCGGTTACGCGGTACTTCTCAACCAGGCTCCACCAGATGCCGCCATCGGGCTGCCGGTCCATGCCTTGTGTAGGCAGGCCTTCGTACATGATGGTGGCCATGCCTGCAATCAAAGGGCCGTAGACGATATAGCTATGGCCAACTACCCAGCCAATATCACTGGTCGAAAAATAGGTCTCCCCTGCCCGGCTGTCAAAAATATGCTTCATGCTGGCAGCTAGCGCCACCGCATAACCGCCGGTATCGCGCTGCACACCCTTGGGTTTGCCGGTGGTGCCACTGGTGTAGATGGTGTAGCTGATGGCGGTCGAGTCCAGCCATTCGCAGGGCACCTGTGCATGCAGATGCCTCGTGCGCAGGTCGCTCCACAACCGGTCACGCCCTGCCACCAGCTGCATCGGCGCCAGGCCGCGGTCAGTGAGCAATACCGCGTCGGGCTTGTGGCTCGACAGGCGCAGCGCGTCATCCAGCAAAGGCTTGTAGGGCGTGACCTTGCCACCACGGGAGCCCGCGTCCGCGCTGACGATCACCTTGGGCGTGGCATCGTCAATACGGGACGCCAGCGATCCACTGGCAAAGCCGCCGAAAACAACACAGTGCACCGCACCGATGCGTGCGCAGGCCAGCATGGCAAATGCCGCTTCTGCCACCATCGGCATGTAGATCAGCACCCGATCACCCTTTTGCACGCCAAGCTCCCGCAGGCTGGCGGCCATGCGCTGCACCTCGGCATGCAGTTCCCGAAAGCTGTAGGTCTTTTCAAGGCCGGTTTCGCTCGACACATGGATCAGCGCCGCCTGATCGCCGCGCGCCGACAGGTGGCGGTCAATGGCGTTGTGGCACAGGTTGGTCTGGCCGCCTTCAAACCAGTGCACGAATGGCGGGTTGTCATAGTTGCACACCCGCGAGAACGGCTTGTGCCATTCAATCAGTTCTGCCTGCTCGGACCAGAAAGCGTCAGGCTCCGTCATTGAACGCTTGTAAAACGCTTGATAACTTTCCGGTGGGGGCAGTTTCATGTCGGTCTCGTGTAGTTGTGCTGACGCGGCTCGATGCTTTCGAAATTCTAAGTCTGCTGAGTCTGCGTCTGCGGAAGGGATGCTTATAGCGAAGCATCGGCAGCCAGAGCTGGCCACTTTGCCGCCTGCAGCACCACCTGCGCTAGGATTTGTCTGACACCACGTCAGGCATGGCGGCGACGGTTTCATACGACACTTTTCTTAAATGCACCCGGCGGGGTGCAAAGCCATCATGACGCATTCGAAAGGTTTTTGCGATGCCCGCGACACTGCCCCGCTACTCCGGCCCGGAACGCCGCACGTCCAGCCACAACTACCCCGGCGTTGAGCGCAGGTCGGCATCGCGGCTTATGGCGCAGGGCACGGAGAGCCGGGCAAAATTCCTGGGCCATCCGCTGCATCAGCAGCTCGTGGTGTTTCCGCTGGGTCTGCTGGCCACGGCGGTGATCTTCGATGTCATCTACCTGATCAGCGAAGCCCCCGTCATGGCGGTGGTTTCGTTCTGGATGATCGTCGCTGGCCTGGTGGGCGGCATCATCGCAACACCTTTCGGCCTGTGGGACTGGATGGAAATACCGGAAGGCACGCGCGCCAAAACCGTCGGCATGGTGCATGGCATCGGAAACGTGGCGGTGATGGCGCTGTTTTTACTGAGCGTGCTGGGGCGCATCAATGACGAGGCGGCACCGCCGGCATTTGCGTTCGCGCTGGCATGGGCTGGGGGAGCGCTGGCGTTGATTACCGGCTGGCTTGGCGGTGAGCTGGTCAGCCGCCTCGGCATCGGCGTGTCGCCCGATGCCGGACCGGACGCCTCAAGTTCGCTGCGCAAACACTAGGCCTGCGCTGACCGAAGGAAACCCGCGAAACCTCCGGCGTGCCGGTCACGTGGCCAGACGCGGGGCAAGGCTGGCTGCTCAGGTATTTGAAAGCGGCGGCAATGTCTGCTGGTGCTGCACAACCCGCCAGGTTTCGTGCTCAAGCCGGCGGTAGGTAGAGGTGCAGAATGCCTCATAGGCCTTGCCTTCCGGCTTGTACGCTTCAGCCTTGTAGGCAACCACAATCAGGCCTTCTTGCGGGCGCTTGATCTGCTGGCGGGACAATATGACGCGTGACCACCGCGGCGTGTCAGACACGGCATCTATGGCCTGCTCGCCTCCCATCACGAATGGCGGTTCGGGCAGCACCATCAGGCATTCGGCGTCGACCAGTTCACGGTAAAGGTCTGCCCCGCCAAGCCAGAGGCTTTCTTCACATTCCCAGACGCGGCTATCGTTCATCAGAGTCCCCGGCAATGGTCACGCTCGGCGGTACGGGTACCGCAGATTGCGATTAGCAAAGGCTTGATAGTCGGCAAGGTCAACCTCCCGCGCATGTAAGAGTTTTCTGAAGCGCACCGTAGGATCGAGCGGCATGATTGCAGGGCGACCAGGCAAGCCCTGCAATAGATTGACAGCCCCGGGCTTCAGCTATCGAATGAATAGCTATAACCCCTGGCTTAAAAAGGTCAAGGCGCTATTTTCGTTAGCAATTCTTTCAAAAAAGCGCTGCAGCCAATTACCGGCACGCCGTGTTGCACGATTGTGCATAGCCACCTCGCAACATCACCGCACTGATCAGGCTTTCACGCCGCCGCTTATTTGACCAGTGCCAGCACCTGCTTAAAGGCCGGGTGGTCCGCGTCGCCAAGCCATTCAAACGCCACCATTTCTGTGGTTACCAGTTCAGCGCCAGCGCCTGCGAGACGGTCAAAAGCGGCATCGCGGTTGCGTTCAGTGCGCGAGGTGCAGGCATCGGTCACCACCCACACCTCAAACTCTTCTTCAAGCAAATCAAGTGCAGTCTGAAGCAGGCAGACATGGGCTTCGCAGCCGGCGATGACGATGGTGCGCTGGGCTGGGCTTTCCGGTTCGGGCGCACGTTGCAGATGTTTGGGCAAACTGCGCGCATTGGCACCTTGCGGTTTGCGTGCCGGGGCCGGCGGCTGGAGGATGTCGATCAGGCCGTCTGCACAGGCATTGAAATGCGTTTTTTCAAGCACCTGCCCGAACAACCCGCGGAGCTCGGGCATGCTTTGGCCGAGCTTGCCGGGGAGTTGCTCGGTGCCGATGCAGCGAACACCCATCAGCTGGGCGATCTTGCCCAAAATGACAGCGTTGGCGAGGACCTGAGGCCCCTCAAAGAGCGCTGGCATCAGGCGCATCTGATAGTCGACCAGCACTAGCTGGCATTCATCCGGTTCTAACAACATGAGGCAGTCCTTAAGTGGCTGGATAGTTTAAGCAATGCCTGACGCCCCCGTGATTCGGCACCTGCCGTGGCGGTCGTCCTGTCGGCCCGCGTATGCAGATGCGTTCTGCTTTGGGCACGTATGGGCATAGCTCGACGGCATGTTCCTGCTGAGTAGCTGTAGGAAATTTTCGCTACCTGCACAGGCTAAGGCAAAGCGCCACGCTGGCGCGCTAGCATGGGGCTCCAGCGGCAAGCTGTTCAGGCTGCCGCTGCCCCGGCACCTGATCATCAACGGCCCAAGAAGTCATCCACAACAACGATGCCTGAACTCCACAACTTTCCTGACCACACCCTCCGGCTAAAGCGGGCCCGAAACGGTAGCTGCGTTTTGCCCGCCGTCCCTGCTTTCTGGAGCCTTCAGGCGTGGTGATTGTCATTACCGTGCTGGTCACGCTCATCGTGACATTGCTGGTGGGCCTGGTGCTGGTGAATTTCAGCGTCCCGGAGCGCAAAGTCGAGACAGACATCGAACATCTGTACGCAGCCGACGATCCCCAGTTTTTACGTTCCATGGGCCTGTTGCTCGGGCCGTCGATTCTGGAGGGCAACAAGGCCAGCGAGCTGATCAACGGTGACATGATCTTTCCGGCCATGCTGGACGCCATTCGCGGCGCGCAAAAAACCATCCTGTTCGAGATCTTTATCTACTGGGCAGGCGACATTGGCAAGCAATTTGCCGAGGCCATGGCCGAGCGCGCACGCGCTGGCGTGAAGGTGCATGTACTGCTCGACTGGGTGGGTAGCGCCCGGATGAAAAGCTCGATCATCGACACGATGAAAAGTGCTGGCGTCGAGGTTGAGCGCTTCCACGCGCTGCGCTGGTACAACCTGGGCCGGATGAACAACCGGACGCACCGCAAGCTGATGGTGGTCGACGGCTGCACGGGTTTTACCGGTGGCGTTGGCATCGCCCCGCAATGGACGGGTAACGCAGAAGACCCCGAGCACTGGCGTGATTCGCATTACCGCGTTGAAGGCCCGGTGGTGGCACAGATGCAGAGCGTGATGCTCGACAACTGGACCAAGGCGACGGGGCGGGTGCTTCACGGCAAACAGTACTTTCCGGAGCTTCAGGCAGTTGGCGATCAAAGCGCGCAAATGTTTGCCAGCTCGCCAAATGGCGGCAGCGAGAGCATGCAGATGATGTACCTCATCGCCATCACATCGGCCACGCGCAGCATTGACCTGTGCAGCGCCTATTTCGTCCCCGATTCCATCACCCGCCGCTCACTGGTGCGTGCCGTCAAGCGCGGCGTGAAGGTGCGCATCATCGTGCCCGGCAGGTACACCGATGAAGCAACGGTGCGCAGGGCGTCTCGGGCGCTCTGGGGCCCGCTACTAGAGGCGGGTGTCGAGATTTATGAATACCAGCCCACCATGTTTCACTGCAAGCTGATGATTGTTGACCGCCTCATGACGTCGGTGGGATCAACCAACTTTGACATGCGATCGTTTCGCATGAATGACGAGGCCAACCTCAATATTTACGACACCGCATTCGCAGAGCGGCAGTCCGAGGTGTTCGAGCAGGACCTCAAGCGCGCCAAGCACATCACGCTGGAGGCCTGGCAACAACGGCCCTGGCGCGTCAAGCTCAAGGAGCGCACGGCTGCCGTCTTCAGGCCGCTTCTGTAGCGCTGCGTCGATTGCGGTGTTGGCCGCTGTCAGCGCGTCAGTCGGCCTTTGGCGGTGGAAAGTCGCCAAACTTCAGCAGACGGGTGGCGAGCAGCGTCTCTGCCAGAAAGCACACCAACGCCAGCAGAAAACATACCACGCCTGAAAGAAAGCAGACGGTGGCAATCTTGAGGATCGGCAGCTCGCTGGTTTCACCCAGAAACAGCAGAATGATGGTGACGCCAATCAGCATGGCGCAGAAGGTCAGAAACGCAAGGCAGGCATTGACAAGCCAGCCCCGGTGCCGCAAACCGCCAAGCTCCGCATACATGGCCTGAGCCCGCAGTTCGGTGATGGCGCCCGCTTCAAGCCGTGATTCGAGGTACCGGGCACGGTCAATGATGCGGGCCAACCGGCTGGCCACAGCGCCCATCATGCCGGACACGGCAGTCAACAGAAACACAGGCGCAACCGCCAGCTGTATGGCGTGGGTAACGGCGGCCAGGTCGGGTGCAAAGATCATGGAAGAGCTGGGCTTGTGGGCAGAGTGACGTTGACGAGGGCTGTACGGCATTCTGGCATGCAGCTCATCACCGCTTTATCATGGCCCCCAGATGCTGCAACGCTAGACCGGATGGGCTCCCTGCTGGCGGCACCAATAGCGCTCCTGTCCGACACTTTTTGCGTGCGCCTGCGACGATGCTTGAGCATCCGCCCTCCGCTTCGCACTTGCGTCACCAGTCGCGGTGCTTTCCATCGTCAAGGATTTCACATGCTTCCAAACCACGAAGGACAAACTGTCCCCTCTGTCACCTTTAAAACTCGCCAGGGCGAGGAATGGGCAGACATCACCAGCGACGAGCTGTTCAAGGGAAAACGGGTGATTGTTTTCTCATTGCCAGGCGCTTACACGCCAACCTGCTCGGCCACCCATCTGCCACGCTTCAACGAACTCGCGCCCGTGTTGAAGGCGCATGGCGTGGACGATGTCATATGCCTGTCGGTCAATGATGCCTTTGTCATGAACGAATGGGGCAAGGCGCAGGAGGCCGAAAACATTCGCCTGATACCGGACGGCAACGGCAAATTCACCGAGGGTATGGGCATGCTGGTGGACAAAAGCAGCCTGGGATTCGGCAAGCGATCATGGCGCTATTCGATGCTGGTAAATGACGGCATGGTCGAGAAAATGTTTATCGAACCCGAGCGCGACGGCGACCCTTTCGAGGTGTCAGATGCAGACACGATGCTGAAGTATCTGGCGCCTGATGCCAAGCCACCCGAGCCCGTGACCATCTTCACCAAACCAGGTTGCCCTTTTTGCGCCAGAGCCAAGGACATGCTCAAAAACGCAGGCATATCTTTTGAGGAAATTTCGCTGGGAAAAAGCATCACCAGCCGCAGCTTGCAGGCCGTCGCTGGCGCCAGCACCGCACCTCAGGTGTTCGTGGGCGGAAAACGCGTGGGCGGCTCTGAAGACTTGCAGAAATGGCTGCAGGACGCCAGCGCACGTGGCGAGTCAACCGCGAGTGCTCAATAAACGGTAAGTCGGGGAGTGGCCACCAGGCCAGGTTGTAGCGCCTAGCGCCATGCGCCATCAAGACCTTGCTGATCAGCCCCCGATCAGCGCTCAGGCGGCTTGGCGAAATTGCTGTCAGCCCAGGCCACAGCGCTGGCGCGGTTGAGCTTGAATGAGGGCAGCACGCGGACTTCTGCCAGCAGGTTTCCGCTGTCATCGCGTGCACTCAGGATGGCTTGGGGATTGTCGTCATCGGGCACGATGTCCAGCGCGACGCTCACCCGTCCATGTGCGGCGCTGACCTCAATGCTCTGGTGCAGCGATGCGTGAAGCTGCTGCTCATGCCGGCGCACAAACTCGTTCGCGGTCTTGACCAGCGTGATGAAGGCCGTTCCATCGAGAGGCTTGGGATTTTTCTTGTCGCGGCCCATGGTCCATGGCCCTACCAGCGCCGGCTCGGCCTCGCCGTCCTTGATCATGGCTACCGCCCAGCCGTCGTCGTCCTCGTTCTTGATGACGCGGGCGGTCCAGCCGTCACCCTGCCAGAGCCTGGCTTCCTGTATCGCGGAAGGCTTGTTGTGTTCAGTCAGTAGGGAGTCGGTCAAGAGTTTTCAATGCCTGAAGAGACGTCGGCGCTAAGCCCGGCGCAAGGGTAGGTGAGCAACTGGTCGCATACGTTGCGCTGAGCTGAGTTGCCAAAACATGGGGCGATTTTAGAGCGAGCCACCTACGGCTTCGCAAGTCTTCGATCGGGCGTAGAAGGTAAAAAAGCCAGCATCATGCTGGCTTCTTTCAGTTTCGCTCCCGTTATACGCATGCCGGAACAACGGTCCGGAAACAGCCCGAATGGCAGCGCCAAGCGGACGCCCTGGAATGCGAGCTCAGGAGCCTGATCGGGTGACGCTCTCAGAGCCGGTGCCGTACCTACGCCTGGACAAATCGGTTCCAAGAGTCTTTTTGCTGGTGTAGGCGCGATAGGCTTTCGCGGCAAGACCCGAGGTGATGGCAAAGAAAAATAATTTACGCAGCATGGTCAGCGAATCCTTTCGTCATGGGTTTGGATGGAAAAAAACAGCAGAGAACATGTTGCTTGTCAGCGGTTCAAAACACCCCGAAGAGCATCAGAATCAACACGACGCTGAGCGGAACGCCCAATATCCAGGCAATGACAGGCATGATGTTTTCTCCTAGGTAAAGCCAAAGACTAGGTTTTGTTGGGGCGGCAATGTGCAGGATGCAGGCTGCATCCTGGGTAGGGGCAGGCTTACAGTTTTGCGCCGGGCGCCAGCTGTGGTCTGCTTGGCGCTGGCCTGTGGCTGCCGAGCATTGCAACTTAAGTTTTTTAAGCAAAAACAGCCTCTAGCCCAATATATCAAACGGGTTATAGCTATCAATACAATAGCATAAACTCAGGTCTGCGGTCGGGATTGGTGTCTAAGCCGTGGCTCCCGGCGCTGCGTCCCTTGGCGCATGAAGCGGATACGCCTGCGTCATCCACACAAACAGGATGGCGCCCGCAAAAAGGCTGGCAGACGCGATCTCCAGCGACAGCGCAAACCCCTCGCCCAGACTGCGGCTGGACGCAAGAAGCACCGCCACCAGCGGCGGACCGGAAATCTGCCCCACACCATAGACAGCGGTCAACAAGCCCATGTAGCTGGCTGCGGTGGCCGGACGCAGGCGCCTCACCTCTTGCATGGCAAAAAAGGTGATGGCTGTGAAAGGCAAGCCCAGCAACAGGCTGCTCAGGGCGAAACCGGCAAGCGTTGGGCTCCACACGCTGATGCCGATGCCCAGCGCCTGCAACACATAGCTGCCTGCCAGCAGATGTCGGAGATCGCCTGTGATGGGAATACGGGTAGCCAGCAAAGCACCGCTCACCACGCCCAGGCCAAAAAGCGGCCAGAACATATCGAGAAACGGTGAACCCGGCAATGCCTGCCTGGCGATCACCGGCAGGAAAGTGGCGGTGATGATGTAGCCGAAACCGGCCAGTCCATAGGCGGCCGCCAGCACCAGCATCTGGTTGCGCCCCGCAGCCTTCACGCCCGCCGGCACTTTGGCCATACTGCCTGAAGGCGGCGCTGCCGTCGTGTTGCCAACAGCAGGTTGAAAGGTTCGCCACACCAGCGTGGTAAGCACGCTGGCCAGCAAGCCGAAAACCAGCCATCCGGCAGCAGCTGTCCAGTGCAGCACCACCATGCCGCTGGCTGACAGGCCGCTCAGCATGATGCCGGCGCCTGGCCCGGCATACATCACGCCGCCGAGTGCGCTGGCGTTTCGCTGCGCGAGTTGCGCCAGGCACCAGCCTGATGTGAAGACAAACACAAAAGCACTTGCCACACCGGCCAGAAAGCGCAGCAATGGCCAAAGTAGCGGCAGGTGCAGCGCCATCCCAAGCGTCAGGAGGCTGGTGGCTACCAGACCCGCGCGCACCCAGCTTGCAGCGCCAACCCGCGGCAAAAACGAAAGCCGTTGCCATATCCAGGGCTGAAAGGTGCACAGGAGCGCGCCCACCAGGTAGCCCAGGTAGTTGGCGCTGGCCAGCCAGCTGGCGGACGGCAGGTCGATCACCCCGTCGGCCAGCATCATCGGCAGCAGTGGCGTGAAGGCAAAGCGGCCTATGCCCATGGCTGCGGCCAGCGCCAGCATGCCCGCCACCGCCAGTGTGGCAGCGCTGGCAGGCAGCGCATGCCGGGGCGGCGAGGACTTGGCGGCACCCGGAAAAGCGCTTGAGGTTGAATCGGCAGCTCGGGACAAACCGCTTTCGGCCTGCGACTCGCCGTCAGCGTTGCGAGGCCCGGTATCGCGGGTGGCCATGGTCAACGGCCTCCCTGGGCGCTGCCCTGCGCGAGCGCAAGACGTCGGCGTACGCCTTCCGCCTCTAGCGGCAGTCCGTTCTTTTCAGCCCATACAAGCTGCACCCCAAGCCAGGCCAGAAGCGGCCTGCGCCAGCCCTGTGCGGACGCGGTCTCCACCGCAAGCGCGATCAGCGGTGCCGTGGCCTGCCCCGCCTGCAAGGCCACACCGGCGGCGACCAGCCGTGAAAGCGGCTCTGCGATGCCGCTTATCGCCGCCTCGCCTCCGGCGGCTGCGGATTTTTGCGGTGCTGGCAGCAGGCCGGCATCTGCCGGCCGCAGCCTGCCCGCCAGGTAATCCGCGTACGCCCTCTCGGCGGGTTCTGCGCCCTGACGCCAGCGCTCAAAACCAGTGCAAGGCTCGAACACCAGGCTTGCTACATGGCTTGCACAGTGCACGAGTTCAGCCCGCGCTGCCAGGTCGACACGTCCGGTGCTGGCAATCTGCGCCCTCGCGCGCTCAAACTCCATGGCTTCAACCCGGCTGTTGCCCTCCAGGTAAGCCGCAACCGCTCGGTCGAGGGCGCGTCTCGCTTCCAGCTGCCAGTCAGCCGGCCTGGGTGCTGACGAACAGGCCACCAGCAGCACGGCAGCGGAAGCGGTAAAGAAAGTACGAATCAAGCGCCAGTACGGCAGGTGTCGCCCGTCAAATACCGTCATGGCAGTTTTACCTCGGTGTCGCGGGCGAAAGGCCACTTGCGATGGATCTCGTTGACCAGGCCGTCGACCTTGCGCAGGCTGGACTCTACTTCTGCCCGCAACAGCCCGAGGTCTGCGCTTGCCTCGCGGGCATTTGCGCCCACCGCCTGTGCCTCGACCAGGACCGCATCGACTTTTTTAAGGCTGGCGCGGGCTTCAGCCAGCAAGCCATTGAGCTGCACCACCGTCGCGCGTGTTTCCGGCATCACGCCCTTGGCGCCAAAAACCTGCGTGTCCGCCTTGGCGGCAAGCCCGTCCAGCCTGGCCAGCAGCGCATTGGTGCGGTCCAGCGTGCCAATTATTTTCTGCGCGTCGGCCTCGTTGCCCAACAAAACGCCCAGGGCGCCGCCAGGGCCATTGATCTTGGTTGTCAAAGCTTGCAGGTTGCCAAGGCTTGCACCCAAAGCACCGCCCTTGCTTGTCAGGGCATTGAGGTTTTCGATCAGGTCCTTGGCGGCTGCGATCAACTTGGGCACCTCACCGGCGGCGTCGCCCTGCAGCACGGTGCGCACTGCGCCTTCCTCTAGCGGCGGGTCGCTCAGCAGGCCGCTGTAGGCACGGATATTGGTGCCGCCTACCAGCCCGCGCACCAGTGTGAAGACGCTGGACTGCCGCAACCAGTGCGCATCCTTGCTGGCAACATCCACCAGGATACGCACCTTGCCGTCCTCAGCCAGTTCGATACGCTGTACGCGACCAATGGGAAAGCCCGAAAAGGTAAGGTCCATGCCCACCACAACGCCTTCGGAGTCATCGGCCATCAGGACCAGACGCTGGCTGCTTTCAAAGACGCCGCGCGCGTACATCACATAAAGGGCCGAAAACAGCACCAGCAGCACCATGAACACCACCAGCAAAATGGCCTTGAATTCAAGCCGCCGCTGGGATGCCAGGTCATCTGGTTGCAAGGGTTGCTGAGATGGTGGAGGCATTGAAACCTGTGTCATGAGACGTGGGGTGAATCGAAATGATTGACTTGCAAGGCAGGCCGCTTATCTGGCAGCATTGAACCGTGCTGGCAGCGCCATCAGGCATCTGCAGGGCATGGGATTCCATCAATAGTAGTTGCCCACCAGCGATAACACCTCCAGCAGCAGCAGCACCGCAAACATACGCACCAGCCCGCGCATTTCTGCGCTGGTGCGTGTGTTGCTGCTGGCCAGCCCGTACAGGGCAGAGGCCATGGGAATGAGCGAAACCGCCAGGCTGAAAAAAAGCGTCTTGAGCACCAGAATCAGGGTCACGCCCGGGTTGAACACCTGGCCGAAGAGCCGCGTGTAGGCCTGCAGGCTGGACAGGGATGGCCCATAAGCCGCAAGGTAAGCCACGATCAGTGCGACCACGCAGCTCAGGGTTGCGAGCGCCACGGTGGAGAAGATTCCTGCCACCACGCGGGGAAGTACCTCGCGCCGCACCGGCTCGATGCCTTGTTGGCGCAGCGCCTCCAGGTGTCCACGCGCCCGCATGGTGGCGAGTTCTGCGCCATCCGGGATCGTGCAGCGCAAGGCCACAAAGAGCGCGGCGGTCAGTGGTATCAGTTCAAGCACCAATACACGGATGACGACCTGCAGGGCGTATTGAGACAAGCCATAGCTCAATGCAGTGGCGGTCACGATGCGGGTCAACACCAGGCTGATCAGGGCGCACAGCAAGGTGAAACCCAGAAGGATCGGAACCGTGTTTGAGTAGATCTGCCAGGCCAGCACCCTTCGGTTGCCGAGGCTGTAGCTTGAGGGCGACAGCGTGAGCACGAGAATGACGGCCCCCAGATACAACAGCCGCCACCATTCGGCAATCCAGCTTTTGGCAGACTGGTTAAGGCGAAGCACCATGCCGCGCCAGGAGGCCATCGAAGTCATCGGTTGATGATAGCTGTCAGCTTTGCCTGGCCGGCCAAATGGGTACCAGCGGATGGGCCAATTGACCTCCGCAGGTCAGCAAAACGGTTGTTGGCCGCTGTCACTGCCCGTTGGGCAACAGACGAATCAGCCGGCCGTTTGCGCTGTCGGTCAACACATAGAGCAATCCGTCAGGGCCCTGGCGCACATCACGAATGCGGTCTCCCGCGGCCGCCAGCAGTTTGTTTTCTTGTTGGACCTTGCCACTGTAGGCGCTTGAAAGCTCGATGCGATTGAGGTAGCCAAACTTCAGCGAACCCACGAACAGGTTGCCCTGCCACGCCTTGCCATAGCGATCACTGGTGAGAAAGGCCATGCCGGAAGGGGCTATGGACGGCACCCAGTAATGCAAGGGTTGCTCCAGCCCCGCTTTTACGCCCAGCCCATCCCCAATTTTGCCGCCGCCATAGTTTTCACCGTAGGTGATGACGGGCCAGCCATAGTTGGCCCCGGGCCGGGACAGATTGATCTCATCGCCGCCCTGGGGTCCGTGTTCATGCGTCCACAGCACGGCGCCTGGCGTCAGCGTGGCGCCTTGCAGGTTGCGGTGCCCATAGCTCCAGATTTCAGGCAATGCGCCCGGCCGGCTGGCAAACGGATTGTCTGCAGGTACGCTGCCGTCCTTGTTGATGCGCACCACCTTGCCATGGTGGTTGTCCAGCGTCTGCGCGTCGTCCCTGCGGGTAAACCGGTCGCCCAGCGTCAAGAACAGTCTGCCATCAGGCTTTCCGGCAGTGTTGGCCACGCCTGGCGAACGGCCTTCCACAATCCGGCAGCCAAAGTGGGCCGTGCTGGCGTACTTTGGTTTTTGACTAAAGATGACTTTTACATTTTCAAGCCGGGTGGCGTCAGCACTCAGACTGGCACGTGCCAGCGCGGTGCTGTTGGCGCTGCGGCTGAGGCCGCTGGCAGATGCCGGTTCCGAAAAACAGAAGTAAACCAGCCGGTTGCTCGAAAAGTCGGCGTCGAGCAGTACATCAAGCAGGCCGCCCTGCCCGCCCGCCGCAATATCGGGCAAGCCGGTGATCGGAGGGCCAACCTGACCCGTCGCAGACACCACGCGCATCCTGCCTGGACGCTCGGTGACCAGAAACCGACCGTTCGGAAGAAATGCAACAGCCCACGGGTTCTGCAGCCCGCTTGCCACGGTTTCCGGACGCACCGGTTCTTTCGAAACCGGCTGCGACAGGGCCGAATTGCAAACCGCAATGGACGCTACCAAAACAATAGCTGCCTGCGTTCGTACTGATTGGGCTAGAGGCATATTTCATTCCTTAAACCTGGATCTTGATGACATGGCTGGCCTTTGTAATGACGGCCGCTCATACGTCGGCATTGTCGATCGCCTCACCTGCCCATGCTCGCCGGCAAGCACTGACCCTCGGAATCGCGGGGGCGTACCTGCTCCCAGCCCGCATGCAATCGCAGTGCAACCATGGTGTAACGCAATAGGTCTTTACAAATCAATGGTTTAGCTCGTCATGCTAAGGGACTGCATGGGTTGACGTAGGACCACTCCTTCAGTATCCTGCCCGGCATGCATTCAAGAAAGTTCATCATCCCTGCCGTCATGGCAATCGCCGCCGCCTGTCCGGCCGCTTACGCCGACACTGCACCCCAGGGTGATGACATGGACCGACTGCTGGCAGACAAGGGGCTGATGACGCAGATCAACCAGGTTCGGCATTCCATGACCGACAAGGCTTCCGAGCTGGTCGTCAACGCACTGGGTTTTCTGGGTGTGCCTTACAAACGGGGTGGCAACACGGCAGACACCGGGTTTGACTGCAGCGGCTTTGTGAAAGCCATGTATGAGCAAAGCGTCGGCCTGATCCTGCCGCGCCGTGCCGAGCAACAGGCAGCTGCCACGCAAAACATCGAAAGAAGCGATCTTCGTCCCGGCGACCTGGTGTTTTTCAACACCATGCGCCGCGCGTTCAGCCATGTGGGTATTTATGTGGGCAACGGCAAATTCATCCACTCACCAAAACCGGGCGCCGAGGTACGCGTCGAAAGCATGAGCGTGTCGTACTGGAACGGCCGTTTCGACGGCGCGCGTCGCGTGGCCTCTAGCGGCCTGGAGCCCAATAACGCCGCAAACCTGCAGCACCCCGCGGCTAGGCTGTTCAAAACCCAGGCCCCAGCACTGACACCGGCCAGCGTACAGAGCCAGGTGGCGGCTGAAGAAGCGCTGTTTTCGCGCTGAAATTTGTTGTCGACGCTTCGATGACCGAAGCTGCATGCATGAACCGGGGTGTTGGGTAACACACCCGGTCCAGGCTCGATTTGCAATAGACGCTAGCGGCGCACCGGCGGCAAGTCCGTACAACTTCCGTGCGCGACTTCAGCCGCCATGCCAATGCTTTCTCCCAGCGTCGGATGCGGATGGATCGTTTTACCGATATCGACCGCATCGGCACCCATCTCGATCGCCAGCGCAATCTCGCCAATCATGTCGCCAGCATGGGTGCCGACGATTCCGCCACCGAGGATCTTGCCGTGACCGTGCGCTTCGGGTGAGTCATCAAACAGCAGTTTGGTGAAGCCTTCGTCCCTGCCATTCGCGATGGCGCGGCCAGAGGCCGTCCAGGGAAACAGGCCCTTCCTGACCTTGATGCCTTGCGCCTTGGCCTGGTCTTCCGTGAGGCCGACCCATGCCACTTCAGGGTCGGTGTAGGCAACGCTTGGAATGACCCGTGCATTGAAGGCCGCGCTGGCGAGTTCCTTGTTGCCCTGCAGTTCGCCGGCAATCACTTCAGCGGCGACGTGGGCTTCATGCACCGCCTTGTGTGCCAGCATGGGCTGGCCGACGATGTCGCCGATGGCAAAAATATGCAGCACATTGGTCCGCATCTGGATGTCGACCGGGATGAAGCCGCGATCCGTCACGCTAACGCCGGCCTTGTCTGCTGCCAGTTTGCCGCCATTGGGTGTGCGCCCGACTGCCTGCAGGACCAGGTCATACGTCTGCGGTTCTGGCGCTTTGCAGCCCGGCTCTACCGACTCGAAGGTCACTTCGATACCGTCAGGCGTGGCTTTGGCGCCTACCGTTTTGGTCTTGAGCATGATGTTGTCAAAGCGCGGGGCATTCATTTTTTGCCAGACCTTGACCAGGTCGCGGTCAGCGCCTTGCATCAGGCCATCCATCATTTCGACCACATCGAGCCGCGCGCCCAGCGTGGAATAAACGGTACCCATTTCAAGGCCGATGATGCCGCCGCCCAAAATCAGCATGCGTTTGGGCACTTCCTTGAGCCCCAGCGCGCCGGTTGAGTCCACCACCCGAGGGTCTTTCGGCATGAACGGCAAATGCACCGCCTGGGATCCGGCTGCAATGATGCAATTCTTGAAGGCAACAACCTGCTTTTCGCCGGTTTTTTCCTGGTGCTCACCAGACGTTTCTTCGACCTGCAGGTGATGAGAGCCGACGAACTGACCCAGGCCGCGCACCACTGTCACCTTGCGCATCTTGGCCATAGCAGCCAGGCCACCCGTGAGTTTGCCCACTACTTTTTCCTTGTGGGTGCGCAGCTTGTTGATGTCCACCACAGGGTCGGCAAAGCTGACGCCCAGACTTTCAAAATGCTTGACCTCATCCATCACTGAGGCGACATGCAGCAGGGCCTTGGACGGGATGCAGCCCACATTCAAACAGACGCCGCCCAGGGACGCATATCGCTCCACCAGCACAACCTTCAAGCCCAGGTCAGCCGCGCGGAAGGCAGCTGAATAACCGCCGGGACCGGCGCCAAGCACCAGCAGGTCGCAATCCATATCGACAGCGCCGCTGTAGCTGCTGGCAGGCGATGCCGCTGGCGAAGATGCTGTGTTCGGCTTTGAAGGGTCCGGGTTTTTTACCGGCGCTGTGGCCTTGTTGTCGTCATAACCCTGAGCCGATTGCTGGACTGGCGCCACGCTGCTTGCGCCCGAACCCTCCAGCGTCAGCACGACAGAGCCCTGCTTGACCTTGTCGCCCAGCTTGACCCTGACTTCCCTGACCATACCGCCCTGGGACGCGGGAATCTCCATTGAGGCCTTGTCGCTTTCAACCGTGATCAGGCTTTGCTCTGCCTTGATGACATCGCCGGGCTTGACCAGCAGCTCTATCACGGTCACCTCGTCAAAGTCTCCGATATCCGGAACCTGAATGTCGACAACGCTGTTGGCTGGGCTGGCAGAGGCACTCATTTGGCGGCTTTCAATTTGAGGGTGAACACTTCAACCGGTCCTGCAGAATTCTTGTCAAATTCGCAACCTGCATTCAGGCCGGCTATCGCAACTTCGCGGGCGGTTTTGGCCTTGTCCCAACAGGCATGCATGGCGCCAAGGGCAAAGCTGCGTCCCGAGCCGATGCCCCAGAATTCCTTGAATTCGAAGATCTCCCGGTAACTGTACAGACCATAAATGCCGGTTGCGTTGGCAATCACCGTGGTGAACTGACTTGACTCATAGGGGTCGTTGTCGTCTTCCTTGGTCTGCAGAAAAAACAGGTCCTTCAGCACCGGATGCAGGCGTAAAAAGGTGTCGTACACCTCGTCGCGGCTTCCCAGCAGCAGTTCTTCCTTGGGCAAGGCGGCCATTGCCTTGCGCAGGGCCGGGAAATGCGCGACGGTTCCAGCCATGCCGATATAGCTCGTGCCCTGGGCGGTTTCAACCTTGAATATCTTGCTGTTGGACTCGAACCGGTGCGGCAGCATGGTGTCACCAAAAGTGACCAGCGAGTCTGCCGCGATAGCGACCTGCCCCGCCTTTTTCACAACTACAAGTGTGGTCATGTCGTTTGCGGCGCGAGGCCGTTATAGAAAAGCAAAGCTTCTTCGAAGCCTCGTGCGTGACACGAATCGGGATGTGTACATGCCATGTGTTTATAGGAGCACGCGGCGGAAATCGCCCAGAATCTGGCCCAGGTAGGCATTGAAGCGTGCGGCAGCAGCCCCGTCAATGACACGGTGGTCCCAGCTCAGGCTGAGCGGCAGCATCAGGCGTGGCTGGAACACCTTTCCATCCCAGACGGGTTCGGTCTGGCTCTTGCACACACCCAGAATAGCTACTTCCGGCGCGTTGATGATGGGCGTGAAAT
Source organism: Polaromonas sp. (assembly GCA_028291985.1). Lineage (GTDB taxonomy): Bacteria > Pseudomonadota > Gammaproteobacteria > Burkholderiales > Burkholderiaceae_C > Polaromonas. The sequence continues at coordinate 91,875 of JAQGNE010000017.1, read as the reverse complement.
AACGGCCACCGATGCCGCCGAGCGACGAGATCGTGAAGCAGGCACCCTGCATGTCGGCAGGGCCAAGCTTGCCATCGCGCGCCTTCTTGGCCAGTTCGCCCATTTCCTGGGATATCTGGACAACGCCTTTCTGGTCGGCGTTCTTGATGACCGGCACCACCAGGCCATTCGGTGTGTCGGCCGCAAAGGCAACGTTATAGTATTTCTTGAGCACGAGCTGGTCGCCATCCAGCGAAGCGTTGAACTCCGGAAACTTCTTGAGGGCCGCTACCGATGCCTTGATCAAAAAGGCCAGCATGGTGATCTTCACACCGGCCTTCTCGTTTTCCTTGTTCATGAGCACGCGGAAGTTTTCCAGCTCGGTGATGTCCGCATCGTCATGGTTACAGACATGCGGAATCATGACCCAGTTGCGGTGCAGGTTGGCGCCGCTGATCTTCTTGATACGCGAGAGGTCCTTGCGCTCGACATCGCCGAACTTGGTGAAGTCCACCTTCGGCCATGGCAAAAGATCAAGGCCCACGCCAGACCCACCGGTACCACTCGCGGCGGGCGATCTGGCTGCCTGTGCCTGCGTCCGGGCTTCGCCAGACATTACCGACTTGGTGAAGGCCTGAACGTCTTCCAGTGTGATACGGCCGTTGGGGCCCCCGCCTTTGACCTCTGCCAGCGGCACGCCGAGTTCACGTGCAAACTTGCGCACTGACGGTGAGGCATGCGGCAGCGCGCCGCTGGGGGCCACCGTGGGGTCATGCGCTGGCTGCGATGCCGATGCCGATGACGATGACGCGGCTGCAGCGGCGCTGGCCGCAGCAGCTGGGGGCGGAGCCGAAGCTTGGGAAGCGTCGGCAGGAGCAGCCTCGACGGAGGCAGTAGCTGGCGCAGGGGCAGCAGCGGAAGCCGCAGGCCTGGCTGTGCCCTCCAGCACTGCCAGCAAATCGCCGATATTGATCTTGTCGCCCAGCTTGACTTTCAATTCTTTGAGTACGCCCGCGCTGGACGAAGGAATCTCCATGGATGCCTTGTCGGATTCGACGGTGACCAGCGATTGCTCTACCTTGACGACATCGCCCGGCTTGGCCAACACTTCGATAACTGTCACATCCTTGAAGTCACCGATATCGGGAACGCGGATCTCGATGACGCCAGACGCCCCGGCCACCGACGGATCAGGCACGCTGGCGCTTGCTCCTGAATCAATAGCTGTTTCCACATTATTTACCTGGACTGGGGCCATTTTTTCTTCTGAAACCGGGGCTGCGGCGGACACTGCACCTGCAGCCTCAAGCAGCAGCACGACGGAACCCTGCTTGACCTTGTCGCCCAGCTTGACCCTGAGTTCCTTGACCACGCCGGCGTGGCTGGACGGAATTTCCATCGACGCCTTGTCGGACTCGACTGTCAGAAGCGACTGGTCTGCCTGAATGCTGTCGCCGGGCTTGACCAGCAGCTCGATCACCGTGACTTCATCGAAGTCACCAATATCCGGAACCTGAATTTCTACCATTGCCATGTTGTGAGTCTCCGGGTTTTATGTTCAGGCGTAGAGCGGGTTGATCTTGTCGGCCATGATGCCGTATTTCTTGATGGCGTCGGCAACGTGGGTTGCTGGCGCTGCGCCATCCTCGCTCATTGCCTTCAATGCCGCGACCACGATGTAATGGCGGTTGATCTCGAAATGCTCGCGCAGCTTGCTGCGGAAGTCACTGCGGCCAAATCCGTCGGTGCCCAAGACCTTGAAGGTTCGGCCTTTCGGGATGTACGGACGAATCTGCTCGGCAAATGCCTTCATATAGTCGGTGGAGGCTACGACAGGGCCGGTATGCCCTTCGAGCTGCTGGCCAACGAAGGCGACGCGCGGCGTGTCCAGGGGATGCAGCAGGTTCCAGCGATCCACTTCCTGTCCGTCACGCCCCAGTTCGTTGAAACTTGGGCAGCTCCAGACATCAGCGGCGATGCCCCAGTCTTTTTCCAGCAGTTCCTGCGCAGCGATGGATTCACGCAGGATGGTGCCGGAGCCCAGCAGCTGCACACGCTTCGCGTTGCCGGACTTTCCTTCCTTGCACAGGTACATGCCCTTGATGATCTGCTCTTCGGTGCCGGGCTTCAGGCCTGGCATCGCATAATTCTCGTTCAGCAGGGTCAGGTAGAAGTAGACGTTGTCCTGTTTTTCGACCATACGCTTGAGGCCATGGTGCAGGATAACGCCGACCTCATGCGCAAATGTCGGGTCGTAACTGATGCAGTTGGGAATGGTGCCTGCCAGGATGTGGCTATGGCCGTCTTCATGCTGCAAGCCTTCGCCGTTGAGCGTGGTGCGGCCGGAAGTGCCGCCCAGCAAGAAACCGCGTGCCTGCATGTCGCCAGCGGCCCAGGCCAGATCACCAATCCGCTGAAAGCCGAACATCGAGTAGTACACGTAAAACGGCACCATGATGCGGTTGTTGGTGCTGTAGCTGGTGGCCGCTGCAATCCAGCTGCTCATGCCACCCGCCTCATTGATGCCTTCCTGCAGGATCTGGCCCTTTTTATCCTCCCTGTAATACATCACCTGGTCTTTATCGACCGGCGTGTACTTCTGGCCTTCTGGGTTGTAGATACCGATCTGCCGGAACAGGCCTTCCATGCCGAAAGTACGGGCTTCGTCCACCAGGATAGGAACCACGCGTGGGCCGAGCGCCTGGTCTCGCAGCAGCTGCGTCAGAAAGCGCACATAAGCCTGGGTGGTTGAAATCTCGCGCCCTTCCGGTGTAGGGTCCATCACCGATTTGAAGATATCCAGCGCCGGCACCGTGAAGCTTTCATCGGCCTTTGTGCGGCGATGGGGCAGGTAGCCACCCAAGGCCTTGCGACGCTCATGCAGGTAACGCATTTCTGGCGTGTCTTCGGCTGGCTTGTAGAAGGGGATTTCGGCGAGCTGGCTGTCTGGGATCGGAATATTGAAGCGGTCGCGGAAAGCCTTGATGTCCTCATCGGCCAGCTTCTTGGTTTGATGGACATTGTTTTTGCCCTCGCCAATCTTGCCCATGCCAAAACCCTTGACGGTCTTGATCAGCAGTACGGTAGGCTGGCCCACATGGTTAACGGCCGAGTGAAACGCGGCATAAACTTTTTGCGAGTCATGCCCGCCGCGGCGCAGGTTGAAGATATCGTCGTCGCTCATCTTCGCGACCATCTCCAGCGTCTGGGGATTCTGGCCAAAGAAGTTCTTGCGAACATATGCGCCGTCGTTGGCCTTCATGGCCTGGTAATCGCCGTCCAGCGTGTCCATCATGACCTTGCGCAGCGCGCCGTCTTTGTCGCGCGCCAGCAAAGGGTCCCAGTTGCTGCCCCACAGCAGTTTGATCACATTCCAGCCCGCGCCACGGAACTCGCCTTCGAGCTCCTGCACGATCTTGCCGTTGCCGCGCACCGGGCCATCCAGGCGCTGCAGGTTGCAGTTGATGACGAACACGAGGTTGTCGAGTTTTTCGCGTGCAGCCAGGCCAATCGCGCCCATGGACTCGACTTCATCCATTTCACCGTCACCGCAGAACACCCAGACCTTGCGATTCTCGGTGTTGGCAATGCCGCGGGCATGCAGGTATTTCAGAAAGCGCGCCTGATAAATTGCCATCAGAGGCCCGAGGCCCATGGATACCGTCGGAAACTGCCAGAACTCCGGCATCAGCTTGGGATGCGGATAGCTCGACAGGCCCTTTCCATCGACTTCCTGTCGGAAGTTCAGCAATTGTTCTTCGGTCAGGCGGCCTTCAAGGTAGGCCCGCGCATAAACTCCAGGCGACACGTGGCCCTGGATGTAGAGGCAGTCGCCACCATGGCCTTCGCTTTCAGCGTGCCAGAAATGGTTGAAGCCGGCACCAAACAGGCTGGCCAAAGAAGCAAACGAGCCGATGTGACCGCCGAGGTCGCCACCATCGGCCGGATGCAGCCGGTTGGCCTTGACCACCATGGCCATGGCGTTCCAACGCATATAGGCGCGCAGGCGCTCCTCGATCTCCAGATTGCCTGGTGAGCGCTCTTCCTGGCCGGGCTCAATGGTGTTGACATAGCCGGTGTTGGCAGAAAACGGCATGTCGATGCTTTTCTGGCGTGCGTGTTCCAGCAGTTGCTCGAGCAGGAAGTGTGCGCGCTCGGGGCCTTCGCTTTCAATGACGGCCGACAGCGCGTCCATCCACTCACGGGTTTCTTGCTGGTCTTTATCGACACCCGTGTTCCGGCTGTCATTGGCGGCACTTTTGAGTGTGTCAGCACCTGCGTTTGTGGGATTGGCGGCCATGTCTTTTGTCTCCTGCTGGGGTGGTCCGGTTTAAGTCCGCTTCAAGGCGGCGCGAGCTTGCCTCTTGCGGCGTCACAAAGCCTTTGTAAACGCAAATTAGAGTCAATCCTCAAGTTTCTCATAAAATTCTAAATATTTCGAATGATGCGTATTGATTTCACATTGCAAAACTCCAGACAGATAGTTGACAACGGAAATCTCGCCCACTCCCAGCGTCAGCCGACGGAATAATCGTTCGGTATGAGGTTTACATACAGGGATCACGCAGCAAGGGATGCTGCTCACCTAAACTGGGCACCTCTATGCCTACGGACGCCTTCACCTCATCGCCTGACTCCGGCTTCAACCCCACCGCCAGTCCCGGAAGAGCAAGGCTTGTGTGGTGGCGGCACTGGTGGCGCAAGCAATCGCCGGCGCGGCAGGATCGCTTCATCACGCTGGGGCCGCTGCTCGCGGTGCTGCTGTTTCTGGCAGCGGTGATTGCGGCATTTGGTTACCTGCGGCTTGAAGAAATCGACCGGGAACAGCAGGCAGTCAAGCGCGATGTTGAATATGCGCAGCAACGCTTGCGCCTGCGGCTGCTCGAACGGCAGGAGCAGCTGATGCGAATCGGCCGCGACATTTCGAACAAAGAAGTCGATGCTGCGGACTTTGTTTCACAGGCGGAATCCCTGGTGAGCCAGTACCCCGAGCTGCTGGCGGTGACATGGGTGGATTCAAGGCGCCGGGTAAAGGTCGCTTATGTGTCGGCAAGTGCCAACACAGCGCAACTCAGGCGGGCTGGCGACCAGCTCAAGCCCGGTGAAACCGACGGCACCTACGGCCTTGCGCGGGACTTGCGACAGCCGGTCTATTCCGGCCCGCTCAACCCGACAGACAGCACGAACTACAACGCGCCAACGCTGCAGCTGCTGATACCGCTGGACGATCAGGGCAAGTTTTCTGGCGTCATCATGGGCGAATATTCGATTGATGGGTTGCTGCGTTTTGGCGTTCCGACCGAGGTGGCGGCCAAGTATGCGGTGACGCTGGTGGATGACAAGAACCGGGTGCTGGCGGGTAACCTGCCGCCCCGCCGCAATACTGCCGAGCGCTTGCTGCCATGGTCAGACAGCGCGGCCGAATATGAAATCCCGGTCTCACCTGTCGGCAACGGCATGCTGCTGCGTGCGCAAGGCTACCGGGCCTCGCTGGGTGTGGTCGGCAGCGGCTTTTTCTGGCTGGTCAGCGCCCTGAGTGCGCTGACCGTGTGGATGCTGCTGGGCACCTGGCGCCACACCCAGCGCCGGGTGCAGGCGCAGCAGGCCTTGATCACGGAAACAAACTTTCGACGTGCGATGGAAAACTCCATGCTCACGGGGATGCGTGCCTTGGACCTGCAGGGCCGGATAACTTACGTCAACCCGGCCTTTTGCCAGATGACCGGGCTGACAGAAGCGGACCTGGTGGGCCGCACGCCGCCTTTCCCGCACTGGCCCGATGGCGAACTGGACGTTCTGATGTCGCGGTTGAATGACGAGCTGCAGGGCAAGACGCCGCCGGGTGGTTTTGAGGTACGGGTCAAGCGCAAGAACGGCAAAATCTTTGATGCGCGCATGTATGTGTCGCCACTGATCGACCCTCGCGGCCAACAGACTGGCTGGATGACGTCCATGACCGATATCACCGAGCCCAAGCGGATCCGCGAAGAACTCACCGCATCTTATGAACGCTTCACCACCGTGCTGGAAGGACTGGATGCAGCGGTTTCAGTGGCACCCCTGGGGAGTGAAGAACTGCTATTTGCCAACAAGCTTTACCGCTCCTGGTTTGGCGCTGAGGTATCAGGTCACCTGAACCTGATTGCCCAGGCCGGTGTGCCAGCCACAGCGCCGACCGAAGATGCACAGGATGAAGTCGATGGCCTTGCCGGATTGCCCACCGATTCATTGACCACCGCTCTGACCGAGAACGCCGAGATTTTTGTACCCGAACTGTCCAAATGGCTGGAGGTGCGATCACGTTACCTGACCTGGGTGGATGGCCGACTGGCGCAAATGGTGATTGCCTCTGACATCACGCCGCGCCGGCATGCCGAAGAGCAAGCCGCCCAGCAAAATCACCGGGCGCAAACCGCCAGCCGCCTGATCACGATGGGCGAAATGGCGTCGAGCGTTGCGCATGAGCTGAACCAGCCGCTGACGGCGATCAACAATTACTGCAACGGCATGGTGTCGCGAATCAAGGCCCAGCAGATCAGCAATGATGACCTGCTGGTAGCCCTTGAGAAAACCGCAAAGCAGGCCAATCGGGCCGGCCAGATCATTCAGCGGATACGCTCATTCGTCAAACGCAGCGAACCGAATCGCAGCTCGGCTGAGGTAGCCACGATTGCCAGCAACGCCATGGAACTCGCTGAAATCGAACTACGGCGCCACAACGTGCGGCTGACGCATTACATCGCGGCGCGCATGCCGCCTGTTCTGGTAGACCCTATCCTGATTGAGCAGGTGCTGATCAACCTGATGAAGAACGCAGCCGAGTCGATTGCCAACGCACGCTTGCCGGCTGCACGGCGGAGCGTTGAACTGCGGGTGGTACCCAAAAAGATCGAAGACCAGGAAGTCGTCGAGTTTTCGGTACTTGATTCCGGCCCGGGGCTCACGCCTGAAGTGATGGGGCGCTTGTATGAGGCGTTCTACTCCACCAAGGCCGAAGGCATGGGGATCGGCCTCAAGCTCTGCAGGAGCATTGTCGAGTCTCATCAGGGGCGGATGGACTCGCAGAACCTTTACAATGGCGAAGACGTGGTGGGATGCCGATTTACCTTTTGGATACCCGTCAAACCCCTGCTTTCATCGGTATTGCCAGCTACTGATAACGTAGCAACGCCCTGATCGCAGGCAGGGTCCCGGCTACATCGACCTGATGCTTTAACGACAGTCACTTGCACACTCTTTAAGTTCACGAAAGATTCCAGCATGAGCTTGATCCCGAAAAAAGGTACTGTCTATGTTGTCGATGACGACGAAGGCGTACGCGATTCGCTGCAGTGGTTGCTGGAAGGCAAGGACTATCGCGTTCGCTGCTATGACTCAGCGGAAACGTTTTTAAGCCGCTATGACCCACGTGAAGTGGCATGCCTTATCGTTGACATCCGCATGGGGGGCATGACAGGGCTGGAGTTGCAGGATCGTCTTGTCGAGCGAAAATCGCCTTTGCCTATTGTCTTTATCACCGGGCATGGCGATGTTCCGATGGCCGTGGACACCATGAAGAAAGGCGCCATGGATTTCATCCAGAAGCCGTTCCAGGAAGAAGCGCTGGTCAACTTGGTGGAGCGGATGCTCGGCCAGGCCAGGGACGCGTTTGCAGGCCACCAGCAGTCCGCCAGCCGCGACGCGCTGCTTGCCAAGCTGACGTCGCGCGAGGCGCAGGTTCTGGAGCGCATCGTTGCAGGTCGGCTGAACAAGCAGATCGCTGACGACCTGGGCATCAGCATCAAGACAGTTGAAGCGCACCGTGCCAACATCATGGAAAAACTGAACGCCAACACGGTAGCCGACCTGCTGAAAATAGCGCTGGGATCCACTGCGCCCAGGGTCTAGAGAGCCTTCAGCCATTTCATTTGCTACTTTATCGGTAGCTGTACCTGCCCGTCGGTCCTGAACCAACGGGCTTTTTCACTTGTGAAGCCCTTGACATGACAGCTCAATTGATTGACGGAATAGCCTTGTCGGCCCAGTTACGGATACAGGTTGCACAACGGGCCGCTGCCCTGCGCGGACGCGGTGTCGTTCCCGGGCTGGCTGTTGTGCTGGTCGGTGACGACCCGGCCAGCCAGGTTTATGTTCGCAACAAGGTCAAGGCCTGCCAGGACAACGGACTGCATTCGATACTGGAGCGGCATCCGGCCGCACTAACCGAGGCAGAGCTGCTGTCGCGCGTCGAGGCGTTGAACCAGGACCCATCGATCCACGGCATTCTTGTACAGCTGCCGCTCCCCGCGCACATCGACGCACACAAGGTTATTGAAGCGATTTCATCGGCAAAGGACGTTGACGGGTTTCATGTGGCAAGTGCCGGCGCTCTGATGGTAGGCCGGCCTGGGTTTTGGCCCTGCACGCCTTACGGCTGCATGAAAATGCTGGACAGCATTGGCTATGACCTGAAGGGAAAACATGCAGTCGTGATCGGACGCAGCAACATTGTGGGCAAGCCCATGGCCATGATGCTGCTCCAAAAGAATGCAACGGTGACGATCTGCCACAGCGCCACCGCTGACCTGAAGGCAATGACGCTTCAGGCAGACGTCGTGGTCGCTGCTGTGGGCAAACGCAACATGCTGACTGCCGACATGGTCAAACCCGGCGCGGTGGTCATCGATGTGGGCATGAACCGCACCGATGACGGGAAATTGTGCGGTGACATTGATTTCAATGCCGTCAGGGAAGTCGCCAGTTTCATCACCCCGGTGCCAGGCGGCGTGGGTCCGATGACCATCACCATGCTATTGGTCAATACCCTGGAAGCGGCTGAGCAGATGTGAAGGATTGCCGGATGGCGATCTAGGCCTCTGTGTGTGACGCTCAGTAGCGACAGACAGGTGAAAATCAGAGGATAACGGCGACCGTCACTGCCGCCAGGACCACCATCCGATTACGAATAGCGAACAACACACCTAGCCTCCGTCATGGCTTTGCATGTCCCGGGTGTCTGAAGTCAACGAGCCACGCTGTGCTACAAGCCGCCAGAGTGCGAATCCAGCGCAAAGCCACTGGCCCAGGTACATGGCACTGGCCAGTGCATGCCAGAACTTGAGGTTGCCGCCTTCAGCCCGTGCATGCATGATGCGAGGCGCTACCGCAAACTCCACCAGCAAAGTCAGGAAAAGCCCAGCCACTATTAGTTTGATAGCATGCTGCGCATGATTTGTCTGGTCTGCGGCCTCTTTTCTATTGAAAATCATGAGCAGCAGCATGGCGCACGCCATACCCAACCAGGCTTGAGCGGTAAAGAGCCTGGCAGCCATCGCGCCGGCTGCAGCCGGGCTCGGCAAATGGATGAACAGCTGTGGAACCACGATACAACCCAGCGACGTCAGGCTGCCCCACCACAGCGCAGCAACAATGACACCAAACCGGTATCTCAGGGTCATGTGAGCTCGATGACGAAAGGGCTGTCGTGTCAGCGTTGAACAACCGTCAGATGTACATCACCGCAATGATTTCATAGCGCTTGAGCCCGCCTGGGGCCTGCACCTCCGCGGTGTCACCTTCGTTCTTGCCGATCAGTGCCCGGGCAATTGGCGAGCTGATATTGACCCGGCCAAGCTTGATGTCGGCCTCGTCCTCGCCAACGATCTGGTAGGTGACCTTCTCGCCGCTGTCTTCATCTTCCAGTTCGATGGTGGAGCCGAAAACGACCCTGCCCCCCGCATCGAGGCTGGAAGGATCGATAACCTGTGCAGCCGACAGCTTGCCTTCTATCTCCTGAATTCGCCCTTCGATGAAGCCCTGGCGATCTTTTGCGGCGTCGTACTCGGCGTTCTCGCTCAGGTCGCCTTGCGCCCGGGCCTCTGAAATCGAATTGATGACCCATGGACGCTCGACCGTCTTCAATTTGTGCAGCTCTGCCTTCAGGCTTTCTGCGCCACGCGTGGTGATGGGAATGGTTGCCATGTTTTCTCTCCTGCAAAAGCGAAACCGCCGCCAGTAGGCTGGCGGCGGTGTGTTTAAACGATGATCCAGTTTAATGCAATAAACCCAACGCGACCGGGGTCACGCTGCCCGACCGTTCACCCCAGCTGAGCATGAAGCTCCTGCACCGAATACACACTAAGGTTGTCCAGGTACTTCATGCCTTCAACGGCGGCTTCTGCTCCGGCAATAGTGGTGAAGGTGGTAACCCGCGCGAGCAACGCCGACGTGCGGATCTGGCGCGAATCGGCAATGGCGTTGCGGCGCTCTTCCACGGTGTTGATCACCAGAGCGATCTCGTTGTTCTTGATCATGTCCACCACATGCGGCCGGCCTTCGGTGACCTTGTTGACGGTCAAGCATTCGATACCAGCGTCCCGGATAGTCGCTGCAGTGCCCTTGGTTGCCACCAGATCAAACTTCAGCGCACGCAGAGCGCGCGCCACTTCAACCGCACGTTGCTTGTCGTTGTTCTTGACCGTCAGGAATACCTTGCCAGACGTCGGCAGCTTGGTGCCAGCGCCCAGCTGCGACTTGACGAAGGCTTCGCCAAATGTCTTGCCAACGCCCATGACTTCGCCTGTGGACTTCATTTCCGGGCCAAGAATAGTGTCGACGCCTGGAAACTTGACGAAAGGAAAAACGGCTTCCTTCACGCTGAAATAAGGCGGCGTGACTTCCTTGCCGATGCCCTGCGACGCGAGCGATTGACCCACCATGCAACGTGCCGCTACCTTGGCCAGCTGAATACCGGTTGCCTTGCTCACAAAGGGCACCGTGCGCGACGCACGCGGGTTGACCTCCAGGACATAGATGACATCCTTGCCGTCGATGTTCTGGATGGCAAATTGCACGTTCATGAGGCCGACAACATGCAATGCAGCCGCCATGGCTGACGTCTGGCGCTTGATCTCGCCCACCGTCTCGCTGCTCAGCGAATAAGGTGGAAGTGAACAAGCCGAATCGCCGCTGTGAACACCCGCCTGCTCGATATGCTCCATCACGCCGCCGATGAAGGTGGCGCCTGATGAGTCCCGTATGCAGTCAACGTCGCACTCGATGGCGTCATTCAGAAAGCGGTCGAGCAGAACCGGTGAATCGTGGCTGACCTTGACGGCCTCACGCATATAACGCTCCAGGTCGCGCTGCTCGTGCACGATCTCCATGGCGCGCCCGCCCAACACATAGCTTGGGCGCACCACCAGCGGGTAACCCAGCGCAGCAGCTTTTTCCAGCGCCTCCGGCTCGGTACGGGCTGTCGCATTGGGCGGCTGCAGAAGCTTGAGAGCATGCAGCAGCTTTTGAAACCGCTCGCGGTCTTCGGCCGCATCGATCATGTCGGGCGAAGTACCAATGATGGGAACGCCGTTGCGCTCTAAATCCAGGGCCAGCTTTAAGGGGGTCTGGCCGCCGTACTGCACGATCACGCCAAAGGGTTTTTCCTTGTCGACGATCTCCAGCACGTCTTCGAGCGTCAACGGCTCGAAGTAGAGCCTGTCGCTCGTGTCGTAGTCGGTGGATACCGTCTCAGGATTGCAGTTGACCATGATGGTCTCATAACCATCCTCACGCATGGCGAGCGCCGCATGCACGCAGCAGTAGTCGAACTCGATTCCTTGACCGATGCGGTTGGGGCCACCGCCCAGCACCATGATTTTTTTCCTATCGGTAGGCGCTGCTTCGCACTCGCTACCTTCGGCCTCATAGGTCGAATACATGTAGGCTGTGTTGGTAGCAAATTCAGCCGCGCAGGTGTCCACACGCTTGTATACCGGACGAACGCCAAGCGTGCGCCGTGCCTCGCGAATAGCGGTGTCGGTGGTTTTGAGCTGGCGCGCCAGCCGGCGATCGGAAAAACCTTTTTGCTTAAGTGCGCGCAATGTCACCGCGTCGATCTTGTCGAGCGATGTGGTCTCGAGCTCCAGCTCGATTTTGACGATCTGCTCGATCTGCACCAGAAACCAGGGGTCGATTTTGGTCAGCGCGAACACCTCGTCGACACTCATGCCCATGGCAAAGGCGTCGCCCACGTACCAGATGCGGTCGGGACCGGGCGCACCGAGTTCTTTCTCCAGCACTTCGCGGTCCTGCGTTTTTTCGTTCATGCCGTCCACGCCGACTTCAAGCCCGCGCAGCGCCTTTTGAAAAGACTCCTGAAAAGTGCGGCCCATTGCCATTACTTCGCCCACCGACTTCATCTGCGTCGTCAGGCGCGAATCCGCCGTCGGGAATTTTTCGAAGGCAAAACGGGGAATCTTGGTGACAACATAGTCGATGCTGGGCTCGAAACTGGCAGGCGTTGCGCCGCCTGTGATTTCGTTGCGCAATTCATCCAGCGTGTAGCCTACAGCCAGTTTGGCGGCGACCTTGGCAATCGGAAAGCCGGTTGCCTTGGAAGCCAGCGCAGACGAGCGGGACACACGCGGGTTCATCTCGATGACCACCATGCGGCCATCGACCGGGTTGATCGAGAACTGCACATTTGACCCACCGGTATCCACACCGATTTCGCGCAGCACTGCCAGCGACGCATTGCGCAGGATCTGGTACTCCTTGTCCGTCAAGGTCTGCGCAGGCGCCACGGTGATCGAGTCCCCGGTATGTACACCCATGGGGTCCAGGTTTTCGATGGAGCAGACGATGATGCAGTTGTCAGCGGTGTCGCGCACGACTTCCATCTCGTATTCTTTCCAGCCCAGCAGTGACTCTTCAATCAGCAGTTCGTTGGTGGGCGATGCTTCAAGGCCGCGCTTGCAGATGACTTCAAACTCTTCCGAGTTGTAAGCAATGCCGCCACCGGTTCCACCGAGGGTAAAGCTTGGCCGGATGACGGTTGGGAAACCCAGGGTTCTTTGCACTGTCCAGGCTTCGTCCATGCTGTGAGCGATGCCGGAGCGGGCCGACCCCAGACCGATCTTGGTCATCGCGTCCTTGAACTTGAGGCGGTCTTCTGCCTTGTCGATTGCTTCTGGCTTGGCACCGATCAGTTCCACCTTGTATTTGTCGAGCACGCCGTTGTGCCACAAATCAAGCGCGCAGTTCAAAGCCGTCTGCCCGCCCATGGTGGGCAGAATTGCATCGGGCCTCTCCCTGGCAATGATTTTCTCAACCGTTTGCCAGGTGATGGGCTCGATGTAGGTCACGTCAGCGGTAGCCGGGTCCGTCATGATCGTCGCGGGATTGCTATTGATCAAAATGACCTTGTAGCCTTCTTCACGCAGCGCCTTGCAGGCCTGAACGCCAGAGTAATCAAACTCACAGGCCTGGCCGATGATGATCGGGCCTGCCCCAATGATGAGAACAGATTTGATGTCAGTGCGCTTAGGCATTCTTTTTCTCCCCGGCCTGTCCCATCAGCGCGGTGAAACGGTCAAATAAATATGAAATGTCGTGCGGACCAGGCGATGCCTCAGGGTGGCCCTGGAAGCAGAACGCAGGTTTGTCGGTGCGAGCCAGTCCCTGCAGCGTGCCGTCAAACAGGCTGATATGTGTCGCCCGCAAATTGGACGGCAGCGTTTTCTCGTCCACCGCAAAACCATGGTTCTGGCTGGTGATGCTCACACGGCCGCTGTCGAGGTCCTTCACCGGATGATTCGCGCCATGATGGCCAAACTTCATCTTGAAGGTTTTGGCGCCACTGGCCAGGGCCATGATCTGGTGTCCCAGACAAATGCCGAAAGTGGGAATACCGGTTTCGATCAATTCGCGGGCCGCAGCAATTGCGTAGTCGCATGGCTCCGGGTCACCTGGACCGTTGGCCAGAAAAATACCGTCTGGCTTAAGTTTTAGCACATCGCTCGCCGGTGTCTGCGCAGGCACCACCGTAATACGCGCGCCCCGTTCGGCCATCATCCGCAATATGTTCTTTTTGACACCGTAGTCGAACGCGACCACATGGAACCGCGGCGTGATCTGCACGCCATAACCGGGCTTGCCTTCCAGATTGACAAGCTTCCACTCGGTTTCAGTCCACTCGTAGGTCTGCTTGACCGAAACCACTTTTGCCAGATCCAGCCCGGCCATGCTGGGCGCCGCTCTGGCAGCGGCAACCGCTTTCTCGATCTTGGCGGCGCTGACATCTTCCTGTGGTGCAAGCGCAAGAATGCAGCCGTTTTGCGCACCGTGGTTACGCAGCAGGCGGGTCAACTGGCGGGTATCGATATCGGCGATCGCAACCGTTCCTTCGCGCACCAGATATTGCGACAGGGTCATGGTTGACCGGAAATTCGATGCCAGCAAGGGAAGGTCTTTGATGATCAATCCGGCAGCATAAACCTTGCCAGCCTCGACGTCCTCGGCATTGACGCCGTAGTTGCCGATATGCGGATAGGTCAGCGTGACGATCTGCTGGCAGTAGCTAGGGTCGGTCAGGATTTCCTGATACCCGGACATGGCGGTGTTGAAAACCACCTCGCCAACTGTGGAGCCTGCGGCTCCGATGGATGTACCGACAAAAACGGTGCCGTCTGCAAGCGCCAAAATGGCGCGCGGGGCGTTAGGCAGGCTCCCCTGTAGAGACAAAAGCACTGGGTTCTCCGTCCATGGTTACGGTTCGCCCAAGCGTGCACAAGAAAGGTCCGTGAAGACTCTTGCTGGCTACTTTTGTGAGGGGTTTGCTCGTCGAGGCGCTTGGGCGAAGCTGTGTTTGAAAAGCCTCCAATTATATAACGCCCCCATGGTTGCTCAGTGCGTGTAGCGCCCTGCCCGCCGAGGGGCTGAGTGCCGACGCTCCCGGCCTGCAGTGCAGGCTTTGGACGGCACACAGAAGGACTGCATCCCGCAGTCCGACCTGCAAGGCGATGCGCCCGCGCTCTGGCAAAGCCAGTCCCGCGGTCCCTGCTGGTAAAGAAATGTCTCCGATGGCTCGCGCCGCGAGCGCCGGCCCCAGTGCTAGTTGTGAAAGATTGAACTGGCGTAAAGGCAAATCGCGGCAGCGGCGGAGACATTGAGCGACTCTTCGCCGCCAGGCTGATCTATGCGCACCTTCAGGCTCGCCCGCGCCATCAGTTCGTTACCAACGCCCTGCCCCTCATGCCCCATGGCCCAGGCGCAGGGCATCGGCAGGGTTTGTTGGTGCAAAAAGCTTCCATCGTGGGAGCTTGTCACGATGATCGGCACAGAAAGTTTATCCAGCGAGTCCGCGGCCACGCCCTCAAGCAGGTGCAGGCCAAAATGCGCACCCATGCCTGCCCGCAACACCTTGGGTGACCACAGCGCCGCTGTTCCCTTCAGCGCAATCACCTGCCCAAAACCGAAGGCCGAAGCACTGCGCAGGATGGAGCCCACATTGCCGGCGTCCTGCACACGGTCAAGGATCACCGACGCCGCAATCGGGTTCAAGGGAGGCGCAACCGGCAAGTCCAGAACAAAACCCATATGGGCCGGCGATTCCAGGCCACTGATCTCCGGCAAAAGCGCGTCAGGTATTACTATGTTTTTAATAGCTACGTGCCCCCAGGATTGCTGTGCTAGAGGCCAGAAAGACTCTGAAAATAGCGCCATCACCGGTTTTTGACCCCTGTCCAGTGCCGCACGGCACAAATGGTCACCTTCCAGCCATAACTGGCCCTGCTTGCGGTACGCCGTGCTGTCTTGCGACAGCTTGCGCAGCGCCTTGATCAGCGGATTGTCGCGGGAGCTGATGCGTGCCAGTGGCACGTCGGGGCCATCGCTCATCGCAGCACTTCAGCCACGGGCGCGAAGGAGCGGCGGTGTTGCGGGCAGGCTCCGTGCTGGCGCAGCGCTGCCAGATGCTCTGCTGTGCAATACCCCTTGTGGCCGGCAAAACCGTAATGGGGATATTCAAGATGGAACGCTTCGCACCAGCGGTCACGGTAGACCTTGGCAAGAATCGACGCTGCAGATATGCACGGCACCAGTGCATCACCGCCCACAATAGCCTCCGACAAGATCACCAGTGTTGGCAGACGGTTGCCATCCACCAGCACCTTTTGCGGTTTCAGGCGCAAGCCTTCCACGGCACGCTTCATGGCCAGCATGGTGGCCTGCAAGATATTGATGCTGTCGATTTCTTCTGCCGTCGCCATCGCTATCGAGCAGCACAGGGCCTTGGCGCGAATCTCGTCGTACAGCTTCTCGCGTTTCAATGCGCTGAGCGCTTTGGAATCAGCAAGCCCCTTGATCGGATTCAACTCGTCCAAAATCACGGCAGCCGCCACCACTGGGCCCATCAATGGGCCCCGTCCCGCTTCGTCAACCCCCGCCATCAAGCCCGGGGTGTCCCACGACAAGGCGGTCTGTTCAGCCTTCAAGAATTTTCTGGATCGCATCGGTGGCCAACTGGGAGGTATCGCGCCGCAAGGTCAGGTGCAGCTTTGTAAATCGTTTTTCGACAGCGCTTTTTTTCTCGGCCGCTGCGGGCGTGCGCTGCAACCACTGCAAAACGGCAGCTGCAAGTGCCTCTGGTGTGGCGGCGTTCTGAAGCAACTCTGGCACGACAAAATCTTCGCACAGGATGTTGGGCAGACCAACCCAGGGCTGCAGTTTTTTTCGTTTCATGATCTGCCAGGACAGCCAGTTCATGTTGTAGGCAATCACCATGGGCCGCTTGAAAAGCGCGGCTTCCAGCGTGGCTGTGCCGCTGGCGATCAGGGTGACATCGCAGGCAGCCAATGCGGTGTGCGACTGCCCATCCAGAACCTGCAAACTTGCCTGCAAACCGGTTTGCGCTGCAGCACGCTCGATGACTGACTTAAGCGCAGGAACCGCTGGAACTATGAACTTAATAGCAGGCTGCCCATGCAGGATAAGGGCTGCAGCCCTAAAAAATCTATGCACGAGGTATTTGACCTCTGAAGCGCGGCTGCCGGGCAGCAGCGCAATCACCGTATCCTGATCCGCCAACCCCAGCTTGCGCCGCGCCGCCGCGCGATCAGGTTCAAGCGGAATGACACTGGCCAGCGGGTGACCCACATAGGTAGCGGCAATACCGTGCGCGGCCAGTAGCGCCGGCTCGAACGGAAAAATGCACAGCACATGGTCTACGCTGCAGCGAATTTTTTCAACCCGTTCTGGGCGCCAGGCCCAAACGGACGGGCTGACGAACTGCACGGTTTTGATGCCCTGTGATTTCAATGCCCTGGCCAAATCCAGATTGAAATCAGGCGCGTCCACGCCGATAAAAATATCGGGTTGATTAGCGCCGGGTTCGAGCAGCCGGGTTTTCAACCGATCTCGAATGGCGACGATTTCGCAGTAATGGCGCAGCACCTCCACATAGCCGCGCACCGCCAGCTTTTCGCTCGGCCACCAAGCGTCAAAACCACGTGACTTCATGTGCAACCCGCCGATGCCAGCCGCACGCAACGCCGGCCAACGGGCAACCAACCCGTCGAGCAACAAGCCGGCGAGCATATCACCAGACGTCTCGCCGGCGACCATGGCGATCCGGGGATCTGCGACAAGTGCGCCAGCCATCGGTTCAGAGGGTGTCATGGGCATGGAACGGCGGCAAGCCGCGGCTGCACGGCGCTATCGCACAATTCCACGCTGCGGCGAGACCAGTGCCAGAAAGGACGACATCATCTCGACATCTGGTACCGATTCTGGAAACCTGCCGGCCAGTTCAGCTATGCGCAGCCTGCCCTGCTCGAGGGTCAGGTCTTCGCGATAGATATGCTTGTGCATGGCCTTCACTGCCGCGAGACGTTCAGCTGAAAAACCCCTGCGGCGCAAGCCTTCGAAGTTCATCGACCGGGCCGCTGCAGGCTGACCCTGGCACATCACAAAGGGCGGCAAGTCGGCGAACAACAGGGAACACATCGCTGTCATGCTGTGCGCGCCCAGGCGTACAAACTGATGAACCACGGTAAAACCGCCCAGGATGACCCAGTCGCCAACCTGCACATGACCGGCCAGCTGCGAGTTGTTGGCAAAAATCGTGTGGCTGCCCACCTGACAGTCATGGGCCAGGTGCACATAGGCCATGATCCAGTTGTCGTTACCAACCCGCGTCACCGCCCCGCCGCTCGGCGAGCCGATATTGAAGGTACAAAACTCGCGTATCGTGTTGCGGTCACCAATGACCAGTTCGCAGGGCTCACCCGCATACTTCTTGTCCTGCGGAATTGCGCCGAGCGAGTTGAATTGAAATATTCGGTTGTCGCAGCCGATGGTGGTGTGGCCTTCGATCACGCAGTGCGCGCCCACCGTCGTGCCTGCACCCATCCGTACATGCGGACCTACCACCGTATAGGGACCAATGCTGACGGATGGATGCAGCTCGGCGCCAGGCTCAATGATGGCAGTGGGATGGATACCGGTAAACGTTGTTGCCACTGGATCTGCGACGAGAGTTGCGGCTGATGCAGCGGGTAAAGCGCCTGGCGTCATGACAGCGGGCCAGGTTCAGGCAATTGTGCGCATGGTGCACATCAACTCGGCCTCGCAGACCACGTTGTCGGCGACGCGGGTGATGCCCTTGAACTTGAAAATTCCCGATTTCATGCGGTCCAGCGTGACGTCCATGATCAACTGATCGCCAGGCTCGACAGGACGCTTGAAGCGGGCGCCATCGATGCCTGCGAAGTAGTACACGGTCTTGTCATCGGGCGTTACGCCAAGGGTTTCGAATGCGAGCAAGGCCGCAGCCTGGGCCATTGCCTCAAGTATCAGCACGCCCGGCATCACTGGGTGGTGGGGGAAGTGACCCATGAAGAACGGTTCATTGATGGTGACGTTTTTCAGCGCCTTGATGCTTTTGCCTTTTTCAATTTCAAGCACCCGATCGACCAGCAAGATCGGGTAGCGATGCGGCAGCTGTTTGAGAATCGCGTGAATATCCATCATATTTTGTCTAGAGTTCCGCCTGCGAGACCTGTCAGTCACGCCCGGGCATAAATTTCTCTGCACGCCGGAGCCGGTCGCGCATCAGATGCAGCTGTTTTAAAGTGGCTGCGTTCTTTTCCCACGCGGCATTGTCGTCGATGGGGAAGAAGCCGCTGTACTGGCCTGGCTTCAAAATCGACCGGGTCACAACGGATGCGGCTGAAATATGCACATGATCCGCCAGCGTAAGGTGGCCCAAAACCACAGCGCCGCCGCCTATGGTGCAGTGGGCGCCGATACGCGCGCTGCCAGCAACGCCTGCACATCCCGCTACAGCGGTGTGCTGGCCGATATGAACGTTGTGGCCAATCTGAATCAGGTTGTCGAGCTTCACGCCGTTTTCAAGGACGGTGTCCTCCAGTGCGCCGCGGTCGATGCAGGTGTTGGCGCCAATCTCGACGTCATCGCCTATGCGCACCGCGCCAAGTTGCTCGATCTTTTCCCAACGTCCGTTGTCGGGTGCAAAACCAAAGCCGTCAGCGCCCACCACAACACCTGGGTGAACGATGCAGCGTTGACCCAGCGAGCAGTTCTCACCCACAGTTACGCGGGCTGAAAGACAGGTCTCCCGCCCAATGACCGCCTGCCGACCAATCACGCAATGCGCAGCAATGCGTACGCCTTCCTCGATCACCGCACCCGATGCCACGACGGAAAACGCGCCCACTGAAACGCCGGGTGCCAGTTTCGCTAGAGGGTCTACAAACGCACTCGGATGGATGCCCGTCTCAGCCTCGTGGGCATGAGCGCGCTTCCAGACCTGGGTGGCGCGTGCGAAGTAAAGGTAGGGATCAGCCACCACAATGCAAGCACCGCGCTGCACGGCAAGCACTTCAACAGCGGGTGACACGATCACGCAACCTGCTTGCGAGCTTGCAAGCCTAGATGCATATTTGGGGTGGGAAAGAAAGCTGAGATCGGACGCAGAAGCGGTCTCAAGCGGTGCAATGCGTTCGATAAGCAGGCCCGGGTCACCTATCAACCTGGCGCTGAAACCGGGAGCCAGCGCGTCGACAAGCGCAGCTAGGCGTATCGTCACAGCGCGATCGCCTTGAAATCGCTATTACTTGCCGTTAGCGGCATTCAGAGACTTGATGACCTTGTCCGTAATGTCGAGACGAGGGTTCACGTACACCGCTTCCTGAACGATGAGATCATACTTTTCAGCCTCAGCAAGCGTTTTGACAACCTTGTTGGCGCGCTCGATGACCTGCTGCAGCTCTTCATTCTTGCGGGCATTCAGGTCCTCCTGAAACTCGCGGCGCTTGCGTTGGAACTCGCGGTCCTGGTCCACAACCTGTTTTTGACGGGTGGCGCGCTGGCTCTCCGGCAAGGTCGGCGCTTCGCGTTCAAATTTCTCAGACAGGGTTTTGAGCTGTGTTGCAGCGTCGTTCAGGTCTTTTTCGCGCTTGCTGAATTCCTGCTCCAGCTTGACCTGAGCCGCCTTCGCAGTATTGGCTTCGCGAAAGATGCGGTCGAGGTTGACGATTCCGACCTTGAACTCCTGGGCGCCGGCTGAAAACGCCGCCAACCCGATCAGCGAGCCCAGAAAAAGTTTGCGTGGAAGATACGTCATTAAAATGAGGTTCCGATCTGGAATTGCAGTCGTTCTATTCTATCGCCAGGCTTTTTGCGCAGCGGGTTGGCGATGGCTATCCGTAGCGGGCCTACCGGGGATATCCAGCTCAGGCCGACACCCACGGAGGCGCGCAAGTCGCCCAGCTTGTAGGGGTCGTTTTCACCGAACACGTTGCCCGCGTCCACGAAACCGTAAAGCCGCAAGGTCCTGTCGTTACCGACGCCCGGAAACGGCGCGATGACCTCTGCATTGAGCGTGATCTTTTTGGGTCCACCCACCGCCAGGTCGGACGTATCGCGCGGGCCCAGCGAGCCTTGCTGATAGCCACGAACCGAGCCCAGGCCGCCCGAATAGAAATTCTTGAAGACAGGAAACGGACGGTTGTTCAGGCCACGTCCCCAGCCAATTTCGCCGTTCAAGGCCACGGTGTACTGGCGATTCAGGGGAATGTATTGTTGAATCTGATAGCTGGCACGTAAAAACCTAGCATCCCCAGCGATACCCCAATCACCATATACCCGCTGGTACAAACCTTTGGTCGGGACCAGTGCACTGTCGCGGTTATCACGCGTCCAGCCCACTGTCAGCGGAACCGAACTGCTGGTTTCGCCAAACTGGTTGATGTAATTCTGATACGTAACGGGCAGCGCATTGATACCCTTTTCGATCTTCAGCCGCTCATACCCGGTGCCAAAATAGACAGTGTCGGCCTCTGTAAAAGGCACGCCAAACCGAATGCTGGCGCCTGTTGTCTTGAGGCCGTAATCTCCACCTTGCCCGTCCAGCGGACGGCTGGTGCGGTGATACACGTCGACCGCGCGGGAAATGCCGTCTTCGGTGAAATAGGGGTCGATGGTGCTGAGCACCAGCTGCCGGTTCGAGCTGCTGGTATTGACCTCAAGACCAAGATAATTGCCGGTTCCGAAAACGTTTTCTTGCCGCACGCCAACGGACAGCGACACACTCTCTGCGCTGGAATAACCTGCACCCAACTGCAAATTGCCGGTCGGTTTTTCGACCAGATTAACGGTTAGATCGACCTGGTCAGTGGTGCCAGGGACTTCCTGCGTATCAACCGCGACATCGGTGAAAAATCCAAGGCGGTCGATGCGGTCACGTGACAGTCGGATCTTGTCCCCGTCGTACCAGGAAGACTCAAACTGCCTGAACTCGCGGCGTACGACCTCGTCCCGCGTACGGTTGTTACCCGCCAGGTTGATACGACGCACATATGCGCGCCGTGAAGGATCGCCCTGCAGCACAAACGATACGCGGTTATTGGCCCTGTCGATTTCCGGCAAGGCCTCGACCCGCGCAAACGCAAATCCGAAGGTCCCATAAAAATCGGTAAAAGCCTTGGTGGTCTCGGCAACCGTGTCCGCGTTGTAAGCCTCGCCTGGCTTGATGGCGACCAATGACTTGAACTCGTCTTCGCGATCCAGGTAGTTGCCTTCGAGCTTTACACCCGACACGATAAAACGCTCTCCTTCGGTGACGTTCAGCGTGATCGTTACATCCTGCTTGTCAGGCGAAATGGCAACCTGCGTCGAATCAAGCTTGAATTCCAGGTAGCCGCGCGCAAGATAGTAAGACCGCAAGGTCTCGATATCAGCATTGAGTTTTGCGCGCGAATAGCGATCGGATTTGGTGTACCAGCTCATCCACCCGCCGGTGTCCAGGTCAAACAGACCACGCAAGGTCGATTCGCTGAACGCCTTGTTGCCAACAATGCGGATGTCCTTGATCTTGGCGATATCGCCTTCCGTCACATTGAAGGAGACGTTGACGCGGTTGCGCTCGATAGGCGTGACCGTGGTGACGATCTCCGCGCCATACATGCTGCGGTTGATATATTGCCGTTTCAGTTCCTGCTCTGCCCGGTCGGCCAGCGCCTTGTCAAACGGCTGGCCGTCAGCCAGACCAATTTCGCGAAGCGCCTTTTTGAGAACGTCCTTGTCGAACTCCTTGGAGCCCACAAAGTCGACGTCTGCCACCGTGGGACGCTCTTCAACGATAACCACCAGCACATCGCCGTTGACTTCGAGCCGAACGTCCTTGAAAAGACCCAACCCGAACAAGGCCCTGATGGCGGTGGATCCCTTGTCGTCGCTGTAGGTTTCGCCAACCCGGAAAGGAAGCGAGGCGAATATGGTGCCAGGCTCTACACGCTGAAGGCCCTCCACCCGAATATCTCGCACAGTGAAAGGATCAACCGCCCAGGCGGCCTGAGCCATCAAAAAACTGGCTGCCAGCGCTGATACCGTTCGAAGTTGAAATCGATGTAGTTGTTTTCGCATGAATGTTGTGTTCCAAGCCGTGACTTCGGCTTTTCTTTTTGCGGCCCTATCCGGCCCGGATCGTGTCTGCCTTGCGCTAGCCAAAAAGGCGCGTCACGTCGTTAAACATTGCTATCGACATCATGCAAAGCAGGACGGCCACGCCGCCTCGCTGAAGCCGCTCCATCCAAGCGTCGGAAACCGACCTGCCGGTGACGGCTTCCCAAAGATAATACATCAGGTGCCCACCGTCCAGAACCGGCAGCGGCAGCAGGTTGAGCACCCCGAGGCTCACGCTGATAAGTGCCAGAAACACCAGGTACGCACTCCATCCCACGCTGGCAGATTTGCCGGCGTAATCGGCAATGGTCAGCGGCCCACTCAGGTTTTTCAGCGATGCCTCGCCTATGACCATCTTGCCCATCATCTTGAGGGTCAGCGCAGATACCTGCCATGTGCGGACCACGCCCTGCCACATGCCTTCCAAAAAGCCGTAGCGGACGGTAACGAACTCGGGCGCGGCGCCAACGTATGCGCCTATCCGCCCGACGGTCCGGTCGCCATCCTGTCGCAGATCAGGCGTTACCGCCAGTTCAATCGCTTGTTCACCTCTGAGCACTTGCCACGTCGACGGTACCGGCGTATTGGCGTTGGGTTGAACGGAGTTCCGGATAAGCTCACGCAATTGCTGCCCGTCGACAACAGGCGTGGTACCGATGCGTTGCACCCGGTCGCCTTCACGCAGGCCTGATTTTTCGGCCGCGCTGCCGGCCATGACATCGCCGATCACAGGCTCAGTCCAGGGACCGACCACGCCGATCTTGCGAAACAGCTGGATATCCGCATCGGCAGCATTCAAGGTACCCAGCTTGAGGACAACCTCACGGATTTGCACATCAGCGGGTGCGCCAGCAGCAGCGCTGCTCACGGCAAGTCGAACATCCCGACCGTTGAGTGCACCTTGCGTCAGGCGCCAGCGAAGGTCTTCAAACGAGCGGACGGATTCCAGATCGTCGCTGTCAAATGCCGCTTGTTGCACCAGTTCCCCGCCGCTCAAACCAGCGCGCTCGGCAATCGATCCGGCTACCGGACTCGCCAAAATGGCCTTGGGCTCTTGCAGGCCACTCCAGTTGATCACGCTGTACAGCACCACGGCCAACAAGAGGTTGGCGGCCGGACCGGCTGCAACCACGGCCGCGCGCGACTTCAATGGCTGGGTGTTGAAAGCGAGATGTCGCTCGGTAGGATCAACCGGCGCCTCCCGTTCGTCGAGCATCTTTACATAGCCGCCCAGGGGCAGCAGGCCTATCGCAAACTCGGTCGGCTTGCCCTTCAGGCGCCAGGTATAGATCGGCTTGCCAAATCCGATCGAAAACTTGAGCACCTTGATACCGCACGCCACGGCCACCCGGTAGTGTCCATATTCATGCACGGCAACCAGGACGCCAAGGGCCACCACAAAAGCAAGCAGGGTCAGCATGTCAGGTCTCCAGATGTGCGGCTATTTGCCCGGCAAGCGCCCTTGCCTCGGCGTCCAGGGTCAACAGGTCATCCATGCCGCTTGGTTCGGACACCACAAACCGCTCCAAAGTTTCCAGATTTACCTGATGAATCTGATCAAAACGGATGCGCCTGTCGAGAAAAGCAGCCACTCCCACTTCGTTCGCAGCATTCAACACGCCAGTGGTACCGACCGGTGCCGACAACACCTCCCAGGCCAGTTGAAGACCCGGGAAACGGGCCGCATCCGGCATTTCAAAAGTCATGCCGCCCAATGTCCTGAAGTCAATAGCCTGTGCACCCGACGAGATGCGGCCCGGCCAGCCCAGGCCGTAGGCAATTGGCACCCGCATGTCGGGCGTGCCTAGTTGCGCGACTACCGACGTGTCCAGGTATTGCACCATTGAGTGAATCACGCTTTGCGGGTGAATCACCACCTCGATCTGCGCTGGCTCCAAGCCAAACAGGTATTTGGCTTCAATCACCTCCAACGCCTTGTTCATCATGGTGGCCGAATCCACCGATATCTTTCGCCCCATAACCCAGTTGGGGTGGGCGCAGGCTTCTTCCGGGGTCACCCGATGCAGCGTTGCCGGGTCACGCGTGCGGAAGGGGCCGCCGGAAGCGGTCAGGATGATTTTCTCGACCTGCGCTGACCATTCGGAACGTTTGTCTGGCAGTGACTGGAAGATCGCCGAATGCTCGCTGTCAATCGGTAGCAACTGCGCGCCGCCCGCCTGCACTGCGCGCATGAAGACCTCGCCCCCTACGACCAGTGCCTCCTTGTTGGCGAGCAGCAAGCGCTTGCCTGCCCGCGCCGCCGCCATGCAGGGCGCAAGCCCGGCCGCACCGACAATTGCCGCCATGACCGTATCGCAACGATCATCAGATGCTATGGTTTCGAGAGCATTAGGCCCGGGCAATACCTGGGTAATAAGCCCATTTTGTTTAAATTTCTCCGCTAGCGCAGCGCCGTGCGGCGCGCTAGCCATCACCGCGTAAATCGGCTTGAAGCGGGTGCATTGTGCAAGCATCAGGTCAACCTGAACTGAGGCGCTGAGGGCAAAGACTTCAAAGCGGTCGGGATGCGCTGCAATGACTTCCAGCGTGTTCGCACCCACCGAACCGGTGGATCCCAATACCGTGACGCGTTGCTTGCCCACGCTCATGAATTTCTCACAGGCTCACCAGCATCATCGCCAGCGGCAGCGTGGGCAGCAAGGCGTCAACGCGGTCAAGGACGCCGCCGTGGCCCGGCAGCAGGTTACTGGAGTCCTTGGCGCCGGCACTGCGTTTGATCAATGATTCAACCAGGTCACCGGCAACGCTCATGGCGGCCATGAAAAGTACCGCTATCAGCATCACCAGCGCACCGTGGCGGCTGTAAACCTGCGAATAAAGGCTGGAGCCACTGGCCGCCGGGGTGGTAACGGAGCCAGTTTCTGCAGACTGCTGGCCATAGCCGTCCGCATACACCCAGACCAGCGCCAGCAGCAGCACGCCAGCCATACCGCCCCAGACGCCTTCCCAGCTTTTGCCGGGGCTGATACCGGGCGCAAGTTTGCGCTTGCTGAATCGCCCGCCGAAGCGACGGCCGGCAAAGTAGGCAAAGATGTCAGCGACCCATACCAGAAGCAGAACTGACAGTAGAAAGTTGATGCCTAGCACACGGGCTTGAACGATAGCAAGCCATGCCAGCCACAGTGCAGCCATGCCACTGGTCAGCCGAATGATTCGTGGAATGCGGGCCCAGCCGGGAATGCCGTGCCGCAGTAGCAAGGCAGCTGCCAGCACCCAGCTGGCGCCGGCAACTGTCCACAGCAGCGCAAGCGGTTTGTCCAGCAATCCGCCGTACCAGGAGAGCCCGCAGAGCACCAGCGAAACCGCACCCAGCGCCAGGGATGCAGTCTGCTGGCAACCGTTGAGACGGCCCCATTCCCACGCGCCCGCGGCAATCAGCACAAGTGTCACAACGTTGAAAGGCACCGCCGTCTTGTAAAACAGTGCTGGCAGCAAGATTGCCAACATCACGATGGCGGTAATCACACGTTGCTTGAGCATCAGGCGCCTTCAGGTAAGGGGAGTCGGCTCGCGCTTGAGGGCGCTGACCTGTGCGGACGTCTGGCCAAAGCGTCGCTCCCGGCTGGAGAAAACCGCAATGGCTTTATCGAGCTCAGCGCTATCAAAGTCGGGCCAGAGCTTGTCGGAAAAATAAAGCTCTGAGTAAGCTGCCTGCCAGATCAGGAAATTGCTGATACGCAGTTCGCCGCCGGTGCGTATCAGCAGGTCTGGATCAGGTACATGCGCCAGCGCCATCGCACGGTCCAGCGACAGTTCGGTGATTGGCTGACCGGAGTTCACCAATTTTTGCGCCGCCTGGGCAATGTCCCACCGACCACCATAGTTGAAGCAGACATTGAAAACCAAGCGCGTGTTGTCAGCTGTCAGCAACTCGGCCTGGCGTAAGCCAGCCTGCACCTTGTCAGAAAGCCGTTCACGGTTTCCCACGAAATGAAGGCGCACGCCATTGGATTTGAGGCGCGGTACCTCGCCCGAAAGCGACAGCACAAGCAGTTCCAGAAGTCCCGAGACCTCTTCTTCCGGTCGATTCCAGTTTTCGGATGAAAACGCAAATACCGTCAGCACACCAATGCCCCGGTCGATACAGGCCTGAACGCATCGGCTCAGCGCGGCAACGCCTTGTTTGTGCCCCGCCACCCGCGGCAAGAAGCGGCGGGTCGCCCATCGGCCGTTGCCATCCATGACGATGGCAACATGATGCGGCCCGGCAGTGGCTCCAGAAACTGGCATGGTTTTCACCGGGCAAGCATCACGCCATACCGATCAGGCACAAACCGTGGCGCACATCAGACCGCAAGAATGTCCTGCTCCTTGGCAGAAACGAGTTTGTCAACATCGGCAATATAGCGATCAGTAAATTTCTGAATGTCGTCCTGCGAGCGCCGCTCATCGTCTTCTGATGCCAGCTTTTCCTTCACCAGCTTTTTAACGCCGTCATTGGCATCGCGGCGAAGGTTACGGATGGCGACCTTGGCATGCTCGCCCTCAGCACGCACAACCTTGGTCAGTTCCTTGCGGCGCTCTTCTGTCATCGCTGGCATGGGTACACGAATCAGGTCGCCCTGGGCAGCCGGGTTGAGTCCGAGATCGGAATCGCGAATGGCCTTCTCAATTTTGGCGCCCATGCCCTTTTCCCACGGCGATACGCTGATGGTTCGCGCATCCAGCAGCGACACATTGGCTACCTGGCTGATTGGCACCATGGAGCCGTAATAGTCGACATGCACCGTGTCCAGCAAGCCGGGGTTCGCGCGGCCGGTGCGGATCTTGGTCAATCCGGTCTTGAACGACTCGATGGACTGCTGCATTTTTTGCTCTGCATTCTGCTTGATCTCAACAATGCCCATGACTGAAAACTCCAGAGGTTGTTTGGCTGAATAAGGGGGAAACCGTCAGGCAACGGTCTATACATGTACCAGCGTGCCTTCGTCTTCCCCCATCACCACCCGCTTGAGCGCGCCGATCTTAAAAATACTGAAGATCTTGATGGGCAGCTTCTGGTCGCGGCACAGCGCAAAGGCCGTTGCATCCATGACCTCCAGATTCCTTCCCATGGCTTCATCAAAAGTAATGGTGGTATAGCGTGTTGCCAGCGGATCTTTTTTTGGATCGGCGCTGTAGACACCATCGACTTTGGTAGCCTTCAAGACCACCTCCGCGCCGATCTCTGCGCCGCGGAGCGCCGCAGCCGTGTCAGTTGTGAAGAACGGGTTTCCGGTTCCGGCCGCAAAGATGACG
The DNA here is from genome assembly GCA_028291985.1 of Polaromonas sp. Lineage (GTDB taxonomy): Bacteria > Pseudomonadota > Gammaproteobacteria > Burkholderiales > Burkholderiaceae_C > Polaromonas. The sequence continues at coordinate 63,897 of JAQGNE010000017.1, read as the reverse complement.
ACCTTGCCCTCTTCCAGGTACTGCAATGCCTTGGGCCGAACGTAAGGCTCGACGACGCGTTCAATACCGATGGCTGACATCACGCGCGGCGTCAGGCCTGCCTTGTCCATGGTGTCACCCAGCGCCAGGGCATTCATCACCGTGGCGAGCATGCCCATGTAGTCAGCAGTGGCCCGATCCATGCCGACCGAGCCGCCTGCGACGCCGCGAAAGATATTGCCACCGCCAATAACCACCGCCACCTCGACGCCCATGCGCGTGATTTCGGCGATTTCTTCCACCATCCGCACAATGGTCGCGCGGTTGATGCCAAAGGCATCGTCGCCCATCAAGGCCTCGCCTGACAGTTTCAACAAGATTCGCTTGTACGCTGGCATGCAAGAACTTTCTGGTTGGAAATGGATTGAAGTTTAGCGACCTTCAGGCGAAAAACGCTCAGGCTGCCTTGGCGGCTGCAACCTGTGCAGCGACTTCGGCAGCGAAATCGTCGACTTTTTTCTCGATGCCTTCGCCGACCACGTACAAAGTAAACGACTTCACGGCAGTGTTCTTTTCTTTCAGCATTTGCTCAACCGTCTGCTTGTCGTTCTTGACGAAAGTCTGGTTGTAGAGGCTGACCTCTTTGAGGTACTTCTGGACGCCGCCTTCGACACGCTTGGCCACGATCTCTGCAGACTGGACCGGCTTGCCGGCAGCAGTAGCAACAGCCGCGTCTTCGGCAGCTTTGGCGGCAGCGACAGAACGCTCACGCGCCACCAGTTCGGCAGGAACCTGATCGCTGGACAGCGACACCGGCTTCATCGCGGCCACATGCATGGCGACATCTTTCGCAGCGGTTTCATCGCCATCAAACTCGACCACCACGCCGATACGCGTGCCGTGCAGATAGGAGGCGACCTTGCCGCTGGCGAAACGCTGGAAACGGCGCACCGACATGTTCTCGCCGATCTTGCCGATCAGGCCCTTGCGTACATCTTCAACCGTTGGACCGAAACCGTCCATGGACAGCGGCATCGCTCCAATGGCAGCCACATCCGCGGGATTGTTCTTGACGATGCCTTTGGCAACCGCATCGGTGAAGGCAATAAAACTGTCGTTCTTGGTGACAAAGTCGGTTTCGCAATTGATCTCGACCAGCGCACCGACGCCGCCTTCGCTGTGAAAGGCGATAACGCCTTCAGCCGTGATACGGGAAGCGGCCTTGCCAGCCTTGTTGCCGAGCTTGACGCGCAGGATTTCCTCTGCTTTTTCGAAGTTGCCTTCGGCTTCGGTGAGGGCTTTTTTGCACTCCATCATCGGTGCGTCGGTTTTTGCGCGCAGCTCAGCGACCATGCTTGCAGTGATTGCCATTTTTTTCTCCGTGTGTGCCGTGCTGACAGTTGGCGGGACTCTTCGCCCAGCCCGAGTTGCCAAATGGCGATTGTTGACGATTGATTTGCGAAAAAGGGGCTACCCGAGCCCCTTTTTGATGCCCAGCCGCCCTTCTGGATCCATCTCCAGAGAGGCGCCGGCAGGTGCTGGACTCGTTCAGGCTGCGGTGTTTTCGACTTCCACGAATTCGTCCGAGCTTTCAGGCTGAACCATCTTGACGACTTCGTTCGATGCATTCGCACGGCCTTCAATGATGGCGTCAGCCATGCCGCGCGCATACAGCGCTACAGCTTTGGACGAGTCATCATTGCCTGGGATCACGTAGTCGATACCAATTGGGGAGTGGTTCGAGTCAACTACACCGATCAGCGGAATGCCCAGTTTTTTAGCCTCAAGGATGGCGATCTTGTGGAAACCCACATCGATCACGAAGATGGCGTCCGGCAGGGCAGCCATATCCTGAATGCCGCCGATGTCTTTTTCGAGCTTGTCGATCTCGCGCTTGAAGGTGAGCTGCTCTTTCTTGCTGATCGAATCAAGGCCGGCTTCCTGCTGGGCTTTCATTTCTTTCAGGCGCTTGATGGAGGTCTTGACCGTCTTGAAGTTGGTCAGCATGCCGCCGAGCCAACGCTGGTCAACGAAAGGAACGCCAGCGCGCTTGGCTTCAGTGGCCACGATCTCGCGAGCCTGACGCTTGGTGCCCACCATCAGGATGGTGCCGCGGTTCGCGGACAGCTGCTTGGCGAACTTCATCGCTTCCTGGTACATCGGAAGCGATTTTTCCAGGTTGATGATGTGAATACGGTTGCGGTGGCCGAAGATGTAAGGGGCCATCTTCGGGTCCCAGAAGCGGGTCTGGTGACCGAAATGGACGCCGGCTTCCAGCATTTCGCGCATGCTCGTTGACATATGAATACTCCAAAAGGTTAAGTCTAAAATCAGCGCTTATCGCCCGAGGCAAGCCGTGTACAAACGGCAAAAAGAGCCTGGGAAACACCTTGAATGGCTGATTTGCGGATTACCTTGCCAGGTATTTGCCCTTTCGGGCAGCGTGTAGCAAAGCCAGTCGAGTATAACAAATATTGCCCCCATGACCCAGCCCCTCTCTTGCACACAGGCGCCCAAGCCGCGCGAAATTGCCGCCAGCCTGGACCAGTCCACGCTTGATATCCATGACACGCTTCTGGCCTTGCGCAACGGCCAGACCAGCCTTGCCGAGATCCGCGAGCAGTGCACCGCCATCGCGCAAAGCGACGCCTGCCGCCACGTCTACATGCCAGGCTCCGCCCCCGACTTTTCGCAGGCACCAGCGCTGGGTACATCTGATTACCACGCACATGCACCGCTGGCAGGCCTGCCGGTTTCGGTGAAGGACCTGTTTGATGTGGCGGGCCAGACTACCCGGGCTGGTTCCACCGTGCTGGCGCATCGCGTGCCGGCCGTCGCTGACTGCGCAGCGGTGGCCCGCCTGCGTGCGGCGGGCGCTGCGATTGCCGGGCGGACCAACATGGTCGAGTTCGCTTTTTCAGGCGTGGGCATCAACCCGCACTACGGCACGCCAGTCAACCCGGCTGATCAATTGGTTGAACGCATTCCCGGCGGTTCATCGTCAGGCGCCGCAGTGTCGGTAGCCACGGGGGCTGCATTGGCGGGGCTGGGCTCCGACACCGGCGGGTCGCTGCGGATACCTGCGGCGCTTTGCGGCCTCGTGGGTTTCAAAAGCACAGCGCGCCTGGTGCCTGCCAGCGGCGTGGTGCCGCTTTCGACATCGCTGGACACCGTGGGCGCTATCACCCGATCGGTGCGTGATGCCATTACCTTGCATGAGGTGTTGGCTGGCCAGAAAGTGCCGCTGACCGGTAAGCCGCTGTTTTCTCTGCGGTTAGCTATCTGTACCACGATGATGCAAGACGGACTGGACGGTACTGTGGCAGCCGCATTCGGCCACGCGCTTGACACCCTCAGACAAGCTGGCGCAGCTATCGAAGAGCTTGCCGTGCCCGAGCTGGGTGACCTGACCGCCATCAATGCAACGGGCGGACTCTCTTCGGCCGAAAGTTACGCCTGGCACCGTACGTTGATCGACCAGCACCGATCGGCCTACGACCCCCGCGTTGCGTTGCGGATTTTGCGAGGCGCCAGCATGAGCGCTGCCGATTACATCGACCTACTGGCTGCCCGAAAGACATGGATCGTACGCATGCAGGCGCGGCTTGCTGGTTTTGACGCAGTGCTGGCGCCAACTGTGCCACTGGTCGCCCCACCCATTGCCAGCGTGCTGCACGATGACGCCGAGTTTTTCAGGGTCAACGGACTGATGCTGCGCAATACCTCGGCCGTGAACATGCTGGACGGCTGCGGCATCTCGATTCCCTGCCATTCTCCGGGGCAGTTGCCGGTTGGTCTGATGCTGTGGCACGGTGCGCTGCAAGATGATGCCCTGCTGAATGCGGCGTTGGTGGTCGAGTCGGCCCTGACAGCATCCCGGGCTGCTTGAGCGGGCCAGGCCCTCAGCCGGCAATTTACTATACCTTTTATAGCTATTATCCCCCGCCATACCTGGGCTAGAGCCTGTTTTCACCATTATTCATGAAGTTTTTTATCGCTGACAACACCCGGGCCGCCCGCCCTGCCCCAAGGGTTGCCGCATGAGGATTGCCGTTGTCGGCGCGGGCATCGTCGGCATTACCACCGCGTATGAACTGGCAGCCGACGGGCATGAGGTCACCGTGCTGGAACGCCGCAGCGCCGCGGCCGAGGAAACCAGCTTTGCCAACGCTGGCGTGGTGGCTCCTGGCTATGTCACGCCCTGGGCCGCGCCCGGCATGCCGCGCAAGGTGCTCGGGCATCTGCTGCGCCGCCATGCGCCAGTCAAGCTGGCATGGCCGCTTTCGGCTGCCGACATCTCCTGGATGTGGAAGTGGTACCAGTGCTGCAACCTTGAAACTTATCTGGTCAATCGCTCGCGCCTGCAGCGTCTGGCGTTTTACAGCCGTGACCGCCTGCGTCAACTGACCGTCGGGCTGGAACTGGACTACGACAGCAGCCAGGGATACACCGTGCTGCTGCGCAGCGAAAAGGACTGGCGCCTGATACAGCCCAGCCTGCAGGTACTGAAAGACGCTGGAGTGACCTTCCATGAACGCTCGCCCGAGCAGGTCAGGCTGATCGAACCTGCGTTGAATCCGGATGCGAAATTTCTGGGTGGTATCGAACTGCCCGATGACGGCGTTGCTAATTGCCGTCAATTTGCGCTGCTGCTCAAAAGCAAGGCGCAGCAGCTGGGTGTCAGTTTTGAGTTCAATACGACGCTCGCCCGAATTATCCCCGGGGTACCCGCTAGCTGTTTGATAGCAGGCGAAAGCCAGCCGCGCAGTTTTGACCGCATCGTGCTCTGCGCTGGCCTGGATTCGGCAGCGCTTTTGAAACCGCTGGGCGTCAACATTCCCATGGCAGCGGTGTACGGCTACTCGATCAGCGCGCCAATACGCGAGCCCCTGAACGCACCGCGCAGTGCGCTGATGGATGAACGCTACAAGGTCGCGATTTCACGGCTGGGTACTCGGGTGCGGGTTGCCGGCAGTGCTGAAATCGGTGGCTCCATCGGGAAGAAAAACGCGTCATCCCTCCAGACGCTTTACAAGGTCTTGCATGACTGGTTTCCGGGGGCGACGCAGCAAAGCCCGATGGGCGCCACGGTGCAGGAATGGAAGGGGGCACGCCCGATGCTGCCCGACGGCCCGCCCGTGATCGGTAACAGCGGAATCGCCGGCTTGTGGCTGAACATCGGACACGGCTCTAGCGGCTGGGCGCTCAGCTGTGGCAGCGCCCGCGCCCTCGCCGATCTGATGGCCGGCAAACCGCCCGAGATTGACATGCAGGGCCTGGGCATGGCGCGCCTTGCGCCCTGAACCGGGACCAGGCGCCGCATGATCGAAAAAATTTCCGGGCGTTTCGAGGTCACCCATCCGCTTCATGATGTTGCTGCAACGCGCCAGATAGAGGCCGGCGCGGCGTGCGGACGGCCAGCGCACAGCCTGATGCAACAGGCTGGGCTTTCGGTGGCACAGCTGACCCTGGCCCTGGCGCCACACGCACGGGTCATCTGGGTTGCATGCGGCCCCGGCAACAACGGCGGCGACGGTTTCGAAGCGGCCATGCACTTGCACCAGTGGGGCAAGACGGTGGTGGTGACGTGGACCGGCGCCCGGTCAGACAAGGCAGCAGAGCCCAGCGATGCGGCTGCGTCACGCATGCGCGCGTTGCAGGCGGGCGTGCAGGTCGCAGACCGGCCGCCAGAACACTTCGATTTTGCAGTCGATGCCTTGTTGGGTATTGGCGCTACCTTTGACGCGCGGCGCCAGGGGAGCGGGGTGATCCAACGCTGGCTTTCGCATATGCAAACCCAGGGTGCGCCGCGGCTTTCAGTTGACATACCGACCGGCCTGGACGCAGACACTGGTCACCTCAACCGGATTTTTGCTCCTGATTCGATAGCTGCAACCCCAGGTGCAAAAATGGCTAGAGGCAGTTTTGACATAAAAAATGCTGGACGTCGGCACACCTTGAGCCTGTTGACGCTCAAGCCCGGCCTGTTCACCGCCCAAGGGCGTGATCACGCCGGAGAGGTCTGGTTTGACGACCTCGGCGCGACCAGCATGAACGCTGCCTCAGGCTTGAGAACCCCATCCGCCTGGCTGGTTGGCAGCGACCGTGCGTCGCTGCACGACCGGCTTCGCGCTGGCCATGCCAGCCACAAGGGAAGCTTTGGTGATGTCGCCATTGTGGGCGGCGAAACAAGAAGTGGCAGCCATATGGCGGGTGCCGCCCTGCTGGCTGCCAGCGCTGCACTGCACGCCGGTGCCGGGCGGGTGCTGGTCAGCCTGTTGGCAGCGCCGGGACAACAGGCGATGACGGTGAGCGCCGACCAGCCAGAGCTGATGTTTCGTGACCTTGACGCGATCAATCTCAAACAAACGGTCATCGTCTGCGGCTGTGGTGGCGGAAACGCGGTACGGGCGGTGCTGCCCCGGCTGCTGTCTGCAGCCACGCAGCTGGTACTGGACGCAGATGCATTGAATGCCATCGCCACAGATCCACAGCTGCAGGCGCTGTTGAAGGCACGCAACCCTCGGGGCAGCAGCACCGTCCTCACACCGCATCCGCTCGAAGCGGGTCGTCTTCTGGAATGTCCCGCCAGCGATATTCAGGCGAACCGCTTGCAGGCTGCAATGCAACTGGTCGAGCGGTTCGGCAGCACCGTGGTGTTGAAAGGGTCGGGCACCATCGTGGCGTCGCCTGGCCGGACGAGCGCCATCAATCCGACCGGCAACGCCTTGCTGGCGACTGCCGGCACCGGGGATGTGCTGGCGGGCATGATCGGCGCCCGGCTGGCGGGTGGCATGGGCTGCTTTGATGCCGCATGCGCAGCCGTGTTTGCGCATGGCTGCATCGCCGATGAATGGGCAGATGCCAGGCCCCGCCAGCCGATGACGGCGTCAATGCTGGCAAGACAAATTTTGCCAGCAGGCTTTTAGCGCTTCAGCCCAGCACCATCAGGCCAATCTGCAGCAGCAGGATCAGCACCAGCGCTGAAAGGTCCACGCCGCCGATGGAAGGCACTACCCGGCGCAGCGGATCAAGCAAAGGCTCGGTCAGCCGGCCCAGCATGACGTAGGCATAAGAGCCAGGCTGCACCCACGACAGGATGGCAAAGCCGATCACCAGAATCATCAGGGTCTGTAGCGCCACTTTGATCAGCATCTTTAGGGCAAAGAGCAGCACCGACAAGACCGCTGTCGGGCCAAATGCCGCCAGGCCGCCAGCGCCGACCATCGCGCCAAACAGCACTGCCCACAACAAGCCATGGGCCAGTGCAAGGATAAAAGCGGCGCCAACGCTCGCCCAGTCAAGCCTGGATTTGGCGACCTGCGATGGCAAGGTGCGCCGCAATGGCTTGACCAGCCAGTCCGTCACTGCCATCACAAAAGTGCCGGGCTGGGCGCGCATGTTGACACCGGTCCAGTTCATCCATGCGCGCAGCAGCGACGCCGCGATCAGCACGAAAAAAACGGTTTCAAGCAGGAACGACAGGATTCGAATCAGCATAGTGAAAGGGAAACGGGATTGACGGGCATATGCCTCATTGGCCTCAGCGCCGGGATTTTTTGACGGTAGCGCGGCTGGTTTTTCCGGATGCCTTGCCGACGGACTTTTTACCCTCAGCCTTGACCGCCTGGATGGGCGAAACAGCTGCCCTGCCAGCGCTCTTGGTACGCGCGGCAGTAGCGCCCCGACCTGCACCGCCCGCATCGCTGGAGCTGCCAGCACTTCTGGCGCCGGCCGAACCTGAGCGCTTGCGGTCGCCGCGCGATGGGCCACGCTCTTGAGTGCGTTCATGCGCCGGAAGCTCCGACATATGGCCGCCCGTCTTGTCCTTCATCGCACCGCCGGTCACGGCCTGCAAGTCCTCACCTTCATGCACCAGCCGGAAGTCGATCTTGCGTCCGTCCAGATCGACCCGGCTGACCTGAACGCGAACCCGGGTGCCGATGGCATAACGGATGCCGGTGCGCTCGCCACGCAGTTCCTGCCGGGCTTCGTCAAAGCGGAAATATTCACCGCCCAGTTCCGTGATGTGCACCAGGCCTTCGACATACATGGCGTCCAGCGTCACGAAGATGCCGAACCCGGTTGCCGCCGTGACCACGCCGCCAAACTCTTCCCCCAGGTGCTCACGCATGTACTTGCACTTGAGCCAGGCCTCGACATCGCGGCTGGCCTCGTCGGCGCGACGCTCGTTGGCGCTGCAATGCAGGCCCGCAGCCTGCCAGGCCAGTTCATCAGCGCTGGCTTTCTTCGGCTTTTGCTCCGGGTCCTTGACGCGGGACGCGAGGCGCTTGGACAGCTTGGCCTCTGCCTCTCCCGGCGTTGGCAAAGTCGGCAGCTGGTACTTTTGACGGGTCAGCACCGCCTTGATGACACGGTGCACCAGCAAATCGGGATACCGCCTGATCGGGCTGGTGAAATGTGTGTACGCCTCGTAAGCCAGCCCGAAATGGCCGCCGTTCATGGGTGTGTAGATCGCTTGCTGCATCGAGCGAAGCAGCATGGAGTGAATCTGCTGCGCGTCAGGGCGGTCCTTGGTCGCCAGCGCAATCTGCTGGAACTCGCCCGGGGTCGGGTCATCGCTGATGGTCATGCCGAGGCCGCAAGCCTTCAGGTAGTTGCGCAGCATGTCCTTCTTTTCAGGCGTCGGCCCTTCGTGCACGCGAAAGAGGCCGACATGCTTGCTCTGCTCGATAAAGTCGGCAGAGCACACATTGGCGGCCAGCATGGCCTCTTCAATCAGGCGGTGGGCCACGTTGCGGGTACGCGGCACGATTTTCTCGATACGCCCCACTTCATCGCACACGATCTGCGTTTCGGTGGTTTCAAAATCCACCGCGCCACGAACGCCACGCTCCTTGAGCAGTGCCTGGTAAACATCATGCAGGTTCAGCAGGTGCGGGACCAGCGCCTTGCGCTGGGTCGCCTCCGGCCCACGCGTGTTGGCCAAGATCGCAGCCACCTCGGTGTAGGTGAAGCGGGCGTGGCTGAACATGACGGCGGGATAAAACTGGTAAGCATGAACCTCACCTTTTGCCGTCACCAGCATGTCGCACACCATGCACAGCCGTTCAACGCTCGGGTTGAGCGAGCACAGGCCGTTTGACAGCTTCTCGGGCAACATCGGAATGACGCGCCGCGGAAAGTAGACGCTGGTGGCGCGGTCATAGGCGTCGATGTCAATAGCGCTGCCAGTCTCGACATAGTGGCTCACGTCCGCGATAGCCACCAGCAAGCGCCATCCCTTGCCACGACCTACCTTGGCAGGCTCGCAATACACCGCGTCATCGAAGTCACGCGCATCCTCGCCGTCAATCGTGACCAGTGCGATATCCGTCAGGTCGACCCGGCCCTTCTTGTCCTCAAGCCTGACCGAGTCGGGCAGTGTTCGGGCAAGCGCCAGGGCTTCATCGCTGAATTCATGCGGCACGCCATACTTGCGAACCGCAATTTCTATTTCCATGCCAGGGTCATCGATATCGCCCAGCACTTCCTTGACCCGGCCAACCGGCTGCCCGAACAGAGCGGGTGGCTCGGTAAGTTGCACCACAACCACCTCACCGGCTTTTGCGGCCCCGATCCCCGTCTTTGGGATCAGCACATCCTGACCATAGCGCTTGTCTTCTGGCGCCACCAGCCAGACACCGCTTTCCTGCAGCAGGCGGCCAATGATGGGATTAGACGAGCGCTCGATGATTTCAGTGACCCGGCCTTCCGGGCGGTTCTTGCGGTCGTGCCGGACGATACGCGCCTTGACGCGATCCTTGTGCAGCACCGCACGCATTTCGTTGGGCGGCAGGTAAATGTCTGCTTCGCCATCGTCGCGCTGGACGAATCCGTGGCCATCGCGATGGCCCGAAACAACACCTTCGAATTCGGCAAGCAGGCCAGAGGAAGCGCCAGTGTGTGGAGGAATGTTTTTAATAGTGCGTCTCTGCTAGGTTTCACAAGCGGCTACGGTGATCATGTCACCGAGCCTTGTGGTTACTGATAAATTGTTGGCGACCCGATCGTGCCGACAGAAAAAAGCGCCTGTGTAATGGTACACTGCTAGCTGTGCCCGGGTGGCGGAATTGGTAGACGCGCACGGTTCAGGTCCGTGTATCGCAAGATGTGGAGATTCGAGTTCTCTCCCGGGCACCAAGATACACAAGTTTCTGCGCTTTGATGAAAAAGCTTACGAAGCACACAAAAAGCCACTGTTGATCGGTGGCTTTTTTGTTGGCACTCGAAAAAGTGCGAGTTTTTGGAAAGCGGCCTCAGAAAGGCACAGCCAGCAGATCGTGGCCCTGCGTTCCCACAACGCGTGCCTTGGTGAACTCACCAACCTTCAGTGTCTTGCTGAGTTTTTCTGGCGGCAGCAGCTTGACGACGCCATCAATCTCGGGCGCATCCGCATAGGAGCGGCCCGTGCCGCCCTTTCGTCCCAAGGCAGGAGCCGCGTCAACCAGCACCTGCATCGTGGCGCCTATGCGCTGCTGCAGTTTGGCGCTGGACACAGCCTCGGCGACAGCCATAAAGCGAGCGCGCCGTTCCTCACGCAACTCCAGCGGCAGCATGCCGGGAATACTGTTGGCCGTGGCTCCCTCAACAGGGCTGTAGGCAAAGCAGCCAGCGCGGTCGATCCGGGCTTCCTGCATGAAATCAAGCAGATGCTGGAACTCGCTTTCGGTCTCACCCGGGAACCCGGCGATGAAGGTGCTGCGAATAACCAGTTCCGGGCATATCTCGCGCCAGCGTGCGATGCGTTCCAGGTTTTTTTCTCCACTTGCAGGCCGTTTCATGCGTTTCAGCACATCCGGGTGGCTGTGCTGAAGCGGCACATCCAGATAAGGCAGAATCTTGCCGGTCGCCATCAAGGGCAATATCTCATCCACACTGGGATAGGGATACACATAATGCAGCCTGACCCAGGCGCCATAGGGCTGGGCAATATCGCCCAGCGCCTGCACCAGTTCAAGCATGCGTGTCTTGACAGGCTTGCCATCCCAAAAGCCGGTGCGGTACTTGACATCAACGCCGTATGCGGAGGTGTCCTGGCTGATCACCAGCAGCTCTTTTACACCGCCTTCAAAAAGAGCTCGCGCTTCATTCAGCACATCACCTACAGGCCGTGAGACGAGATCACCGCGCATCGACGGAATGATGCAAAAGGTACAGCGATGATTACAACCTTCGCTGATTTTCAAATAGGCATAGTGGCGCGGTGTCAGCTTGATACCGGCAATACCAAAGGTATTGGGCACGAGATCGATAAACGGATCATGCGGTTTGGGAAGGTTTAGATGCACCGCATCCATGACCTCCTGCGTTGCATGGGGACCTGTGACGGCCAGGACGCTGGGGTGCATCTGCTGCACCAGATTGCCACCGTTTTCGCCAGTCTTAGCGCCCAGGCAGCCAGTGACAATCACCTTGCCGTTTTCAGCCAGCGCTTCACCTATCGTGTCCAGACTTTCCCTGACTGCATCGTCGATAAAGCCGCAGGTGTTGACGATGACGAGATCCGCACCTTCGAACGTCTTGGAGGTAAGGTATCCCTCCGCGCTCAGCTGCGTCAGGATCAGTTCGGAATCAGTCAATGCCTTTGGGCAGCCCAGGCTGACAAACCCCACACGCGGTGCAGGTTTACCCGCAGCAGCTGCGGCTGGGTGAATGGTGTCGATAACGTCGCTCATGAGCTGTGGTCTCTGCGGTGAAATAGAAAAATTCTTTACGGTTAAGGCGTTCGCCTGCGTCAACGCCGCCGTTTACGTTGGCCGGCTTATGGCTCTCTTATTGCCAGCTGCGCGGGCGATAACGGCAATGCACGCGTCGGGTCAATAACGCCTGGGGAAGTGCGGCCGGCTCATTGATCAGCCGATCAGCGTTTGAGCCCGAATGCGGCCAGCATTTGCTCGCTCTGCTTCTGCATCTGCTCCTGCATTTGGGTAAACGCCGTCTTCGATTGCTCGACGTAAGTGCCCATCATGCCCTGCATCATGGGCGACTGTGTATTCATGAACTGCGCCCATTTTTCAGGACTCAGTCCCTTGGACTGCTCAGCCATCTTGACCTGCAGGTCCATAAAGCTCTGTACGTTTTTTTCAAGATAAGCGCCCATGAAGCTCTGCATGGCGTTACCGTAAAAGCGAATGATGTTGGCGAGCACCGCTTCAGTGAACATCGGGGCACCTCCCGACTCTTCCTCAAGAATGATCTGCAGCAAGATGCTTCGCGTCAGGTCTTCATTGGTCTTCGCGTCACGCACCACAAACCGTGCGGTCTTCATGACCAGCTGGCGCACATCGGTCAGCGTGATGTAGGTTGACGTCTCCGTGTCATACAGACGACGGTTAGGGTATTTCTTGATGATGCGTTCAGCACTGCCGCATATAGGCTCCGGTGCGGTGGCGCTGGTTTCCTGAGCCGAAGCGTCATCAGGTAAGGCCGAGCCCTGCGCCGGGCTTGTAGATCTGTTTTTTGGCACTGGAGTTCCTGTAAATGACCGGCTGAGCGAAGCGCTGCACCGAGAGCGCATCGAAGGGCATTTTAGGAAACCTGGGTATACGCAATCCCCTTGGTTTACCCTGTACACCATGCCTGGCCTTGCATGGAGGGTGAAAACTTTCAAGAAAATTGGTAGGCGCGATTGGACTCGAACCAACGACCCCCACCATGTCAAGGTGGTGCTCTAACCAGCTGAGCTACGCGCCTAAAAGTCTGTTCGACAACTCGAATTATAGCATTCGAAATTGCGGTTCATCCATGAAGCGGTTAATTGTGATGATCGCAAAGCCGGCCGTTGCTATCGCCTTCGCGCCGATCGCACGCCATTGACTTCGGCAACCACCGCCAGCACCTGCTTGAGGCGACTGGACTGCGCAACCTCTACCGTAAATGTCATCCACGCCGTACCGCCGCGCGTGTCCTTGACGGACTGGGTCTGCACGCCGATCACATTCATCTTCTCGCGGGTAAACACCTCAGAGATGTCGCGCAGCAGACCTTGCCGGTCTGACGCCTCAATGGCTACATCCACCGGGTACACCTGGCCAGTCCCTGCTGCGGCGGCGCCTCCATCGCTACCGGGCGCTACGCTCCATTCCACTCCGATAACACGGTCGGGACTGCCCGATGCCATGTTGCGGAAATTGCTGCAGTCCCCCCGATGAATACTGACGCCCTTGCCCTTGGTCACGAATCCAAGAATGTCGTCGGGCGGAGCCGGCTTGCAGCATTTGGCCAGTTGGGTGAGCAGCGATCCCATGCCGACCACCAGTACGCCACCGTTTGCCTGGCGGCTGGCCACGCGCGGTTTGCGGGTCAGTACAAAATCATCCTGGGCGGCAGTCGGTTCCGGCGGCTTGAGCATGTTCTCGATGGTGCGCAGCGACAGCTCGTCCTTGCCCACCACTTCGAAAACGTCCTCTGCTGTTTTGAAGCCGAGTTGCACGGCAAGATCATCCAGCTTGATCGCCGTTTTTCCTTCACGCTGCAGCAGTTTTTCAACGGCTTCACGGCCCTTTGCGATGGTCTGCGCCATGTCGATCGCGTTGAACCAGGCACGCACCTTGGACCGGGCCCGATGGCTGATCAAGAAGCCCAGCTCCGTATTGAGCCAATCGCGGGATGGTCCGCCCTCCTTCACGGTGATCACTTCCACCGTCTGGCCGTTTTGCAGCGGCGTATTCAGGGGCACCATGCTGCCGTCAAGGCGTGCGCCCCGGCAGCGATGGCCCAGGCTGGTGTGTACGCTGTAGGCAAAATCCACGGCAGTTGCGCCCTGGGGTAGCTCGACGATGGCGGCATCCGGCGTCAGCACATAGATGCGGTCTTCAAACAAGCCCTTGTTGGCTTCGCGTGCGCGCTGCGATGCGGGCCCCGACAGATCGCGCTCCCACGCCAGCAACTGGCGCAATACCGCAATCTTGGCGTCGTATTCACTGCTGGCGGAAACGCCGGCGTAACCCTTGGTGCCTGCCTCCTTATAAGCCCAGTGTGCGGCCACGCCATGCTCGGCATGGTCGTGCATGGCCTGCGTGCGGATCTGGATCTCCACCGCACGGCCGGCCTCGTCGCGCACCACGGTATGCAGCGATTGGTAGCCATTTGACTTGGGCCTTGCGATGTAGTCGTCAAACTCGCCCTCGATGGGCGCAAAGTTGGCATGCACAAAGCCCAGCGCCGCGTAGCACCCGTTGACGTCGGCTGCAATCACTCGCAGCGCGCGAATGTCAAACACCTGGTCAAAATCAAGCGCCTTGCCGCGCATTTTCTTGACGATGCTGTAGATATGCTTGGGTCTGCCCTGCACCAGCGCCGCAATTCCGTTCTGGTTGAGCTGGCGGTCCAGCTGCGCGCGCAGCGTCTCCATGAAGTGTTCGCGTTCAAGCCGCTTCTCATCGAGCAATCTGGCAGTCTTCTTGTAGGTATCAGGTTCCAGAAAACGGAACGCGAGATCCTCCATTTCCCACTTGATCTGCCAGATGCCCAGGCGGTTGGCCAGTGGCGCAAACACATGCAGTGACTCATACGCCAGTGATGCGGAAGCAGGCTGCCCGGTTGCCGAAAAATTGGCTGCATAGTGGCGCAGTGTCTGCAGCCGTGATGCCAGCCTGAGCATGACCACCCGCATGTCGCGCGAAAAGGCCAGCAGCATCTTGCGCACGTTTTCGGCCTGCGCAGCCGGGTCTTCCAGTTGAGCGCTGGCGTCGGCGGTACGAGCCTGGCGCTGCACCTGAACCAGCTTGGTCGTCTCGATGGCCAGCGCGGCGTAGCTGGCGCCAAACGCTTTGGTGATCACCTCCTGCGGCCGGGTCAGGTGCTGGCAGGCGTGCACCAGATAAGTTGCGGCCTGCATGGCTTCAGAGCCGCCGATCGATTTGAGAATTGCAGCCACTGCATCCGCATGCGCCAGGATGTTCTCGCCGGTATTCAGCGTTTCAGCGCCGATCAGCGGCTCCGCAAAAGCCCGCGCACGTGCCAGTGCATGCGCCTGCTCGGGCAGGCTGTTTTCGGTGGCCGTGACGATGGGTGCGTTGGGCGGCTGAGATGATGCGGGGCCGGCTGGCCCAGTCGGGGTACGTTTCATGAAGGCGTGCAAAGATGCTTGCGTAGATGCGTGCAAAGAAGCGTGCAGGGAGCACGTCCCGAAGTGAAAGAGCCTGCTCAGTCCAGCAGAAAATCGGCGACCGCGTTGACCTGATCGCCAGCCACCAACGTGGGGGCATGCCCCACGCCTTCAAGCTCAACAAGTTTCGCGCGCGGACCGCGGCGTGTCATTGCTGCTGCAGTCTGCGGGCTCAGCAGATCTGACTGCGCGCCCCGCAGCAGCAGTGTCAGGGCGCTGATGTTGTCGTAAAGTTCCCATAGCTGGGCCTCGCCCTGGGCGGTGGATGCCTCGGTAGCCTGCTTGAAAACAAGTGCGATGTCCGGGTCGTAGTGCAGGCGCAGCATGCCGTCTGCCGCTTCAGCCGGCCGAAGCATTGGCCTGGAAAGCGCCAGCCATTCCTCATCGGTGTGCGGACCGAAGCCTGACGAAATCACGCGCATGGCGGCCGCGGCCTCTTCAACCGTAGGAAACTGCCCGGCTTTGCCCAGGTATTCACCGATGCGCGAAATGGCCGCCCACTGCAGCGCCGGACCGACATCATTGAGCACCAGCTTGCGCACGGGCACCGGCAGCGGCATGCCTGGCGCTCCACACACCACCATCCCGATCAGGCCGCCCATGCTGGTGCCGACCCAATCCAGCCGGCTGATGCTCGCCTGGTGATGCAACTGGCTGATCAGGGCCAGCATGTCGGCAGCATAAGCCGGCACCTGATAGCCCATCGGATCTTTCAGCCAGTCGCTCTCGCCGCGGCCGGCAACATCGGGACACACGATCCTGATCCCGCCGGAGTGGTCGGCTGCCCGTGCCGCCAGCGTCCGGGCCAGCACATCAAAATCACGCCCCTGGCGTGACAGGCCATGCACGCACACCACCACATGGCTGCTGTCGGGGGTGCCCCACTGCCAGTAGGCCATGCGATGCCCTCCGCTTGCGTCAGGGCAATGGACAGCATTCAGCGTAGGTTCGGTCATGTCGGGCTTTGTGATGGCGTGAAGGCGCGGAGGCCAGATCGTGCGGCAGCACAGGCCACCTTCTGTGAAGGCCACCATCGTAAAGCATCCGAAAAGGCGACCGTCCGGTTGCCGGCAGTGCGGGCGGTATGGGTCTGTCAACGCCCGGCCCGGCTCTCTACGCTATGTTATTAATAGCTACCAACCCTCGTACGTGCTGGGCTATAAGCACTTTTTGCTTGAAAATCGGGCGGTGTCGGCCCTAAGCCGGCAGGGCACAAAACTCCAGCGACGCGCTACCGGTCGCATGGGGCGCCATGCTGTGGACAGCGGCGAAGACTGTCATCACACTCACGGCTGCGGCGCCTACAACCAGCGCCTGAGCAGCCCCATGACCTGGTCAAAACGTTTGCCATACGGCGGGTAGAACAGGTCGCCGCGCGCCCATTTTGACTGCACCAGCACCGGTTTTTGCTGCGTCAGTCGAAGAAAGCCGGCCTCACCGTGGTAAGAGCCCCAACCGCTTTGACCAACCCCGCCGAACGGCAGATTCTCATGGGCGATATGCATCAGCGTGTCGTTGACCGTGACGCCGCCGCTGACGGTTTGCGCCAGCACCCGGTCGCGCGATGCAGCATCCGTGCCGAACCAGTACAGCGCCAACGGCCGTGGCCGGGCGTTGATGTAGTCGATGGCCTGATCGATCGCGTCGTAAGGCAATACCGGCAGCACCGGCCCGAATATCTCTTCGGTCAGCAGCCTGGCGTCGGGCGCGGCGCCGAAGACCAGCACCGGCGCCATCTGGCGCTGCGCTGCTTCAGAAGGCGCTGCAGGCTGGCCGACCACCTGCAGCCGCGCGCCTTGCGCTGATGCCTGCGCCAGCATGGCCTGCAGGCGCTCATGGTGCCGCGGGCTGATGATGGCGGCGTAGTCGGGGTTGCCGCTGATGGTGGGAAACAGCGTGGCGACCGCCTTGGCAAATGCCGCGCTAAACGCAGCCTCTTTTCCGGCTGGCAGCATGACGTAGTCGGGCGCAATGCAGGTCTGGCCGGCGTTGAGCAGCTTGCCATGCGCGATCTTGATGGCGGCCTGTTCAAGGTCGCACGACGCATCAATGATGCAGGGAGATTTACCGCCAAGCTCCAGCGTGGTGGGCGTCAGGTTGACTGCCGCCGCCTGCGCAACCATTCGGCCGACTGCCGTGGAGCCGGTAAAAAACAGGTGGTCAAACGGCAATGCTGAAAACTCGGCGGCGGTGGCAGCATCACCTTCGATCACGCACAGCTCGTCAGGCGCGAAGGCAGCGGCAATCAGTTGCGCCATCAATGCCGATGTGCGGGGCGTGAGCTCGCTGGGCTTGAGCATGACGCGGTTGCCTGCTGCCAGTGCGGTAATCACCGGGCCCAGGGCGAGCTGCACCGGGTAATTCCAGGGCGACACCACGCCGACAACACCGAGCGGCTGACGCTGCAGAAAAGCCCGTGCCGGCTGCAGATAAAGCGGTGTGCTGACCTTGACCGGCTTCATCCAGCCGGCAAGCGACTTCAAGGTGTGCGACAGCAAGGTGCGCAGCACGAACAGGTCTGCAATCTCGGTCAGCTGCGGCGACCGCACACCAAAATCAGCCTGTACCGCCTGGGCCAGCGCGGGGCCGCTGGCGTCCAGCAGCGCCTTGATGCGCAGCAGCCTGTCCTTGCGCACGGCAAGCGGCACTGCTATCGCCGATCGGCTTGCCAGGTGCTGGGCGTCAAAGAGCTGGCGCATGCCGGTCGCGGCGGTTGTCGGGTGGGTGCTGAAGGTCATCGGCGCATCATAGAAGCGAGTCCGCGCGCGAAGTAGGGTCAGGACTCCAGCGCTGCCAGCCGCACGACGTTGACGCTGGGGTGGCGCAGACCGTGCGAACAGCGGACCTATGTTCAGCTCGAGCAGCGCTCTATGCTACTTCTTTGATAGCTAGAAGCCCTTGCATTTGATGCGCTAGAAGCCGCTTTTGACGATAATCAAGCTGGAAAGCCTGCATCGCTCCGCGAGGGCCTACAGTCGTGCCACACGCGCAGCACTGCCGCGCTGGCTGTTCCACCAGCCTTCCAGGCTGTACACCAGCAAGGCGGCCCAAATCAGCACAAATCCCAGCAACCGGGATGGCTCAAACGCTTCGCCGAACACATAAACCCCCAGGCCAAACTGCACGCTGGGCGATATGTACTGAAGAATGCCCAGCGTTGCCAAGGGTATGCGGCGTGCACCTGCGGCAAAAAGCAGCAAGGTCACCGCCGTGAGTGGCCCGGCAAGCATCAACCAGGCAATCTCGACCGGTCTGCCCTGGGCCAGCACGCCCTCGCCGTTCCATGTCCAGTAGGCCAGCACCGCCATCGCAGATGGGGCGAGCATCAGGGTCTCCAGGGTCAGGCCTTCCAGCGCGCCCAGTTTGCCAACCTTGCGCAGCAGTCCATAGACGCCAAAGCTGCTCGCCAGCGCCAGCGCGATCCACGGCAGGCGGCCGGTTTGCAGCGTCAGCCACAGCACGCCAGCCGCTGCGACGGCCACCGCCAGCCATTGGCCTGGGCGCGGGCGCTCGCGCAAAAACACGAAACCCAACGCGACGTTCACCAGCGGCAGGATGAAATAGCCCAGGCTGGCATCGACCACATGCTGATGCTGCACTGCCCACACATACACCAGCCAGTTAACCGACAGCAGCAACGCCGACAGCGCAAAGGCAGCCAGCACGCGCGGCTGGTGCCGCAGTTCACCCATCCAGGCCCAGCGCCTGAGCAACAACATCACGACCAGCAAGAAAACCAGGCACCAGACGGTGCGGTGAAAAACCACCTCAAGCGCAGCAACCTGCGCGACCTGCAGAAAATAAAGGGGAAACAGGCCCCATACCGTGTAGGCTGTAGCGGCGTAAGCGATGCCGCGTCCTCTGGGTACCGGTACTTCATGGTCGGATTGACCTGCATCCTTCAAACTCATCGTCCGCCCTGTGCATGCGCCTGAACGGCACGAGAAAGCGTCCAGTATCGCCGCTCGTTTTTTTCCGGTGTGCGTTGTGCACGTTGCCCGCCGGCATTGTCGGCAGATATACCCTCAGACCATGACCCTGCCTGACCTGTTTACCGCTGAAAACCTGGGTTTCGACTACCCAGGCTAAACCCTGTTTACCAGCCGGTTCTTCGCCTTGCGGGCCGGTCTGACGCAGCTGCGCGGCGGCCCGGGGACCGGAAAGACCCTGTTGCTTCGCCTGCTGGCGGGGCAGGTTCCGGCCACCAGGGGAATCCTGCGCATCCACGGCGTTTCCGCGGCCGATGCGCCTGATGACTACCTGCGGCAGGTGTTCTGGACGGAGCCTGGCTCTTGCGCCGTTGATGCACTTGACGCAGTCACGCCAACCGCGTATCTGGACAGCATCAGCCGCGCATACCCCTGCTTTGATCAGCGCCAGATCGCACCACTGGTGGATGATTTTTCACTGCAGGACCACATGTTCAAGCCGGTTCACATGCTTTCCACCGGAACCAAACGCAAGGTTTTGCTCACCGCAGCTTTTGCCTCCGGCGCCACGCTGACGCTGCTGGATGAGCCTTATGCCGCACCGGACAAGCCATCGGCAAACGCCCTTGAAGCCCGGCTGGGCGATGCGGCAAGGCAGCGCACGCGTACCTGGCTGGTGGCGCACCATGGGCAGGTGTGCGATGCGCCGCTGGCTGGGGTTATTGATCTGGATACGTGGCAGCAAGCTGCATAAGTACGCCACAGATAATCCGACCGCTCAGGGATGGTCGCAGCGTAGAAAAATAGCTTTCGCGACGGCAAACTGCTGGAGTCTGAATTGGTCCAGCCGCCAGACCTCGCGCTGTATGCAGAGCCGGACGCGGCATCGCTAGCGGCTGCCTGCGGTTATGCCCTTGCTCGCAGCCACGCTTTTATCGATGAACGAGCGTACCGGCTTGTCGGGGCCGAACGGTTTTTGCGGCTGAACGGGTATCAGCCGGTGTAGGCGATGCAGACTGCGTGCTCACCCTGCCCGCCGCCGCAGCAGACGACCTCACCAAAGCAGAATTGGCCGACTGGTTGCGGGCGCATGCCCAAGCCCGCCCCGCGGCCAAGGCATAAGCGCTGTCGAACCCAACTACAGCGGACACGCAATAAGTAGACTAAAAGAGCCGCTAGCCCAATATTTATGAGGGCGAACAGCTCCTTGAACCCTAGCATTCAACCCCGCTGTCCAATTGATGCGCAGCGCCGCTAGCGCAAGGCGCAGTACGAGGGGAAAGCCGCTTCAGGCCGCTACCAGCACCTCCGCCTCGCGCATCAGCTCCGTGCCGGGTGTCCAGCTGTAGGTGGCCGATACCGATGTCGAGGGTGAGCCGTCGGCGTTGAGCTGGTCGCGGAAGACCAGTGATGATTCACCCTCTTCCGACTCGCTGACAAATTGCGTGCCGTTCTTGCGCATGGTCATTTCCTTTTCAGAAACTGACCGCACAAACTCACGCTGGCTTTCAAACCGGATAAACGGCGGAAGTTTCCCGTCGCCGAGCAACTCTGCCGGGTCGCGCCGCTCGACCTCCTTGAACAGCTCCATTGCCACCTGCAGGTGGCCCAGTTCGTAATCCAGAAAACGCTCCCAGATCGCCTTGACGCGCGGGTTGGTTTCCTGCGCGGCGCAGGCAGCGTAGTTCCAGACTTCACAGGCTTCGGTCAGCAGCAGCTTTTCGAGCGGGGTTTCCAGTGGGTTCAGCATTGACCCGTAATGGGTGATGTGCTGCGACTCCACCGATGCGATCTCCGCGTACAACTGCCTGGCTACGGCATCTGAAAACAGCGGGCCGATGTTCATGTAGTAATCATGCGTCTGAAATTCAGCACCAGTCAGCGTCAGCGCATGAAATTTTGTGGCGAGTGCCGCGCTGGGCCCATAGGGTTCGAGCAGATCATGCTCGGGCGCCCGGTGATGAACGATGGTCGGCCGCGACGGAACGATGTCGGTGTAGCCCTGCGTGATGTTATTGGCATCCTTGCCCTCAAGCCGGTCAAGCAGCGCCGAATAGCGGTAGAGGTGGTCAAAGTCTTCCAGCAGGCCGTAGCGGTAGCCCTGGGCAAGATACGGGTCGGGCTCAAGCTGCGCAACTGATGCGGTGATCTCGATGGCAGCCTGCTCATAGCCGATGGTGGTTTCGATCGGCGAATGGTCGGCACCTATCAACCAGTTGATGGTTGTTGCCTGATGCTGTTCGACCCGCATCAGTTGAGCCAACGGCACCCGAGCGTTGGCGCTGCAGCGCAGGGCCACCTGTTTGACGCGCAACGAGTCAAGCTCGAGCCCGTTCATCAGGATAACGCGCACACGGGTGAAAGCATCATCGTCGAGCTTGCTGATGGGTTTGCCCACCATGTCCTTCCAGCTCATGCGCTGGCGCGCCAGGGGAATGCCTTTGTCCTGCAATAAATTGACCATGAGTGACTCCTGTAATAGATGTTGGCGCAGCGTCAGAGCGCGGGCGTTGCGTCGCCTTTGAGCACCAGGGCGTTGAGCCATCCCTTGATCGTGATCAGGTGCTCCTGCTCCTGGTCCAGCGCGGCCAGAAACCGCCCCGTCAGCTCGGTTTCGCCAGCGTCTTCCGCAAGCTGTATCAAAAGCTCCCAGCCTGCGTTGTCGGTGAGTTCGGCGGTCAGCATGGCGTTCAGGCTTTGCGCCAGCGTGGTGCGCGGATCGGTGACAACCTGCACCAGGCCCATCGACGCGGTAGCGATCACATCTGCGCAAGGGGTTTGAGCCGTCGGGTCCCCTCCCAGATGCTGCATCGCCTCACACAGCATTCTGAAGTGCGCAAGCTCTTCCGAACGTATGCGCGCCAGCGTCTGCGCCGGTGCTTCGTCGCGCAGCGTCTGCAGCGCCGAGCCTTCGTCCGTCAAGGCTGCCTGACGCGCTGGCGGCAGCACGTTGCCGTCGGCCAGTGACAGGGCTTCGTATTTGGTGATGAGGGCGTCATACAGCCGGGTTCCGGCGCGCTCGAAGGCGATGCGCTCACCGATCTTGTCCATGAAAACACTGGGATGGCTTCCTGACATCTTGGCCATGCCGCTTTTGAGCACGCCCTTCACGGACGGCGGCGGCGGGATCGAGCCCAGTGCGTCTGACTCGGTGATGTAGACGATGCGCTGCGCCGCCATGGCTTCGGTATCGATAGGTCCGGGTGGTGAAAATTCATTCACGGCATCGGTCATCGCATTGACCCCGATGGGCGACATGGATGCGCCGGTTTTGTTCATTCCAAGGGATGTGGCTTGCATGGTTTCCTTCCGTGCGGGTTGGCGGGATCGGGTTGGGTTTTAGATTTTTGCGTCTCACCGATGCGCGCTTGTAGGCCTGCATGCCAACGCCTTGCAAGCCGGTTTGATACGCGCTGCGAATGGTTTGCAGCCGTCAACTGACGCAGTTAAAACCACGGCCGCGATATGAAAGGCCGCGCGCCTAGGGCCTATCTGCCGGGCTTCCAAGGCCAGATTGCTTAGCCTTCAGCCCGCGGGCGTGCCGCGTGATTTGAGGTAATCGCGAACCGTGTCGGCGGAATTTCCCACTGCCTGCACTGCATCGCGCAGCTGCTGCTCGGTGCACCCCAGACTCTGGCTCCAGTCGCGCAGCTCATAGTCTTCGCGAAGACTGATCAGCTTTCGGTCACTGCCTGTTTTGCTTTTGTCATCGGTCATGTCATGCTTTCTGTGATGAAGACAGTCGCCGATGCTAGGGACACGAAATAGCCCGCTTGTAGGAATAAAACGCGTTAGAGCCCAGGTAAAACGGGCGCCTACCGCTATGGATTAGGTAGCGCGAGGCAAGTGACTGATGCCAGACCCGCGTTCACCGAACGCCTGCCATTGAAATCCTAAGCGGCGGTTTTGGCGGCGTCTTTTGCCGTGCCCGCCGCCGACCGTTCAAGGTATACATACAGCGCCAGGGCAAACGCCATCGGTATGAAGTAGTAAATAACCCGGTACGCCAGCACGGCACCCATCAGCGCGCCCTGTTTCATCGAGCCGCCCAGCAAGGCGAGGTACACCGCCTCCAGCACACCTATTCCCCCCGGTAGCGGCATCACCACGCCAGCAATCGACGCTGCCATCAGCACGCCCAAAGCGGTGCCGTAGGCTACTTGACCACCCAGCAGCAGATAAATGGCAGCGCCCATCAGGGACCAGTTCGCCGCAGCAATGCCCATCTGGAACATGGCGATGCCGGGCGGCGGGAGCTGCACCAGTCGCCCCCTGATGCGCCATTGCCGGCCCTGCCAAAGCCTGCAGGCCAGCACATACGCAGCAGCCAGGGCCAGCATCAGCAAGCCCAAGGCCTGCAAAGTCCCGCCCGGCATATGCGCCTGCGGTGGTAAGGTGATCGCACCCGAGGCGAACAGGCCGCCCGCTACCACGCCATAACCTAGCCAGTTTGTCGCAACGCTCAAGCCGATGACCTGGGCAATGGTGGCATCGTCCAGGCCTGACCGGGCGTACAGCCGGGCGCGGGTGGCAACGCCACCGATCACAGCGCCCAGGTTCAGGGTAAAGGCGTAGCTGGTCACGGCGATGAACCAGGTTTCCAGGCGCGGCAGGCGGTGGCGCGTGTGGTTGCGGCCGATCAGGTCAAAGCAGCCGTAAAGCGCGTGACTGGTGAGCGCGATACCCAGCACGCCCAGGAGCAACTGCGGCGGATAGGACCTGATCGCCTGCCAGGCACCCCGCCAGTCGACCTTGTGCGCGTTGGAGATAAGCAGGCCCAGCACCAGTATGGCAAACAGCGGAACCGCATATTTGCGGACCTTGGCCCATGTGGATACTGACGCCTGTGAAGAGGGTGCGCCGGAAACCACGGCCGAATTGCTGGACATATCCCGGCAGATTCTGACGCCGTGGTGGTGTTGCATGACGGCTGGCCCGCCATCATTGCTGTAGTCCCATGCCGATGGGAGCCGGGCCAATGGCCGTGCATGCCCCGCCAGCAGGCCGTGCATGCCCCGCCAGCAGGCCGTGCTGCCGGTGTATAACCAGACCCGCCACCTGGCGCCTGACACGTCATCAATGCCTGTGCAGCGTCAAGGGCGGAACACTTTCAACCGGCACGGCGCAACAGGCGCTGCAACGCCAAGGAGAACACAGTTATGGGCGCGCAATGGAAAGCAAAAGGCAAGGAACTCGCGGCGAATGCCAGGGGGCGCGTGTTCGGCAAGCTGGCCAAGGAAATCATGGTGGCAGCGCGCAACGGAGCCGACCCGGCGTCCAACGCGCGGCTGCGCCTGGTGGTGGAGCAGGCCCGCAAGGTCTCCATGCCCAAGGACACGCTGGATCGCGCCATCAAGAAGGGCGCTGGCCTGACCGGCGAGACGGTTCACTTCGAACATGTCATCTATGAAGGCTTTGCGCCGCACCGCGTGCCGCTGATGGTCGAGTGCCTGACCGACAACCTCAACCGCACCGCATCAGAAGTGCGGGTGCTGTTTCGCAAGGGGCACCTGGGAACGTCAGGCTCGGTAGCGTGGGACTTTGACCATCTTGGGATCATCGAGGCCGAACCCTCCGTCAAGGGTGCCGATCCGGAACTGGCCGCCATTGAAGCCGGCGCGCAGGACTTCGAGCCCGGCGAGGAAGAAGGCGTCACGGTATTTTTGACCGACCCTGCGGACCTTGACCTCGTCAGTCGCGCGTTACCGGCGCAGGGCTTCACCGTGCTGTCGGCCAAGCTGGGCTACAAGGCGAAAAATCCTGTCAACCCGTCATCACTGAGCGCTGCAGAGCTCGACGAAGTTGAAGCTTTTCTGGCAGCCATCGATGCCAATGACGATGTGCAGCATATTTTTGTCGGGCTTGGCTCATGAGTACACCTGACCGCCAGCCGATTCCCCCGCGGACCCGTAAAAACTGCGAAGCGCCGCTGCCTTCTGGCAACAGGCCACCCAGGCAGCTGCTGTTTTAGCCTCCGATATCCGCAGTCACCCGTCCGCAGGAACAAACCGTGGCGCACCTCATGAGCCATCGCCTTCTCATGGCAGTGATGTCAGTTGGCTTGCAGCTTTCAACAGCTTCAGTACTGGCGGCTGATGGTGTGCCGGCCAACGCACAGCGGTCATTGCCTGAAGTGACCATTTCTGCGCCCGTCAACCGCGACCCGGTCGAAAAGTCGTACCGCAAGATGATCAGCGGCATGCAGCTGTTTGACCGGGAGCTAGCTGCGCTGGCGCCAGGAGCAACGCTCACGTTTAAGCTGCTGCCGCGCCGGCGGGACACCGACATGAATGCGATCGCCATTGAAGTGCTGGGACGCAACATTGACTTTACGGTGCCGGTTGCGCCCGACAACACCTTCGCCCTGCCGCGCAACCAGCAGGCCTTTGATGAGGACGCACAGGTCATACCCAACCGCAAGGCGCTCAGCATGACTTGGCGGGCCGAGGTTCGCAGCCCCGGCCTGCCGCCGGGCGTGCGCCGGCTGGGCGATCTGCGGCTGGAATGCCGGGTCGGCATGACCTCGGGCCTGGTGTCCAACAGCAGCCACCTGGTCGGCCGCATGGTGCGGTCGGTTTTGAGTGGCCCGTCGTATTGCGATCGCGCCGAGCCGCTCTATCTGTTTTTCGCCGACAAGCCGCTGTTCAGCGTCACGCTGGCAGCGGGAGAGCGCCACAAGACGCTGGCCATCGACAAGCTCTATGCATCGGCCAGCGATGACCCGGGTTTGAAGGACGACTTGCCGTATTGCGACTGTGAAGTCCTACTGGACCGCACCTACACCCTGCCGCTGGGTGACAAAAGCTGGCCAGATGACACGCGGGTCGAGCTGGAGTACATGGAAGATGACTGAGCATTGCGCATCGGCGACCGCAGCAAGCGTCTGGCTGGCCACTGCCTGCTTCTGCTTGGGGGGCTGCGCCTTGCCGCCCGCCGCACCGTATGGCGCCAAAGAGAGCGCGCAGCCGTTTCAGACGGCCGGCATGACGATGCAGGAGGCGCAGCGCAGCCTGCGGCCTGGGACGACGGGTAAGGCCGATGTCGCCGCGCTGCTCGGCAAAGCCACGGTGATTGCTTTTGACAGCGGTTATGAGGTGTGGGTGTACCGCGCCGGAGCCACAGGTGCATCCGCAGGCGGAAGTGAGTTCGTGGTGCTGTTTACGCCCGGCGGGCTGGTTAAAAAATCGCGCATTCGTTCACCATAGAAGGCTTTTCAGCATTCGCGGTAATTTAAGCAAAATAGGCACCCAGCCCTTACGTAACCACAGGTTCTAGCTATGACAACAGGAGCAACAGGCAATTGCCTGCCACGCATCAGCCGCGGCGGGCAACAGCCTGCGCCAGGATACGTGTCAACGCTTCATCATCGACGGGCTTGACCAAGTGATGGTCAAAGCCGGACGCGTGCGAGCGGGCCCTGTCCTCTGGCCGTCCGTATCCCGTCAGCGCCACCAGCACCGCGCCGTCATTTGTCCCACTGGCGCGCAGCCGCCGCGCCAGCTCGAAGCCATCCATGTCCGGCAAGCCGATATCCAAAACAAACACCTCGGGTCGCTCGGTTGCCGCTGCACGCAGGGCGCTGCCGGAATCCTGATACTTGCTCACGTTGTGGCCTTTGGCCTGCAGCAGCGCCGACAGGGTTTGCAAGGCGTCGGCATTGTCATCAACGGCCATGATGCGCAGCGGCCGCCCGGACGTGACGGGCTTTGCCAGCAGCTCGGCCTTCGGCTCCGACCGGGCATCCAACGCCTGGTTGTCAGCCGGCAGCACCAAGGTGAACACGCTTCCTTTACCAGTGCCGTCGCTCTGCGCATGCACCTTTCCGCCATGCAACATCACGATATTCTTGACCAGCGCCAGCCCGAGGCCCAGTCCGCCCTGCGACCGATCGGGCGTGCGCTCGCCCTGGATGAACAGGTCAAACACATGCGGCAGCAAGGTCGGGTCAATGCCCGCGCCGTTGTCCGACACCCTGATGACCAGTTCCTGCTGCTCCAGCGCAGCGGAAACCGTGATCAGCCCGCCTTCCGGCGTGAACTTGGCCGCGTTGTTCAGCAGGTTGGACACCGCCTGTGTCAGCCGTGTTGCATCGCAGCGCAGCTCTACGCCGGGCCTGGGCGCCTCGGTCAGCTGCTGGCGCCGGGCGGTTATCAATGGCCTGGCCTGCTCAATGGCCCGATCCAGCACCAGGTCGATATTGACCAGTTGCATGTCCATCTGCACCAGGCCGCGCGACACCCGCGAAACATCCAGCAGGTCATTGACCAGCTCCGTCATGTGTCCCACCTGGCGGCTGATGACTTCACTGCATTGGCGTACTCGGTCTTCATCGCGCGCCACTACGCGCAGCAGGTGCGCCGCCGAGCTGATCGGTGCCAGAGGATTGCGCAGCTCATGCGCAAGCATGGCCAGAAAATCGTCCTTGTTCCGGTTCTGCCGCTCTGCCTGCCGCCTGGCCTCCTGCTCGCTGCGCAGCAGGTCTTTACGTTCCTCCTCGAGCGCCAGCCGGCTGCCGTTTTCACGGGCCAGCGCTTGCCCTGCGTCATGCATCGATGCCTGCAGCACATCAACCTCGGCAACGCCGGTTTTGCGGGATGCGGGAATAAGGCCCCGGGCCAGCTCCCCGGCTGACGCCACCACCTCATCCACCGAGCGGGTCAGGCGCCTTGCCAGCAGGAGGATCAGCAGACCGGCCACGGTAAAGATAGTGCCCATCGCCAACGCGGCAAATGAGGCGGCGCGCCGGGCAGGCTCCTCAATTTCTTTTTCAGGCACGCCGATGGCCACTGTCCAGCCCGTCTTGCTGGTCTTCGTGAACACGCTATACACCGCAATGTCCTCCCGCGTGACGTGACGGGTGCGCCCGCTGAACGCACTACGCGAAGCCTCGAACAATCGCTGGCTCACCGGCTGCCCCACCAGTTGCTCGGCTTTTGGATAGCGCGCAATGCTCACGCTATCAGCGCCGAAAAGCCCGACGATCCAGTTGGGGCCCACCCCTGGCGAGCGAAGCATGTCATTGAAATGACTCGCCATGAACATACGGCTGATGAGGTACTTGCGCCCGTTCGACGCGGTCACCGGCTGGCTGACCGAAATGACTTTCTCGCCGGTTCCCAGACCTTCCCTGAGGTTGGAAACGTGTGGCTGCCCGGCCGCAATGACCGGTATGACCCACGGGCGCAGCTTTGGAAAAGTCGAGCCGAAGGGAAGGCGCGTGTTCAGAATCACCCGTCCTTCGTCGTCATAAACCGCCGTCCAGGCACTTTCGCCTTTCTCACCGCGAGAAATCAGCTCGTAAAGCGGGCGCAGGTCATCGCGGTCCAGCAGCAAGGTGCTGATGATGACGCCAAGGGCGCTTTGTGCACCGGTGATTTCCTGGTCAATCAGGAGCGCGGTGGCCCTGGCGGTTTCCTGAACCGTGTCGATCTGGGAGGTACGCTCCCGCTCCAGCATCATCTGCAGCCCGGTCACGGAGAAAGCAACAACTGGAATCAGGATGGCTGCCGCCATCAGAACAAGGTAGGTGCGGGTTTTCATGCAATCGGCAACGGCACGGAATACTTTCGTATCACTCCGGGCTTAGAAGTGTTTTTCCTCGAACCCCTGAGCATAGTGCGTACAGCCTCGGCACCGCAGCCGTGAGGTTGCTGCTCAACAGTCCACCAGAACCCGCATCCGGTGAACCGTTGAACAATTCAAGCGAAAATGCCTTAGCCCGATGAATTCAAGAGCTTCTGGCCACCGCTTTTGTACCAGTCCGCGTCCGGTCAGGCGGACTGCAGCTGTCCGAAGTTGAATACCCCCGGGTCTCGGATCGGGTCCACATCTACCGGTATCGTGCTTTTGGGCGGAAAGCGCCCTTCCAGCAGCAGCTTGCTCAAGGGGTTCTCAATCCGCTGCTGAATGGCGCGTTTGAGCGGCCTTGCGCCGAACACCGGATCAAACCCCACCTTGGCCAGCTCGCTGATCGCAGCTTCCGACACCGCCATTGTCAGGTCCATCTTCTGCAGCCGCTCGATCAGCACCTTGAGCTGGATACGGGCGATAGATTCGATGTTTTTGGCGTCCAGCGAATGGAACACTACCGTCTCATCGATACGGTTCAAAAACTCGGGCCGGAAGTAGTTCTTCAGTTCATCCGTCACCGCATCCTTCACATCGTCGTACGGCCTGCCTACCATCGTCTGGATGATGGGCGAGCCGATGTTGCTGGTCATCACGATCACCGTGTTCTTGAAGTCCACGGTACGGCCTTGCCCGTCGGTCAGGCGGCCATCGTCCAGCACCTGCAGCAATACATTGAAGACATCCGGATGCGCTTTTTCGATCTCGTCGAGCAGGAGCACGCTGTAGGGCTTGCGCCGCACCGCTTCCGTCAGCTGACCACCTTCGTCATACCCGACATAGCCGGGCGGCGCACCAATCAGGCGGGCCACAGAATGCTTTTCCATGAACTCGCTCATGTCGATGCGCACCAGGTGCTCTTCACTGTCAAACATGAAGCCGGCCAGTGCCTTGCACAGCTCTGTCTTGCCCACGCCAGTAGGGCCCAAAAACAGGAATGAACCCGTCGGCCGGTTCGGATCCGAGAGACCCGAGCGCGAGCGACGGATCGCATTGGCAACCGCCGCGATGGCTTCGTCCTGTCCGACCACCCGGTCGTGCAGCCTGGCTTCCATCTGCAGCAGCTTGTCTTTTTCGCCCTGCATCATCTTGGCAACCGGTATGCCCGTGGCGCGGCTCACCACCTCGGCGATTTCCTCGGCGCCGACCTGGGTGCGCAGCAGCCTTGGTGCGTTACCGGGCGTCTTGTTGTCCTCAGTGTCCTTGGCTTCATTAAGGCGCTTTTTCAGCTCGGGCAGCTTGCCATACTGCAGCTCGGCCACCTTGTTGAAGTCGCCCTTTCGGGTGAACTCTTCAATCTGCGTGTTGATGGCGTCGATTTCTTCCATCACATCCTTGGAGCCCAACGCCTGCGCTTTTTCAGCCTGCCATATCTCGTCGAGGTCGGATATCTCTTTCTGGAGCTTGCCGATTTCCTCCTCGATCAGGCCAAAGCGCTTTTGCGACGCCTCATCCTTTTCACGACGCACCGCCTCACGCTCGATCTGCAGCTGGATCAGGCGGCGGTCCAGGCGGTCCATGACTTCCGGCTTGGAATCGATCTCGATCTTGACCTTGGCTGCTGCCTCGTCGATCAAGTCAATCGCCTTGTCGGGCAGAAAGCGGTCAGTGATGTAACGGTGCGACAGCTCGGCCGCCGCCACGATGGCGGGGTCTGTGATCTGCACGCCGTGGTGGGTTTCGTACTTCTCCTGCAGGCCGCGCAGGATGGCAATGGTGGCCTCGACGGTGGGCTCGCCCACCAGAATTTTCTGAAAGCGCCGCTCCAGTGCGGCGTCTTTTTCGATGTACTTGCGGTACTCGTCCAGCGTGGTGGCGCCAACGCAATGCAGCTCACCGCGGGCCAGCGCGGGTTTGAGCATGTTGCCCGCATCCATCGCGCCTTCGGCCTTGCCCGCGCCCACCATGGTGTGCAACTCGTCGATAAACACAATGGTCTGGCCTTCGTCCTTGGCCAGTTCACTGAGCACGGTTTTCAGGCGTTCTTCGAACTCGCCGCGAAATTTTGCACCTGCCAGCAGCGCGGCCATGTCCAGGCTCAGCACGCGCTTGCCTTTCAGCGAATCAGGCACCTCGCCGCTCACGATCCGCTGAGCCAGTCCTTCCACAATGGCGGTCTTGCCCACGCCAGGCTCGCCGATCAGCACCGGGTTGTTCTTGGTACGCCGCTGCAGCACCTGAATCGCGCGGCGAATCTCGTCGTCACGCCCAATTACCGGGTCGAGCTTGCCCAGGCGTGCCCGCTCGGTCAAATCCATGCAGTATTTTTTCAGCGCCTCGCGCTGGCCTTCAGCGTCGGCGCTGTTAACGCCCTGCCCGCCGCGCACCGCTTCGATGGCGGCCTCAAGCGACTTGCGGTTCAGGCCGTTCTCACGGGCAATCTTTCCCACATCAGCCTTGCTGTCGGTCACCGCCAGCAAGAACAGCTCCCCGGCAATGAACTGGTCGTTGCGCTTGAGGGCTTCTTTTTCGGTCGCCTGCAGCAAACGCCCAAGCTCCGTGCCGACCTGGATCTGTTCCTGCCCTTGCACCTGCGGCAGTTTCTTCACAGCTGCCTCTGCCGCCTGCGTCAGCCCGTTGATGTTTACCCCGGCGCGCTCCAGCAGCGCCCGGGGGCCGTCATCCTGGCGCAGCATGGCCAGCAGCAGGTGTACAGGCTCGATATAACCGTTGTCATTGCCCAGCGCCAGCGATTGCGCGTCGCTCAGGGCTTCCTGAAATTTGGTGGTGAGTTTGTCTTGTCGCATGTGTAGCTCCGTTAGGGGTGCTCATCAAGACGCCGCAAGTCACTGAATGCGCCTGCAGCCTTGGCATCCAGGAATGGTGGGGCTTAAACAGGTCATTTCAAGGATGCGCGGCGCCATGGCGGCCTGCAACTCCTGGCTTGCTGCACCGGACATGACCGGGATCAGGCAGCGTTGGCACCACGCCTGCCAGGCTGGGTCGGTGGTTTACAGGCTGGCGTTGGCGGCGTCCAGGCCCCACCTGCCAAGGGCCGCGTCGTCGGTGACCCGCGCATCTACCCAGCGCGCACCCTCGGGCGTCTGCTCTTTTTTCCAGAATGGTGCCTGCGTCTTCAGGTAGTCCATCAAAAACTCGCAGGCCTTGAAGCTCTCACCGCGATGCGCCGACGTCACCGCCACCATCACCACCTGGTCCAGCGGGCTCAACAGCCCGACGCGGTGCACTACCCGGGCTGCGAAGATATCGAACCGAGTCAGAGCCGCATCAATCATGGCCTCGATGGATTTCTCAGTCATGCCGGGGTAGTGCTCCAGCTCCATGCTGCTGACATGAAGCCCATCGTTGCGGTCACGTACTGTGCCGACAAAGCTGCATACAGCCCCCACCCGCTTGTCACCTGCGCGCAGCGCAAGAATTTCATCCGACAGATTGAAGTCGTGTGGTGTGATCAAGACGCGCGGTGTTGCCATGATCAGCCGCCTGTGACCGGCGGGAAAAACGCAACCTCGCAGCCGTCAGTCGGCTGCGCGGATTCGTCGCACATGATCTGGTTCATGGCCATACGCACCGCCCTGCCCCGCGCCAGGCTTTCGGCGTGGCCCGGGCTGCTGGCCAGCAGCTGGTCGCGCAGTGCGCCGAGCGTGGTGGCGCCAGTGTCCAGTTGCTCGCTGGGCTTGCCAATGGCTTCACGTATGGAAGCAAAGTACCTGACAGTTACTTTCATTGCAGTCATCCTTGTCGGTTTGTCACCTTGCAGGCGCTGGTTTCACGCACTTGGCGGCACTCATGCCATGAGGGCAGAAAACGGCAGGTAACGCACGCTATCGCCCTGCGCAATGGTGGTGCCGGGTGGGTTGTCGACCAGCCCATCGCCCCAGACCGCAGAGGTGAGCACGCCCGAGCTCTGGTTGGGAAACAGGTCAAGCCCGCCCGCATTATTGAGCCTCACACGCAAAAATTCACGGCGTTTGTCGGCTCTAGCCCATGTAAAGTGAGCGGGTATCGCTATGCTTTCAGGAGCAAGCGCACCCGCTCCCTGAAGCTTGAGGACAAACGGCCGAACCAGCAACAAGAACGTGACGAAGCTGGAGACCGGGTTGCCAGGCAAGCCGATGAAGTGCGCGCTGCCTATTTTTCCGTAGGCAAAGGGTTTGCCAGGCTTCATGGCAATCAGCCACAGGCTGAGCTGCCCGAGCGACTGCACGGCGGGCTTGATATGGTCTTCCTCACCGACGGATACGCCGCCGCTGGTCAGGATAAGGTCGTGCTGTTCGCTGGCGCCGCGCAGCGCTGCGACGGTAGCGTCCAGCCTGTCAGGCACGATGCCCATATCGGTCACGGTGCAGCCCATACGCGTGAGCAATGCACGTAGAAAAAAGCGGTTTGAGTTGTAGATGGCGCCGGGCTGCATGTCCTGCGGCGCCACCTCGCCAGGCATCACCAGCTCATCACCGGTTGAAAACAGCGCAACCCGCACGCGCCGCGCGACACGCAGGCGATCAAACCCGATACTTGCAGCCAGGCCCAGGGCGCCCGGCGCCAGGCGGGTGCCCTGATGCAGCACCACATTACCCTTGGCAACGTCCTCGCCTGCACGCCTGATCCACTGGCCCGGCTGTGGCCTTTGCGTCAGCCGCAGCATCGGGTGCTGGCCGCTGTCGCCCGTCGGCACAGCTTGGCAGTCTTCCTGCATGACGACTGCGTCAGCGCCCGGCGGAACCGGCGCACCGGTAAAGACGCGCGCTGCAGCGCCTGCCGCCAGGTCGGTGCCGCTGCTGCCAGCGGCGATGCGCTGGTTCACTTCCAACAGCGTGTCGGCCGATGTCCAGTCGGCGCAGCGCACGGCGTAGCCGTCCATCGAGCTGTTGTCATGCGCCGGCACATTCAGCGCAGACACCAGGTCTTCAGCAAGCACCCGGCCGTCGGCGTCGAAGGTAGACACCACATCGACTCCGTCAAGAAGGCGCGCGTGGGTCAGCAGCTCGGCCAGTGCGTCGTCCAGCGGTTTCAAGGGAGGCCTGACCGCAAAGGCAGGTACTGCGGGTACAGCCGGCAGTGGCTTGGGGGATGCGGGCGCTGTCGTCATGGCTTGAGGCTCAGGGTCGGCTGTCAAACGAATACGCAAAGCGCTCCTGGTTCTGCACCAGGTAGTCGGCCACGGCATTGGCATCGTCCAGGTCAAGCACGGGCCGCAGCGTGGGTTCAGGCAACTGGTCCGGCGCGTCGGTTGCGATAGCCACGATGAAATGGTCGTCTGGGTAACGCGCTGGCCGACCGGCGTAGTCTGCCGATGGCGCGCGCCAGATCTCGATTTTCAGCAAGTCACTGTTTTTGAAGCCTTCCACCAACACCCAGTCGACACCGCTGTACAGCTCTGCCAGCATCTGGTGCACCGTCACGTCATAGGGTTGCTCGAATTGCCGGATCAGCGCCAGGCGATGGCGCGACGCGACAGCCACTTCAAAGGCGCCCGCCTCGCGGTGGCGAAAGGTGTCCTTGCCGGGGTGATCAATATCAAAGCTGTGGTGCGCATGTTTGACCACCGACACCCGCAGGCCGCGTTTTTTCAGCGCTGGAATCAATTGCTCGACCAGCGTTGTCTTGCCCGAGCCAGAGTACCCGGCAAAGCCCACCACGTTCATGACGATTTTCCGGAAACGATTTTGCTATCGTATGTATAGCTGATAGACCACGACATACAAGGGCTGGAGGCCTATTTAATGCACATTCCGGGCAATATATGCCTTGATGGCGTGCGCATCCGCCGGCAATACCTGCACACGCTTGGGCAAGGCCTCGATCCCTTCAAACCGCGCCGGGCGGGCTGGCAGCCTGCCGAGCGCTTCCACAATCGTGGCCGCAAACTTGATGGGTAAAGCTGTTTCCAGCACGATCATCGGTACGCCCGGCGTCAGATTCTCGCGCGCCACCTTCACGCCGTCTGCGGTATGGGTGTCGATAATGTCGCCAAAGCTGTCGTAAACGCTTTGGATGGTCCGTAGCCGGTCGGCATGCGTGCTCTTGCCGCTGGCAAAGCCGTAGTTCTGCGGCACACCGTGAAACGCGGACGATGCACTAAGGTCAAAATTGCCATGCCGTGACAGCTGATCAGCGAAGAGTTCTTTGGTCTGCTGCCCGTTCTTGTCCAGCAAGTCAAACACAAAGCGCTCAAAGTTGGACGCCTTCGAAATATCCATCGACGGGCTGGAGGTTTCGTGCGTGTCGGCGCTGCCGCGTACCCGGTAGACACCGGTGCGGAAAAACTCGTCCAGCACGTCGTTCTCGTTGGTGGCCACGACCAGTTTGTCGATAGGCAAGCCCATCATCCGCGCCACATGGCCGGCGCAGACATTGCCAAAGTTGCCCGACGGCACGGTGAAGCTGACCTTGGGCGGCGCCTTACGTGCAGCCCCAGGGGTGCCATGGGTGGCCTGAAAGTAACCGGCAAAGTAGTAGACCACCTGCGCCATCAGGCGCGCCCAGTTGATCGAGTTGACGGTGCCTATCCTGTACTGGCGCTTGAAATCCAGGTCGTTGGACACGGCTTTGACGATGTCCTGGCAATCATCGAACACACCGTCTACGGCAATGTTGTGAATGTTCCCGTCCTGAAGGCTGAACATCTGCGCCTGCTGAAACGGGCTCATGCGGCCATTTGGCGACGTCATGAACACGCGCACGCCTTTTTTACCGCGCATCGCGTATTCGGCAGCACTGCCGGTGTCGCCGCTGGTGGCGCCCAGTATGTTGAGCTCTTCATGCCGACGCGCGAGTTCGTACTCGAACAAGTTGCCCAGCAACTGCATCGCTATGTCCTTGAAAGCCAGCGTAGGACCATTGGACAGGGCTTCCAGAAAAAGCCCGGGCTCCAGCGCGCGCAGCGGAACGATCTCGGGCGTGCCGAACACCTCTTCGGTGTAGGTTTTTTGGCAGATGGCTTTTAGGTCCTGTGCCGGAATGTCATCGATATAGAGCGTCAGCACCTCAAATGCCAGGTCTGCATAAGCCAGGCCGCGCCACTTCTCGAGCATGGCGGCATCGACCTGTGGATAG
The DNA here is from genome assembly GCA_028291985.1 of Polaromonas sp. Lineage (GTDB taxonomy): Bacteria > Pseudomonadota > Gammaproteobacteria > Burkholderiales > Burkholderiaceae_C > Polaromonas. The sequence goes on along the minus strand of JAQGNE010000017.1, from coordinate 28,233 downwards.
TGGTCAGGCAGGTACAGCCCGCCATCAGGCGCGAGCCCCTCAAGCAGGATTTCACAGAACCGCTTGGGGTCGGCCGCATCAGTAGATGGCGAGCGCGTGGAGATATAGCGCATCAGGCAAGCTCCTCCTTGCGGATGCGAACAATGGGGGCCAGCACTGTGGGCAGGGCCTGCATCTCGGCCAGCGCTTCATTCATGCGGGCTTCTCTGCAATCGTGTGTCAGGATGATCAGGTCGGTCTGAGTCGAGCCTTCGCCGCCTACTTCATCGGCCTCCCGTTGCAGCATGGCGTCAATGCTGATGTCGGCCTCAGCCAGAATGCCGCATACCCTGGCAAGAACGCCAGCTTCATCAGCAACGTTGAGGCGCAGGTAATAGCTGGTCACGATCTCACCCATGGCCAGCACAGGGGTGTCGCTCATGGCGTCAGGCTGAAACGCCAGGTACGGCACGCGCTGGGCAGCCTCTGCGGCATGGAGCCGCGCAATGTCGACCAGATCGGCGATGACAGCGCTGGCCGTCGGCTCGCTTCCCGCGCCCTTGCCGTAGTAAAGCGTCGTGCCGACCGCGTCGCCGTGCACCATCACCGCATTCATGGCGCCTTCAACGTTGGCAATCAGCCGCTTGGCAGGCACCAGGCTTGGGTGCACACGCAGTTCGATGCCTTCGGCGGTTTTTTTGGTGATACCCAGCAGCTTGATGCGGTAGCCCAGTTGCTCGGCGTAACGGATGTCTTGTGCGCCCAGTTGCGTGATGCCTTCGACATAGGCCTTGTCAAACTGCACCGGCACGCCGAATGCGATGGCCGACATCAGCGTGACCTTGTGTGCTGCGTCCACGCCTTCAATGTCAAACGTGGGGTCAGACTCGGCATAACCCAGACGCTGCGCCTCTTTCAGCACAGCGGCAAAGTCCAGACCCTTGTCGCGCATTTCGCTCAGGATGAAATTGGTGGTGCCATTGATGATGCCGGCGATCCACTCGATACGGTTGGCGGTCAGGCCTTCCCGCAGGGACTTGATGATGGGGATGCCCCCCGCCACCGCGGCTTCAAACGCAACCATGACGCCCTTGCGGTGCGCCGCGGCAAAAATTTCCGTGCCGTGCACCGCCAGCAATGCCTTGTTGGCGGTAACCACATGCTTGCCGGCTTCGATGGCTTCGAGCACCAGTTGCCTGGCAATGCCGTAGCCGCCGATCAGCTCGATAACGATGTCGATCTGAGGATTTGCAATGACCACACGGGCATCGGACACCACCTGCACCGCTTCGCCTACTGCTGCCCTGGCGCGTGCAGTATCCAGATCAGCCACCATCGTTATCTCGATACCCCGGCCGGCCCGGCGCAGGATTTCCTCATGGTTTCGCTGCAGCACATTGAAGACGCCGCTGCCGACAGTGCCGATGCCGAGTAGGCCGACCTGGATGGATTTCGTGGGGTTCAATTTCATATCGTTCATAAGTCAACCAAAATCACTGGCGCCTGAGGGCCTGACGGCCTGGTCAGAATGTATTTACCGCGAGCAGCGAGACAACCCTAATTACGCAACAAGCGCTGCAGCCTCGACGGCACCCTTACGGTAGCTTTCGAGGAATTTCGCAATCCGGCCGATGGCTTCGCGCAGGTCTTCTTCATGCGGCAGAAAAACAATGCGAAAGTGGTCGGGCGCGGCCCAGTTGAACCCTGTCCCCTGCACCAGCATGACCCGGGTCTCCTTGAGCAACTCGAGAAAGAACTGACGGTCGTCCTTGATGGGATACACCTTGGGGTCCAGCTTGGGAAACATGTAAAGCGCAGCGCTGGGCTTGACGCAGGTTACGCCCGGGATAGCGGTGATCAGTTCATAAGCCAGATCGCGCTGGCGACGCAGGCGTCCGCCCTCACAGGTGAGATCGTTGATGCTCTGGTAGCCGCCAAGGGCCGTCTGTATGGCCCACTGGCCGGGCACATTGGAACAAAGCTTCATGTTGGCCAACATGTTCAGGCCTTCGATATAGTCCTGCGCCTGCTTTTTCGGACCTGACACCACCAGCCAACCCGCGCGGTAACCACAAGACCGATAACTCTTGGAGAGCGAGTTGAAAGTCAGCGTCAGCACATCTGACGAGAGGCTTGCAATGGCGGTATGCCTCGCATCGTCATACAGGACCTTGTCATACACCTCGTCTGCCAGGATGACCAGGTTGTACTGCCGCGCGATCTCGACGATGCCTTGCAGAAGAGCGTCGGAATACAGCGCGCCTGTCGGGTTGTTGGGGTTGATGACAACAATGCCTTTTGTTCGGGGCGTGATGCGCGAACGGATATCCGCAAGATTGGGCATCCAGCCGTCGTCCTCGTCGCACAGATAATGCACCGGCGTTCCGCCCGAGAGGCTGGTGCTCGCCGTCCATAAAGGATAGTCAGGTGCAGGGAGCAGCAACTCGTCACCATCGTCCAGCAACGCGTTGGTGGCCATGGAAATAAGTTCGCTGGCGCCATTGCCGAGGTAGATGTCGTCGAGAACCACTCCCTTGATGCCCTGCTTTTGCGTCTCATGCATGACGGCTTTGCGGGCTGCAAAAATTCCCTTGGAGTCAGAGTACCCGGCAGAGGTGGGCAGGTTCCTGATCATGTCCTGCTGAATTTCTTCGGGCGCGTCAAAACCAAATACCGCCAGGTTGCCAAGGTTCAGCTTGATGAGTTTCTGTCCCTCATCTTCCATCTGCTTGGCTGCATCCATGATGGGCCCACGGATGTCATAAAGCACATTGGCCAGCTTGGCCGATTTGGTGATCATTTTCATGGTGGTTTGGCGCTCGGGCGACTAACTGAACAGTCTGCCTATAGGAGAAAAGCGTGCACGAGCAAGAACAGCTGCAGGCAGAAAATCTTGCGCGGAACCTATAATTTGACCACATAAACACAGCATTTCCAGGGGCGGCGACACTTGAATCACATATCCAATACGCCTGCGTTGGGTACCTTGCAACGCTTTGCCCTGGGAAGCCTCGCCGCGGCAGCAGCGCTGCACTCCCGCCTTACTGAAAACTATTGCCATGAAACTGCAGCCTGATCGCCTCGATGTGCAATCCATACTGGGATATGGACCTGGCTGGATTGGTCTGGGCAGTAACGGTGTGGCCGAAAAAGTCGAGCGCAGCGTGGTGATTGGCTCAAGTGGCGAGCGGTTTGACTGGCACTGTGACCGTTTCGAAGATTTGACGGCAGAGCATTTCGCCATGCTGGCGGCATCCCAGCCAGAACTGGTCATATTCGGTAGCGGTACGCGACTTCGTTTTCCGCCGCCAGCGTTCCTGCGCGCCTTGATGGACCAACGCATCGGGTTGGAAACCATGGATACCCTGGCCGCCTGCCGCACTTACAACATCCTCGCAGGCGAAGGCCGGCGGGTTATTGCCGCGCTGATCATGGAAACAGCTCCACCGACGCAGGGATCTGCCTGACGGGTTCATGCTGGCGGTCTTCGCTGACCGCTCTAGCCGGTGCTTTGAGAGTAAAATCTAAGGTTGCGCCAGGCAGCAATTGCCGGCCGAATCCGGCGATATCGCGACAAATTGCTCAATTTGCGTCTTATTCGCCAGGTCCGCGGCTAACTACAACCACTTTCGTCAGGGTCTACTCAGTATGGCAGTTGTCGTCAATAAACTTCTTCCCGAATTTGAAGCGAACGCCACCAGTGGCGTTAAGGTTTCCAACCAGTCTCATCTTGGCAAGGTTGTGGTGCTTTACTTTTATCCCAAGGACAACACACCTGGCTGCACCACGGAAGCCATGCAGTTCAGGGACCACTATAAAGACTTTGTCAAGGCTGGCGCTACGGTATTTGGTGTCTCGCGTGACAACATGAAATCTCATGATGAGTTCAAGGCCAAGCTGGAATTGCCATTCGAGCTGATTGCGGATACCGAAGAGAAGATGTGCCATATGTTCGGCGTCGTCAAAAACAAGATCATGTATGGCAAAAAGGTCAAGGGAATCGAGCGCAGTACCTTCCTGATCGGCGCAGATGGAACATTGAAGGAAGAATGGCGCGGGCTCAAGGTTCCAGGCCATGTTGACGATGTTCTGCAGGCGGTCAAAGGTCTGACCACACCAGCTTAAGTTATCAGGCGCCGCCTACCCGCGTACGCGGCGAATCCCGGCGTCGATGAAAATGGGTTGTGCATAATGAAACCATGTCATTGAGCCATACGGTTGCACTCCAATAAAAGCCGCCCGCTGTCGAGGCGGCTTTTGTATTTTGGAATTGTTTTTCATTAGGAATCTCGAGCACCATGCCACTACCCCCTGCTCCGAACAAGCGCGCCGCCCTACTTTCTGCTGATGCGATTGATTCGCCGGTCAGTACGCGGACCAAGGCCTCACGCAAGGCGGTTAGCGTTGATTCGCCGCCCGCCCAGGCCGCTACGCATCTTTTTGCAGCGCGTCTGGCCGAAGGAGGCCGGCAAACGGTTGTGGCAAGGGAAAAATCAGCTCCCGGCCCAGTAGTCACTGATATAGAGAGCTATAAAAATGTGAGTGTAGGCCACCCGCGAGCGACGCCAAAACCAAAGAAGACGGTTTCCGGGGGTTCACGCAAGCTGTTCGTACTGGACACAAACGTCCTGATGCACGATCCGATGTGCCTGTTCAGGTTTGAGGAACACGACATCTTTCTTCCAATGATCGTCCTGGAAGAACTTGACGGTCACAAAAAGGGCATGACCGAGGTAGCCCGCAATGCACGGCAGACCAGCCGCACCCTCGACGCGCTCGCGGGCGCCAGAGACGCAGACATCGCGCGCGGCCTGAAACTTGACACCACGGGCCACCGCGAGGCCGGCGGGTCGCTTTTTTTCCAGACGAAACCGCTGGACTACACCCTGCCGGTCAGCCTTCCGCAGGGCAAGGCAGACAACCAGATATTGGGCGTGGTCGAGGCGTTAAGAAGGGACCACGCGCCGCGCGAAGTGGTGCTGGTATCCAAGGATATCAACATGCGCGTCAAGGCGCGAGCATTGGGGCTTGCAACCGACGACTATCAGAACGATAAAGCCCTTGAGGATGGAGACTTGCTGTACTCCGGTTCACTCGCGCTGCCGGCGGACTTCTGGACCCGACAGAGCAAAACCATTGAAAGCTGGCAGCAAGGGAGCCATACCTACTATCGCATTACTGGGCCGATTGTCGGAAGCCTGATGATCAATCAGTTTGCATTTTTTGAAGCGCCAGGGGAGCCTCCGTTGTATGCCCGGGTGACGGAGATACGAGATCGAACAGCCGTGTTGAAGACGCTGAAGGATTACAACCATTTAAAGAACGCGATCTGGGGCGTGGTGACGCGCAACCGTGAACAGAATTTTGCGATGAACCTGCTCATGGACCCCGAGGTCGATTTTGTAACGCTCGCAGGCAACGCAGGTACCGGCAAGACGCTGATGGCGCTGGCCAGTGGCCTGACACAGGTACTGGACGACCGCCGCTATACCGAAATCATCATGACTCGCGCCACTGTTTCAGTCGGGGAAGACATCGGTTTTCTACCGGGTACTGAGGAAGAAAAAATGGGGCCGTGGATGGGCGCGCTGGATGACAACCTGGAGGTATTGGGCAAAACCGATAACGGCTCAGGTGAATGGGGACGTGCAGCCACCAATGAACTGATTCGCTCACGAATCAAGGTCAAAAGCATGAATTTCATGCGTGGACGTACGTTTTTGAACAAATACGTCATCATCGACGAAGCACAAAACCTGACGCCCAAGCAGATGAAGACGCTGATCACTCGTGCAGGTCCGGGTACCAAAATAGTTTGCATGGGCAACCTTGCACAAATTGATACGCCGTATTTGACCGAAGGCTCATCGGGTATGACTTTTGCCGTGGACCGCTTCAAGGGTTGGCCGCATGGCGGCCACATCACGCTGGCGCGTGGAGAGCGTTCCAGGCTTGCCGATTTTGCAAGCGAAGTGCTTTAGGTTCTGATACCAGGCTGAAAGCAAAAAGCCAGGCAATGTGCCTGGCTTTTTCGACCATAAGGCCAATGTTGGAAAACCTATCGTATTGGTGGGCGGTGCAAGTTTCGAACTTGCGACCCCTGCAGTGTGAATGCAGTGCTCTACCCCTGAGCTAACCGCCCATCTGGTTAGTTTCACATTATAGCGTTAGAGCTTCCGCGTTGTGCCGGCAATCGGCAAATTGTTAACGCGCCAGATCGTTTGACCTTTACTGCTCTTGTCTATGTCAACAAGAAGTTTGTCATGCGCTTCCAGTTCGATAGGGTTTGCCGCCAGTACCGGAAGCTGGATCTGACTCAGGTCGATAAGTGGCAAACGTTCATCGTTAGCGACCGCTGCGCTCACTTCGATCATCAGGCTGTTTTGCCCGCGAGTCAGGTTGATGTAGACATCTGCAAGCAGTTCTGCATCGAGCAAGGCACCGTGCAGGGTCCGTCCCGAATTGTCGACATCCAGGCGATCGCACAGTGCATCCAACGAGTTACGCTTGCCCGGGAACATTTCCTTCGCCATCACCAGGCTGTCAGTCACCTTGCCTACGCAATGCCTTACGGACTGTTTACCTATGCGTTCAAGCTCCTTGTTCAGAAAGCTTACATCAAACGGCGCATTGTGAATGATGACCTCAGCGCCTCGCAAATATTCAAGCAGCTCGTCAGCAATGGCAACAAACTTCGGCTTGTCTTTCAAAAACTCGTTGCTGATGCCGTGCACCTTGAGCGCGTCCTCATGGCTGTCGCGCTCGGGGTTAAGGTAGTAGTGCCGGTTGTTACCCGTCAGCTTTCGCTTGACGAGTTCCACACAACCAATTTCGATGATTCGATCGCCGTTTTCAGCTGACAGGCCCGTGGTTTCAGTGTCTAGAACGATCTGGCGCATTTTTTGATTGAATGAGTTATCACGCGTTAGGCATTTGCCATGCGTTTAGGCCCCACGAGCCATCCCGGCAGTTGCCTGACAAATGATCAGTGCAGTTCCTTGGCGTGGTTGATAGAGTATTTAGGAATCTCCACCGTCACGTCATCTTGCGCCAGGATAGCCTGGCAGCTCAGCCGCGACAGGGGCTCAAGGCCCCAGGCACGGTCTAGCAAATCTTCTTCCGTCTCGTCCAGCTCATTCAGGGTGTTGAAACCCTGGCGTACGATGACATGACAAGTAGTGCACGCTGCACTCATGTCACAGGCATGCTCAATATTGATCCTGTTGTCCAGCAAGGCCTCGCAAATGGAAGTTCCCGCCGGCGCTGATATCTCGGCGCCAACCGGGCAATATTCAGGATGCGGCAAAATTTTTATAGTAGGCATTGCAGTGTAGTTGCCAGCATTGGCTTGTCTGATAGTGGTGATGGCTACGGAGTAAAGGTCTCGATGCCCAACATTTCGGTAAATGGTCCTTCACAGGGCCTCGATATTCTGCCCGGATAGCGCTTTTTGAATACCTTTGTTCATGCGTTCAGCCGCAAAGAGCTCGGTGCCATCGGAAAGCGCCTTGGTAGCGGCCTCTATGGAAACCAGATCGCCGTTCTTGCGGGCAGTTGCCAGCTGGGCCATCAAACGTTCAATCGCTTCACGATCAGGCGCAGTGAGCAATTCAGCGTCAACGGCTAAAGCCGTCCGCGTGCCCAGAAGCATCCGGTCAGCGTCAACCTGCGCTTCAACCAATGCACGGGCTTGCATGTCCTGTTGTGCGGTCGAAAAGCTGTCCTGCAACATGTGAGCAATTTGCTCATCAGACAGCCCATAGGACGGCTTGACATCGACCTGCGCCTCGACACCGCTGATCTGCTCTTTCGCATTGACGCTCAACAGGCCATCGGCATCCACGGTAAACGTCACGCGGATACGCGCCGCTCCCGCAACCATGGGCGGGATGCCTCGAAGTTCGAATCGCGCAAGGCTACGGCAATCGGCAACCAGGTCTCGTTCGCCTTGCACAACATGTAGCGCCAGCGCAGTTTGTCCGTCCTGGTAGGTCGTGAAGTCCTGCGCCATTGCTGTCGGGATGGTCTGGTTGCGCGGCACGATACGCTCAACCAGTCCACCCATGGTTTCGACGCCCAGCGACAGCGGAATCACATCGAGCAGTAGCAGATTGTTGCCGTCATCGTTGCCAGCAAGCTGATGTGCAGAGATCGCAGCACCCAGAGCAACCACCTCGTCCGGGTTGAGGTTGGTCAGCAAGTCGCGCGAGAAAAAGCTGGCAACGCTTTTTCTGACTTGCGGCATGCGGGTCGATCCGCCCACCATGACGATTCCCTGAATATCTTCTTTCTGAAGCTTTGCGTCGCGCAATGCCTTGCGCACAGCTGTCAAGGTCCGTTGTGTCAGATGGGCAGTTGCAGCTTCAAAATCCTCAGCTTTCATGTCGAAGCTGATTTGCGCTTTGGTAAGCTGCACAAAAAAGGGCACGATGGAGGATGCAGACAGCGACTCCTTGCAACTGCGAGCGGTCTGCTGCAGTGCAGCCTTATCAGACGGCGTCAAGGTTTCTGCCGCAACGCCTGCCTTGCCCAAAACCCACTCAACAAACGCCCTGTCGTAATCGTCTCCGCCCAATGCAGAGTCACCACCGGTAGCCACCACTTCGAAGATACCCTTGCTTAGCCGAAGAATCGACACATCAAAAGTTCCGCCACCAAGGTCGTATATTGCAAAGACGCCTTCGCTTGCGTTGTCCAGACCATAGGCAATGGCAGCTGCAGTTGGCTCATTGATAAGGCGAAGGACGTTTAGGCCTGCGAGTTGCGCAGCGTCTTTGGTTGCTTGCCGTTGAGCGTCGTCAAAGTAAGCGGGCACGGTGACCACTGCGCCGTAGATTTCATCATCAAAGGTATCTTCTGCACGGTAACGCAGCGTTGCCAAAATTTCCGCGCTGATCTCGACGGGGCTTTTGTCGCCAGCGACTGTTTGAAGAGTGACCATGCCTGCGGTGTCATTGAGCTGATACGGCAACTGCGCACGATTGACAATGTCGCTGATGCCACGCCCCATCAACCTTTTGACCGACGAAATCGTGTTGCGAGGATCTTGCACCTGAGCAACAAGGGCTTCATAACCCACCTGCCGCTTATCGGCGTCCAGGTAGCGAACCACACTCGGCAAAATCACCCTGCCTTCTGCATCGGGCAGACATTCGGCGATTCCGTTGCGTACGCCTGCAACCAGTGAATGCGTGGTGCCAAGATCAATGCCAATAGCAATTCGCCGCTGATGCGGATCAGGGCTTTGACCAGGCTCGGAAATTTGAAGCAATGCCATGGGTAAATCTTTCGCGTTATGCCTGAACCTGGTCGATGCGTGCGTCGACCTCGGTGGCAAATCGCTCGATAAACATGAGGCTTCTGACCTCTTGTGAAGCAGTCTTGAAATCGTGGTTTATGTCGATTGCCTGCTCTATTTTTGACAGCTGACCGCGTCTGACAGATTGAGTCTCCAAGGCAATTTCTTCCAGTTGCTGAAGGGTTTTTGCCTCATTCAATGCCTCTCGCCACTCGATTTGCTGCATGAGAAATGCGGGCGGCATCACGGTATTGGTATCGGCTTTGATCGGCTCACCGTGCAACTCGCAAAGATAGACCGCCCGTTTCAAGGGGTTCACCAGCCGGTCGTAGCCTTCATTGATGCGCACCGACCATTGCATGGCCAGACGCTGTGCTGCGTTTCCTTGGGCGGCGAACTTGTCGGGATGCGCTTGATGCTGCAACGCTTTCCAGCGGGAGCTGAGCGTGTCAGCGGATTGGGAAAACGTTTCCGGAACACCGAAAAGCTCAAAGTCACTAGATTGAAGCGAAGCCACTGAAGTCGTTAAAGAAAGCAAATCGTTAAAAATTGTGGAGTCACACCGGCAGTTACCCCACCAAGCGCCTGAACGCAGGCATGCAATCAGCTAACCACACATGCATCCGCCTCACACGCGAAATGATTCTCCGCAACCACAGCGATCACGCTCGTTAGGATTGATGAACTTGAAACCCTCATTCAGGCCTTCACGAACAAAATCGAGCTGGGTTCCATCGACATATGCCATGCTTTTTGGATCAACCAGCACTTTGACGCCGTTATCTTCAAAAACAACGTCTTCAGGTGCAATCTCGTCAGCATACTCAAGCTTGTATGCCAGGCCGGAGCAACCCGTGGTTTTAACGCCAAGCCTCACACCCACGCCCTTGGCCCGCTTCGAAAGATAGCGGGTTACATGGCGGGCTGCGGCATCAGTAAGGGTAACGGACATATTTAAATCAGTGGGGATGGTGCTAGTACGCTGCGTGAGACCCGCCAACGTATCAGCAGGGCACACGAGGCGTATCTCTTCAATGCACGGCGGCGGTTTGGCGCGCCTTGTAATCGTTCACTGCGGCTTTGATGGCGTCTTCCGCCAATATCGAGCAATGAATTTTTACCGGCGGAAGAGCAAGCTCTTCCGCAATAGCGCTGTTCTTGATGCTTGCAGCCTCATCCAGCGTCTTGCCCTTCACCCATTCCGTTACCAGCGAACTGGAAGCAATTGCCGATCCACAGCCGTAGGTTTTAAAACGTGCATCCTCGATCACGCCCGTCACCGGATTGACCTTGATCTGCAGCTTCATCACATCACCGCAGGCCGGTGCGCCCACCATACCGGTGCCAATCGATTCGTCGCCTTTCTCAAAGGAACCGACGTTACGTGGATTCTCATAGTGATCCACAACTTTCTCGCTGTATGCCATTTGCGTACCTCTTGAACTGTTGAACTGTTGATGATCGCTTAGTGCGCAGCCCACTGGATGGTGGACAGGTCCACGCCATCCTTGAACATTTCCCACAGCGGGGAAAGCTCACGCAGTTTGGCGACGTTTTCCCTGATAGTGGCGACTGCATAGTCAATTTCTGCTTCTGTCGTCCAGCGGCCGATCGTCATGCGCAAGCTGCTGTGAGCGAGCTCGTCACTGCGCCCCAGCGCACGCAACACATAGCTAGGCTCGAGGCTGGCAGAAGTACACGCCGAACCACTAGACACGGCCAGCCCCTTGATGCCCATGATGAGCGATTCGCCTTCAACGAAATTGAAACTCATGTTGAGGTTATGCGGAACACGCTTTTCAGCATGGCCGTTGAGGAAGACTTCTTCCACATCTTTCAACCCATCGAGCATGCGCTCATGAAGACGCCGAATACGTTTGTTTTCTTCGTGCATCTCAGCTTTGGCCAACGCATAGGCTTCTCCCATTCCCACACACTGATGGGTAGGCAGGGTTCCAGAACGCATGCCGCGCTCGTGACCGCCACCATGCATCTGCGCTTCCAGGCGGATACGCGGCTTGCGCCTGACAAATAGCGCTCCGATACCTTTGGGGCCATATGTCTTGTGCGAGGTAAGACTCATCAAATCAACAGGCAATGTTGACATGTCAATATCTACACGGCCAGTTGCCTGCGCCGCATCGACGTGAAAAACGATGCCTTTAGCGCGGCACAAGGCACCGATGGCTGATATGTCCTGGATAACGCCGATTTCGTTGTTGACGAACATGACGCTCGCAAGAATGGTGTCAGGCCTGATCGCAGCACTGAACGCAGCAAGATCGACCAGACCGTCAGCCTGCACATCCAGATAAGTGACATCGAAACCTTGGCGCTCCAATTCCCGGCAGGTATCAAGCACGGCCTTGTGCTCCGTCTTGACCGTGATGATGTGCTTGCCCTTCGATTTATAAAAATGCGCAGCGCCCTTCAGAGCTAGATTGTTGGACTCCGTGGCGCCACTCGTCCACACAATCTCACGCGGATCCGCACCAATTAGGTCAGCGATCTGCCCGCGCGCTCTTTCCACGGCGGCTTCAGCTTCCCAGCCCCAGGCATGGCTGCGTGAAGCAGGGTTGCCGAAATGCTCGCGCAACCATGGAACCATTGCATCCACCACCCGCGGATCGCAGGGGTTAGTGGCGCTGTAGTCCATATAGATCGGGAAGTGAGGAGTTTCCATCTGGCTAGCTCTGGTTTTCTTGTAAATAGCTGGCTCGCAGCTCGTTAGTGCACTGTCGACATTGCTAAACAGCACACGGCTGATCGCGCAAGACGATAGGCTTGATCATGACTTCGAGAAGGCGTTTCCTAATGCAAAAACCGAATTAGGCGCATTCACACGCATTGGCTTGACCACTGGCGCTGTAAAAATGGCTTTTTTAACCATGGGCGTGTTCTCGATAACCACGCCTTTGGCAAGCTGGTCTTCAACCAGCTTTTGAAGCGTCACCGAATCCAGAAACTCGACCATGCGGCTGTTCAGCGAGGCCCAAAGCTCATGCGTCATGCAACGCCCTGCTTCACCCATGCAGTTTTCCTTGCCGCCACACTGCGTTGCATCAATCGGCTCATCCACCGAAACAATGATGTCGGCTACTGTGATTTCAGAGGCTTTACGGCCGAGGGTATAACCGCCACCGGGGCCACGGGTTGACTCAACCAGCTCGTGCCGGCGCAACTTTCCGAAAAGCTGCTCAAGATATGAGAGGGAAATTTGCTGACGCTGGCTGATGGCCGCCAGGGTAACGGGGCCGTTGTTCTGGCGAAGTCCTAGATCAATCATGGCGGTGACCGCGAAACGGCCTTTGGTCGTGAGGCGCATAACAAGCTCCTTTAGTGCTTGACTATCGTTTGGCCCCCAAGACCGAAGCATCAGGGGAACTTCTCCTCCAGCCGCCCAGGCCAGTCAACCTTCTTTTACGGGGGCTTTGTTATTCGCTGTTCTTGACTGATTTCGTCAACTATACCATCTTTGACGGTTTTTGTCTGATCGCAACCTGTCGGTTACGATGCAGACTGTTAGGTAATTATTTGCGTCCCAGTAGCGCTGCCGCAATGGGCACGACATTGTCAGACCCAGCGGCGCCAAACGCCTGCTGCTTCAGTACGTGCAACTGGTCTCGCACGCGAGCCGCTTTTTCGAACTCCAGATTCTTCGCATGCTCGATCATCTGTTTTTCCAGGCGCTTGATCTCTCGGGCGATGTCCTTTTCGCTCATGTCTTCGACCAGCGCTTTTTGTATCTGGAGCCTTTCCGCTTCTTTTCCAGACTTCTCGCTGTACACCCCGTCGATCAAATCCTTGATGCGCTTGACCACGCTGCGCGGCGTGATGCCATTTTCAAGGTTGAACGCTATTTGCCGGTGACGCCGGCGTTCCGTCTCGCCAATGGCCTTTTTCATGGAATCCGTGATGCGGTCTGCATACAGGATCGCGCGGCCGTTAAGGTTACGTGCAGCCCGGCCTATGGTCTGGATCAAGCTGCGCTCGGCACGCAAAAATCCCTCCTTGTCAGCGTCCAAAATTGCCACCAGCGATACCTCGGGTATGTCGAGCCCCTCTCGGAGCAAATTGATGCCCACCAGCACATCAAAAGCGCCCAGCCGCAGATCACGCAGGATTTCGACCCGCTCGACCGTATCGACATCACTGTGCAGATAACGCACCTTCACGCCGTTATCCGTCAGGTAGTCCGTCAACTGCTCGGCCATTCGCTTGGTCAGCGTGGTGATTAGCACACGCTCGTTCTTGTCCACGCGAATGCGAATTTCCTGCAGTACATCGTCTACCTGATGCGTGGCGGGTCTGACCTCGACTTCCGGGTCGACAAGACCGGTAGGCCTGACCACCTGCTCCACCACCTGCCCCGAATGCTCCTGCTCATAAGCGGCGGGCGTGGCGGAGACGAATATTGCCTGCCGCATCCGGGTCTCGAATTCCTCGAACTTGAGCGGCCGGTTATCCAGGGCACTCGGCAAACGAAAACCGTACTCCACCAGCGTGGTCTTGCGCGACCGGTCCCCGTTGTACATGGCGCTGAGCTGGCCGATCATCACATGGCTCTCATCAAGAAACATGATCGAATCCTTGGGCAGGTAATCCGACAACGTAGAGGGAGGAGAGCCCGGCGGCGAGCCGCTCAGGTGCCGGGTGTAGTTTTCAATGCCCTTGCAATGGCCGATCTCGCTCAGCATCTCAAGGTCAAACCGGGTGCGTTGCTCGATGCGCTGTGCCTCGACCAGCTTGCCCTCGGACACGAATTGCGCCACCCGTTCAGACAGTTCCAGCTTGATTGAATCGACAGCCGTCAACACCTTGTCGCGCGGCGTTACATAGTGGCTTTTCGGGTAAATCACAAAGCGCGGCACCTTCTGGCGAATGCGGCCGGTGAGCGGGTCAAAAAGCTGGATGGACTCGATTTCGTCGTCAAACAGCTCTATGCGCAGCGCCAGCTCTGAATGCTCTGCCGGAAACACGTCAATTACGTCGCCACGCACACGGAATGCCCCGCGGGAAAAATCCTGATCATTGCGCGAGTACTGCATCCGCACCAGCCGTGCGATCACATCGCGCTGACCCATCTTGTCGCCGATGCGGGCTATGAAGCGCATCTGCGTATAGTCTTCAGGCGCACCTATGCCATAGATGGCGCTGACGGTAGCCACGATGATGGTGTCACGGCGCTCCAGCACGCTTTTGGTGGCCGACAGTCGCATCTGCTCGATATGCTCGTTGATGGCCGAGTCCTTCTCGATGAACAGGTCGCGCTGCGGCACATAGGCCTCTGGCTGGTAGTAGTCGTAATAGCTCACGAAATACTCCACCGCGTTCTTCGGAAAGAACTCGCGGAACTCGCTGTACAGCTGCGCGGCCAGCGTCTTATTTGGCGCAAACACAATAGCCGGCCGCCCCAGCCGGGCAATCACGTTAGCCATGGTGAAGGTCTTGCCAGAGCCTGTCACGCCCAGAAGCGTTTGGAAAACTTCACCGTCGTTGACCCCTTCCACCAGCTTTTCAATTGCGGTCGGCTGGTCTCCCGCCGGCGGATAAGGCTGGAAAAGCTCAAACGGCGAATCCGGAAAACGGATAAAGGTGCCTTCCGCAGCAGGGCCGGTTTCAGCGCCGGACGGCTGGCTCATGACTTCCAAAGCTTCTGGCATGGAACCCCTCTTAAATCATCAGTTGGCCCGCTAAAATTCAGGGCAACCAAACAGCATACGACTTTTTCTTTTCTAAGGATATTCATGGCTTTGTTCACCGCAGTCGAAATGGCTCCCCGCGATCCCATCCTGGGGATCAACGAGGCTTTTGCAGCCGATAGCAACCCCAGCAAGGTGAATCTGGGCGTTGGCGTGTACTACGACGACAACGGGAAACTTCCGCTTCTGCAATGCGTGCAGACGGCCGAAAAGCAAATGATGGCCACTCCGAAAGCGCGGGGTTACCTGCCCATCGACGGCATTGCGGCCTACGACTCGGCGGTCAAAGCACTGGTTTTTGGTGCCGACAGCGAGCCAGTCAAAAGCGGTCGCGTCGCCACCGCGCAAGGCATAGGCGGCACGGGTGGCCTCAAGATCGGTGCGGACTTCTTGAAGAAGCTGAACCCGGGCGCCAAAGTGCTCATTTCAGACCCGAGCTGGGAAAACCACCGCGCCCTCTTCCAGCAGGCGGGATTCGTGGTCGAGAGCTATCCCTATTACGACGCGGCAAAACGCGGTGTCAACTTCGATGGCATGCTGGCTGCACTGAATGCCGCACCAGCCGGGACCATCGTCGTGCTGCATGCCTGCTGCCACAACCCGACCGGCTACGACATCACCGCTGCGCAGTGGGACAGCGTGATCGCAACAGTCAAGGCGCGCGAACTCACGCCTTTTCTCGACATGGCTTACCAAGGCTTCGGGCACGGCATCTCAGAAGACGGCGCGGTCATCGGCAAGTTCGTGGCAGCCGGTCTCAGCTTTTTTGTGTCGACATCCTTCTCGAAAAGCTTCAGCCTCTACGGGGAGCGCGTGGGTGCGCTGTCAGTGCTGTGTGAAAGCAAGGAAGAAGCTGATCGGGTGCTGTCGCAGATCAAGCTGGTGATCCGCACCAACTACAGCAACCCGCAGATTCATGGCGGTACGGTTGTGGCTACCGTGCTCAACACGCCCGAACTTCGCACCCAGTGGGAGCAGGAGCTGACCGAGATGCGCCAGCGCATCAAGGCCATGCGCCAGAAGCTGGTCGACGGCCTAATGGCCGCAGGCGTCAAGCAGGACATGACCTTTATCACCCAACAGATCGGCATGTTCAGCTACTCAGGGCTCAGCAAGGACCAGATGGTTCGTCTGCGAACCGACTTCGGTGTTTATGGCACCGATTCCGGGCGCATGTGTGTGGCAGCGCTGAACAGCAAAAACATCGACTACGTGTGCGCATCCATCGCCAAAGTGATGTGAACAGGATTCGATGACGTAAAAAAACCGCCGCACGGCGGTTTTTTTACGTCAAACATCGGATTAGCCCAATAAATACAAGGGTTCAGCTATATTTTTTATAGCGTTTCCCGGCACCGACCCATGACCCTGCCGGGGCGCGCTTATCCCCAGACGACAGAGCGCATCGAGATCGAAGCCAGCTGAAAGCTGGTGTTGAAAAACCGCATCGGCTCCTTCGCATCAACCGCTGCAGCGGTGTACAGCAGCGGTAGCAAGTGCTCATGGGTGGGGTGGGCCATTTTGGCGACCTGCCCCAGCTTCTGAAAATTCTGCAATGCCGCCAGATTCCCCTGCTGGATATACCCGCCCATCGTCTGGTCAAACTCCAGCGCCCAGTCGTAAGCCTGGTTGCCTGCAGCGCCCCGCTGCATCTGGCCCAGGTTGTGCACCATATTGCCACTGCCAACGATCAGCACACCCCGCTCGCGCAGCGGTTTCAACTGCTGCGCCAGGGCGTAATGGTCCTGCGGCGCGCGGTTGTAGTCCATGCTGAGCTGAATGACGGGAATGTCGGCGTCGGGAAACATGGGCTTGAGCACCGACCAGGTGCCGTGGTCCAGGCCCCACTGGTCAACATCGAGGCCCAGCGGCGCCGATGCCCGTTGCCGGACTGACCCGGCAATGGCTTGAGCGGCCGCGGGTTCGCCGGGAGCAGGATACTGCTGGTCAAACAAATCCTGCGGAAAACCACCGAAATCGTGAATAGTCTTCGGCTGTTGCATCGCCGTCAGCCACCAGCCATCGGTCAGCCAGTGCGCCGAAATGCACAGGATGAGCTGGGGCCGCGGCAGCGTGCTTCCAAAGGTGGCGCCGAGCGCCTGCCAGCTGCGCCGGTATTCGTTGTCGCCCAGCACATTCATCGGACTGCCGTGTCCCAGGAACGCAACCGGGAGACGGTCAGATTTTTTGAGTGAATGGACGCGGTCCAGCGCGCCAGGATCGGTTGCAGCGACAAGCATGATGAAAAAGTCTCCGAGGCAAAGATAAAACGTCCGAGCGGTAAATCCGCACTTGAACGACAAGCATGTCGGTACTTATCCTAAAACATCAACACCGGGCGCCTGTTATATTGTTGCGCTGCAGCAATTCAAATATTGCAGCGCCTACACAAGAGATTTCTTAAGGTACACCGCATGCTTTACCAAGTTTATGAAACCCAGCGCACCCTTATGGAGCCGTTTGTCGATTTCGCGCAGGCTGCAGCAAAGCTCTACGGGAATCCCCAGTCTCCGTTGGGCCAAAACCCCCTGGTCCAGCGGATTGCAGCGGGCTACAGCCTGATCTACCGCCTGGGCAAGGACTATGAAAAGCCGGCATTCGAAATCCGTTCGGTCGATGTTGCCGGAACCAGCGTCGCGATTGACGAGCGCATCGAAATTGACAAGCCTTTTTGCGAACTGCGCCGCTTCAAACGTTTCACGGACGACCCCAAGACGCTGACAACCCTCAAGGGTCAGCCCGCGGTCCTGATCGTCGCGCCGCTCTCCGGCCATTACGCCACTCTGCTGCGCGACACCGTCAAGACCATGCTGAGGGACCACAAGGTCTACATTACCGACTGGAAAAACGCACGCACCGTTCCGCTGGCCGATGGCGAATTTCATCTCGACGACTACGTCAACTATGTGCAGGAGTTCATCCGGCACCTGCAGGCCACTTACGGCAACTGCCATGTGATCAGCGTCTGCCAGCCGACGGTGCCGGTTTTCGCCGCGATCTCGCTGATGGCCACCCGCGGTGAGACCACACCGCTGTCGATGACCATGATGGGCGGCCCGATTGACGCACGGCTGTCGCCGACTGCCGTCAACAACCTGGCAATGAACAAGAGCTTCGAGTGGTTCGAAAACAATGTCATCTACAGGGTGCCAAACAATTTTGCCGGCGCGGGCCGCCGCGTTTATCCGGGCTTTTTGCAGCACACCGGTTTTGTGGCGATGAACCCCAACCGGCACGCCACCAGCCACTTTGACTACTTCAAGGACCTGATCAAGGGTGACGATGCCAGCGTGGAGGCGCACCGCAAGTTCTATGACGAGTACAACGCCGTGCTGGACATGGACGCCGACTACTACCTGGAAACCATCAAGATCGTGTTTCAGGAGTTCAGGCTCGTCAACGGCAACTGGGATGTGATGTCGCTTGATGGAAAGGCCGAACGCGTAAACCCTGCGGACATCAAAACCACCGCGGTCATGACGGTCGAGGGCGAGCTTGACGATATTTCTGGCTCTGGCCAGACCCGGGCCGCACTGGCGATGTGCACCGGCGTGCCGCAAGGGCAGAAAAAGCATCTGGAAGTCGAGGGCGCCGGACATTACGGCATCTTCAGCGGCCGCCGCTGGCGTGAAAAAGTCTACCCGGCGTTGAAAGCTTTTATCCTGCACGCCAATTCCGCCCTGGAAGTCGCCACGGCGCCGGTTGCTGCAGTCGTCAAAGGTAGCGCTGCCAAAACCGGGGTTGAACGCACGGCAAAGCCAACAGCAGCTTCAAACATGTCGGCCGCCAAGACCAAGGAATCGGCAACGGCTGCGAGTCAGGCTTCCGTGAATGCTGCGGCAAAAACGGCAAAAACGGCCAGAGCGACAGCAACGGTGAAGGCCATAAAGCCGTTAACGCCGGCAAAGGCTGCCAAGGCAAAACAGCCGGTCGTCCAGCCTGAGGCTGCCGCGCCGGCCAGAAAAGCCGTAGCTCAAGTAGCCATAAAGTCGGCCGAAAAATCACCGGTATCGCGACCTGCGATTGCGGCAACCGCCGATCCCGCTGTGCTGCCCACTACTGCCGGCGCTGCCGATGACGCCAACTCCCGCATCATCCAGCCAGCCGCATCCACAACCGACGCCTAGATCTCGTTCCGCGCGCAGCCGGCTGGCTGCCGCGAAGCCTGCTCTAACACCGCCGTGAACCTGATGACTCCGTGCCAGCTGATCGACAGGCTCGACGCCGCACTGCCGCAAACCCAGTGCACCCGCTGCGGCTATCCCAGCTGCAGGGCTTATGCACAGGCCATCGCCGAGGGCAGCGCCGCCATCAACCAATGCCCGCCCGGCGGCATCGAGGGCGTCAGCAGGCTGGCTGCCATCACTGGCCGGCCAGCTGAACCCCTCAACCCCCTGAATGGAGCCGAAGGGCCTAGAGCCGTTGCCATCATTGATGAAAACTGGTGCATCGGCTGCACCCTGTGCCTGGATGCCTGCCCTACCGATGCCATCCTGGGCGGCAACAAGATGATGCATACCGTCATCGAGATGTACTGCACCGGATGCGAGCTGTGCCTGCCGGTCTGTCCGGTCGATTGCATCAGCCTGGAAAATGCCAGCGGCACACGCAGCGGCTGGTCAGCCTGGTCCGCGGAACAGGCGACCGTTGCCCGGGATCGCTATCAAATACATGATACGCGGCCCAGGCAAACAAAGGGCCAGGGCCCGGAAATGCTTGAAAATCAGGTCGCTGTGCTTGCGCCTGACGTGCCGGTTGATGAGGACAAGGAATCGAAGGCCGCAAGCCAGAAACGCGCGGTCATCGAGGCCGCGATGGCACGGGCCAGAGCGGCGCGCCAGCCCAAGACATGAGCTGATGCCATGGCGAGCTTGCCGGCACGCGCTTGCGCGTGTGGCTGCCGCGGGCTGAAGGCATCGCCTCACCGTTGCATGAATCCGACTCTGCGCGGTGCCGATGCCGGGTCGACCAATCGACGGTTCCAACCCAACCCAGTGCCGCGCCTGGCCAACCCGTCGACCCAGGCATGGCCAGCCAGCACCACAGGTATCAGTGTGCAGCAGCAAGCGCTGCAAAAGCCTTGATCACTTCATCTGGCGCCTGCACCATCTCTATCAGTACGCCTTCACCGCTGATGGGAAATTCATCACTTGACCTGGGATGCAAAAAGCAGATGTCGAAACCCGCGGCACCCTTGCGGATGCCGCCAGGAGCAAAACGCACGCCTTGCGCGGTCAGCCACTCCACCGCTTTGGGCAAATCGTCTATCCACAGGCCGACATGGTTCAGGGGCGTGGTGTGAACCGCCGGCTTCTTGTCGATGTCCAGTGGCTGCATCAGGTCAACCTCAACCTTGAAAGGGCCGCTGCCGATGGCGCAAATGTCTTCATCGACATTTTCACGCTCGCTGACGAAATGGCCGGTGACTTCCAGCCCCAGCATGTCCACCCAGAGCGTTCGAAGCCTGTCCTTGGCTGGCGCGCCGATGGCGATCTGCTGCAGGCCTAACACCCTGAAGGGCCGGACCGACGTGCGGTTAACGGACGACGCCCCAGCTGATGCAGTGGCTGCCGCACCTTGGGTCGTGCGGCTCATGCCAATGCCTCCCGGCGCCCGAACAGGTAGTGCACCCCGTCGGGTGCGGCGCTTTCGACATGCGACGTTCCGGTAGCAAGCTGGAAAATTTCGCCTGCCTGAGAGGTATGGGCGCAGCCGTTGATGGTTAGCATGATGGCACCTTCGGTGATGAAGGCGCAGGCATCGAAGGGATGGGCATGCTCGTCCAGGGAGTAGCCCGCCGCGCGGTGGATATGCGCGACCGTCGTATAGTCATCTGCCAGAAGGCTGGCCTCAAATGCGCTGATGTCCATGACTTTTATCTCCCGCCCGATCAGGCAAATTCAACAATCGGCTGGTCAACGCTGAGCGACTCGCCCTTGGCTGCCAGCACCTTGCCGACCACGCCATCGGCTGTTGCGAACAGCACGTTCTCCATCTTCATGGCTTCGATCACCGCCACCCGCTCACCGGCCTGTACCTTCTGGCCCGGTCGCACCGCCACCTCAACCAGCAGGCCAGGCATGGGCGACAGCACGAAACGGCTCATGTCCGGCGGTGCCTTATAGGGCATCAGGGCATGAAGCGCAGCGGCACGTGGCGTGAGCACCATGGCGTCCAGCCGCGCGCCGTTGTGCGCGATACGAATCGCCAATGGGTTGCGCCCCACGCCGCGCTCGACCTGCGCCGCAAAGGGCCGGCCGTTGGTTGTGCCTCGGATACGCGCACCACCCAGATGCCAATTGCTACATATTTCATAGCTGGAAGCCGTCGTATCTATTCGGCTGGAGCCCGATTTGGCTTGAAAATCACGCACTGTCACCGGATGCGGCGTGTTGTGGCCCGCCGCGCCCAGGGCGACGACGACGAACGCCTCGCCCACGGTTACGCCATGGCCCGGCATCTGCCCGCTAATGCCCGCCGCGCGGCCCAGCATGCGGCGGTTGACATAAGCGGCCAGCGCCACCAGAAACTCGGGGTCGTCGTGCGGAACATCATCCGCATGAAAACCCTTGCTGTAGTGTTCTGCAATAAATCCGGTGTTGAAGTCCCCGGCGGCAAACTTCGGGTGTGCCAGCAGCGCCGACTGAAAAGGGATGTTGCTGCTGATGCCCTGGATCACAAACGCATTGAGCGCTTCCCGCATCTTGTCGATCGCTTCGCTGCGGTCCTTGCCGTGAACAATGAGCTTGGCAATCATCGAGTCATAAAACATCGGGATCTCGCCGCCGTCTGCCACGCCGGTGTCAACACGCACGCCAGACAGCTGCCCCGTGTCTGCCGCAAACATGGTTTGCCGGGGCGGCTGAAACCGTACCAGACGGCCGGTGGACGGCAAAAAATTGCGAAACGGGTCTTCGGCGTTGATGCGGCATTCGATGGCCCAGCCATTGCGCTGCACGTCTGCCTGTGCAAGCGGCAGTTTTTCCCCGGCCGCCACACGGATCATCAGCTCGACCAGGTCCAGCCCGGTGATGCATTCCGTTACCGGATGCTCCACCTGCAGGCGCGTGTTCATTTCCAGAAAATAAAAACTCTGATCCTTGCCGACCACGAACTCGACCGTGCCTGCGCTTTCGTACCTCACCGCCTTGGCCAGCGCCACGGCCTGCTCGCCCATGGCCTTGCGGGTCGCTTCGCTGATGAAGGGGCTTGGCGCTTCTTCAATCACCTTCTGGTGCCGGCGTTGAATGGAACATTCACGCTCGTTCAGGTAGATCACATGGCCATGGCTGTCGCCCAGCAGCTGTATCTCGATGTGCCGCGGCTCCTCGACGAATTTTTCAATGAAGACACGGTCATCGCCGAAGCTGTTTTTGGCCTCGTTGCGGCAGCTGGTGAAGCCCTCGAAAGCTTCCTTGTCGTTGAAGGCGACGCGCAGCCCCTTGCCGCCGCCACCGGCGCTGGCCTTGATCATCACCGGGTAGCCGATGCCCTTGGCGATGTCGACCGCCTTTTCAGCGGATTCAATCGCGTCGTTAACGCCTGGTATGCAGTTGACGCCGGCAGCCCCCGCCAGCTTTTTCGACTCGATCTTGTCGCCCATGGCGGCAATCGAGTAATGCTTGGGACCAATGAAAGTGATGCCCTCTTCCTCGACCCGCTTGGCAAAGCCTGCGTTTTCGCTCAGAAAGCCGTAGCCTGGATGAATCGCCTGCGCACCCGTCTGCTTGGCTGCGGCAATGATTTTGTCAGCTTGCAAATAGCTGTCACGGCTGGGCGCAGGGCCGATATGAACCGCCTCGTCAGCCAGCTCGACATGCCGTGCATCCTTGTCAGCATCCGAATAAACCGCCACGGTCCTGATGCCCATCCTGCGGGCGGTGAGGATGACGCGGCAGGCGATTTCACCCCGGTTGGCGATGAGTATTTTGTTGAACATGTCTTGGTTCGCTCTAAAGTCGTTTTTCAAAAAAGGCGGAGTTCATCCGCGCATCGTGCGAGGGGTGCAGATAGTTCGTCAGGCCAAACAGTGGAAACGGTTTGGCCGCATTTTTGATGATCGGCGCGCGATCAAAAGCAGCCCCGCACTGCACGGTTGCACTGTGGCTGCTGCCATCACGGGTTTTTGTCATGCGGACACGCTTTCCTGCGGTGCGGTCGAGACCAGCGCATCGGCCGCCCGGCAGTCCCACAGCGCCACGCGTTCCACCAGCAGCTTCGCATACACGTTCCTGTTTCCAAGGTCCGGAAAATGTCCGCAGCCCTCCAACACGAGCACTTGGGCGTGCGGCACGATGTCGACAAGCGACCAGGGGTTGGTCGACCAGTGGGAACGGTCCTGCCTGCCCCAGATGACGGTGCAGGGCACCTTGCCGATGGCCAGGGCCCGACCTTCCTCTTTCAGCAAACCCTGCACCACACCGGCCAGACTGAAGCAGGCGCCACAGCGCAAGGCTGTGCGGGCCACATTTATGAACGGCTTGGCATCAGTGCCCTGCGGCAGCGCGATGCGGTACCAGCCAAGCGCGGCTTTTTCGCGAAACAGCCAGCCGAGCAGCTGCCCGGTGAACGGAATCCTCAGTGCTTTGGGAACGATGCGATCCGTCCACGCATGTATTGCATCCAGCGATGGCGTTTGCGCGAGCAGCAGGCCGCATACGCGCTCAGGTGCCAGCTCTGCCAAGCGCAGGGCATAAAACCCATTGGCGCAACTGAAAGCCAGCGTGGCCTTGTTGATGTTGAGATGGTCGAGTACCGCCCGCACAGCGGATGCACCTTCATCCAGGGAATGGGAATAACCGCGCCCCGGAACCGAAAAGCCAAAGCCTGGCATGTCAAAGCACACCACCCGGCAAGATGCCGCCAGTTGCGCCATCAGGGCCTGGTAATGCTCGATAACGTTTGGCCCATCGGGCACAAAGACGAGCACCGGCCTTGCGCCACCGGTGTCGGTATAGCGAACCTTGCCTGCAGGGGTATCGACATGGCAAAAGACAAGGGGCGTCGACCGCGCCGCGGCGCGTGGTGCCCGCGAGCGCCGTGCCCAGGAAGCCAGCCAGTTATCGAGAGCAGAACCCCGCATCATGGAATGGCTGGCTACAGCGGAATATTGCCGTGCTTGCGCCACGGGTTCTCGATCTTCTTGTCGCGCAGCATCGCCAGGCTGCGGCAAATCCGCTTGCGGGTTTCCTGCGGCAGGATGACGTCGTCGATAAAGCCGCGCGCGCCGGCCACAAATGGGTTGGCAAAGCGCGCTTTGTATTCGGCTTCCCGGGCAGCCAGCTTGGCCGGGTCCTTGCGGTCCTCACGAAAGATGATTTCGACGGCGCCCTTGGCGCCCATGACGGCAATCTCGGCATTCGGCCAGGCAAAGTTGACATCGCCGCGCAAATGCTTGGAGCTCATCACGTCATAGGCGCCGCCGTAGGCCTTGCGGGTGATGACGGTGATTTTGGGCACGGTACATTCGGCGTACGCATACAGCAGCTTGGCGCCATGCTTGATGATGCCGCCATACTCCTGACTGGTGCCAGGCATGAAGCCGGGGACATCGACAAAGGTAATGACAGGAATGTTGAAGGCGTCGCAAAAGCGCACGAAGCGCGCGGCCTTGATGCTGCTTTTGATGTCCAGGCAGCCCGCCAGCACCAGCGGCTGGTTCGCAACAATGCCGACCGTCTGGCCTTCCATGCGGGCAAAACCGATGATGATGTTCTTGGCGTACTCGGGCTGTATCTCGAAAAAGTCACCATCGTCCACCGTTTTGACGATCAACTCTTTCATGTCATAAGGCTTGTTCGGGTTTTCGGGCACCAGGGTGTCCAGGCTCAGGTCGATGCGGTTTGCCGGGTCAGCGCTAGGGCGCACCGGCGCCTTTTCGCGGTTGTTCAGCGGCAGGTAGTTGTACAGCCGGCGCAGCATGATGAGCGCCTCGACATCGTTCTCGAAGGCCAGGTCGGCCACGCCGCTCTTGGTGGTGTGGCTGATGGCGCCGCCCAGTTCCTCGGCCGTCACTTCCTCGTGCGTCACGGTTTTCACAACCTCGGGGCCGGTCACGAACATGTAGGAACTGTCCTTGACCATGAAGATGAAGTCGGTCATGGCGGGCGAGTACACCGCGCCGCCGGCCGAGGGACCCATGATCATGCTGATCTGCGGAATCACGCCGCTGGCCATGACGTTGCGCTGGAACACGTCTGCATAGCCGCCGAGCGACGCCACGCCCTCCTGGATGCGCGCGCCGCCCGAGTCATTGAGGCCGATCACCGGCGCGCCGACCTTCATCGCCTGGTCCATCACCTTGCAGATTTTTTCGGCATGGGCTTCGCTCAGGGCGCCGCCGAACACGGTGAAATCCTGGCTGAAGACAAACACCAGCCGGCCGTTGATCATGCCGTAGCCGGTGACCACGCCGTCGCCCGGGATCTTGTTGTCCTGCATGCCGAAATCGCTGCAGCGGTGCTCGACAAACATGTCCCATTCCTCGAACGTTCCTTCGTCGAGCAGCACATCGAGCCGCTCGCGCGCCGTCAGCTTGCCTTTGCCGTGCTGCGCATCGATGCGCTTTTGCCCACCGCCCAGACGGGCCGCTGCGCGCTTTTTCTCAAGTTGCTCAAGGATTTCCTGCATGGTTCGCTTTCTTTAGGCTCGGTAACGCTGTAAATTTGATATGCTATTTATTTAATAGCTGCTTGCGCATGCTGCATATGCGCAGAGAGCAGATTTCGTGCCGCAGTCGAGGCTGGAAGCCGGCCCTTGCCGACCTGCTCCACCAGGGACGGCAGCATGGCGCCAACCGTCGGGTCCTGCCGGAACGCCTGCTTCAGGCCTGCATCGATGCGCTCCCACATCCAGGACAGCGCCTGGTGCTGGCGCCGGCTGGCCAGCTTGCCGCTGGCCGTCTGCAGACTCCTGAACTCGGTCACTGCCGCCCAGAACGCATCCACGCCCTGGCTGTGCAAGGCGCTGAGCTGCAGCACCTGCGGATGCCACTGCTTGTCAAAATCGGCCGCTTGCGCGGCGCCCATGGCGTTGTTGACCAGGCCGAACAGCCGCATGGCCGAGCGGATCTGCGCCTCGGCGCGCATGGCGGCGTTGGCATCGATGTCGGCCTTGTTGATGACCACCAGGTCGGCCAGTTCCATCACGCCCTTCTTGATGGCCTGCAAATCGTCGCCCGCATTGGGCAACTGCATGACGACGAACATGTCGCTCATGCTGGCCACGGCGGTCTCGGACTGGCCGACGCCGACGGTCTCGACAATCACCACGTCGTAGCCGGCCGCTTCGCAGACCAGCATGGCCTCGCGGGTTTTTTCGGCCACGCCGCCCAGGGTGCAACTCGACGGGCTGGGCCGGATATAGGCCGACTCGTGCACCGAAAGCCGTTCCATGCGCGTTTTGTCGCCCAGGATGGAGCCACCCGACACGCTCGATGACGGGTCGATGGTCAGCACCGCCACGCGGTGGCCCTGCCCGATCAGGTACAGGCCCAGCACTTCGATGAAGGTTGATTTCCCCACGCCGGGAACGCCGCTGATACCCAGCCGAAACGCCTTGCCGGTGTGCGGCAGCAGCGCGGTGAGCAGTTCGTCGCCCTGCGCCCGGTGGTCAGCGCGGGTTGATTCGAGCAGGGTGATGGCCTTGGCAATGGCGCGGCGCTGCACGGCGGGATTGCCGCGCAGCACGCCCTCCAGCAATGCGCTTTGATTCACTTCAGCGCAGCCCGGATCTGCTCCAGCACATCCTTGGCGCTGGCCGGAATGGGCGTGCCGGGGCCGTAGATGCCCTTAACGCCCGCGTCGTACAGCATCTCGTAGTCCTGCCGGGGAATCACGCCGCCGACAAACACGATGATGTCGTCAGCGCCCTGCTTCCTGAGTTCTTCAATGATGGCGGGCACCAGCGTCTTGTGGCCGGCAGCCAGCGTGCTCACGCCCACGGCATGCACGTCGTTTTCAATCGCCTGGCGGGCGCATTCCTCGGGTGTCTGGAACAGCGGACCCATGTCCACGTCGAAGCCGAGGTCGGCAAAGGCGGTGGCCACGACCTTCGCGCCCCGGTCGTGGCCGTCCTGGCCGAGCTTGGAAATCATCACGCGCGGGCGGCGGCCTTCGGTCTCGGCAAAGGCGTTGATCTCGCTCTTGAGGGTCTCCCAACCTTCGGCCGAGTCGTAAGCTGCGGCATACACGCCGCTGACCTTTTGCGTGTCGGCCCGGTGGCGGCCGTAAACCTTTTCCAGCGCATCGCTGACCTCGCCGACCGTGGCGCGCAGACGCATCGCCTTGATGCACAAATCCAGCAAATTGCCGTTGTTGTTTTCGGCTGCTGCCGTCAGCGCGTCCAGCGCAGCCTGTACGGCCGCTGTGTCACGCGTGGCACGAATGGCCTTGAGTCGTTCAATCTGGCCATCGCGCACCGCCACGTTATCGATGTCGCGCGACTCGATGGCGTCTTCGGTCTTGAGCTTGTACTTGTTGACGCCGACGATCACGTCCTTGCCGCTGTCGATGCGCGCCTGCTTTTCTGCCGCCGCCGCTTCGATCTTCAATTTGGCCCAGCCGCTGTCCACGGCCTTGACCATGCCACCCATGGCTTCGACTTCCTCAATGATCGCCCAGGCCGCATCGGCCATGTCCTGCGTCAGCTTTTCCATCATGTAGCTGCCGGCCCATGGGTCGATCACGCTGGTGATGTGGGTTTCTTCCTGGATGATGAGCTGCGTGTTGCGGGCAATGCGCGAACTGAACTCGGTCGGCAGCGCAATCGCCTCGTCAAACGAATTGGTGTGCAGGCTTTGCGTGCCGCCGAATACGGCCGCCATGGCCTCGATAGTGGTGCGCACCACGTTGTTGTACGGGTCCTGCTCGGTCAGGCTACAGCCGCTGGTCTGGCAGTGCGTGCGCAGCATCAGGCTCTTGGGGTTCTTCGCGTCGAAGCCCTTCATGATGCGGCACCACAGCAACCGGGCGGCCCGCATCTTGGCGACTTCGAGGTAGAAGTTCATGCCGATGGCCCAGAAAAAGCTCAGGCGGCCGGCAAAGCCGTCAACGTCCAGGCCCTTGCCCAGGGCGGTCTTCACATATTCCTTGCCGTCGGCCAGCGTGAAGGCCAGTTCCAGCGCCTGATTGGCGCCGGCTTCCTGCATGTGGTAGCCGCTGATCGAGATCGAGTTGAACTTGGGCATGTTCTGCGCCGTGTACTCGATGATGTCGCCGATGATGCGCATGCTCGGCGCGGGCGGATAGATGTAGG
>JAQGNE010000045.1 GCA_028291985.1 Polaromonas sp. | reverse complement strand
CATCCGCCGGACGGTCCGAAATTCCCAGCGTCTCCGCAGAGGGCCGCGATGCGAAACCGACGGCGCGCGCGGGCGCGCGTCTGGGCGGCAGCAATTTTGGCGTGCTGCTGCCCTGGTGGGACATGCTGTTCGGCACCGCCAATTTCGAGCTTCGTTATGACCCGACCGGTATCCGGGACCAGGTTGAAAACCATCGCGACTATGGGCGCGGCTTCTGGTCACAGCAGTGGATAGGCGTCAAGCGTCTGGTCGGCCGTGCCTGAGGCGGCCTGTCAGCGCCTCGGAACCTATCGAACCGCCTACAGCTGATAGCCGAAAGAAGCTAAACACGTGAGAAACGGGCCAGTCTATGAACAACATCTTTGACGCTTTCTGGCGCGCAGCGCTCTATTGCCTGCATCCGCGCGTCATCATGCTGTCGCTGTTGCCGCTGGTCGTCATGGGTGCCATCGCCCTGGGCCTGGGCTACTTTTTCTGGCAGGACGCCATCAGTGTCATCCGCGGCTATATCGGCAGTGTGGCAATCATCGGCAGCGCTGCAGAGTGGCTGTACGGCATGGGCTGGGATATCGGCCCCATCCTGGCGCCCGTGCTGCTGCTGATGCTGGCGGTTCCCGTCATCGTGATCGCGTCGCTGCTTTTTGTGGCGGTGATGATGACCCCCGCCATGGTGAAACTGGTCGCCGAGCGCCGCTTTCCGCAGCTTGAGCGAAAGCGGGGCGGCAGTTTCCTCGCCAGCCTGCTCTGGTCGCTCGGCTCCACGCTGGTGGCTGGCGTTGCGCTGCTGCTGTCGCTGCCGCTGTGGTTGATCCCGCCACTGGTTCTGATCTTGCCGCCGCTGATCTGGGGCTGGCTGACCTACCGCGTGATGACCTACGACGCGCTGGCCGAGCATGCCAGCAGCGACGAGCGTAAAAAGCTGATCAAAGACAACCGCGGGGCCTTGCTCGGCATCGGCATTCTCAGCGGCTACCTGGGTGCGGCGCCCAGCCTGATCTGGGCATCGGGCGCGCTTTTTGTGACCCTTGCGCCGGTGCTGGTGCCGCTGGCGATCTGGGTCTATACCCTGGTCTTTGCCTTTTCGTCGCTGTGGTTTGCCCATTACACCTTGGCGGCGCTGGAGCGAATTCGTGAACGAAATAGGGATCCAGCCCAACATACACCAGGGGTGGTAGCTATTGATTCCATAGCATATGACCTCGAGTCGGATCGGCGGGACAACTCCCGCCCACGCCTAGCAGGCCACCTCCGTACAAATGGCGAGGCGCCGGCCAGGCCGCCTGGCGCGGTGTGATGGCGTTGCCTTCAGCGTACATCACCTTCAGACTTTGAACCTACTTTCATGACCACTACCTTCGGCATCATCATCATTGGCGACGAGATTCTTTCCGGCAAGCGGGCCGACAAGCACCTGCCCAAGGCGATCGAGCTGCTTGGCGCCCGCGGCTTGCAGCTAGGCTATGCCCATTACGTCGGCGACGATCCCTCGCGCATCACGGCGACGCTTGCGCGCGCCTTTGCCGCGGCGCGGGAGCATGGCGATGTGCTGTTCTCATGCGGTGGCATTGGCGCCACCCCTGACGACCACACCCGGCAATGCGCCGCCGCCGCGCTGGGCGTGCAGCTTGAGCTGCATCCCGAAGCCAAAGCGCTGATCACCGAGCGCATGCAGGACACCGCCAGAGAGCAGGGCATCCCTTTCGACGCAGAGCGCAGCGACAACGTCCACCGCCTGAACATGGGCGTGTTCCCCAAAGGGGCCGAGATCATTCCCAACCCGTACAACAAGATTCCCGGCTTTAGCTGCTTTGTCGAGCCGGCGAATCGTGGAGGCATTCACTTCTTGCCCGGCTTCCCCGTCATGGCCTGGCCCATGATGGAAGGCGTGCTGGACAGGCTTTACCCCCACCTGCACCAAAAGTCAGCCTGGATCGAAAAATCGGTCATTGTGTCCGGTTCGATGGAGGCCACCCTCACGCCCTTGATGCTCGACATTGAAGCCGCGCATCAGGGTGTCAAGGTGTTCAGCCTGCCCAGCGTGGACCATCCGGTGTACGGCCGGCACATCGAGCTGGGCGTGAAGGGAACCCCGGAACGGGTTGCCGATGCTTACCCTGCCTTGCTCGCAGGCCTTGCCGGTTTCAACCTGCAATTAGGCCCTGAATTGGTGCGTGGTTGAGTGCACCATAGGGGTGCGTGACACTGCACCAAAAAGTCGACTATTTACCTTCAACTGGGGATCGTCTTTAGCTGGGTGGCTCTGCTTCCCCATCTGAATGCACAATGAGCGGTTCGCCTCAACAGCAGACGGGTAGCCAGGCCGCATGGCTGGGCTTTGGCATAGAACATGCAGGAAGTCCCCGTAGAGTTTTTCACAACCATCCACCAACAGGAGATTTTTGATGGCAAAGACCGTCGCAGACGTCATGACAATGGTCAAGGAAAACGAGGTCAAGTTTGTTGACTTCCGTTTCGTTGACACCCGGGGCAAAGAGCAGCACGTGACCGTGCCGGTTTCGCATTTCGATGAAGACAAGTTCACCGCAGGCCATGCGTTCGACGGCTCGTCAATTGCCGGCTGGAAGGGCATCGAAGCTTCGGACATGCTGCTCATGCCAGACCCGAACACCGCCAACCTCGATCCGTTCTACGAAGAAACGACGCTGTTCCTGAGCTGCGACGTTCTGGACCCGACCGACGGCAAGTCCTACGACCGCGACCCGCGCTCTATTGCACGCCGTGCCGAGGCTTACCTCAAGGCATCCGGCCTGGGCGATACCGCCTACTTCGGACCAGAGCCAGAGTTCTTCATTTTTGACGGCGTTCGCTGGGCAAATGAAATGTCGGGCGCGTTTTTCGAGATCGACGAGTACGAAGCTCCGTGGAATAGCGGCAAGAAACTCGAAGGCGGCAACCGCGGCCACCGTCCCACCGTCAAAGGCGGCTATTTCCCCGTCCCACCGGTAGACAGCACGCAGGACATGCGGGCCGAGATGTCGCTGATCCTGGAATCGCTGGGTGTTCCGGTCGAGGTGTTCCACCATGAGGTGGGCGGTGCGGGCCAGAATGAGCTGGGCACCAAGTTCAGCACGCTGGTGCAGCGCGCCGACTGGACCATGCTGCTCAAGTATGTGGTCCACAACGTGGCCAACGCGTACGGCAAGACGGCAACCTTCATGCCCAAGCCGCTGGTGGGCGACAACGGCTCCGGCATGCACGTGCATCAGTCCATCTGGAAAGACGGCAAGAACCTGTTTGCCGGCGACGGCTATGCCGGCCTTTCGGACTTCGCGCTGTATTACATCGGCGGCATCATCAAGCATGCACGTGCGCTGAATGCCATCACCAACCCCGGCACCAACAGCTACAAGCGCCTGGTTCCAGGCTTCGAGGCGCCGGTCAAACTGGCTTATTCGGCCAAGAACCGCTCTGCTTCCATCCGTATTCCGTTCGTTTCCAATCCCAAGGGCCGCCGCATCGAGGCGCGCTTCCCGGATCCGCTGGCCAACCCTTACCTGTGCTTTGCAGCACTGATGATGGCCGGCCTGGACGGCGTCGAGAACAAGATCCATCCGGGCGAAGCCGCCACGAAGGATCTGTACCATCTCCCGCCCGAAGAAGACGCACTGATCCCGACGGTGTGCCACAGCCTGGACCAGGCGCTGGACTATCTGGACAAGGGGCGTGGTTTCCTGACCAAGGGCGGCGTTTTCACCGATTCCATGCTCGACGCTTACATCGAGCTGAAAATGCAGGAAGTTACCCGCTTCCGCATGGCTGTGCATCCGGTGGAATACGACATGTACTACTCACTGTAAACAGCGCCTGGCAGGGTCCAGGCAATGTCCTGTCCCTGTCGGTAAGTCAAAAGGACGGCTTTCGCCGTCCTTTTTTTTGGCTGCTGTGGATTGCGGGCCATCAGTGGGGTTATGAAAGCGCCCGGATTTTGAATTTTTGGGGCTTTGCAGGATACTTCTAGAGCTCGCTGTCCCTGTGGCAAGCTGAGGATACCTATGAAAAACACCTATTTGCTATCGATTTTTAGCGCATTGCTGACACTGCAGCAGAGCCCGGTGTTCGCGCAGGTTTACCGTTGCAACTCCGCACCCGGCGGCGCACCGGAATACATCAACAACGTGAAGGACGCTCAGGCGCGCGGCTGCAAGATCATGGAGGGCGGCAACGTCACGGTGGTTCAGGGCGCTGCCGTGCAGAGGGCGCCGGTACGCGTGGCTGCTGCAGCACCTTCCAGCACTGTATCCCGTACCGATGGCAGTCCGGACCAGAAAGCCCGCGACAGCGACTCGCGCGCCATTCTCGAAGCTGAGCTCAGAAAAGCCGAAGCCCGTCTGGCCGAGCAACAAAAAGACTACAACAACGGTGAGCCTGAAAAGCAGGGTATTGAAGGCCGCAATTACCAGCGCTATCTTGACCGCGTGGCCGAGCTCAAGGATGGCATCGCGCGCAACCAGAGCGATATCGCTGGCTTGAAACGCGAGCTCTCGCGTCTGCCCGTCACAAACTGATCCAGCAGCTTCAGTCAGGCCGCCCTGATAGGCCCGCGCTGTATTTTTTCGCCGTCGCCTGGCTTGCCAGTTGCTGGCCGAGCCCACAGCGTGCGGCAACCTGACCTCACCACTTCTGGAACACCATGGTCAGCCTGAGAAAACCCAAATTCTTTACCGCGGCCCCGCCATCGGCTGCTCCACGCTTTCAGTCATTCGACCTGCTGGCAACCCTGGTCGCGGTGGTGCGGACCAACGGTGTCGTGGTGTTTGCAAATGCTGCGCTGGAGGATGCCTTGGGCATATCCCGCCGCACCATCGAGGGCTCGCAGCTGCCCGACTGCTTTACCGAGCCGCACATCCTGCAAAACGCCCTTGAAGGTGCCGGCAGCAACGAGTTTGCGGCGTTGCGCTATGACGCCTGGCTCAAGCGGCTGAACCACGAGCCGATGCCGGTGCACGTGGTGGTTGCGCAGACCGATATCCCGGGAGAAGCGGTGATCGAACTGCTGCCGCTGGAGCAACAGGCCAGGCAAGACCGCGAAGAGCGGCTGATCGACCAGGCGCAGGCCAACAAGGAGCTGATCCGGAACCTGGCGCATGAGATCAAGAACCCGCTCGGTGGCATTCGGGGTGCCGCGCAGTTGCTGCAGATGGAAATCGACAAGGAGCTGACCGAATACACCCAGGTCATCATCCATGAAGCCGACCGCCTGCAGACGCTGGTCGACCGGCTGCTGGCACCGCACCGCAGGCCGCATCTGGTGGGCGATGTGAGCATCCACGAGGTATGTGAGCGGGTTCGCTCGCTGATCCTCGCTGAATTCCCCAAGGGGCTTCGCTTCACGCGCGACTATGACGTCTCCATTCCCGATTTTCGGGGCGACCGCGAGCAGCTGATACAGGCGGTGCTGAACATCGCCCACAACGCAGCGCAGGCCCTTCAAGAGCGCATCAGCGCAGGCGACGCACAGATCACTTTCAAGACCCGAATCGCCCGCCAGGTGACTTTTGGCAAGCAGCGCTACCGCCTGGCACTGGAATTGCATGTTGTTGACAATGGACCGGGCGTGCCGGACTCTATCAAGGACCGTATCTTCTATCCGCTTGTCTCCGGGCGGGAGGGCGGTTCAGGGCTTGGGCTGACGCTGGCGCAGACGTTTGTGCAGCAGCACCACGGGTTGATCGAGTGCGACAGCGTCCCGGGGCGATGCGACTTCAAGCTGCTGATACCGCTGCCTTGAACGCCCGCCAGCTTGTTTGACACATCAGGGCAAAGCCCACTAGCAGGTCTGCACAAGGCCAGGGGACGATAACGCATGAAGCCAATCTGGATCGTTGACGATGACCAGTCCATCCGGTTTGTTCTGGAAAAAGCGCTGTTGCGCGAGAACCTGCCCACCCGCAGCTTCACCAATCCACGCGAGGTGCTGGCAGCACTTGAGACGGCCACCGAGGAAGATGGGCCACAGATTCTGGTCAGCGACATCCGCATGCCCGGCGGTTCTGGCCTGGACCTGCTCGACAAGGTAAAGGAAAAATTACCCGGTCTGCCCGTCATCATCATGACGGCGTTTTCCGACCTCGACAGTGCGGTATCGGCCTTCCAGGGCGGCGCTTTCGAATACCTGCCCAAGCCGTTTGACCTGCCCAAGGCGGTCGAGCTGATCCGACGCGCGGTAGAAGAAAGCCAGCGTGAAGAGGTGGCCGAAGAACGCATGGCCAACGCCCCCGAAATGCTGGGCCAAGCACCCGCCATGCAGGATGTCTTCAGGGCCATTGGGAGGCTGAGCCAGAGCAATGTGACGGTGATGATCACTGGAGAATCCGGCTCTGGCAAAGAACTGGTGGCACGTGCGCTGCACAAGCATTCAACCCGCGCCAATGGCCCGTTTATCGCCATCAACACCGCAGCCATCCCGAAAGATCTGCTGGAAAGCGAGTTGTTTGGCCATGAGCGCGGCGCATTCACCGGCGCGCAGACCATGCGCCGCGGTCGTTTCGAGCAGGCCGAGGGGGGCACGCTGTTTCTCGATGAAATCGGCGACATGCCGTTTGATTTGCAGACCCGCCTGCTGCGGGTGCTGAGCGACGGCAACTTCTACCGTGTCGGCGGGCATAACGCCATCAAGGTCAACCTGCGAGTGATCGCCGCTACCCATCAGGACCTGGAGCAACGGGTCAAGGAAGGCGTCTTTCGTGAAGACCTATTTCACCGCCTGAATGTGATCCGTTTGCGCCTGCCGGCCCTGCGTGAACGGCGCGAGGACGTGTTCATGCTGACCCGGCACTTCTTGCAGCAAAGTGCCAAGCAGCTTGGCGTGGAGCCCAAACGCATTTCAGATGCGGCCCTGCAGCAGCTGAGCGTTTTCGCGTTCCCGGGCAATGTGCGCCAGCTTGAAAACATCTGCCACTGGCTGACGGTGATGGCGCCAGCGCAGGTGATCGAGCCCAAGGACCTGCCGCCCGAGGTGCTGGGCGCGACGCCCGAGTACAGCCGCAGCGCTATGGTCGCTGATGCGTCACCAGCCAGCCGACCGGCTGCGGTGCGAACTGATACGCAGGCCCCGGCATCGACCCCCGCAGGTGGATACACGTCGGCTGCTGGTCCTGAATCAAACGATGGGCATCACTTGCCGTCACCGCCTACGGATTCGGGTATGCAAGCATGGGAAGCCGGCCTTGAAATCGAGGCCATGGCCTTGCTGGCAACGGGCCGCAGTGATGTCTGGGACGTTTTGACGCGGCGGTTTGAATCGCGGTTGATTCAAACCGCGCTTCTCAATACCCGAGGCCGGCGCATCGAGGCGGCGCAAAAGCTGGGCATCGGACGCAACACCATTACCCGCAAGATCCAGGAATTGAACCTGGAGTAGTCGCTTCGTACGGCTTTGGGGCTAACCTGGGAATTTGATTGAAAGAGCGATCTAGCCCAGGTATTTCAAGGGCTATTAGCTATCGAAACTATAGCAGTTCGAAGGTCGCAATGACGGGCGTATGGTCGCTGGGGCGTTCGTTTTTGCGCGGCAGTTTATCAATCACACAAGCTTTGACCTGCGGTTTCAAAGCATCGCTGACCAGGATGTAGTCGATGCGCAGGCCGCGGTTGCGCCGGAAGGCCATCTCCCGGTAGTCCCACCAGGAGTAGCTTTTTTCTGGCTGCTCGAACAGCCGGAAAGCATCGTGCAGACCCAGGCCCAGCAAGGCCTGCAAATGCTGGCGTTCTTCTGTCGTGTGGTGGATGGCTTCACGCATGCCTTCGGCGTCCCAGGTGTCGCGGTCATCCATCGTGATGTTGAAGTCGCCCACCAGCACCAGTCGGGGCTGCGCGGCCAGCTCATCGCGCAGCCAGTTGCGCAGGCCGTCCAGCCACTGCATCTTGTAGGCAAACTTGTCGGTGCCAGGTGCCTGACCATTGACGAAATAACCGTTAACAAGCCGTAACTCCCCTTGCGGCGTGTCCAGCGTGGCGGCGATCACACGCGACTGCTCGTCGGTAAACCCCACAATGTTCTTCACGATGTTGCGCGCCGGCTGGCGGCTCAATATGGCCACGCCGTTGTAGGTCTTCTGGCCAAAAACCGCGCTTTGATAACCGGCAGCGGCCAGTGCCTCCAAGGGAAACTTGTCGTCACTGAGCTTGAGCTCCTGCAAACAGAGCGCATCCACCGGGTTGGCGGCCAGCCAGTCCAGCACCTGCGGCAGGCGCACGGCCAGAGAGTTGACGTTCCAGGTGGCGATCTTCATGGGCGCTCCAGCGTGACAAAACCAAAGGGCAGGCCACTGCTGGACAGGTGCGCGCTACGCGCAGTCTCGCGCCAGGCAGGTCCCAGGGCAGGTGCATAGGCATCACCCACGAAGTCCTGCGCGATCTCGGTGACTTCTGCCCGCACGGCCAGCGGCTCGGCTTGGGCATAAATCTGTGCACCGCCAATAACCCAGACTTCAGGCGCGTCGCCAGCCTGGCCCAAAGCTTCCTCAAGGCTGCCAACCCGTGTGGCGCCGGCGGCCTGCCAGTCGGCTTGACGCGTAACCACGATGTTGGTGCGGCCTGGCAGCGGGCGAAACTTCGGCGGCAACGAATCCCAGGTCTTGCGGCCCATGATGACCGGGTGGCCATGGGTCAGCTGCTTGAAATGGGCCAGGTCTTCCGGCAAATGCCAGGGCATGGCGCCGTTCTTGCCGATCACGCCATTGGCAGCACGGGCATAGATAAGGTTGATGCGTGTCATGCGACGCTAGACCGCAACCGGCGCCTTGATGGCCGGATGATGCTGGTAGTCCATGAACTCGAAATCGTCAAACTCGTACGCGAAGATCGATTCGGGTTTGCGCTTGATCTTCAGCGTCGGGTAAGCGCAGGGTGCGCGTGACAGTTGCAGCGCCACCTGCTCGGCGTGGTTGCTGTAGATGTGGCAGTCGCCGCCAGTCCAGATGAAGTCGCCCACATCCAGGTCGCACTGCTGCGCCACCATATGGGTGAGCAAGGCGTAGCTGGCGATGTTGAAGGGCACGCCCAAAAATATGTCGGCACTGCGCTGGTAGAGCTGGCAGCTGAGCTTGCCACGCTGGCCGTTTTCGCCAGGCGCCACATAAAACTGAAAGAAGGCATGGCAGGGCATCAGCGCCATCTTCGACAGATCGGCCACGTTCCAAGCGCTGACGATGATGCGGCGCGAATCGGGGTTGGTCTTCAGGGTTTTGACGACTTCAGCGATCTGGTCCACATGGCCGCCGTCCGGGGTGGGCCAGCTGCGCCACTGCACGCCGTAAACCGGCCCCAGGTCACCGTCTTCCCGTGCCCATTCATCCCAGATGGTGACGCCGCGCGCCTTCAGCCAGTTGTTGTCACTCGACCCCTGTAAAAACCACAGCAGTTCGTGCACGATCGATTTGAGATGCACCTTTTTGGTCGTAACCAGCGGAAAACCTTCATTCAGGTCAAAGCGCATCTGGTAGCCGAAGACGCTTTTGGTGCCAGTGCCGGTACGGTCTTCCTTGGACACGCCATGCCTTGACACGTGGCGCATGAAGTCTTCATATTGGGAGCGGATGGGGCGCAGGTGCGTGATAGTCATCTCAAAAACCTGAAATCAAATAGTCCAGCGCCGCAACCAGCTCGTGCCGGTTGGCGTCGATGCGTGCAACAGGATCTCTGAGCAAACGTGATGGAAAAGAGGCCAACGAAGGCACGTCAGCACACAGCGATTGCTTGCCAACATTGACCAGAGGTTGCAGACCTTCGATTCGGGTCCCAGCTGTCACTGCGGTGCGAAGCGGAATGATTACGCGAGTTTGCAATTGAGCGATGTGATCGGACTGGAGATCAAGCCAGTACGGAATGCGTACCCGTTGATCCGCCATGGGGTTGTCGTAAACGTCGAACTGGGCCATCAGGCCGCCCGGCTCTGCTTGGGCGAGGCAGAGTCGTCCTGCTGTGCCAGCCAATCATTAACCTGTTGCGCAAAAGTGCCTTCTGACTCTACCCGCGCGTTGTACTCATCGATGGCGTCCTTGTTGCGCTCAGCCCACTTCGCCCGGTAAACGCGCCGCACTTCCTTTTCAAGCAGCTCATCAACTGTTTTCGACAGATTGATTCCGAGTTCGCGCGCCTTTTCCAGAGTACTGACCGTCAGCGAAAGATTGGTGGCTTTTTTGGTAGCGTTATCGAAGCGAAGCATGATTGCGTTCTCCAAAGATGCGCAAATTATATGCGCACGACCCGCCCTGGGTTCATCACATTGTCCGGGTCCAGCGCTCGTTTTACGGCCCGCATCAGGCCCAGCGCCACCGGCGATTTATGCTGCTCCAGCTTGTCCACCTTCAGGCTGCCGACACCATGCTCGGCTGAAATCGAGCCGCCAAAACGGTGGACTGAGTCGTACACGATGGTGTTCACGCTGGCTTCCTGCTGACCCAAAAACGCCTTGGCGTCGCCGCCCTCCGGCGCTTGCACATTGAAGTGCAGGTTGCCGTCGCCCAGATGGCCAAAGTTGACGATGCGAACGCCTGGCACGGCCTGTTCCAGTAGCGCTTCGGTGGCCGCCACAAACTCGGGGATGCGCGACACCGCAATCGATACATCGTGCTTGATGTTGGGGCCTTCTTCCGCCTGCGCCAGCGGAATGCTTTCGCGCACATGCCAGAGCTGGCTGGCCTGGCTCAGGTTTTCAGCGACCACGGCGTCGGTGACGCAACCGTCTTCAAAGGCGACTTCAAGCAGCCTTTCAAACTGCTCGCGGGCGTGATTTTCGGATTCATGGTCGGAGTTTTCGAGCAGCACGCAGTACGGCGTCTCGGTGTACAGCGGCACGCGCAGCTGGCTGAAGTGCTTGGCCGCCAGGCTCAGGGCAAATTGCCCCATCACCTCAAATCCGGTCAACCCCGCGCCGAGGTGGCGGTGCGCCAGCCCGAGCAATTTCACGGCTTGCGCCATCGACGGCACGGCGGCCCAGGCCGTCAGGCGCGCTGCCGGGGCCGGGTAGAGCTTCATGGTCGCGGCGGTGATGATGCCCAGCGTGCCTTCACTGCCGACGAACAGGTCGCGCAGGTCGTAGCCGGTGTTGTCCTTGCGCAGGCCACTCAGGCCGTCCCAGATCTCGCCCTGCGCGGTCACGACTTCAAGCCCAAGGCACAGGTCACGTGCGTTGCCGTAGCGCACCACCTGCGTGCCGCCAGCGTTGGTGGCCAGGTTTCCACCTATGGTGCAGCTGCCTTCGGCGGCCAGGCTCAGTGGAAACAAAAAACCCGCATCACGGGCGGCGTCCTGGCAGGTTTGCAGAATGCAACCGGCCTCCACCGTCACGGTCAGGTTGGCCGCGTCAAGTCCCCGAATGGCGTTCATGCGCTGCAGGCTCAGCACCACCTGCTGGCCTGATGCATCTGGCGTGGAGCCGACCACCAGCCCGGTGTTGCCGCCCTGGGCGACGATGCTTGCGCCAGTCCCGGCGCAGGCCTTGACGATGGCGGCAACCTCGGTTGTACTGCGGGGCCGTACCACGGCCAGCGCCTTGCCCTGCACCCGCTTGCGCCAGTCCATTTCCCATGCGCTCAGGTCGCCTTCGGTCAGTACATGCGCAGACCCGACGATCTGGCGCAGGTTGTCAATCAGGTTCATGGTGATGGCCTTGTTGGTCGGCGTGTCAGGAAGTTCCTGCAACCACTTCGGCTGCAGGGGCCACAGCGTTTTTCAGCCGCAGGCGCACATGCAGCGCGCAGGCTGCAAACAGCAGCAGGCAGAGCAGCACCTGCAGCATGGCGAGGTAATTGCCCGGTGCCCGCTCGCTCCAGGCGCGGGTAGCGCCTTCGGTAAAGTAAACCCACACCAGCAGGCTCATCCACCGGTAGGTGTACATGCGGTTTTTCAGGATTCCTGCCAGTGGCAGGCACAGCGGCAGCACCTTGAGCGCCAGCCAGGAGCCGCCTGGCCGGATGGGCGCCAGCCACAACTCCCAGGCCAGGCCCAGAAAAATCAGCCCCAGCATGCTGGAAAGCGCCAGCCAGCGGGTGGCATCGATAGAGTTTGTCTTGTTCATGTGGCCGTCTATGGGCTGGAAGTCGAGGTCGGCGGATGGGTTTGACTGGCGAAGATGGGCCGTGGTGCGGTCTCGTTTCGGGCTATGCGTCGCAACGTCATGTGCTTTTGCGCCTGGCCAGTGGCGACGCCGAACCGGGGCGCAGGCTCCTCGGGCATGATACCGGGGATGAGATTTCAGCAAGCCAGACAAGCCTTTAAAGCCTCAGCCCAACGGCTGCTGGCCGATCTGGCGCGATTTCCGTGGCGCGTTACGGCGCACACGCTGCTGGCACGGTTTCGGGAAGACCATATGGGGCTCACCGCCAGTAGCCTGACCTTTACCACTTCGATTGCGCTGGTGCCGTTTTTCACCGTGGCGCTGGCTGTGTTTACCGCCTTCCCGATGTTTTCAAAGCTGCAGGGCGCGCTGCAGGGCTGGTTGATCGAGAGTCTTATCCCCGACAACATAGCCCGGCAGGTACTGGGCTACCTGACCCAGTTCAGCCGCCAGGCGAACAAGCTCGGCATCGCCGGACTGGGCGTGTTGCTGGTGACCGCCATTGCATTGATCCTGACCATAGACCGTACCCTCAACGGCATCTGGCGCGTCAAAACCCCCAGGCCGCTGACCCAACGCATCCTGATCTACTGGGGAACCATCACGCTCGGGCCGCTGGTTCTGGCTGCCAGCCTGGCCCTGACGTCTTATTTGTTGACGGCGTCCACCAGCGGTGTGGGTGTGTTGCCTGCCAGCGTGCGGGTGCTGGTCAACATGGTGCAGTTCATTCTGGTGGCCGGCAGCATGGCAGCCCTTTACCGCTACGTGCCCAATACCTATGTCAGGTGGTCGCATGCCTGGGCGGGCGGCGTTTTCGTGGCGGCGGGCATAGGCCTGGCCAAAAACGCCCTGAGCTTTTACCTCAGCAATGTGCCAACCTATTCGCTGATCTACGGCGCTTTTGCCACGCTCCCAATCCTGCTGGTGTGGATTTACGTCGCCTGGATCATCGTGCTGCTGGGCGCTGTGATCGCGGCCTACTTGCCCAGCCTGATGGCCGGCGTGGTGCGGCGCGGCAGCGCGCACGGCTGGCAGTTTCAGCTGGCGCTGGAAATCCTGCAGCACTTGCATGGCAAGCGCGAGACAGCGCTGCGCGGATGCGGTCCCTCCGGCCTGGCGCAAACGCTGCAGGTTGATGTGCTGCAGCTGGAGCCGGTTCTGGAGGTGCTCTCCGCGCTGCAATGGATCGGCAAGCTGGTACCGGAAAATGACGCCGAAGAGTCGCGCTACATCCTGTTGGCCGATCCTGACCTGACCCCGATGGAGCCCCTGATGCAGCAGCTGCTGCTGGTCAAGACCAGCTCGACCGAACGCTTCTGGAGCCAGGGGCAATGGGCTGGGCTCGTGCTGCGCCAGGCGCTGTAACGCACGCACTGGCGCCTGTCCGATGGATGTCTGCTTTTTCTTTTTTTGCCATGACTGAACCGACGATTGTTCCTGCTCCGCCGCTGGCAGCATCCGGCAGGTGGGTGGTGTGCCTATGCGCTGCATGGTGCGGCCTGTGCACCGATTACCGGCGCGTGTTTAGTGGCGTGGCCACTGCCCAGGGCAAGCACGACGGGCACTTGAGTGCATCGCGCTTTGCCTGGCTGGACATTGAAGACCAGGCGCACTGGGTAGGCGATCTGGACATCGAGACTTTTCCCACGCTGCTGGTCGCTGATGAGCAGGGTGTGCTCTTCATGGGCACGCTGACACCGCATGCCCAGACGCTGGCCCGCCTGCTGGCCTCGCTGCACGCGCCCGATGCCCTACGCACGCCGCATACCGACCTCACCCGGCTGCTGCTGACCCAGTTGCCGAGGCACCCCGAGTTTCAAGTGCCGGCAGGCTAGGGCCTTGCGGCGTGCCCGGTTGCCAGCCGCTGGCGCTGGCACAACAGCCGGGGCATGTTGCTATTTTTATGGCCAAATTGGCCTCTGGCCCTTTAATCACCGGGGCATATAGCTATTATTTAGATAGCAAATGTTTTTGATGGACTCTTGGCTGCCCGATGCCTGGCGTGATGGTTGCGCAGGTGCGGTCCGGCTCAAGGCCTTAGGAAATCCTTCATCGCAGACAGCGTCTGCTCCGGGGCCTCGGTCATCACCGAATGCCCCGCATCGAGCAGCGCC
This sequence comes from Polaromonas sp., assembly GCA_028291985.1. Taxonomy (GTDB): domain Bacteria; phylum Pseudomonadota; class Gammaproteobacteria; order Burkholderiales; family Burkholderiaceae_C; genus Polaromonas. Next base: position 13,025 of record JAQGNE010000045.1, on the reverse strand, counting down.
ACCCGGCCCCGGACCGCCAGTTTGACCAAACCCTGTGCCGACTTCGGGGGCGTCATCTGGTCATGGCGGCCCAGGATGAACAACACCTCGCAGCTGACCGCCCGCATCGCGGCATCGCCGCCGGCATACCCGTCGCAGGCCTTGAAACCGGTATGGAAAAGCTGGCCTGCCGGGTTGCTGGCCAGCACGCGCCGCATCAGTGCCTTTGCGCCGCCATACAGCCAGGTGCCAGGCCCCAGCGACGACGGCGGTGGCGCCAGCATCGAGTGTGAAAAGACGTTCACCAGATCAATCGCCTGGTGCGGTGCGTCGCGCGACATCTCGAGCAGCGCCGGAGACACCTTCATCGGGTATGCGGTGCCTACCATCACCAGCTGGCTCACCCGGTCTGGCGCATTGCCAGCCACTTCCAACGCAATCAACGAACCAAAGCTGTGGCCGATCAGCGCGGCCTTGGCCACCCCGGCTGCGTCCAGAAGGGCAATGATGAAGCGTGCGGCATCTGCCACCGTTGCGGGCGGCAGCCCGGCGCTTTTGCAGTGGCCCGGCAAATCGACCGCCAGCACATTCCAGCCGTGATGGGCGAAATAGCGGGTTTGCAATATCCAGACGCTGTGGTCATTGAGAACGCCATGGATGAACACGGCTGTCGGCTTGGCGGCATCGAAAGCCTTGCCGCCGGTGTAGCAGTAGGTTTTGTGGCCCTTGACAGTGAGCTCCATGTTCAGGCCCCCGCTTTCTCGGCCGCCTTGAGGGCGCGTTTCAGGTCGTCAACCAGATCGTCAGGGTCTTCCAGGCCGATGCTCAGGCGGATAGTGCCCTGCGTGATGCCCGCGTTGCCGAGCGCCTCGTCCGTCATGCGAAAGTGCGTGGTGCTGGCCGGATGAATCACCAGGCTGCGGCAGTCGCCCACATTGGCCAGGTGGCTGAAGACCTTGAGCGCCTCGACAAATGCCTTGCCTTGCTGGCGGCTGCCCTTGAGGTCAAAGCTGAACACCGATCCTGCGCCGCGCGGCAGCAGCTTTTTGGCAAGCACATGGCTGGTGTGAGACGGCAGCAGCGGGTGGCCTACCCGGGACACGAACGCATGGCTGGCCAGAAACTCCACCACCTTTTCGGTATTGCTCATATGCCGGGCCATGCGCAGCGGAAGGGTTTCGATGCCTTGCAGGATCAGCCAGGCAGTGTGCGGGCTCATGCACGCACCAAAGTCGCGCAGCCCTTCACGGCGCGCCCGCAGCAAAAAAGCGCCCACCGTGCTTTCATCTGTGAACACCATGTTGTGAAAGCCGTCATAGGCCGTGGTCAGCTCGGTAAATCGGCCGGCTGCCAGCGGGCCGTCCCAGTCAAAAGAGCCGCCATCGACCACGATGCCGCCTATCACCGTGCCATGGCCGCTTAAAAACTTGGTCGCCGAGTGGTAGACCAGATCGGCGCCGTGGTCAAACGGTTTGATGAGCCAGGGCGAGGTCAGGGTGGAATCGACCAGCAGCGGCACGCCTGCCTCATGCGCGATGCCCGAGACCGCCTGGATGTCCAGCACGTCCAGGCCGGGGTTGCCGACGGTCTCGCCAAAGAACAGCTTGGTATTCGGCCTTGCCGCGGCGCGCCAGCCGTCCAGGTCGCCCGGCTTGACGAAAGTAGTGTCAATGCCAAAGCGCCGCATGGTGTAGTGCAGCAGGTTTTGCGAGCCGCCATACAGCGCGGTGCTGGCGACGATATGGGAGCCCGCACCCATTAGCGTGGCAATGCTGAGGTGCAGCGCGGCCTGACCGCTGGCAGTGGCGATGGCGCCGATGCCGCCCTCAAGTGCCGACACCCGCTGCTCCAGCACCGCAGTGGTCGGGTTGCTGATGCGTGAATACACATGGCCTGCGCGCTCCAGGTTGAAAAGGCTGGCAGCATGATCGCTGGACTCAAAGACAAAGGATGTGGTGAGGTGAATCGGCACGGCACGAGCGCCGGTAACAGGGTCTGGCGCAGCACCGGCATGCAGCGCAAGGGTGTCAAAGCCGGGGTCTGAGTAACCAGGCATAGGTGTGTCTCCATGGGTTTTTTGGGCAGCTGGCCGATGCCTCTGCGTAAAGCCGTTGCGTAGAGCCGCTGCGTAGAGCCGCTGCGTAGAGCCGTCGCGTGATGCCACGGCGTAGAGCCGCCGCGTAGGTCAGGCTGGCGAAATCGTTACAGCCGGCCCGGTCATTGTGGGCTATATTAAAACGCAGCAGCAAGCACTATCCCGCTTGCGATGGCCTGATGCAAGAGGGCATTTCGCGGGCCGCGCACAATCTGACGATGCGTGGCGCCATGAGCCAGCTGATAGACGGGTAACGAGACCACAAGAGGAAAACAGCCATGAAAGTTGCCGACATATTGCGCGTCAAAGGCAATACCCTTTACACCGTTCAACCCGACGAGCCGCTGGCCAAGGCAACGCAGGTCATGGCCGAAAAAGACATCGGCTCGCTGGTGGTCATGGAGCATGGCGATCTGGTGGGCATGCTGACCTTTCGCGAAGTGATTCTGTGCATCGTCAAGAACGGCGGCGAGATTGGCAGCACCCTGGTGCGAACCGCCATGGACGACCATCCGCTCACCTGCACATCCGACACCGAGCTCGACGAGGTACGCCGCATGATGCTGGACCGCCACGCCCGCTACATGCCGGTGATGAACCAGAAAGTCATGATGGGCGTCATCAGCTTTTATGACGTCGCCAAAGCCGTGGTCGACAGCCAGAACTTCGAGAACAAGATGCTCAAGGCCTATATCCGCGACTGGCCGGCTGAAGAAGACGCCGAGCGGGGTTGAGCTGCAGAAGCAATATTTGGGTCAAAAGTGCCTGTAGACTCCGTTAAGTAACAGCATGCAGCTATAGAAAAAGCAGCAAAAACACGCCAATCCTGAGATGCGCTCTGACATCCGCGAATGCCCGCATGACGCATTGGTTGGCCATCAGCGTCCGCCAGACCTCAGGGATAATCCGCCGCATGAGCGGAAACACTTTCGGAACCCTTTTTGCAGTCACCAATTTTGGTGAATCCCACGGCCCGGCCATTGGCTGTGTGATTGACGGTTGCCCGCCCGGCATGGACTTGTGCGAGGCGGACATCCAGGGCGACCTGGACCGGCGCCGGCCTGGCACCAGCCGCCATGTGACCCAGCGCAACGAGCCCGATGCGGTTGAAATTTTGTCGGGCGTGTACCAGGGCAAGACCACCGGCACGCCGATTGCGCTGCTGATCAGGAACACCGACCAGCGCAGCAAGGACTACGGCGATATCCTGGAGACGTTTCGTCCCGGCCATGCCGACTACACCTACCTGCACAAGTATGGACTTCGCGACCCGCGTGGCGGCGGCCGGTCTTCCGCGCGGCTGACAGCGCCGATGGTGGCGGCCGGTGCAGTGGCCAAAAAATGGCTTTTTGAAAAATACGGCACGACCTTCAGGGGCTGCATGACGCAAATCGGCGATGCCGTGATTGCCTTCGAGTCATGGGAGCATGTGCCGAACAACCCCTTCTTTGCGCCAGTGGCCGATGTTGCCAGCCTGGAGGACTACATGGACGCGCTGCGCAAGGCGGGCGACTCCTGCGGCGCGCGCATTCGCGTGGTGGCAAGTGGCGTGCCGGTCGGCCTGGGCGAGCCGCTCTTTGACAAGCTCGATGCCGACATTGCTTTTGCGATGATGGGCATCAACGCGGTAAAGGGCGTTGAAATCGGTGCCGGTTTTGCCAGTGTTGCGCAACGCGGCACCTCGCACGGCGATTCGCTGTCACCCGAGGGGTTTTTGTCCAATAACGCGGGCGGGGTGCTGGGCGGCATCAGCACCGGGCAAGACCTGGAGGTGTCGATTGCCATCAAACCGACCAGCTCGATCATCACCCCGCGCCAGACGATAGACACCGCAGGCCAAAGCGCTGAAGTCATCACCAAGGGCCGGCATGACCCGTGCGTGGGCATACGTGCCACGCCGATTGCCGAAGCCATGCTGGCGCTGGTGGTGATGGAGCATGCGCTGCGACAGCGGGCGCAAAACGCGGATGTCAGCGTGCGCACGCCGGACATCATGCGCGCACGCGCCTGATCAGCATTGTTGCCGGGGCTCAGGGCTCTGGCGGTGCGCCCTTGAAAGGGTTGAAACCGGTGATCAGTGCGGTAGCGGCCAGCACCAGCACGCAGCCCGGCAGCATGCTCAGCGTGACCGGTTCTCCCAGGAAAACTCCGCCCCAGCTCACGCCGAACAGCGGAATCATGAAGGCGGCCGATGTGGCCGCGCTGGCCGGAATCTCCCGCATCAGCCGCATGCTGATCCAGTACATGAAGCCTGATGTGACGAGGCCCAGCACTGCCACGGCCAGCAGCGCACCGCCTGCAGGCTGGGCATAGGGCAGGGCGACGCCACCGGGAATGACCAGGATCAGGGCCGCTGCCACATGCACCGCAGCAGACGCGGGCAACGGCGAATGTGCCAGCGTGGCACGTTTCATCAGAATGGCGCCCATGCCATAACTGGCAGCAGCCACCGTGCAGGCCAGCGCGGCCAGCACCACCTGGCTGGTCACCGCCACCGGCCCGAGCTGCACCAGCAGGGCCACACCGGCAAAGCCAACAGCGCATCCGAGCAGCCGCTTGGCCGTCAGTTTTTCCTCGCCTGCGGCAGCGGCACCCAGCACGCCGAACAGCGGCGATGTGGCGTTGAGAACGGCGGAATACCCGGCCGGGATCACCAGGGCCGCCCAGTTGAACAGCACAAAAGGCATCACAACCGTCAGCAGGCTCAGCAGCGCCAGGCTGGCCCAGGCCTTGCGCCCTGGCCAGCGCTCCTTTAACGCACGCATCAGCACGGAAAGGACGACCGCCGCCAGCATGCAACGCCCCGCTGCCACCACCCAGGGGCCCAATGCAGGGCTGGCAACACGAAGCAGGGGAAATGATGCGCCCCACAAGGCGGACATGCCAACAAGCTGGGCGAAATGACGGGTTTGCATGAAGCGGACGTGGTTCGATGAAAGACAAGCGAAGGGGCCGCGCCATTGTGTGCGATGTGGCTGCTGGCCGCTCAATGCCCGCGCCTGTCCGGGTCGCAGCGGCGATAGCGCCCCGGTGCCCGGGCGATCTTCCTACAACCCGTCGCACCCGGCGCCTTTAGCTTTCCACGTTTACCCACAGGAGATTCGTACATGGCGGAAGACAAGAACCCATCAAGCAAGATAGAGGAAAGAGGCGACAAGTCGGCTGACAAAGCGGACAAGGGCGGCCGCGCGGAAGCTAAGGGCAATCCTGATCAGGTGGTGGATAAGCAGCGCAAGATCCAGCGCGAGCAGGACGAGAAAGACGCCAGCAAGGCCATGAGCGGCTCCAAATCATCGCAAGGCCAGCCCATGCAGGCCGGTGCCGTGGACTATCCCGCGCCACCCATGCCCGCGCAGCATCTCGAAAAACCGGGGCTCGAAGCGGACATGGAACTCAAGCCCCAATTCATGGCACCTGCCTACAAAGGCAGTGGCAAGCTCGACGGCATGACGGCCATCGTGACCGGTGGCGACTCGGGCATCGGCCGCGCGGTAGCGGTGCTGTTTGCGCGCGAAGGCGCTGATGTGGCGGTGATGTACCTGCATTCGCATGAAGATGCGCAGGAAACCCAACGCTGCATCGAGGCGGAAGGCCGGCGCGGCATATGCATTGCGGGCGATGTGAAGGATGCCGCCTTTTGCCGGGAGGCGGTCGAGAAAACCGTCAGCGAATTCGGCAAGCTGGATATTTTGGTGAACAACGCTGCGTTCCAGGAGCATGCGTCTTCGCTGGAAGACCTGACCGAAGAGCGCTTCGACGAAACCTTGCGCACCAATGTGTACGGCTACTTCCACATGGCCAAGGCTGCACTGCCCCATCTCAAAAAGGGCTCCAGCATCATCAACACCGGTTCTGTCACCGGGCTGGAGGGCAGCGCCAGGCTGCTGGATTATTCAGCTACCAAAGGCGCCATACACGCTTTCACCAAGGCACTGGCCAGCAGCCTGATCGAAAAAGGCATACGCGTCAACGCGATTGCGCCGGGCCCGGTGTGGACGCCGCTCAACCCGGCAGATTCACCGGCCGAGGCGGTGCAGGAGTTCGGCTCCAAAACCGACATGAAGCGCCCGGCCCAGCCCGAAGAGTTGTCGCCTGCCTATGTATTTTTGGCCTCGCCTGCTTGCTCAAGCTACATCACCGGCATCGTGCTGCCGGTAACAGGCAGCGTTGGCGCCGTGTGATACGGGTGTTCAAAAATCAATGAAATAGCCGTCGAGCCCTTATTTTATAATGGCATAAGGCTATCAAAAACATAGCAATTAGCAGGTATTGACTGGCGCCTGGCGCGCGCCCGGTCTGCTGGCGGAACGCCAGGGGCACAAGCCTGCCGGCTTGCCGTGGTCCGCGCGTGGCGCTGTTCGTAATTACGCTTACGATTACGATTGTCGGCATGGCGTCGCCAGCGTCGCCAGCAGATCGCAGACGCAAGCGCGCTGCGAAGTCGATGTCGCAAGGCCCCATCCATGAGCAGTGTTTTCGAAAGTTTCCTGTCGACGCCCGAGGCACTTGACGCTTTTGGCGAGCGCCATTTTGTCGGCGCCATGCTGCGGTTCGAAGCCGCGCTGGCGCGCGCCCAGGCCAGCAGCGCGCTGATACCGCAAGACGCGGCTCGCTGCATCATCGACTGCTGCACTATCGACCGGTTTGACGTGGCGGGTTTGGTAGCAGGCAGCGGCCGGGCTGGCAGCCTGGCCATACCGCTTGTCAAAAGCTTGAGGCAAGTGGTGCGCGCGGAAAGCCAGCATGCAGCTGGTTTCGTGCATCTGGGGGCCACCTCGCAGGATGTCATCGACACCGCCCTGGCGCTGGTGCTCCAGCATGCGCTGGGTGCGTTCAGGGCAGACGTTCACCGGGCTGCGCAGGCGCTGCTGGTGCTGGCGCAGCGCCATGCCGCGGACCCTATGCTGGCACGCACGCTGATGCAGCCGGCTTCTGTTACCAGCTTCGGGCTGAAATGCGCCGCGTGGGGCGCTCCGCTGGTGCGTGGGCTGCAGCGGCTGCAGACGCGCGCGCTACCGGCCCTGAGCGTGCAGCTGGGCGGTGCCGTAGGCACGCTTGCGCAAATGGCAGGCCAGGGCCCAAAAATCAGGGCTGCGATGGCGGTGGACCTGGGCCTGAATGACCCTGGCTGTAGCTGGCACACACAGCGGGACGACTGGGCTGCGCTGGCCTGCGAAGTCGGCGTGCTGGTGGGAAGCCTTGGCAAGATCGCCAAAGACATCTCCCTGATGAGTCAGTTTGAAGTCAGTGAACTGGCCGAGCCGGCAGAAGAAGGGCGCGGCGGATCATCCGCCATGCCGCACAAGCGCAATCCGGTGGCCTGCATGACCGCACTGGCTGCCGCGCAACGGGCGCCGCACCGTGTGGCCGCCATACTGGCCGCGATGCCGCAAGAGCATGAAAGGGCGCTGGGCAACTGGCAGGCAGAACTGGCCGAATGGCCGGGCCTGATGATGTCTGCGCAAGGCGCTGCACGCGCGATGGGGCTGGCACTGCAGGGGCTGCAAGTGGACGCGCGGCGCATGCTGGCCAATGTGGAATCGGTACGTGCCGTGCTGCCAGCCGATGCTGCAAAAGAATGGTTTGATGTGGCATTTTCCACCCTGGCATCGGAGCAGGCCCGGGCAATGGTCGTCAGCCAGACGGCTGCTCTGGCCGCGCTTGCGTCGGCATGATCGCCATCCCACCGCTACCTGAACAACCTGAACAACCTGAAAGCTTTTGCATGAGCAGCACCGACTACGACAAGGGAATGGTTAACCGGCGGCGGGTACTGGGCGCTGCCTGGGTAGACAAGTCGCTTGCCAATCGCAATGATTTCAACACCGAGTTCCAGGACCTGATCACCCGATACGCCTGGAACGAAGTGTGGGGCCGGCCGGCGCTGGGTGACAAGACCCGGCGCCTGATGGTGCTCTCGACCATGATCGCGCTGAAAAGCTACGAGGAGTTCGCCATGCATGTGCGTGCCGCGCTGGACGGCCCGCCCGAGTCGCGCCTGAGCCCGGACGACATCAAGGAGGTAATCATGCAGGCTGCCATCTATTGCGGCGTGCCTGCTGCCAACCATGCGTTTTCGGTGGCAGGCAGCATCTTGCGTGAAAAAGGCCTGCTGGCTGGGGAGGCACCTCGCGCAAGTAACCCGACCTGACCTCGATTCACGACAACAACATTCATGACAACAAGCAACGTCTCTGCAACAACACAACTCGCGTCGGCAGCCTCTGCGCCGTCAGCAGCGCATCCGCGTTTGCATGTCGTGGTGGAAGGCTCAGGCCCGGTGGTGATGCTCAGCCATGCGCTGGGCTGCGATCTTCATATGTGGGACGGCGTTGCGGCGCGCCTGAAGGACCGCTTTACCGTGCTGCGCTACGACCACCGCGCGCACGGGCAGTCCGAAGCGCCGGCCGGGCCGTACAGCATGGCCCTGCTGGCAGAAGATGCAGCGCAAGTCATTCAGCAGCATGCCAGCGGGCCGGTGCATGTGGTGGGCCTCAGCATGGGCGGCATGATGGCGCAGGCGCTGGCCGCCTTACATCCGGCGCTGGTGCGCAGCATCGTGGTTGCCAATGCGGCCTGCCACTATGACGACGCTGCGCGCGCCATGTGGCAGGCCCGTATCGCCACCGTGCTGGCCCAGGGCATGGGCGCGATTGCCGAGGGCGCGATGCAGCGCTGGTTCACCGCTGCGTTTCGGGAGGATGTAGCGGGCGGCGGTGCACGGCAAGTGGTGCAGTGCCGGGCGCAACTGGAACGCACCGACGCTGTCGGTTATGCCGCGAGTTGCGATGCGGTGGCCAACATCGATTTCCGGCACAGCAACACCACGCTGCGTTGCCCTGCGCTGGTCATCGCGGGCCTGCGGGACGAGGCTACGCCGCTGGCCAGTTCCGAGGCCGTTACCGCCAGCATTGCCGGCAGCCAGCTGCGCACGCTGGACGCCGCGCACCTCAGCGCCGTTGAGCAGCCAGAGGCGTTTGCCACGCTCTTGACGGCGTTTTTTGATGGCGTGGCCTAACCGCCCGGCGTGACCAGCGCCCGGCGCCAGGTCTTGCCGGGCTCGCGCCGATAATTGCCGCTGGCCGCATACCGCGTACGCCAGCTGCCGCACCTCTTCGTGCACCCGATGTACACCCCGGCGCCCTGGCTCCCCAGACCGAAAGACCTTGCCATGAAAACAGTGTTAGTCCTGAACGGCCCCAACCTCAACCTGCTGGGCTTGCGCGAGCCGGCGGTGTACGGCACGCAGACGCTGGCTGATGTGCAAGCGCTGTGCGAAGCGGCGTGCAAAACGCATCAGTTTGCGCTGGACTTCCGGCAGAGCAACCATGAGGGTGTGCTGATCGATGCGATACAGGAGGCCGGACGCGCCCAGGCGGCAGGTGCGCTGGCTGGCGTTGTTCTGAACGCGGGTGCCTATACCCACACCAGCCTGGCCCTGCATGACGCCATCAAGGGCGCGGGCGTCACGCTGGTCGAGCTGCATATCAGCAATGTCCATGCGCGCGAGGCGTTTCGCCACCATTCGTTTGTGTCGCCTGTGGCAAAGGGCGTGATGGCCGGTTTCGGGATCAAGGGTTATCCGCTGGCGATTGCGGCGCTGGCCGGTATGGCCACTGACGCTTGATCAGGCTTTGACCGCAAATGGCCGCGCCACCGCTGTTCCCGGTCGATGAACGCGAGGTCGAGTTCAGCGCCATACGGGCGCAGGGCGCTGGCGGGCAAAACGTCAACAAGGTATCCAGCGCGATTCATCTGCGCTATGACATACCCGCATCATCCTTGCCTGAAGACGTCAAGGCGCGGCTACTGGCACTGAACGACAGCCGCATCACCCGTGAGGGGGTTCTGGTGATCAAGTCCCAACAGCACCGCACGCAGGACATGAACCGCAGCGCGGCACTGGCACGGCTGCAGGAAGTAGTGGATGGGGTGGCAATGGTGCCGCTGGCCAGGCGCGCCACAAAGCCCACCTACGGCGCCCGGCAAAGGCGGCTGGAAGGCAAAAGCCAGCGCTCGGCGATCAAGGCGTCGCGCGGACGTGTCGATGACTAGCTCCATCTCGCCGTATCGTGCTGACCCCGCCGGTACTGCGTCCGTTGCCAGCACCTGCAGCACGCTGTCCGGACGAGGGCGCTGGCATCATCCGGGCCATCTCCGATATTAAATATGACTGCAGGGCAATTAGCATATAAGGCGGGTGCTATTTTTTAAATAGCGAAAGTTCACTTGGAGCGGCGACGCCGTCGCGCTGAAAAATAGGCCAAAAGAACTAGCAGAACCCTATCGGCTTCAGGGTCATGGAGGCAAATAATGGGTGGACATGGTTCACCAGGGAGCACTTCATGACCCCAGCCTTCAGCCAGGATCGCTTCAAACTTAGCGTCATTCTTCCGTGCTTCAACGGCGCGTCCACTATTGCGGTTCAGCTTGAGGCGCTGACCCAGCAGGCCTGGCCAGGCGGCTGGGAAGTCATTGTTGTCAACAACGGCTCAACCGACCGTTCAATGGACATCGTGAAAATCTACCAGGACCGCTTGCCTGACCTACGCATTGTTGAGGCCTTTGTGCCTGGTACCGCCCGCCTCGGCGTGCCGCATTCATACAACACCGGGATCAGTGCCGCGACAGGTGACGCCTTCGTGTTTTGCGAGGCAGATGATGAGGTAGCGTCGGGCTGGCTGGCTGCCATGGGTCGTGCGCTGTTGCAGCATGAGTTTGTGGCCGCGCGGCTGGACCATCGCAAGCTCAATGCAGCGTGGATGCATCCGTCAGTGGGCGACGGTTACCAGTCGCATGGCTTGTTCCGCCAACCTTCGTTTCCATTTTTTGAGTCAGCCAGCGCATGTGGCTTTGGCATCCGGCGATCACTCTATGAAAAGCTGGGCCCGCTGGATGTGCGCTTTCCGATCGTGCATGACGGTGAATACTGCTGGCGGGCCCAGCTTGAGGGCTATAGCGTGCATTTTGAGCCAGAGGCGCTGGTGTATTACCGTGAAAAGTCCGATATGAAATCGCGCTACCGCCAGGGATTCAACTGGGGCCGGGACACCACCCGCATGCACCATTACTATGGCTCGCCGCAGGGGCGGCTGTCGGTGCCAAAACAGTTGCTGTCGATGGCCAAAACCGTGCCGTCGGGCATATGCGCCGGACTGTCGTATCTGCTGGGGCTACCGAATGGGCGGCAAGCGCTGGGCAACTGGGTGTGGGACTGGGGCTGGTCAACCGGCAAGCTGGTGCTGATGCTGGAAAACCGCACACTTCCCCAGCGCGAAGGGCTGGCAGCGGCATTCGCGGCGCTCAAGCAAAAGGCATCAGCTGCGGGGAACACTGACCACGGCCTGCAGAACTCGGCCTAGGCGCCACATGGGTCGACCGGCCTGCGCCTGGGGCATGAGGCAATCGGTACGGCCAGGCAGGCGTCAGGCACGCTGCGCCGGCTAATGCTGCGCGGACACGAGTAGTGGGGCGGCGTGATACGCCGCCCACCCTCACGCTGCCTGCCTGCCTGTCAGTCTCAGGCGTAATCGCTGATCGGCACGCAGCTGCAAAACAGGTTTCGGTCGCCATAGACGTTGTCAACCCGTCCGACCGTTGGCCAGTACTTGCTGCGTTTGAGCGCCGGCACGGGAAACGCGCCTGTTTCCCTCGAATACGGCCTGTCCCACGCTGCGGCAAGCAGGCTGGCCGAGGTGTGCGGCGCGTGTTTCAACGGGTTGTTGTCCTGCGGCCAGTGGCCGCTTTCGATCTGCGCGATTTCGCCGCGTATCGCCACCATCGCTTCAATGAAGCGGTCGAGCTCGGCCAGGGTTTCGCTTTCCGTCGGCTCGACCATCAGCGTGCCAGGCACGGGAAAGCTCAGCGTCGGCGCATGAAAACCGTAGTCCATCAGGCGTTTGGCCACGTCTTCCGCGCTCACGCCGCAAGTGTCCTTCAAGGGCCGCAGGTCGAGAATGCATTCATGCGCCACATGCCCATTGGCACTGGCGTACAGGGTAGGGTAATGGGGCTTGAGCCGGGCACTGATGTAGTTGGCGCTGAGAATGGCGATTTCGGTGGCCTGCTTCAAGCCTTCCGGCCCCATCATGCGGCAGTACATCCAACTGATCGGAAGCACCGCCGCATTGCCCAAAGGCGCGGCCGATACAGCCCCCACACCATTGACCGGCAGGCCCGCCGTGGCATGGCCGGGCAAATAGGGCACCAGGTCAGCCACCACGCAGACCGGCCCCACGCCCGGGCCGCCGCCGCCATGCGGGATGCAGAATGTTTTATGCAGGTTGAGGTGGCTGACATCACCGCCAAACTCGCCAGGCGCAGCAACGCCGACCAGCGCGTTCATGTTGGCACCGTCCACATACACGCGTCCGCCGTGCGCATGCACCAGCTGGCACAGCTGCTTGACCTCGGTCTCAAACACCCCGTGTGTGCTGGGGTAGGTGATCATCATGGCCGCCAGATTGGCGCTGTGTTGCTCGCACTTGGCTTTCAGGTCGGCCATGTCGACGTTGCCGTCGGCATCACACGCGGTGACCACCACCGTCATGCCGACCATCTGGGCGCTGGCCGGATTGGTGCCGTGGGCCGATGACGGTATGAGGCAGACGTTGCGATGGCCCTGGCCGTTGGCCTCATGAAAGGCCTTGATCACCAGTAGCCCCGCGTATTCGCCCTGCGAGCCTGCGTTGGGCTGCAGGCTGATACCGGCGTAACCGGTTGCCTGGCACAGCCAGTCGCGCAATTGCTGGTCCAGTTCGGCATAGCCCTGCAGCTGGTCTGCGGGTGCGAACGGGTGGATGTTGGCAAACTCGGGCCAGGTGATGGGAATCATCTCGCTGGTGGCGTTGAGCTTCATGGTGCATGAGCCGAGCGGAATCATGCTGCGGTCAAGCGCCAGGTCCTTGTCGCTCAGCATGCGTATGTAGCGCAGCATCGCGGTCTCGGAATG
>JAQGNE010000044.1 GCA_028291985.1 Polaromonas sp. | reverse complement strand
TGCCGCTCACGGTGCGTCCCCGCGCGCCAAGGCTGTCGCCAGACTGTCGTGCTCCAGCAAAATCCGCTGCGCATGCTCAAGAAACAGCCCGCCCTCGTTAGTCAGCGACAGACCATGTGTGGTGCGGTGCACCAGGCGCATGGCGCACAGGGACTCGATGCGCGCCAGCGCCCTGGATACCTGACTTGCAGACACGTTGCGCCCGCGCGCCACAGCGGACAAGGACTGAAGGGCCGATTTCCTGGAGAACAGGTCAAGCGTCGGTTGTTCATGGTTGTGCGAGTTTGGCACAAGCATTGTTCGCCGACGGGTGTTTCCACGCGTGGGCCCGGCCGGCACAGTCTGGCTCTTAGCAGACCAGAAACCCGAAGGACCCAACCATGTCCGCATCGACCTGCCAACGAATATTTCACCCCAATCCGCTGCCGCCATATCTGCCGCGGTCCACCAGGCCATGGTGCAGACCTTTAACGCGCCGCCGGATGACCGTTTCCAGACCGCCACGCGTCGCGCCGCTGGGGAAATTGTCTGTACGCCTGAATATTTGGGGGTAAGCCATTCAGACCACGTCGCTTTCATCCAGATCACTTGCGCTCCTGGTCGAACGCTGGAGATGAAAAGGGCGCTCTACGCGAAAATTTCTCACGACGTCGCTAGGGCTGGAAGTCTGGCGCAGGGGATGTGATCATCAACCTGATAGAAACGCTGCGCGAAAACTGGTCTTTCGGCAATGGATTGGCGCACTAACCGCTGTAGGGCTCTAGAATTTGCGTCATCCTTACAGCCAACCTGAAAGCACGCCTTGTCCTCAACCAATGCCCGCACCTATGAGTCTGTTCCCGCACAAAAAGTCGCGTTCCTGGGGCTGGGCGTCATGGGCTACCCCATGGCAGGTCATCTGCATCTGGCTGGCCACCAGGTCAGCGTCTACAACCGAACCGCCACTAAATCAATAGCCTTCTGTGAAGAGTATTCGGGGGCTGTCCATGGTTTGACACCGAAGCTAGCAGTTGCCGAGGCCGATATTGTCTTTTGCTGCGTCGGCAACGACGACGATCTGCGAGCTGTGGTGCTGGGCGACAGCGGCGCGTTGACGGGCATGAAAAAAGGCGCAGTGTTTGTCGACCACACCACAGCTTCAGCGGATGTGGCGCGCGAACTTTATGCCGCCGCCCAGACGAAGGGGCTGCATTTCGTCGACGCACCGGTATCGGGTGGTCAGGCAGGCGCGCAAAACGGCGCCCTGACGGTAATGTGCGGCGGCGATGCAGCAGCGTTTGATGCCGTCAGACCCGTCGGCATGGCATTTGCCAAAGCCTTTACCTTGATGGGCGAGAGCGGGGCTGGACAGTTGACCAAGATGGTCAACCAGATCTGCATAGCCGGGCTGGTCCAGGGATTGAGCGAGGCCATCGCCTTTGGCCAGAAAGCCGGTCTCGACGTGAACCAGGTGCTGGATGTTATCGGCAAGGGTGCGGCTCAAAGCTGGCAGCTCGACAACCGCGGCAAAACCATGGTGGCTGACAAGTTTGATTTCGGATTTGCAGTTGACTGGATGCGTAAGGACCTGGGGCTGGTGCTTGACGAAGCCAGACGCAATGGCGCCCGGTTGCCCGTGACAGCGCTGGTTGATCAGTTCTATGCCGATGTACAGGCTATGGGCGGGCAGCGCTGGGACACCTCTAGCCTGGTGCGGCGCCTGAAATAGACGCTTTGGGCAGTCTGCCGCACTGCACGGTGGCAGCGCGCGCTGGAGGCTGACGGCGCTTGCCGCCGCAAGGTCAGGGCTTGCGCGATGGCGGTGTTATGCGGGCCAGCTCATCTTCGGAAATGACGTCCAGGATACGCACCACCTTCAGCACCCCCGGGGTGGCTCGCACCACCTGGGTCGCGCGATCTGCCTCACGTTGCGTGACGCGGCCCATCAGGTAGGTAACGCCTCTTTCGGTCACCACCTTGAAAGCGTTGAGCTGCAAATCCTGCGCGTCGATCAGCGCGGCCTTGACACGGCCGGTGACCAGCGTGTCAGAAGAGCGTTGCGTGAGGCTGGAAATACCCATCACTGCGATCTCGTTGACGACACTGCTCACGTTTTCGACACGCGACACGATCTGCTCAACGAGTTTTTTGTCCTGTTCGGTGGCCGCCTCGCCTGTCAGCAGGACCCGTCTGCCGTAGCTGGTCAGGTTGACATGCACCCGATCGCCCAGATCGCTGCGCAGGCGGCTGGCGGCCCGCAGCTCGATACCCTCATCCTCAAGCTGGGTGCCAGATGTCCGGCGATCGGTCGCTATCAACGCCCCTCCGCCCACCGCGCCGCCCAACACCAAGGGTACGCAAGCAGACAGCCCGGCCCCCAATAGCGCGGCCGTACACACAGACAACGCGACCCGCTTTATCATCCATCCCGTCATACCGAAACCTCCTGATCGCCCAACAACTGGGTGTCTACGCCATCACAAATGCAGTGCAGCACCAAAAGATGAACCTCCTGGATGCGGGCTGTGCGCTCATGCGGCACACAGATATGAACATCGGTCTCGCGCAGCGCTGCGTTTATTTTTCCACCGCCCCGGCCGGTTAGCGCCACCACGGTCATCTCGCGCTCATGCGCCGCTTCAATCGCGGCCAGCACGTTGGCAGAATTCCCGCTGGTGCTCATGGCAAGCAACACATCGCCAGCCCCGCCAAATGCCCTCACCTGCTTGGAGAAAATCACGCTGAAGTCGTAATCGTTGGCAATGGCGGTAAGGATGGAGCTGTCGGTCGTCAGGGCAATGGCTGCCAATTCAGGCCGCTCACGCTCATAGCGGCCTACGAATTCGGCCGCGAAATGTTGTGCATCTGCGGCCGAGCCCCCGTTTCCGCATGCCAGCACCTTGCCGCCACTGGTGACACTGGCCAGGATAGCCTGGACGGCAGCTGCAATCGGCTTGGACAGAACCTGCGCCGCTTGGTACTTGAGGTCGGCACTGTCGATGAAATGCTGTTCGATACGTTGTTCAAGCATCCCTCCATGATACCGGGTCGGTGTTTGCGCTTACGCAGGCGCGCTGTATGAATGAGAGGGGAGCTTCCCAAGCGTCACCACGCTGGCGCGGCATTTAGGCAGGCTCCTTGACCACTCACCGGCAACCTGCCATCGGGCTGCGCGAGGCCGATCACGACAAACCTGTTCTGTGTGCCGTTGGTGATCATGACGCCTACCGCTTTTGATCACGGTACGCCTGCTGCCATGATGGACACCGCCCTGTGAACCGCTGACCAAAACCCTGCCCAGGCGGATCGGTATCGCCTTGCTACCTGCCATGAACCGCGTATCCAAAAAGCGATGATTTAGCAATTGTGTTTTCGAACAGCTGTGGATTAGACAGAAGGACATGGCTTGCCTTGCCGAGAGGGAGGGAAACCTGCCTCTGGGCTGTGAGAAACACTTTGTTATGTGGCGGGCCCTCAGCACGATCGCCTTCATACCTTTCTCGTTATTTTCCGGGTGATGGCGTTCAAGCAGCCCCCTTTGAAAACGAAGTCAGACGTTCTTTGAGCAGCGTATAAGCGCTTGGCCGCGAAAGACATTTCGCCGCTCATGACATCAAAAGCCAGCCCATCCGTACGACCGGTCCTACGTTTTTAAAGTCCATAAGCTGACTCACATTCATCAGCGGGCAACGCTCAATACGTGTAACGCTTTCAGTACGGCAAGGCGTTTGGGTTTTACGCTTTCATATCGCCCCTTTTTCGTTCCTTTTTTAACTGCAACCGCTCTAAAGGTAAATCATGGCCACCAATACGCAAGACACCAAAGACCTCAAAGACCAGGACCGGTCAAGCACCAGCGGCAACCGCAATCGCGGTTTCGCATCAATGGATCCCAAGCGCCAGCGAGAGATCGCCAGCGAAGGTGGCAAGGCTGCCCATGCGCGCGGCAAAGCGCACAAGTTTACTTCTGAGGAAGCCCGCGAGGCAGGCCGCAAGGGCGGTCAGGTGAGCGGCGGACAGCGTCGCAAGTCCTGAGCCCCTGACTGGTCCGGGCGAATCCGGGCCTCATCCTGTTTGCCCGGCATGCGGGTAGAAAAGGCACCTGGCCCGGCGGTAGAGGTGCTTTTTTTGTGGGTGCAGCATCATGATCACCGGCCCGTTATGTGGCCTGTCTTCATTTTTCAGACAACTGAATTTTTACCATTGAGCTAGCGGGCACGCCACTTGCCCGCCTGTTGTAGACACGCGTGCGCCAGTTACCGCTGGTCCTGTCAATCCAGCGCCGGCGTTGAACGCAACGGGAGAGTGGGATGGGCTTGGATCTGGGTCAGGATTTCGATGTGGCAGCCTATTTTTCCCAGCACCCTCGGGAAAATCCTGCAAACTACTGCGGCACGGTGTTTGACCCGGCGGGGGCTGCCGCCTACCGCTATCAGTTAGCAGCATGGCGGAGCATAAAGGCTGTACGCCTCGCGGCCAGCGGGTCGCAGAATCCACGCACTCAAGGTCAACCGGTTCTGCGGGCGGGCCAGTGAGTGCATCCTCCTCTGAACCGTTTACATTCGCCGGTCAGACCGAGTGCTGGTATTCCTTCAGGCGGTTATAAAGGGTTTTCATGCTGATGCCCAGCACCGCAGCCGTGGCTTCCTTATGCCGGTTGCAATGTTCGAAAGTGGCCAAGATTACCTGTTTTTCAACGGCCGCCAGCTGGGAGCCGACTTCCACCACCAGTCCACCCAGACGCGGATTTTCCACCGGTGCAACCAGAATGGGTGCACCTGACTGAGCAGCTTCTTTTGTCAGTGGCGAACCGATCGCTCGCCGCCTTTCGTGCATGACTTGAGACGATGGCGAAATCGGCAACCATTCGTCGTCGATTTCAACGCCGAGTGCCATGACCCAGGCACGCTGGACCACATTTCTCAATTCACGAACATTGCCAGGCCAGCGGTGGTTTGCCAGGCGCTCGAGCGCCTGAGCCGTGAAGTACTTGAGAGGTGCCTGTTGCTCCCGCTTCTGGAAGTCCTGCAGAAAACTGTTGGCCAGCAGCGGGATATCGCCCTCCCGCTCCCTGAGGGGCGGCAGGTCGATTGGAAACACGTTCAGCCGGTAAAGCAGGTCTTCGCGCATGAGCCCGTTGGCGACCGCTTGCGCAGCATGGCGATTGGTGGCGGCAATGATGCGCACATCCGTTTTTTGTAACTCGGTTGACCCAACTCGCATGAAGGTGCCGCCTTCCAGCACGCGTAGCAACTTGACTTGCAGTTCAAGGGGCATTTCTGTGACTTCATCCAGGAACAGCGTCCCGCCGTGGGCTCTTTCAAAAAACCCCTGGTGCCGGCGATCCGCGCCGGTAAAGCTGCCGCGCTCATGCCCGAATATTTCGCTTTCAATCAGATGCGGAGACAGCGCCCCGCAGTTGACCGCCAGAAAAGGCCGGTCACGACGGCGGCTCGCATCATGCACCGCGCGGGCGACCAGTTCCTTGCCGGTTCCACTCTCTCCATGTATGAAGACGCTGACCGCTGTACCTGCCACCCTGGAAATCTGCTGATAAACACGCTGCATCAAAGGCGACGCGCCGATCAGATGCCCGAAACGGCCTGTTTCGCGCCAAAATTCCGTAGCTTCGTCGAGTTCCGCCTTCAACTGCGATGGCCGAATCAAACGTGACATCAGCGTCTTCAAATGCTGCGGGCTGATCGGCTTGACCATATAGTCCGCTACACCCAGGCGCAGGGCCTGGATGGTTGTTTCCAGACTAGCCTCGTCAGCCATCAACACCACCTCGGCATCGCTCACCAGTTCGGTATCGGCCAGCAACTCGAGTCCGTTGCCGTCCGGCAGATCCAGGTCAAGCAGGAGTAGGTCTGGACGCTGCATGGCCAACAACCGGCGTGCCGCACCCAGCGTGGCGGCGGAGGTAACGGTATGGCCATCACGAACCAGCACCGTGCTCAGCATTTCGGATGCTTCGGCCTCGGCCTCAACAATCAGGGCGTGTCCCAAACTCATCTCCAGGTTCAACAGGCATTCGACTTGCCATGACATTCGTTTTCATGAAAAACCTATTGGGCCGGCGGCAAAGGTGTGTCCATGTACGAAGGGGCGCAGTCCGCCTGTAATCCTATTGAGGCCGAGCGGAAGACGATCAGGTCATGGGCTCAACATTGCGCGGCGGCGCGGCAATATCCGGAACTGCTGACGGAAAAAATGACGGCAAACTTTACGCTGACCCCACCTACCGTGAGCGCGCGATGCTGGCCGTGGATATCTCCTTCAGCACGTCAAAATTAATACCCGCACATTTTTCCTGACAGTTTTGGCGAACCGTTAGCCGCAGACATCTTTAAGCCGTGGCCGCCCGGAGCGAGGCGATTCATGGAGCCCTGCCAGACGAAATTGATAGAACCGACCTCGCCACTGGCTAACGACTTCACGGCGCGTATCGAGCCGTTCTGCAATTTCAGTGTTGTTCATGCCTGTAGCGGCCATGAGGATCATCTTCGCCCGCAGCACCACATAGTAGGGCGAGGCGTAGGCTGAGGCTCTTCTGTGCAGCTCATCAGTCTCTTCGGTGGACAGCACGATCGGGTACGGACTTTTTCGAGGCATGTAAAGCAACCGGTTAAGCAAAACGCTGTACATACGTGGTTGTATTTATCATGCGCCATTTTTGCGGAGGATGAACGCATGCTGGCCTGAAAGTTGCGCGTTGCCTCTATCGCAGCACCTGTGTCATCCGCTTGATCACCCTTCAGCCACGAGCCGTGCAATCCACGGTCTTTTCCCCGCGGTTGCAGCACGCCGTCCGGCTGTTGCAGATGTCGTCGCTTGACTATGCACAGGCGCTGCAGGAGATTGCATACAGCAATCCCTTCGTTGAGATCGACGAAGCGGGCGCGTGGGATTCAGGCGCTGCAGAAAACGCCCATCAAACCGGCGAAGTCTGGGAAGCAGCCTGGTGCAGCACAGCAGACCGCGGTGAGTCCTTCATGCGTAACAGCCGCGGGTCACGCTCGACCGATATGGAGCCTGACGCTTTGCAGCAGTTGCCTTCAGTTGCATCGCTGCGTGCGCATCTTCACCATCAACTCGGGGTGTTGCGCCTGACCTCCCGTGAGCAGTTACTTGCACATGCGCTGGTCGAATCGCTGGATGACGACGGCTATCTGCGTTGCAGCCTGGATGAGCTCGCCGCGATGTTGGGGGAGACTGGCGACAGTGCCAGGCATGAGCTGCGTACGGCCTTGTGCAGACTCCAGGCGCTTGACCCTTGCGGTGTTGCGGCGCGAGATGTTGGCGAGTGTCTGCGGCTTCAGCTGATGGCTACGGCACAGAGTTGGCAACGCGATCTGTCGCTCCGTATTGTTGAAGAGCATATGCACGTGCTGGCAACGCGCGACATCAGGAAGCTGGCAAAGGTGATGAATACTGCCCTCGCCGAGGTGCAGACAGCGGTAGACGGCATACGCGCACTCGACGCACGGCCGGGGTCCAGATATGCCAGCAACTGTGCGCTGGCCATCAGGCCGGACGTGACAGTACGCAAGCTCAGCGGTACCTGGACGGCGACGCTGAACGCCAGCGCCATGCCGCAGGTCAGGTTACACAAAACATATGCAGCGCTGTTCGAGAACCAAAGCAGTGCCAGGCAGAACACAGCCCTGAAGGGCTGCCTGGACGAAGCGCGGTGGACCTTGCATCACGCGGCACAGCGGGTCTCTACCATCCTGAAGGTCAGCGAGGCCATCGTGGCCCGGCAAAAGCGCTTTCTCGAATGGGGGCCGCTGGCCATGAAGCCGCTGGGACTGCAGGAAATTGCCGATGCGGTCGGGGTCCATCCCTCAACCGTGTCCCGTACGGTGCACAACAAATACATGTCCACGCCAACGGGTGTGTACGAGTTGCAGTACTTTTTCTCGCGCGGGCTGGACCATGTCACAGGAGGCGCCAGCGCACCTGTGGCACTCCAACAGTTGATACGCGACCTGATTGCAGCAGAGCCACAGTCGCAACCGCTAAGTGACGCGGCCCTGGCGCGGGAGCTTGCCAGGCAAGGCTTTCGCATTGCCCGAAGAACCGTCACGAAATATCGCCAGAGCCAGCGAATTGACCCGGTTGAACTCCGGCGCAGGACATCGGCGAACACCAGCCAATCGCTTGCAGGTTTTACCCGCTGCTCTGGAAAACCGCCAGCGCCATCCGTGACGCCAAGCGACCCATCGCGCGCCCGGCGATTGCCGCTTCTTCGGCCCGCGGCCTGCTGATCCTCGGAAACTTACGTCACGAAAGCTGTTCATGCTGAATCCGGCCACCTGCAATCTCCGCCGTTGCGCCTGCAAAGCCACCCGCCATGCTGTCAGTTCAGCGACGGCCCGGGGGCACCGCCTTGCGTAGCGAGCATTCAGGCCTGCACCGGCCTTTGGCGACAGAAGGGCCCGGCACCCGCTGGGCAGACCCCGAACCGCGACCCCAAGACGGCGAAACGGCTTCACCAAAACCCTTCAGGGTAACGGCTGATCTTGACGAGGGGCGACCACTGCCCACCGGAACGGCGGCTTTCCTGTGGTACTACGTCAAGCGCCGCAAGGTCATGTTCTCGGTACTGCTGACGCTGGTAGTGCTGGGGGCCGCTTGCTCGGTCGGAGTGCAGTACGGGATGAAGCTGATCGTCGACACCATGGCCGAAGACGATGCGCGAAGCCGGCTGATCTGGAAATGGCTGGGACTTTTCATCACATTGATCGCCGCCGAAAGCGTGTGCTGGCGCCTGTGCGGCTGGCTGGGCTGCCGCACCATCGTCAGTACTGGCGTCGATGTCCGGCTTGACCTCTTCAGGCACCTGTCCGGCCATTCGCTGGACTATTTTTCCGAACATATGTCGGGCTCGCTGGGCAACCGCATCACCGCTACCGCCGGTTCCACGGGTTCGTTTTACGGCACCATGATCTGGCGGATCATTCCGCCCTGCGTGGACTTTATCGGCGCCCTGATCGTTGTAACCAGCATCGACTGGCATATGTCGCTGGCGCTGATCGCCTTTGTGACCGTGGTTGCGATAGTGCTGGGCCGTTTGGGATGGCACGCACAGCCGCTGCAGCACCAATTTGCCCAGGAAGCTTCACGGGTCAGCGGCGAAGCTGTGGACGTGGTGTCCAATATTTGGACGGTTCAGGCCTTTTCGGCGCGCCAGCGCGAGTACAAGCGCCTTCAGCAGGCGTTCAATGCCGAGGCGGCCGCCCAGCGCCGCAGCTGGATATACCTGGAGAAAGCACGTGCGCTTCACGATCTTTTTCTGTGGGTGATGGCTGGCGGCATGCTGATCTGGACGGTAGAGTCCTGGCGCGCCGGACTTACCATGGCGGGCGACGTGGTGGTCATCAGCGCGCTTACCTTTCGGATCCTGCACGGCTCACGTGACCTGGCGCTATCGCTGGTCGATGCATCCCAGCAGGCTGGCGTCATCACTGAGATGCTACGGGTGGTGGCGGTACCGCACCAGGTGGCAGACAAGCCCGATGCGCCTAATTTTGAGCCCGGTCCCGGCGAGATTCATATGGAGGACGTCAGTTTTCACTATGGTGAAGGCCCACCGGTGTTCAGTCATCTAAACCTTGAAATTCCTGCGGGGCAACGCCTGGGCGTCGTGGGTCCGTCAGGCGCCGGCAAATCGACCCTGCTGCGCCTGATTGCACGGGTGTCGGACCCCGACAGCGGAAGGATCCTGATTGATGGACAGGCCATCACCGACGTCAGGCTGGACACGGTGCGTGCCGCGATTGCAGCGGTTCCGCAAGACATTGGCCTGCTGCATCGCTCCATCATGGAAAACCTGCGCTATGGAAACCCCGACGCGACCGATGAGCAGGTGATGGCTGCGGCGCACGAAGCGCACTGCGATGACTTCATCAACGCCTTGCCAGAGGGCTACAACACGCTGGTCGGGGAACGCGGCGTGAAGCTGTCTGGCGGCCAGCGCCAACGTGTTGGTATTGCCAGGGCACTGCTGAAGAACGCGTCCATCCTGCTGCTGGATGAGGCAACGTCGGCCCTGGACAGCCAGTCCGAAAGCGAGATTCAGAGCGCGCTGAACCGCCTGATGCGTGGGCGTACGGTTATCGCCGTGGCCCACCGGTTGTCGACCGTTTCGTCGTTTGACCGTATTGTGGTCATCGTGCGCGGCAAGGTTGTCGAGGACGGCACACCAGCCGAACTTCGGGCGCTCAACGGCGTCTATGCCCGGTTGTGGAACCTGCAGGCGGAAGGTTTTGAAACCGAGTAATGCGGCGGACAAGCCACGGCTTTCTGGCGTCGCCGGCAGGCCCAGCGCCTGCCCATGCCTCACTTCTGGCTGAACGGGCGCGGCTGGCGGGTCACCGGGGGATAGACAAGCGAGTTGCGCGCCACACGGTTGAACGGCGCCCAGGCGCCTTCTGGTTGCGCAAGTCGGTCTGCCACGGCGTAGAGGACGGCGGGATGATGACCCAATCCCAGATGGCTGGAGACCACCTCGATATTTTCCGTGCGGTCACTCTTTGCTTCCTGGGTACAGTGCCAGTTGATCAGGCCATCGCTGCGGCTGAATATGGATGTGGTGGGTACCGGCGGCGTTTGCCGACCGTTCTCGTCGAAACCCAGTTCGGCGGCACTGCGGCCATTGATGGCCTGGTACAGCGGCCAGGCGTTGTTGTCAAAAGGGTTGCCGGTAAAGGGTGATCCCATCGTGATGACACTGCGCACCTTGTCGGGGTGTGCGCTGGCCAGCATGCGTGCATACAGCCCGCCCAGGCTCCAGCCAACCAGGCTGACCTTGCGTCCGGTCTCGGCATGCAAGTCCTGCACGGCGCGCTCCAGCGATGCGATGCGCCGGGTGTCGAGTCCGCGGTTGTGGCCCTGGCACCAGCCATAAGCCTTGTAACCCAGGCTCGTCAGAAACACCCGAAGTATGCGTGTCGATATATCGCTGGCTGCAAGGCCCGGTATGACCACGACAGCGTGGCCGTCACCTCGCGGTGCCCACTGCAGCCAGGGCCACATTGCAGAGGTTATGGCGAGTTCGCCCACCGCCCTTGTTTCCGCCAGCAGCAGCCACTTGGGCGGGGCGCGCCGGTCCGAAAAATCAGCATCCGCCGGGGCTTGCTGATGCGTAGCCTGAAGCAGCCTTGGCCTGACAGCGCCAGAGGTCGGTTCGGGGCCGGGTTTCGTCAGGGCCGGCGCGCCGTGCGTCCGTTCGGTTGAAGCAGAGGTCATGATGGGTCTTTCTCCAGTTGCACAGCGGCGCGGTATCAATGCAGCTTGATCGCCGGTTCATAGGCACGGCTGAGCCAGTCGGTCAGGATCCGCGCCACCGTGCCGCGCCAGCCGTGAATCGCAAGCTCATGCTGGCGGTAGAGCAGTTCATAGACAAGCTTGGCACTGAAGCCCTGTATGAAGGTTTCCCGGCTGCGGCGTCCAAAGCGGGTGGTCAGGTTGCCAGCGGCGCCGCGGTCACCCAGCGAGACAATAGCTCCTGCGCTCTGAAATCGAAAGGGCTCGACCTGCCGGCCTGCGCTCCAGGCCTGCATGGCGTCGGCCAGATAACGTGCCTGGGCGGATGCGATCTGGGCGGTATAGGGGGATGGCCGGTTGCTGGTCGGGTCGGTCCACTCGGCGCAGTCACCGATGGCGTACACATCCTGCAGGCCGTCGCAGCGCATGACGCCATCCACCTGTACCCGCCCGGAGCGGGTGTGCGGCAGATAAGGCATTTCATCAAAAAGATGCGGTCCGCGAATACCGGCTGTCCAGACTTTCAAGTCGGCATCGACGCGGCTGCCACTGGCCAGCTGCACCCCGGCTGCGTCAACGCTTTGCACACGCTGGCCCACCAGCACATCCACATCACGCTGCCTGAGCGAATTGGCCGCATACTGCGATACCTCAAGCGGGTTGGCACTCAAGAGCCGTTCTGCAGCCTCAATGACCGTCAGCCGGACGCGGCTGCGGTCCAGCCCGGGTTCATGTTCCCACAATTTGTCAAGCGTGTGCCGGATTTCCGCTGCAAGCTCCACCCCGGTGGCCCCGCCGCCAATGATGACAATTGACATCCTGGCCTGCTCACCCCGAGCCAATCGAAACGCCCCTGCGAGCAAGGCGTCACGAATGTTTGCAGCCTGATCAGGGTTGTTCAAGAAGTGGCAATGCTCGCGCGCGCCAGCAGTGCCGAAATCGTTTTCTTCGCTCCCCAACGCCAGCACCAGCTGAGAGTAGGCAATGCGCCGGCTGTGCAGCACGACCGAACCATCGGCACCCACCAGGTCATCCAGTACAACAGTCTTGCCGGGCAGGTCGATTGATCGAAGAGCACCGATTTCAAACCGGTAGCCATGTTTCTTGGCATGGCCCCAGAACGAGCTTTGCGCAGAAGCCTGGCTCAGCATGGCGGTGGCGATTTCATGCAGGCGCGGCTTCCAGATGTGACCCAAGGCTCTGTCTACAAGAACAACGCCCTCTCGCTTTCCGATGTGGCCTTCGGCGAGACGCGTCACCAGTTCCAGTCCAGCAGCCCCACCGCCCACCACCACGATGGGGGCTTTTTGATTTACCTGTCCCTGCGTTACCTGCCCCGACTGCAAAGCTGGAATTTCTGGTGTCAATACGCTCTACCTTGAGTTGAATTCATGTTCGGCAGCAAAACGCAAACCGGCACGCGGCGGCTTTGGTTCCCTCACATTCTGTTGAGGACCCATAACGGTCACGACAGAAAATTGCCATACTCGGCGACAGTCAAAGCCGACACATGCTATGTATTTGATAGCTAATACTACTGGTATCCATTGGGCTACAGCCGTTTTTAAGCCCACCAAACGTTTAACTGCAGTGTTTGACCTAGCTGTGAATCAGGGCGACATTCCGGTCAGCACTTCCAAAGTGCATGACCGTCAAGGCGTTTTGGGGTCGAGGATTCATTCATCTCAGCGTGCGTCCTGCACGCATCGAGCCCGCCTCAGCGCCTGCATATGAATCTCCCATATTTTTGTTAACAAGGCTCCTCATGGCAAACATTCAGCCCATCAACATGCAGTCGATCGACATGCGCTCGCACTTTCAGAAAGGCATGGCATGACACCAAGCTCTTCATCAACACGGGCTGACCGCTACGACTACCTGATTGTTGGCGGCGGCTTTGCGGGCAGCGTGCTTGCCGAGCGCCTGGCCAGCCAGCTTGATCAGAAAGTACTCATCATCGACCGGCGCAACCACATCGGTGGCAATGCCTATGACTGCCTGGACGAATCCGGCGTCATGATCCATCGCTATGGACCGCATATTTTTCATACCAATGCGGAGCGGGTGCTGAGTTACCTGTCGCAGTTCACCGAGTGGCGGCCCTACGAGCACCGTGTGCTCGCCCAGGTCGACGAAAAGCTGGTACCCATACCGATCAACCTGACCACGATCAACACGCTCTATGGGCTGAACCTCGATTCAGCCGGCGCTGCCGAATTTCTGGCGGCCCGTGCGGTGCCCAGCACCACCATCAGCAGTTCACGCGATGTTGTGGTGAGCGCTGTGGGTGAAGAGCTGTATCAAAAGTTCTTTGAGGGCTATACCCGCAAGCAATGGGGCGTTGATGCATCAGAGCTGGACAA
This sequence comes from Polaromonas sp., assembly GCA_028291985.1. Classification (GTDB taxonomy): domain Bacteria; phylum Pseudomonadota; class Gammaproteobacteria; order Burkholderiales; family Burkholderiaceae_C; genus Polaromonas. The sequence goes on along the minus strand of JAQGNE010000044.1, from coordinate 72,580 downwards.
GGCAGTCACATCCCGGGTGCCCACGCGCACCGATGCGGATGACCGCTACTTTCAGGACAAGTTCCAGTGCATGCCTCTGCATGGCTACACCCGGATGTTTGAAAAGATGATCGACCATCCGAACATCACTTTCATGCCCAGCACTGACTACAGCCAGGTCAAGGACACCGTCGACTTCGGCCATCTGGTGTACTGCGGCCCGGTGGATGAGTATTTTGGGTTTTGCTACGGCAAGCTGCCCTACCGCTCGCTACGCTTCGAGCACAGCACGCTCGATCAGGAGCAGTACCAGCATGTTGCAGTCGTCAACTATCCGGCGCCTGAGGTTCCCTTTACCCGCATCACGGAATACAAGCACCTGACCGGTCAGAAGCATCCCAAGACCAGCATCACGCGCGAGTTTCCGACGGCGGAGGGCGACCCCTACTACCCGATCCCGGCAGCAGAGAATGCCACGCTGTACAAGCGCTACGAAGAACTTGCCGAGCGTACGCCCGGCGTCACCTTCACCGGCCGGCTGGGAACCTACCGCTACTACAACATGGACCAGGTGGTGGCGCAAAGCCTTGCGCTTTTTGCCAGGATTGCCCAGGAACACGGGGAAGTTCCTGAAGCCATGGCAGCTTGATGGCGGTGGTCGGCTGGCGCGGTGCAAAGTCGCCGACTGCCCTCAGCCTGGTCGGGCTCTTGCGCCTGCCGCTACCGCATCCGTGCAGCGATGCCGCCGGAAGACGCTGTCGGCCAGTTCGCGCAGCGAAGCGTCGGCGGTGTGAACTTCAAGCAGAAAAGCACCCCGGGTAATGGCGTGCTTGAAGTTGGTGGTGTACGGGTCATCTGTCGTCTCACGGCCGTTGCCCACCAGGAAGTTGCCCTCCACGGGGCCGGCTTCATCCTGAAGCACGCGCAGGTTGAGCGTGTCCGCAGGCAGGCCGGCGGCCACCATGTCGGCCTGGGCCGCAGCGGCATCGTCGAATGCCTCAAAACTTCTGATCAGGGGCGAATGCATCTGGCACTCCGGTAGTGGTTGAATGGGCGAAAGGCATGCATGAAAATGGAAACACGGTTTCAGATATGGAGCAAAAATGCCCGCCTGATTTCCGAAGCACCGATAAGGCTGGGCTCGATGACCCGCGTCAGCCATGACGGGTCACCCGCCAGAAAATGCGCATGCAGGTCAACCAGCTTGCCGTAACGCGATGCGGCTGCGCTGATGATGTCGTTGACACGGCGGTGGTTGGTGCGCGCCAGTGCGGCAGGTACACCCAGAAAGTTGCGCGCATCGTCGCCGAACGTCGGGTCGTAGACGGTGGCCATCAGCACCGGTCGGACCGGCAGCGATTTCAAAAACGCATGCAGCCTTTGTTCGAAGGCATGCACCCGGCTGCCGGTGTTGTCGCCAGCCAGCCCACGAATCAGGTCGTTACCGCCAATCGTCAGCAGAGCAACTGCGGGTCCTTGAAGCGGCCGCCGGGGCAACTGTGCCTGAAGGCCATCCACGGTGGCGCCATCCACCGCGCGGTGCAGCAGTTTTGCGCTGCCACGAAGGGTCTGAAGATCGCGACCCCGGAATGCCGGAAACAACGCATCATCGTTTCGGACCAGCAGTTGGCCGGGTGTCACGCCCCGCTCGTTGTAATGGCCGCAGTCCAGAACCGAGTCCCCGAAAGTGCAGACGAGCAGGCCAGGCGCTCGCGCCTGCTCTCGCCCGGTATCGGCTGGCGTAGCCGCAGAAACGCCGCCCTTCCATATCGACAGCATGGCAGCGGCCACGCATTGACGCCTGCCGATGGAGAGTCTGGTAGGGGTGGGTTGCATCGTCATCATTGGTTTCATCGCAAATGGTCTGTGCCTGCTGCTCAGGCAGTCGGCCGCATGGGTTCGTCACCAATCCTTCGTGGCAACCGGCATGCCCGCCGTGGTCAGGCACATACGTTGCCTTTGCCTGAAAACGACTGCTGCAGGCAGCCATTGGTGCGCCTCGCAGCGCCCGAAAAAGAGTTTTTTCACGCCTCGTCGTTACCATGATTTTCTTGAACCTTCGTCCTGTAGATGCCATTACCGATGAAGAACTCGAAGCCGGCAAGCGCATTCTGGTGTGGGATGCAGCCTGGGCCAGCTTGACGGGCGCATGGTCCGGCGGGGTGGTGCTGGTGGCATTTGCGCTCAGCCTGGGCGCAGGGCCCATGACCATTGGTCTGCTAGCAGCGATTCCTTTTCTGGCACAGGCGGCACAGCTGCCCACCATTTATTTGGTTGAACGCATCCGTAAACGCAAAATGATCGGCGTGACAGCTCTGAACGTGGCACGTGCAACCATTGTTCTGCTGGCACTGCTGCCTTTTGTCGTACCCGCTGCCTGGCGTATTCCGCTGTTGATCCTGTTCCAGGTAGCGATTTCCTTGATGGGGTCGGTAGCAGCCTGCTCCATCAACTCATGGTTTCACCAGATGCTTCCAGCCAGCGGACTCGGCGCTTTCTTCGGCCGCCGGCTCCTGATTGCCAGCGCCCTGGCCTGCGGTGGCACCCTGGCCGCCGGCCTGCTGGTGGACCATCCGCCGGCCGGTGTGGCGAATTACGCCTTTGCCATCGTCTTCATTGCGGCGGGCATGGCTGGGTTTGCCAGTTCAGCCTGCCTGGCCCGTGCGCCGGAGCCCGTCATGCCGTTTACAGGGCCGGCGATGCCCTTGCGGGACATGCTGCGGGAACCCCTGAGAGACGCTAATTTTCGCCACCTGGTGCTGATGCTGGGCGGATGGAACCTGGCCAGCAACCTGGCGGCGCCTTTCTTCACTGTGTACCTGATCCAGCAGCTGGGTTTCAGCCTGAGCACCGTCACAACCCTGTGGGTGACGAGCCAGCTGTCGAACGCCGCAGCGCTTTACCTTTGGGGCCGGCTGTCTGACCGTCTGTCCAACAAGGCCATCCTGGCGGTTGCGCTGCCGGTGTATTTTCTGGCCACTATCGGGCTGGTGTTTGCCGATGTCGGCCGCTCTGCAGATGTGCAGTTGTTACTGCTTTATTTACTGCATGTTTTCATGGGCATGGCCTCCGGTGGCATCAACCTGGCAACCGGCAACCTGGGCCTCAAACTGGCACCGCAGGGCAAAGGCACTTCGTATCTGGCTCTGATCGGCCTGGTGTCGGCTGTCGCAGGTGGCGTGGCGCCGATCGCAGGCGGCGCCATCGCCGAAGGCCTGAGCGATAACCAGCTCTCGGTGCTGGTGCGGTGGATGTCGTCATCCACATCGCAGGAGATGGCGGTGGTGGCCTTTGCGCATTGGGAGTTCCTGTTTGCGCTATCGGCCCTGATGGGGCTTTATGTCATGCACGCCCTGTCGCGCATCAATGAAGGCGACGAGATCAGCGAACGCGTCGTGATCCAGGAACTCGGCCTCGAGGCGCTTCGTACCGTCAACCATCTATCAACGATTGGCGGGCTGCTCGGCAGCGTCTTCGCCTTCGACCGCGTGACCGAGCGCCGCCGCCAGGCGCGGCGCTGGCTGCGCGGGGCTGTTGCCATGCAGGCGTCAGGGACCAGAGACCGCCGCCGCAGCTGACCTCGGAACCGCATCAATGGCGGGCAGGCACGCTGCTTGCCACACCCCTGTTCACTTCACCAATTTTCAGGAAGCGCTGCAGGCGCAACCGACCTATCGCATATGCCCGAACCCAGCCGCTCTAACCTCGTCATTGCCCGCGTTGGCCGATCTTCGCTGCACAGCACCTGGCTGGCCAGCCACGAACCCCGGAACTGGGACCTCTTCCTATGCCCCTACCAGGACATACCGCCGAAGCCGCCCGATGCGGACTACATCCTTGGCGATGTGATCGCCGGCCCCAAGTGGACCGGAATCCGTGAAGTGCTCAACAGCTGGGATGGCTGGCGCAGCTACGAGCGCATCTGGCTTCCCGATGACGACATCCTGGCCAGCCAGGACATCATCAACCGCATGTTCCGCCTGGCCAAGGCGCTGTCGTTTGACCTCTGTGCGCCAGCGCTTCATGAGGCATCCTATTACGCGCACTACAGCACCATGCGAAACCGGAAATTTTTCGCGCGGCGCATCGGTTTCGTCGAAATCATGGTGCCCTGCATGAGCGCGACAGCATTGGACAAGTTGCTTCCCACGCTGGACCTTACCCTGACCGGCTGGGGCTGGGGCCTGGATTCGCTATGGCCGAAACTGCTTGGTTATCAGAACATCGGCATCATGGATTCGACACCTGTGCTGCACACCCGGCCAGTCGGCGCCTTCAGGGATGCGGGGCTGGGTGAGCGAGTGCGTGCCGAATCCGATCACATCATGTCGCACTACCAGTGCGCCCAGGTACACACCACCTTTGCAGCTATTGGGCCGGACATGCAGAACCGTGCACTGACGCCGTCCGGGCTTACGGCCGAGCTGGCAGAAGGCTGGCAGTACCTGCTTGAAAACAACCCCGCCATCCTGCCGTGGCTGGTGCAGGCCCAGCAGCCCGCGGCCGGTTGGGACGCCTACCCGATCGCAGGAACACCATCATGTGCAGCCGTCTAGCACCCCGCACGGTGCGAGGCTTGCAAGCGCCGCTGCCCGCCCCATGCCCATTGCCGCCTGATGCCGGCGGGGGTCGGTCGTGACCGCCGTAGTTGCGCGGGGCGATGGTTTCACGATGGACCTTGGCGAGTTGAGGCTGTCACGGGCGCACTTGAATGCGTTGCCTGACGCGGTTCTGCGGCCCGGGTTTGATCCGGCCTGTTTGCGCCCTGGCATCCTGCACCTGGGCTGCGGCTCGTTTCACCGCGCCCATCAGGCGCTCCTGACCCAGCAGGCCATAGAGGCCGCGCCTGGGGACGACGCCATGCGATGGGGCATTGTTTCCGTCAGCCTGGTCACGCCAGGCATCGTCAATGCACTGGCTGCCCAGGACGGGCTATACAGCGTACTGGAGCGCGGACCCAGCGCTACACAAGTCAGGGTTACGGGAACCCTGTGCAGGCTGATCTATGCCCCGCAGGAGGCACGGGTGCTGATGCAGGCACTGGCCGATCCCGCCATCAGCCTGATCACGCTCACCATCACCACAGCAGGCTATCTCACCGACCCGGTCTCGGGCCGGCTCGACGTGAACCATCCGGATGTTCGGCTTGACCTGAGAAGGCAGCACCCGCACACCGCGATCGCGTGGCTGGTCCTCGGTCTCGGCTCGCGCTATCAAGCAGGTCATCCGCCGCCCGTCGTGCTGTCCTGCGACAACCTGCCGTCCAACGGCAAGATCTTGCGGCAGATGTGCATCGACTTCGCGGCGCTGAAAGATGACCGGCTGGCGGCATGGATCGAAAGCCAGGTGCAGTTCCCGTCCACCATGGTGGATCGCATCGTTCCGGTGACCATGGCGCAAGACCGGGACGATGCTTTTCACGCATTGGGCCTGCATGATGCCGCCCCGGTTCCGGCAGAGCCGTTCAGCCAGTGGGTCATCGAGCACTTTGACGGGCCCCGGCCCCGCTGGGATGCCGCAGGCGCCCAGTATGTTCAGGACGTGTCACCCTGGGAAGCATCGAAGTTGAGACTGCTCAACGGCGGGCACCTGGCTGTAGCCAGCCTGGGATTACTGGCCGGATGTGAAACCGTTGCCGAAACCATGGCTTTGCCCGGGATGTCGGCTTATGCATTGCGCTTCATGGTCGACGAGCAAAAGCCGACCCTGCCGCCCAGCGACCACGACATCAGCGCCTATGCGCGACAGTTGGTTGCACGCTGGCGCAATCCGGGCATCGCCCATCAACTGGAGCGCGTGGCCCGCGATGGCTCTCAAAAGCTGCCGACCCGACTGCTGGCCTCGCTTCGGGACAACCGTGAAGCGGGGCGCCCCTCGCCTTGCACAACACTGGCGATTGCGGCCTGGATGCGCTGTGCCGCAGGCCTGAACGACGCTGGCCAGCCGATTGATCTGCAAGACCCGCTACGGCAGGAACTGTTTCGACTGGCGGACTCAGCGCGAGGCAACCCTTTTCGGCTGGTCGATCTGCTGCTGGAGCAAACCGATATCTTTGGCGTCGACCTGGCTTCTGACAGTGGGTTTCGCCAGCAGCTGCAACATGCCATGCGCCTGCTGCATGAGCAAGGTGCGCGCGCTGCGGTCGTTGCATGCGTCAGCGCGTGGTCCGAAAATGACCACGGTACCGGAGCAGTCACCCGCTGCCAGCAAGCTGCCATGAGTCGAACCCCATGAACCCTACCGGAACACATCGAGATGAGTCTTGCAACCACAGCCGCGCCACATGTTGGGCGCACACCGGTCGTCGAGGCCGTGATCTTCGACATGGATGGTCTGCTGCTCAATACCGAAGCACTGGCGCGACAAGCGCTGCAGCTCGCCGGCGATGAGGTCGGCGTGCCCCTAACGGAAGCGTTCTGCGCATCGCTGATCGGGGTACCCGTCGACAGCTGCCGGCAACTGCTGTTTGAGGCCTACGGCCCGCATGCGCCTGCCGATGCCCTGTTTGCAGCCTCGACCAGGCACCTGAAGGCGCAGATCGATGCGGGCATGATGATGCTTAAACCCGGCGCGCTGGAACTGCTGGCGTACCTGGATGAGCAGGCTATTCCGCGTGCGGTAGCCACCTCATCGGTGCGGGAGAAGGCCCTGCATCATCTTGAGCGGGCCGGAATCGCTGATCGTTTTGATGCCATTTTGACCCGCAGTGACGTGCCCCGTGGCAAGCCCTATCCAGACCTGTACCTGGCTGCAGCGCAGGCGCTGGGTACGGCGCCGGCAAACTGCCTCGCACTGGAGGATTCCTACAACGGTGTGCGTGCCGCCCACGCTGCTGACATCGCCGTGATCATGGTCCCCGACTTGCTGCCTGCAACGCCAGAGATGCACATCAAGTGCCTAGCCGTCTATCCAGACCTTCATGGCGTTGCTGACCTGCTTGCCGCGCAACCCCTGCCGGAAGGTGCATCGCCTTCATGAGGCGTCAAAGGCGCCAGGCAGCCAGTCGACATGCACGCCGCCAGCGTCGTCCGGGCGGCCCTGCACCAGCACCACATCAAAGCGGCATGGCGGCAGGTGCTTGAACCTCATCAGGTAATGCCTCGCTGCAAAAATGATGCGTTGCTGTTTGATGCCGCTAATACTGCCGCCCGCACCGCCATGCGATGCCGACGAGCGCTGGCGTACTTCGATAAATACCAGCGTGCCGTCGGGTGCCTTCATCACCAAGTCAATCTCGCCGCCGCCCCGCCCTGGTGTCCGATAATTACGCTCGACCAGGTGAAGGCCGGCCTGGCCCAGATGCGCCAGCGCCAGCGCCTCGGCAGCATCACCGCGGCGCTTGGTGGTAATCTGGCTTTTACCCCCGGCGGCCTTGTCTGGCGCCGTTTCGGCCACATCCCTGGCGACTGCTTTTTTGGAAAACCACATTGAACGCCTCCTTCGACCTGGCACTGGGCGCGGCCAAAGCCGCCGCCGGTATGCAGCATTATCCGGAAGGCACTCTGTACGTGGTGGCGACACCGATTGGCAACCTGGCCGACATCAGCCTACGCGCGTTGCATGTGCTGCAACTGGCGCATGTGATTGCCTGCGAAGACACACGCCACACGCAGGGCCTGCTGCGCCAGTATGGCATCGAGAAACCGCTGATCGCCGTGCATGAGCACAACGAGGCAGAGGCAGCGGTCGGCATCATCGGCCGGCTGCAGCGCCAGGAGCGGGTGGCCTATGTGAGCGACGCAGGCACCCCGGCGGTAAGCGACCCTGGAGCGCGACTGGTGGCCGCCGTGCGCAGCGCGGGGCTTGCCATCATGCCGATGCCGGGCGCCAGCAGCGTGACGACGGTGCTCAGCGCTGCAGGCATCTCGGGCGACAGCGGCTTCATCTTTGTGGGCTTCCTGCCCAGCAAGGCCGGTGAGCGTGACCAGGCTGTGCAATTACTGCTCACCGAAGCGCGCGCGGTCGTCATTCTGGAAGCGCCCCACCGCATTGAAGCGCTCGCAGCATCGATGGCAGCGCTGGGCGACAGGCTCATTACGATTGGCCGCGAACTGACCAAGCAGTTTGAAGAAATCGCGACCCTACCCTGCACCGACTTCACCGGATGGCTGGCAGGCAGCAGCCAGCGCACGCGGGGCGAGTTCGCACTGGTGCTGCATCCGGCACCGCAGGCACCGGTCCGCGACGACGGCAAGCGCGTGCTCGTCCTGCTGCTGGACCATCTGCCGCTGAAGACAGCCGTCAAGCTGGCCGCAGACATCAGCGGCGCGCCGCGCAATGAGCTCTACAACACCGCGTTAAAACTCAAGCAGGATAAGGGCGAATGAACCCGAATGCCGACACCTTGTGGCCCGGTCCCCGGTGGGCACTGGCCGTGTTGCTGGCCGTGCTGGGCATGCTCGGCCCCTTTTCCATCGATACCTACATTCCGGCCTTCGCCGGCATTGCGCGATCGGTGGGCGCCACGCCGGCCGAGATGCAGCAGACGCTGTCGGCCTATCTCTTCGGCTTTGCCTTCATGAACCTGTTTCACGGCGCACTTGCCGACAGTTTTGGCCGCCGCCCGGTGGTGCTCAGCGGCATCGCCATATTCACGATTGCGTCCGCGGGCTGCGCACTGTCCGAAACCATAGGCCAGCTGGTGTTCTTTCGCGCCATGCAGGGCTTGTCGACCGGCGCTGGCATCGTGGTGTCGCGTGCTGTCATACGCGACATGTACCCCCCGGCCCAGGCACAGCAGGTCATGAGCCAGGTGACGATCTACTTTGGTGTGGCCCCTGCCCTGGCGCCGATTGTGGGCGGCTGGCTGTTTGTGCATGCCGGCTGGCACAGCATTTTCTGGTTTCTAACCGGGGTGGGCGCGGTCCTGTGGCTGGCAAATTTCAAATACCTGCCGGAAACTCTGGATGTCAGCGATCGGCAGCCCTTTGAAGTGAAGCATCTGATGCGGGGCTACTGGCAAATCGGCTCGAGTCCGCGATTTTTGCTGCTGGCGCTGGCCAGTGGCATTCCGTTCAATGGCATGTTCTTGTATGTGCTGTCAGCGCCCGAGTTTCTGGGCACCCACATGGGCCTCGCACCCACGCAGTTCTTCTGGTTCTTCGTGCTCACCATCAGCGGCATCATGTCGGGCGCCTGGCTGAGCGGCCGGCTGGCCGGCAAGATCGCGCCCAAGACGCAGATCCGCCATGGATTTGTGATCATGCTCACCATCTCGGTGATCAATCTGGCGGCCAACCTGCTGTTTGATGCACAGGTGTCATGGTCGCTGTTTCCCATTGCGGTGTTCGGTTTTGGCTGGGCGCTGATGGTGCCGGTGGTGACTTTGCTGGTGCTTGACCTGTACCCCGAGCGCCGGGGCATGGCTTCCTCACTGCAGGCCTTCGTGGGGTCATCGGCCAACGGCATCGTAGCCGGCATCATCGCGCCGCTGGTAATGCATTCCACCATTGGCTTGGCCGCAGCCTCGCTGGCACTGATGTGCATAGGTCTCGTGGGATGGATTTACCTGCACCATCGCTGGCCGGAGATCGGGCGCTCGGTTCAGGCCTGAAGACGCCAGCGGACTGCCCGCAAACCATGCCTTGACGACTGCCCGCTAGTCCGGTTCGTAGCGCATCGGAAACTCCATCGCCTGACCGATTCGCCGCACAGTGTTGGCGCTGTCCAGGTAGACATAAAAGAACATCGGCTGGTCAGCATCCCGCCAGCGGTAAGTCATGATGTCCCCTGGCCAGGAGGCTACGCGGTCGACCATGGCGGGACGGCCGAACTCGCGCTCCACGTCCTGGCGTGTCCATTCATCCGGCTTGACCCGCGCGAAATCGGTGGTGTTCATGACCTCGCGGGCCGATATCACCCGGCCCGAGGCATCCAGGTCCACCATCACGACGCTTCGCCCCAGCGGCTGCAAAGAGTATTGCAGGCGGGTGCCGGTTGCCAGCGGCACGGTGTTGGTAGGCTGGCCATAGCCCTTGATGACTTCATCGCGTGTGGTACCTGGCTTGACGGACTGCACCGCACAAGCGCTTGCCAGCAACAACACTGCAGCTGCTGTGATCGCCTTGAAAGATGTTTTGTGCATGGAGAGTTCCTGAGGTGTTGCTGGACGCTGGTGCCCAATTGTTCATATCACCTTTGTGAGCGTCAAGCGCAGGGCAAGTACCCCTGCTGACAGCAGCCCGCGCTGCATCAATCGTCACGATAATCCCGGCATGCCTGATAACGAACCACTTTCCCACGGCACGGCGTCGGCCGGCTCATCAGCAGCGCCCGCTGCACGAGGGCGCGCCACGTCCAAATTCATGATGGCCCATCCGGCGCATGCCGTTGCGCTGGGCTTTGGCTCTGGCCTCAGCCCGGTGGCACCCGGAACTGCAGGCACCCTGTGGGCCTGGCTGTCCTACCTGGTGCTGCAACCCTGGCTGACATCGGTGCAGATGGGCTGGCTGATACTGGCCTCTTTCTGGGTCGGCTGGTGGGCCTCTACCGTGACCGCGCGCAACATGGGCGTCGCCGATCCTGGCAGCATTGTGTGGGACGAGATTGCCGCTTTCTGGCTGGTGCTGTGGATCGTGATGCCTGCCACCTTTGCAGGCCAGCTCATGGCGTTTTTGCTGTTCCGGTTTTTCGATGCGATGAAGTTTGGCCCCACTGCCTGGGCAGACAAAACCTTCAAGGGGTTTGGCTGGCGCGGCGGCTTCGGCATCATGCTCGACGACGCAGTAGCTGCGTGTTGCACGCTGCTGGTCATTGCTATCTGGCGCTTTTTATGAGCGATAGTTTGCTATTAAAAAACGCGCAAACAGCCGTCTCATCCGTTAGGCTGCTGGCCGATTTTCTTATTACCAGCAAGTTGTCGATGACAGCGGCCGAAAGCTGCACTGGCGGCATGCTCTCGGCTGCCTGCACAGACCTGGCAGGCTCCAGCGCATGGTTCGAGCGGGGCTTTGTCACCTACTCGAACGAGGCCAAAACCGAGCTGCTCGGCGTGGACGCGGCATTGATTGCCAGGCATGGCGCCGTCAGCGAGGAAGTGTCCCGCGCCATGGCAACAGGCGCCATCGCACATTCGAAAGCGCAGGTTGCGGTTGCCGTGACCGGCGTTGCCGGGCCTTCGGGCGGCAGCGCGGACAAGCCGGTTGGCACCGTCTGGTTTGGTTTTGTCGTGCGCGGCCAGCTCGTCAGTGAATCCATGCACTTCAACGGTGACAGGGCTGCGGTGCGCCAGGCGACTGTGCAGCATGCGTTACAGCGCTTGTGCCACTTGCTGGGCTGAGCTGCCGACAGGTCAAAAACCATGTTGACCTGTGCGCCAGACATGGCGGCATGACATGGCCGGCGCTTCGTTTACGGTTTGCGCGCAGAATCAAAAAACTCGCCCACCGGAAAGGTCAGCATGTTATCTATCAACCGAAGAGCCCTGATGGGTAGCTGGGGCGCTGCCGCGCTGGTAGCCGGCTTTGGCCCTGTTCAGGCACAGCCCGAAAAATTGCAGTCCTGGAAGCTGCATGCACCACGAAGCACCGGCATTCATGACCTGGCGCCCGCGCCTGATGCTGGGGTGTGGTTCACCGCGCAGGCCAGCGGCCACCTCGGCTGGTTTGATCCCCGGACAGCAAAGACTGAACTCACTGCGCTCGGCGCAGGCTCATCGCCGCATGGCGTGATTCAGGGGCCCGACAAGGCAGCCTGGATCACCGACAGCGGGCAGAACGCCATTGTTCGTGTCAGCTGGCCAGACCGCAAGTTACAGACTTTCCCCATGCCTGCCGGCACGCCCTTTACCAACCTCAACACCGCTGCATTTGATGGCGCAGGCGATTTGTGGTTTACCGGGCAAAGTGGCTATGTCGGCAAGGTGACCGTGAAGACTGGCGAAGTCAGCGTGAAGGACGCGCCGCGCGGCCGGGGTCCGTATGGCATTTGCAGCACGCCTGGCGGCGAGGTGTGGTGGTGCTCGCTGGCGGGCTCGTTCATCGCGCAGATCGACCGGCGCACGGGCGAGTCAACCGTGGTCGAGCCACCGACACGCCAGCAGGGCGCACGCCGCGTCTGGAGCGACAGCCGGGGCCGCATCTGGGTCAGCGAGTGGAACAGCGGCAACGTGTCGATGCATGACCCGCAGACCAAAGCCTGGCGTACCTGGAAACTGCCCGGCAACGCACCAAAGGCCTACGCGGTGTATGTGGATGAGCGCGACACCGTATGGCTTGCCGAATGGACATCGAATGCGATGTTTGCTTTCGATCCGCGCACGGAACAATTCGAGCGCTACGCGATGCCACGCGCCAACGCCAACGTGCGCCAGATCTTGGGGAGAGCCGGCGAGGTGTGGTTGCCGGAGAGCGGAACCGAGCATATTTCGGTGATACGGACCGGATGAGGCCGCCTTCTTGCCACGTGACCGCATGGTTCGGTATCGGGCAATTGCAGGAGCGGCTGCATGCACGCCTGCACAGATGACAGCGGCCCGCGCTAGGACAGGCGTTTGAGCGCTACCGCAAATCCCCGCTGCACCGCAGGCCGCGCCATCATGGTCTGATACCAGCGCTGCACCTGCGGAAAGTCCGCCAGGTCCACCTTGTGTTTCTCATGCCGCCAGGCCCAGCCAACAATGGCGAAATCGGCGATCGACAGCGCTCCCGCAAAAAATTCGTGCGCTGCCAGTCGTCTGTCCATCACGCCATAGAGCCGCCGCGTCTCCGCCAGGTAGCGCTCCAGCCCGTAGCGGCGGTCAGCTTCGTTCTCGAGCCCGATGAAATGGTGCGCCTGGCCGGGCATCGGGCCAAAGCCACCCATCTGAAACATCAGCCATTCCATCACCACCACTCGCCCCTTGAGGTTAGCTGGCCAGAACTGGCTTGTCTTCTCGGCCAGGTAGTAAAGAATGGCGCCCGACTCGAACACACTGATCGGCTGGCCACCCGGGCCATCGGGATCGACGATGGCAGGTATGCGGTTATTCGGGCTGATCTTCAGGAACTCGGGGTTGTGCTGCTCGCCCTTGCCGATGTCCACCACATGCACGGCATAGGGCAGACCCATTTCTTCCAAGGCGACGCTGATCTTGCGGCCATTGGGGGTGTCAAAGGCATACAGCTGGATGGTCACATCGATTCCTTTGCTTGTTGATGCGGTTGTGAATGCGAGAAAGAAGTTTCACACAGCTTGCTTGCGCCGGCTTTACCTGCGGGCATTCACATCACATCCGCAGGCGACCAGACTGTGAGCTGATACGCGGGCTGCCACCCAAGGCATTTATCAAGGCACTGGGTACTCAAGCCCAATCAGTGTCCGGGCATACAGCTATAGTTTTGATAGTATTTTGACCCTGATCACTTCTAAGACCGAAAGGACCCCATGCCCTGGATCATTCTGTTTGTCGCCGGCCTGCTCGAAGTAGGCTGGGCCATTGGCCTGAAGTACACCGAAGGCTTTACCCGGCTGTGGCCCAGCGTCGGCACCGTCGCAGCCATGGTGCTGAGCGTAAGCCTGCTGGGCCTGGCCATGCGAACCCTGCCCGTCGGCACCGCCTATGCGGTATGGACCGGCATCGGCGCGGTGGGTACCGTCATTCTGGGTATTGTGCTGTTTTCAGAGCCTGCCACCGCCGCGCGGCTTGGCTGTGTGGGCTAGATCGTGGCCGGGATTGTTGGGCTCAAGCTGAGTAGCGCGGCCTAGCGATTGGTGGCTTGCAGGCATTCCCTGGCGGACATGGATTCCAGAATGAATTGGCATACACACCCTGCAGCGATAAGCTGCATCGCCACCACAACAAGTGAAGGGGACCGCCATGCACCCGAACCAGCAGAGCCTTGAAAACTTTTACGCCGCTTTTGCCCGGCTGATCCCGACACCATGGCTGGCTGCTATGCGTCTGATGCCAGCTTTGATGACGAGGCGTTTTCACTGCGCGGTCAGGACCAGGTGGCGGGCATGTGGCATATGCTGCGCGATGCCACCAAAGCCAGAGGCATGGATACGTGGAAGCTCGCCTGCAGCGGAATCGAAGCCGACGCGCGTGCCGGCAAGTCGCACTGGGAGGCTGACTACTGCTTCAGCGCTACCGGCCGCATGGTTCACAACGTGATTGATGGCGTATTTGCCTTCAATGAACAGGGGCTGATCGTGCGGCACCTCGACAGTTTCTACTTCTGGTCATGGTCGCGCCAGGCGCTCGGTGCGCCGGGTGCGTTGCTGGGCTGGACACCTTTTCTGCGCCGCAAGGTGCGGGCGCAGGCTGCTGCCAATCTTGCCGCATACATGGCTCAGCGCAAACGCTGACACGGCTGCCCGTGCGGGCGTTGAATAATCCGGCGACGCGTTTCACACGACAGGAGATTTGATGAGCTGGTTCAACGGTTTCGATGTGTGCAGTTTCGAGGTCAACGGAACGTCAATCAACGCCAGAGTGTCGACGCGCGTGCCGGGCGAGGCCATCCGCCCGGCCCTGCTGCTGCTGCACGGCTTTCCGCAGTCGCATGTGATGTGGCACCGCGTGGCCCAGCTTCTGGCACGTGACTACTTTCTGGTCATGCCTGACCTTCGCGGCTACGGGGCATCGTCAAAAACAGCGGGGCTGCCCGACCACAGCAATTACAGCAAGCGCAACATGGCGCATGACATGGCTGGCGTGATGGATGCGCTGGGCATTGACCGCTTTTTTCTGTGCGGCCATGACCGCGGCGCACGCGTGGCACACCGGCTGGCGCTGGACTGTGCGGCGCGGGTGCAAAAGCTTTGCGTGATCGACATCGCGCCCACGCTGGACATGTATGACGGCGCCACCCTGCGTGAGCCCTACATGGCATTTGCGCGCGCCTACTACCACTGGTTTCACATGCTGCAACCAGCGCCGCTGCCCGAGATCATGATGGGCGCCAACCACGCCCCTACTGCGCGCGCCTATCTGCATGCCAAGCTGGGCGGCTGGGGAAGTGCAGGCCTGGCCTACATAGAACCCGAGGCGCTGGCCGAATACGAGCGTTCTTTCTGCAATGCCGACGCCCTGCATGCCGCCTGCGAAGACTACCGGGCCAGCGCAGGCATTGACCTGGAGCATGACCGCGCCAGCCGCGCGCAGGGCAAGCAGGTGCCTTGCGACATGCTGGTGCTGTGGGGCGAGCGTGGCGTGGTGCACCGCCTGTTTGACCCGATGGCGCTCTGGCGCGCGCAGTGCAGCGCGCAGGTGTCGGGCCAGGTGATGCCGGCGGGGCATTTCATTCCCGAGGAGCAGCCGGATGGCACCGCGCAAGCCTTGCGTGCATTTTTTGCGCACTGACCGCATGCTGACACGGATGTCAACTGGCCCTGCAAAAGTGTGCCGGCCGCGCAAGTGGGCTGACCTGGAGGCCGCTTCAGTGCCATCGCTATCAACAACAGTCCTGGCCAAGGCGTACTGCCAGCCGGTCTACCCCACGTCGAGCGCATGAGAAGCGCCAGTCTGCCAGCTGCCCGTCGGGCTTTGTTTGCCGCACTGGGACTGGGCGTGCTGGCAGTGCTGGCATGGTCTGGCGTGATCACACAGGACCGCAGCACATGGGTGATGGAAGTCGCTCCTGCCGTGGTTGCCATGCCGGTGCTGGCGGCAACCGGGCGGCGCTACCCCTTGAGCACGCTGCTGCTGGTCTTGATCGCGCTGCACATGGTGGTGCTGATCGTCGGCGGTGCCTACACCTATGCGCGGGTGCCCCTCGGCTTCTGGCTGCAGGAGTCCTGGGGGCTCAGCCGCAACCCCTACGACAAGATCGGCCACTTCATGCAGGGGCTGGTGCCGGCGATGGTGGCGCGCGAGGTTCTGCGGCAAGGCGGCCATGTGGCGGGTCTGCGCATGGTGGGCTTTTTGTCGCTATGCGTTGCCATGGCCATCAGCGCAGTTTATGAAATGGTGGAATGGACCGCTGCGCTGGCCTTGGGCCAGGGAGCAGACGAATTTTTGGGCACGCAGGGCGACCCCTGGGACACCCAGTCGGACATGCTGTTTGCCTTGATGGGCGCATCGGTCGCAATGCTTCTGTTGGCAGGCTGGCAAGACCGCCAATGCGACAGACTGGGCCGCTGGCCGGTCAGTCAGCCTTGAGCTTGCGCTGCCGGTGGTGTCGGTACCGGCATTCAACTGTCGATCGAATACTATTATTTTGATAGCAATTACCCCGCGTATCTGTTGGGCGAGTGGCATAAAAAGCTTGAAAAACCGGCTTTGCCATGCTTGTGGTGTCGGACGAAGCTGCTGCTGTCTGCAGGCCTGATCTGCCGCAGCAAGCACCGGCTGTGCCGCGTACCGCTGCCGGCAGCTGCCAAAATCCGGGTCACATGCAATTTTTCAAAGACCTCAGCCTTTCGGCGTTTACCGCTGGCTTCGTCGCGGTGCTGGTCGGCTTTACCAGCTCGGTGGCCATCGTGTTCCAGGCGGCGCAGGCTTTTCAGGCCACGCCCGCCCAGACGGCTTCCTGGATGTGGGCACTGGGCATTGGCATGGGTCTGTGTTCGGCGCTGCCTTCGCTCTGGCTGAAAAAACCCGTGATGGTGGCCTGGTCCACGCCAGGCGCGGCTGTGCTGGCCAGTGCAGGGCTTGCTGGCAGCTTTGCGATGGGCGATGCGGTCGGCGCCTTCATCGCCTGCGCGCTGCTGATCACGCTGTTCGGCGTGACCGGATGGTTTGAAAAGGCCATGAACCGGATTCCGGTGGCACTTGCGTCAGCCTTGCTGGCCGGCGTGCTGGCGCGCTTTGGCCTGCAGGCTTTTTCCGCGGCGCAGACGGCCCTGCCGCTGGTACTGCTGATGCTGGCGATATACCTGCTGTCGCGGCGCTTTTTTCCACGCTATGCGGTGGTCTTCACGCTGCTGGGTGCCATTGTGTTCGTAGCCGCTCGCGGGCAGCTGGCCTGGTCCAGCATGACCTTCGCCCTGGCCACACCCGTTTTTGTAGCACCCGTCTTCAGCATTGCCGGCTTTGTGAGCCTGGCGCTGCCGCTGTTTGTCGTGACCATGGCATCGCAAAACTTGCCCGGCGTGGCCGCCATACGGGCAGCCGGCTATGGACCGGATGCCCCTGATGGCGGGATACCGGTGTCAAAAGTCATCACTCTCACCGGCCTGGCAACACTGCTGCTGGCACCGTTCGGCGCGTTCGCGCTCAATCTCAGCGCCATCACTGCAGCCATCTGCATGGGAAAAGAGGCCGATGCCGACCCTGAGAAACGCTACACCGCAGCGGTGTCCTGCGGCTTGATATTTATCGTCATCGGTATTTTTGGCGCAGCCATCACCAGCCTCTTGAGCGCTTTTCCGAAAGAACTGGTGGCAGCCATCGCCGGTCTGGCCTTGCTGGGCACCATCGGCAACGGCCTGGCAACAGCCCTGACAGACGAGCCGCACCGCGAGGCGGCACTGATCACCTTTCTGGTGACGCTGTCCGGGGTGGTGATTGCCGGCGTCGGCTCGGCCTTCTGGGGTGTGGCCGCCGGCGCGCTGGCGCTGTTTGTACAACAATACGGACGGCGTGGCCCAACCTAGCCATTCCTTCACAGCCAGGGCGGACAACACCACCTGTTTTGGCCGTTCGCCCTGAGGTATCGAAGGGTTTTTTCCACCGCCGGTCGCTTCGATACCTCAGCGCGAACGGTAAAACCAACCAGGTCACAGCCATGACCCGGTCTACCGCACACCATGAACATCCTCTTCGTTGCCGACCCGCTTGAGTCCTTCAAGATCTACAAAGACACCACTTTTTCGATGATGCGTGAGGCCCAGCGGCGTGGCCACACCGTGGCGGTTTGCGAGCCCAAGGACATCCGGTGGCAGCGCGGCGAAAAGGTCACGGCCTTTGTGCGCGACATCACCCTCACCGGCGACACCGAGATATGGTTTACCGCCAGACAGGCGCACCCCGACGAGCGGCCGCAGGCACTGGCCGACTTTGATGCCGTGCTGATGCGCAAGGACCCACCGTTTGACAGCGAGTTTTTTTACAGCACGCATCTGCTGGAGCAAGCCGAGCGTGAGGGCGCGCGGGTGTTCAACAGCCCGCGAGCCCTGCGTGACCATCCCGAAAAGCTCGCCATCATGGAGTTTGCGCAGTTCATCGGGCCCACCTTGGTGACCCGTGACGCCAGCGACATCAAGCGCTTTCATGCCGAGCACCAGGACATCATCCTCAAGCCGCTCGATGGCATGGGCGGCATGGGCATCTTCCGCGTCAAGGCAGATGGCCTCAACCTGGGCAGCATCATCGAAACCCTGAACCTGGGCGGCGCGCAAAGCGTGATGGTGCAAAAGTTTCTGCCAGAAATCGTCAAGGGCGACAAGCGCGTGTTGGTGATCGGCGGCAAGCCGGTGCCTTTTTCGCTGGCGCGCATTCCGCAGGGCAGCGAAGTGCGCGGCAACCTGGCCGCGGGCGGGCTGGGCGTTGCACAACCGCTTTCAGCGCGTGACCGCGAGATCGGTGAGGCCATCGGGCCGGTGCTGGCCAAGCGCGGCCTGCTGCTGGCAGGCATTGACGTCATCGGCGACTGGGTCACCGAGATCAACGTCACCAGCCCGACCTGCTTTCAGGAAATTTTTGACCAGGCGGGGTTTGACGTTGCGGCGATGTTCGTGGACGCACTGGAAGCGGCACTGACCGCCTGACGCGGGGCGGCCCGACGCAACGAATCAAAAGCTGCTCAGCCGCCCGTCCTGAAACACCTTCAATTCGCCCGGCGCAAACGCAATCCAGTTTTCATTGGTCGTCAGCGGCTTCGTGACGACCACTGCCACCTGGTCCGTGGGGCTGGTCTGGTCTGCAAAATTGACACTGACGTCGTCATCACTCAGGGTGGCATGAGCGAACGGGTGCTTGCGCTCCACGTAGTGCAGGATGGTCGAGCCGGGGTTGGACGAGGCGTGTGCCCACAACGCCTGACCGTTGCTCAGTAAACAATTGAAGGTGCCGTGGCGGGCGATGGTGGGTACCAGTTCACGCAGTGTGATGCTGAGCTCGGCCACGCTGGGCACGCCCGCATGCGACTTGGCCAGCTCTTGCATGATCCAGCAGAACGCTCGCTCGCTGTCGGTGCTGCCCACCGGCCTGAAGCCGGCATGCAGCCGCGGTGCGAAGCCCTTCAGGTCGCCGTTGTGGGCAAACACCCAGTACCGCCCCCACAGCTCGCGCACAAACGGGTGGCAATTTTCAAGCGCCACTCGGCCCTGAGTGGCCTTGCGGATGTGCGAAATCACATGGCGGCTCTTGATCGGGTAGCGGCTGATAAGCTCTGCCACCGGCGAGCTGCAGGCCGGCTGATGGTCGACAAAATGGCGCAGACCCTTGTCGCTGGCCATGCCATCGGTCTTATCCCCGCCGGCTTCGCCTTCAAAAAAGGCGATTCCCCAGCCGTCCTCATGGTGGTCGGTATGTCCGCCGCGCTGCGCGAAACCCCTAAAACTGAACGTGATGTCAGTGGGAGTGTTGCAGTTCATGCCCAGCAGCTGGCACATGGTCAGTCGGCTTTCGGGTGCGTAACGGGCGCTGCAGCGGGTTGCCGAAGTTGCCAGGCGGCCAGCACTGCCAGCGCGCAGAACGCCGCCAGCATGAAAAACGATTCATTGAAAGCGGCCAGACGTGCCGGGCTGCTGGCCTCATTGGCCAGCGAATCGCCGTGCGCCGCCAGCCGCCACTCCAGCACGATGCCGCACAGGCTCACGCCGATCGCGCCGCCCAGCATCCGCACAAAGTTGATGGCGCTGGCGCCTGCCGGCAGCAGGTCCTGATGCAACGGCCTGAGTGAACCGAGGTTGAGCGAGGGCAATATGAAGCCCAGACCGATACGCCCGACGATGGCCCAGGCCATCAGCAGCCACAGCGCCGAGGTCAGCGAAACGGTTGCCATCAGTGCGAATGAGGCGGACAAAAGGGCCAGACCGATGCTGACCAGCAGCCAGGTCGGCTGCTTGTCGGCCAGGCGCCCCACCACGGCAATGGTCAGTGCCAGCACCAGCCCGGCGGGCAGCAGTATGGTGCCCACATGTGAGGCCGAAAGTTTCAGGCCCAGCTGCATGTAGATGGGCAGCAAATAGGTGGAGCCGAACAGTGCCGTGCCGTAGATGAAGGCAACGATGCTGCCCATGGCAAAGGGCTGGTAGCCAAAGAGCGCCAGGTTCATCAGCGGCTCGCCGCCCGATGCGGCCAGGCGCCGCTGCCACCAGACAAAAACCATCAGGGTGAGCGCGGCAACCGCCAGCAGCCCGGCTGCCTGCCCCCCGCTGCCGCTGTGCAGCTCGACCATGCCATTGAGCAGGCACAGCGTGCCGACGGTGCCCAGCAGCAGGCCACGCCAGTCAAGCGCAGCGCCAGCGCGGTTAGCCGCCAGGCCGCCCGGCGCGCTGATTGGCACATAGCGAAAAGCCATCCACAGCGATGCCAGGCACAACGGGACGACCATAAAAAAAATCGACCGCCAGCCGAACAGGTCAACCAGAATGCCGCCCACGCTGGGGCCTATGGCGGGTGCCAGCACCACGCCCATGCCAAAAAGGCCGCTGGCCCTGCCCTGCTCATGCGGCGCAAAGGCGCGCATGATGATGATGGCAGGTATCGGCTGCACCACACCTGCGGCCAGGCCTTCGGCAACCCGGGCCCCGAGCACGAGACTAAAGGCGTTGGCAAAGCCGCCGACCAGGCCCCCAGCCAGCAGCAGCAGCATGCAGCCGGCATAGGTGCGGCGGTAGCCATAGCGGGCAAGCAGCCAGGGCGTGGTCAGCATCGACACCGTCATCGCGACCATGAAGCCGGAGCTGACCCACTGCGCGCGCTCCTGACCCAGCGTGAAGTGCTGGCTCATGCCGGGAATCGCCACATTGACGATGGTGGACGACATGATGGACGCCATCGTTCCGATCATCACCGAGAGCAGCAGCAGCCAGCGGTAGCGCTCGCCATAGCGCGCCTGCAGTTCGGGCAACGTGGATGGCCGGCTCATGCAAAAAAGGCGATGGTATGGATGTGATGCGCCGGGCACTAATCGCGCGGCTCAGACCAGAGCTTGCCACCCGTAGCCCAGTTCTCGCGCTTGATGTCGGTGACGATGATATCCACCGAGTCAGCGGCGCCACCCAGAATTTCAACGCTTACCCGTGTGATGGCCTCAACGAGTTTCTTCTTTTGTTCCAGCGTCCTGCCTTCCATCATTTCGACATGGTAAGTGGGCATAGGGATCGTCCTTTGAAGGTTGTGAGGGGTTGATATGAACTGGATGAGGGCTCTGGTACGAGGGACGTTGCCGCAATCTCGTGAACAAGGTGAGCCATAAGCCGTCGCAGGGCCTTCATGATAAGAGTTTCACATACGCTTACAGCAGAGCCTGGCAAGGTGTCGGCAGGGTCTGACAGGGGCATGCGGCAAATCGGGAAGACCGCCCTGCTTTCACATGGGACACTTTCCGGCTTGTCTGATGTCTGGCCCGCTAGCCGGAGACCGGGGCTTGGCCTCTGCCACTACAAACCGGAAACTGCTTTGTCAAACAGCGAATTTTCCTCCGCCCCGCATGTGCAGCCCCACCTGCCCTCGCTGGCTGGCCGGGCTTACAAATGCAAGTGCGGCTGCCCGGTATTTTTCAGAAACAGCGAATGCCTGGCCTGTGGCACACCGCTTGGGTACGACCCCGAGCAAGCACGCTTGCTGCCCCTGATGCCTGGCCAGGAGCCAGACACCTGGGTGCGCTGGCACGAGCCTGCAAGCGCCGAAGCGCAGTCCGGCGGCACATCATCTGGCGACGGGGCTGGATCTTTCCGTGGGTTGGCTGCCTCTGATGAGGCTTCGATACTGCCGCCTCCGGCTGCCGCGTATACGCGCTGCGCCAACCTGCAAACGCCAGCTGCCTGCAATTGGCTGGTGCCGCATGACCCCTCGTCCGGCGCGCCGCTGTTGTGCCGGGCCTGCCGGCTCAACCGTACCATTCCCGACCTCAACGATCCGGACCATCCCGACAACGGCATGCTGTGGGGCAGGGTCGAGCTGGCCAAGCGCCGGCTGGTATCGGCCCTGCTGTCGCTCGGCCTGCCCGTCGCATCGCGGGTGACCGAGGACACCGAGCGCGGGATGATGTTCGACATCCTGCGCTCGCCGGATAACGGCCCACATGTGATGACCGGCCACAACACCGGGCTGATCACCCTTGACCTGCAGGAAGCAGACGACGCGGTGCGCGAGAGCGTGCGCAAGGCCATGCGTGAACCCTACCGTACCCTGCTGGGGCATTTCCGGCATGAGGTGGGCCACTATTACTGGGACCGGCTCCTGTGGGGAACACCCTGGCTGGATGCTTTCCGGCAGCTGTTTGGTGACGAGCGCAAGGACTATGCGGCCAGCCTTCGGCAAAACTACGAGAACGGACCGCCACCGCAGTGGCAGCTGCATTACGTCAGCGCCTATGCGAGCACCCATCCTTGGGAGGACTGGGCCGAGTGCTGGGCGCATTACCTGCACATGCGCGACACGGTGGACACTGCGCTGAGTCTAGGTCTGGCAACCCACACCGAGAACCTGGAATTCACGCCTTTCACGCTGGACTCGCTGTACCAGCCCGACCATCCCGAAGCCCAGCATTTCCTTGACTTCCTGAACGACTGGACGCGCCTGACGACGCTGCTCAACGAGATGTCGCGCAGCATGGGGCAACCCGATTTCTACCCTTTTGTGCTGCCGCATGAGGTTGTTGCCAAACTGCATTTCATTCATCTGCTGGTGACCTCGACCAGCTGGCTGCCCGATGATGCAGGCCTGGTGCAGCAGGCACAGGAAGCGGTTGACCGCCAGATGGAGGTGGCCATGCACCCTGGCGGCGCCGATCCCGCGCCAGACCAGCAGCCACCGGAGCCGCAACCGGTGGGGGCCCAGGAAGAGCCGGAGCGCACGCCGCAATCAAGCGCGGACGCCAGCGCGCCGTGCCACGTGGCGGAGACGCAGGCGCAAAGCCAGGCTCAGTCTTCTGAGGCGTACGGCAATGCCGCATCGACCAGCAGCGTGCCGCAGGCCACGCCGCAAATGCAAATGCAGATGCCCGCGCAGGCTTGGGAGCCGCAGCAGGCGCAGGACTGGGAGTCGAATTCCTTTCCTCAGCAGGGCACAGCAAACGGTTCTGCGTCGAACTGAAGACACAAGAGCCGGCTTTTGATTTCAAGGCCTTTTTAGGCATCCTGCGCCGAGAAATCAAGGCGTTTTTGCTACTTTTTAATAGCTAAACGCACAGTCTGCCGCCGCAAGGCGGCATCACCCTTGAAGCGTTGTGCTCAAGCTGCAAGCCTTCAAAACACGGAAGCGTGCGGGCTGCGCCTTATTCCATCGCATTGACCTTCACGCCCTGCTGCTCGCAAAAGCGGCTCAGGATGTCTGCGATCTGAACGTCGGACGCGGTACAGGTAATCTCGAGCAGCTTGTTGGCATTGCCCTTGTGGCTGTTGACCACGTTGACGCTGGCCCTGTCGTCAATCGGTTTGAGGGCTGTCAGCAATGACGACTCCAGCGCCTGCATCACCTCGTCTGACTTGCCCTGCATCAGGGCCGGTGCCAAGTATTGAAGCTCAAATGAAAAGTTGGTCTTGCTCATGCCGACAGTGTGCGCCGCAGCCTGAATGCGCCGCGTCAGACACAGCCCCGACCGCTTGCGTGGGGCACACGCGCAGCGTCACATGGCCGGGGGTTTGCCCCGTTCAACCGCCACTGTGCGTGGCTACCACGCTTGATGCACGACGGCGTCCAGCGCGCGCGCAACCACGCTGTGCCCGTTGACCGGGCGCAACAGCCGTTGCACGATGAGCTTTTCACAGCTGCGCCTGGTCATCGAATGCGGCTGGCCCCCGTGGCTTAGAAACATGAAAAGCGTTCCCTTGCTGCTGGCCCAGATCAGCTGCGCGCGGACCCAGCGGCGCCTGGAATACAGATCAACCCAGTCACCGGTGCGCAGGCCCTGCAGGGTAGCCTCTGCCTGTTCTTTGGCCAGTTGCGCCGCACGCTCGATATCGCGTACCGATGCCGCAGGCACTGCCGCATCGGTAGCTGTGACAGCGCCTGGGGCGGGCATACCGCCAGATTCGTCATGTCGGCCAGTGACGTCGTAACCTTCGCCGGCTTCCGGAACCAGCGCGGCATCCCTGCCAGCAGCAGGTTCTGGCGCCGGTTGCGAACCGGCATCAGCGACTGGCTCGGGCTCGGCGTCCACAGACGACAGGCCGCTCTCTATGGCCTGCTGTCGGCGCCAGCTTTGCTCCATTTCGGCTTCCATGGCGGCCAGGTCGGCTGGCGCGGTGGGCTGGGTGTCTTCAAAACCGGCCACATCAAGCTCATCCCGCCCAAGCCACGGCTGCCCGGCCGCCCTGGCCTGCCGCTGATCGGGCGTTGCCGGCAGGTCTTCAGGCAGCAAGCCCTCTAGCGGCATGGCGCCTGACTCTTCAGCGTCACGCTGGGTCTTCAGGCGGCGCAGGCGAAGCACTGGCTGGTGCAGCTTCATCAGCGACTCAAAAAAATTCTGGTTCTCCCTGGGGTCTTCGCCCAGCATCGCCAGGCCGGACTTCAGCTTCTCGATCAGCCCCGGAATCATCTCGAACAGCTTGGCCGGACGCTTGAGCGTCACCTCACGCTTGACGCTCCAGAGCAGATCAGGCACGACCGAGCCAAAACCCTCCGGGTCGAACTGGTTGCGCTCGTCCACCAGGCGGGCATGGGCCATCGCCAGCGCCCAGGGCCCAAAGAGGAAATTCAGCACCACGCCGGGCACGCCTTCCAGGTCAGACCGGGCGCTCAGGTTGAAGGCGATCTGGTCTGCGGCGTCCTGCCGCTCTTCGGCAAACCGCAGGGCATGCAGCACCACCCGGCGGCGCCGCAGGTCTTGCTCGTCCTCGGTGGCCCAGTTGCTTTCCAGGGTCGCCAGCGCCCGGCCGAACGGCAACGCGCTTTCGATGATGAGGCTGTTCAGCACATTGATCGCATCGCAAACCGAGCTGAAAAACGCGGTGAATTCGGGGCTGAATTCATCGTTGTATTTGAAGCTGCGCTGGGCGACACGCTCCATGAGTTGGCGCCCGGCGTGGCTTTCGTCGCTGAAAAAGCGGGGGTCGACCATCGCCAGCCGCAGCAGGGACGGCTCCAGCGCCACGATCGCCTCGCGCACCGGCCCGAGCAGCCGTGGGTCCATGGCTACCTGATTCACCAGCTTGCGCACCACCTCCAGCCCCAGCACCTGGCCAACGCGTGTTGCTTCTTTCTTGAGCTGGGTACGCACCAGTGCGCGCTCGTGCGAGGGGCCATACGAGCCCCATAACGCCGAGCTGAGCGCGCTTGATGCGTCCACAGGGCGCACCGGACGGTCTACCGCCGGCTGCTGCCGGTAGGCCGATTCCAGCGTGCTGTCGTTGAAAATCATGTCGTCGTCTTCGGTACTTGCCGATGCGTCCGGGTCGCCATAGGCGTCGCGCTGGGTGCGCGATGCGGTGTCATGCCAGCCCCTGAACGGCGCAGCTGCAGCGTCCGGTGCAGCCTTCAGCGCTGCCAGCTCCTGGTCAACGCTTTCGTAATACGCGGGGGCCAGGCCGTGATGCGCATCGCTGCCGCTGCCAAATAAAAATTCCCGGAACAGCTCGTCTTTTATCTCGTAATTGGACAGGTCCGCATACTGCGACGGCGCTGCTGACGGGGCAGCCGCAGGGATCTGCGCAAGCCCGCCAAACGCACTGCCTGGCCCTGAAAAGCCGCCAGACGCTGGCGCCAGGCCACCGAGGCGTGACGTGCCGCTGCCTGCCGGCGTAGGCCGCACGCGGTACTGCGCGGCCTGCACATGGGCGCGCTCTAGCCGCCCGGTGAGCTTGTCGTAGATCAGCTTCAGCTCACGGCCCAGGGGGTCTGCAAGGTGCCTGACCCAGTGCGCGAACACGGTTTCATCGGCACCCGCGCTGTTCAGAATGCCCTGCAGCACGCGTATGAAAACATCCGGGCGCAAGGGATTGAGTTCGGGCCGCACATTGGCGAGCCCCTGGGCAGAGCTGATCAGCGCATCCAGAACCGCAAGCTCGCGGTCCACGCGCGGCAGTATCTGCTGCAGCAGGCGGCCAGAGGCGATGGCCTGCACCACATCCGCATCTTCCACCAGCGAGAAGGCACCAAGCCCATGGCGGCCACCCAGCGCTGCCGGACGCGAATCAAACGAAGAACGAGCAGACCGCGACGCGTCCAGATCGCCGGCCTGGGTAGGACGGCTTGCCAGCTCTGCGCTTTCGGAAAATGCAGCTTTCAACTCCACTGGATAACGCTCAAGCCATTGCGGTTTCAACCGGTGCAACTGCTGCCACGCCGTGCTCAGCGCATCACGTTCGGCAACCTTGAAGCTCTGGGTTTCAGCCAGCTGCAGCGCGGCGATTGCCTGCTCCAGGCAACGCGCCAGCGCTGGCCTGGAAGCCAATGCAGCTTCTTCAAGGCAGTGCTCAAGGACTTCACATTGCAATGCCATCGGTACTCATATCCTGACTGTCAATGGCCACGACCGGGCGAAATTCTGCCTGAAAAGCATCACCGGGAGGCAAGAACGCTACCGCCGCATGCCGCCCAAGGACCCGGCATTCACGCCTCAATCAATATAACGGCGCAAAGCTCATCCTGTAGACCCAGCGAGGGATGTTGCAATTTGAAACGACTCGCACCGTCCGACTGTGGGTCGCGGTTTGCAACACCTGACAGCTGGTGAAGTGCCAACCTCAACACCTGCAGACAGGAACGATCGTCAGAAATATACGAAAAAAAACTTCCAGCCTTTAAAACTCAGGGCTGGAAAGCTACGTTTTTTATAGCAAAGATCAGGCTGCCGATTTCACCTTCAACCGCCAGGCATGAAGCAGCGGCTCGGTGTAGCCGCTGGGTTGCTCCAGGCCCTTTAGCACCAGGTCCAGCGCGGCCTGGTAAGCCGCCGAGGTTTCGAAGTTACCGGCCATCTTCTGGTACAGCGGATCGCCGGCGTTCTGGCCGTCCACCACGGCTGCCATGCGCTGGAAGGTCTCGATAACCTGCTCTTTCGTCACCACCCCATGCAGCAGCCAGTTGGCCATGTGCTGGCTGCTGATGCGCAGCGTGGCGCGGTCTTCCATCAGGCCCACGTTGTGGATGTCGGGCACCTTGCTGCAGCCTACGCCCTGGTCGATCCAGCGCACCACATAGCCCAGAATGCCCTGGGCGTTGTTGTCGAGTTCCTGCTGCTTGTCTGCAGCAGACCAATTGGGGCTGCTGGCAACCGGCACCTGAAGCAGGCTGTTCAGAATGCCGCCTCGCTCGGCGTTGTAGTCGGTTTTTTCCAGTTCTTTTTGCACGTCAGCCACGCTGACCTGGTGGTAGTGCAGCGCATGCAGCGTTGCAGCCGTCGGGCTCGGTACCCAGGCGGTGTTGGCACCGGCTTTCGGGTGCGCCACTTTTTGCTCCAGCATCGCTGCCATCAGGTCGGGCATGGCCCACATGCCCTTGCCGATCTGCGCCTTGCCGCGCAGCCCGCAGCTCAGGCCCACCAGCACGTTGTTCTTTTCATAGGCACCGATCCAGGCGCTGGATTTCATGTCACCCTTCCTGATCATCGGGCCGGCCTGCATGGCGGTATGCATCTCGTCGCCGGTGCGGTCCAGAAAGCCGGTATTGATGAAGGCAACCCGTGCGCTGGCCTCGGCAATGCAGGCTTTCAGGTTGACGCTGGTGCGGCGCTCCTCGTCCATGATGCCCAGCTTGACGGTATTGGCGGGCAAGCCCAGCACGGCTTCCACACGGCCAAACAGTTCGGACGCAAAAGCGACTTCCTTAGGGCCGTGCATCTTGGGCTTGACGATATAGACCGAGCCGGTGCGCGAATTGGCGATGGCCTGCTGGCCGCGCCGCTTGAGGTCATGCATCGCAATCGTCACCGTGACCATTGCGTCCAGAATGCCTTCAGGAATCTCCTGGCCATTGCCATACAGGATGGCAGGGTTGGTCATCAAGTGGCCCACATTGCGCAGGAACATCAACGATCGGCCATGCAGCCGCACCGGCTGGCCATTGGCGCCCGTGTAATGGCGGTCAGCGTTCAGGCCGCGGGTAAAGGTTTTGCCGCCCTTGCTCACTTCTTCGGTCAGCGTGGCCTGCATGATGCCCAGCCAGTTGCCATAGGCCAGCACCTTGTCCTCGGCATCGACCACCGCCACCGAGTCTTCCAGGTCCAGGATGGTGGACAGCGCTGCCTCGAGCACCAGGTCGCTGACGCCGGCGGGGTCGGTCTTGCCGATGGCGGTGCTGGCGTCGATCTGGATATCGAGGTGCAGCCCGTTGTGCTGCAGCAGCACCGATGATGGTGCGGCGGCATCGCCCTGGTAGCCAATAAATTGCGATGCTTCGCTCAATCCGGTGCTACCGGCGGCGGTCTTGACAACCAGCTTGCCGCCTTCGACGCTGTAGCCCGTCGCATCGCGGTGCGAGCCTTTGGCCAGCGGTGCAGCCTGGTCCAGCACGCCGCGTGCAAAGGCAATCACCTTGGCGCCCCGGACCGGGTTGTAGCCCTTACCTTTTTCAGCGCCATCGGCCTCTGATATGGCATCGGTGCCATAAAGTGCGTCATACAGCGAGCCCCAGCGCGCATTGGCGGCATTCAAGGCGTAGCGCGCATTCAATACCGGCACCACCAGTTGCGGGCCGGCCTGCAGCGCCAGTTCAGCATCGACATTGGCCGTCGTCGCCTTTACTTCCGCGGGCGAAGGCACCAGGTAGCCGATGGATTCCAGAAACGCGCGGTAGGCCGGCATGTTCTGGACAGGTCCCGGGTTGGCCTTGTGCCAGGCATCCATCTCGGTTTGAATGCGGTCGCGCTCGGCCAGCAGAGCAATGTTTTCGGGCGCCAGTTCATGCACCAGGGCGTCGAAGCCTTTCCAGAAGGTGGCGCTGTCCACGCCCGTGCCGGGCAGCACCCGGTCTTCGATGAAGCGGTGCAGCACGGTGGCAACCTGGAGTCTGTGCATGGTGGTGCGTTCGGGGGAAGCGGTCATCGGAAGTCCTCTCGAAAAAACAAAAAAAGAAACATATCTGCGGGTGAGTAGCCGGCCACAGGTCAGGCCATCATTTTGTAAAAAAATAGACCGTCAGCAACGCGCCGGCGGCGATCACCGCACGGCGCAGCCAGGGCCCCTGGATTCTGCGCGCCACCCGTGCGCCCGCATATCCGCCAAGCGTGGCGGCCAGCAGCATGACCAGTGTGTGCGGCCAGCTCACTGCGCCGGCAATGATGAAGGTCAACACCGTCACGCTGTACACCACGGCAGACAGCAGGTTTTTCAGGGCATTGATGTGTTGCACGTCCTCATGCCCGCCAATGGCCAGGCTGGCCATCATCAAAATGCCCATGCCTGCGCCAAAAAAGCCGCCATAGATGGACACCACGAATTGCACCAGCCAGCCAGCGGGCGAGCCCGCACCAGCTGTCGCTTGGGCTTGCCCAGCATTGGCAACCGTTGGCATGGATGTGGGACGCAGCCTGCGCAAGCCCGCCGCCAGCTGCGGGCTGAAGGCAAACAGCAAGGTGGCAAAGCCCAGCAGCCACGGGATCAGGACGGCAAAGTGCGCATCGCCGGCGGCTAGCAGCAGCAGCCCGCCCGCCGCACCGCCAATGAACGAAGCGATGCCCATCGGCAGCAGGTAGCGGCGGTAGCTGGCCAGTTCCTTGCGGTAGGCCCAGGCACCGCTCAGGCTGGCCGGCCACAAAGCCACCGAATTGCTGGCGTTGGCCACCACCGGCGGCAAGCCCACAGCCAGCAGTGCCGGAAACGAAAAGAAAGTACCGCCGCCTGCGATGGAGTTGACGGCGCCAGCGGCAAAGCCGCCTGCCGATAGCAGCAGCAGGTCAACCGGTGTCATGTGGTTGTGCTCCCACCAGGTTGCTGGGCCGCGCCTGTCAGTCCGGGCAAGGCAAGCACATCACGCAGGCTGCTGCCGGTATGTGTTGGCGCCGTGCCCAACGCCTCGAAGGGCAGCTGATAGCGGTTGACCCAGACCGTGCGGTAGCCATACCAGGTGGCGCCCAGCGCATCCCAGCTGTTGCAGCTGACAAAGGCCATCTGGCCCGCCTTCAGGCCGGTTGCCTGCTCGCCCAGCGCATAGGCTTCCGGATGAGTTTTGTACTTGCGGATGCGGTCCACGCTGATGAGATGGTCCAGCAGGCCGTCCAGCCCGGCAGACTTGACGGCAACCTCCAGCATGGACGGGTCGCCATTTGACAGGATACCGGTGACGATGCCCTGGCGCTTGAGCGCCTGCAAAACCTCGCGGTTTTCCGGAAACGCGCTCAGGTGCCGGTACTGGTTCATCAGTTGATCTTCGCGCGCGGGCGTCAGGTCCAGGCCCAGACGCTGGCAGGCATAGCGCAGGCCGGCCTGGGTCAATTGCCAGAACGGACGGTAATGCCGCTCGTCCAGGCTGGCAGTTACCAGGCGGCTATATTCCACCTGCTTGTCGCGCCAGAGCACGCTGAGCGCGACACCGTTACCGGGAAAAAACTGCTCGGCCAGCAGACCGACGCTGTAGACATCGAAGAGCGTGCCGTAGGCATCAAAAAGCACGGCATGCACCGGGCTGAGCGATGGCGCCGATGCAGGCGACACGGTCCTGCAATGGGTCGTTTTGTGCATAGCCTTACTTTATTTGATACCTGTACGCCTATTAACAGGCGTCAGATCAATAGGTCTGTGACAAAAATGCGGCTAATTCGCCTATGCCGTGAATAGAAGAGCACGCGCTTCGGCAAAATGCCCAGACGAAGCCCCGTCTCAAACATATCCCGGAAACCTTGAATGCCAGTACAGCCTGCCAGCCCTGCTACATCTACCAATCCACTTTCAGGTGATGGGCGCGATTCCTCCGCCCCGCCTGGCGCATCAACACCAGCCGAGCCCGCAGCCAGCACAGCCTTGCCGTACGCCGGCATTCGCGTGATCGAGTTTGCCCACATGGTGATGGGGCCGACCTGCGGCATGGTGCTGGCTGACCTGGGCGCCGAGGTCATCAAGATCGAGCCGCCGGGCGGTGACAGCACCCGGCACCTGCTGGGCGCCGGTTCGGGTTTTTTCGCAATGTTCAACCGCAACAAAAAAAGCGTCAGCCTGGACCTGGCCACCGCCAGCGGCAAGGAAGCGGCCCTGCGGCTGATTGCAAGCGCTGATGTGGTGACGGAAAACTTCAAGACCGGCACGATGAAAAAACTGGGCCTGGACTACGCCAGCCTGTCGCGCCTGAATGAGCGGCTGATCTATGTCAGCCACAAGGGATTTTTGCCAGGCCCGTACGACCACCGCACCGCGCTGGATGAGGTGGTGCAGATGATGGGCGGCCTGGCCTATATGACGGGGCGGCCGGGCGACCCGCTTCGCGCCGGCAGCAGCGTGAACGACATCATGGGCGGCATGTTTGGTGCGATCGGCGCCATGGCAGCCCTCGCCCAGCGCGCCGTGACCGGCAAGGGGCAGGAAGTGCAGGCGGCGCTGTTTGAGAACAATGTGTTTCTGGTGGCCCAGCACATGATGCAGTTTGCGGTCACCGGGCAGCCGGCATCGCCGATGCCCGGCCGGCTGTCGGCCTGGGGAATTTACGACGTGTTCACCGTCAGGGACGGCGAGCAGGTTTTTTTGGCGGTTGTCAGCGACACGCAGTGGCTGCAGTTTTGCAAGGCCTTCGCCCTGACCGACTGGCAGACTGACCCGCGCCTGGCACGCAACAACGACCGGGTACGTGCGCGCGACTGGATGATGCCGGCCCTGCGGGAGCACCTGGCCCGCTTCGGTGCCCTTGAGATCAGCGCTGTGTTTGAAGCCCATGGGTTGCCGTTTGCGCCGATCACGCAGCCCGAGGATTTGTTTGATGACCCGCATTTACTGGCGACCGGCGGCCTGGCAGACATGACGCTTCCTGACGGCCGCGCGACCCGCGTTCCGCTGCTGCCGCTGACGATGGGCAAGCACCGGCCCGGGGTGCGCCTGAATCCGCCGCAACCTGGCGAACACACGGACGACGTGCTCGCCGCGCTGGGCTATGATGCTACTGAAATAGAAGCTATAAGCCCAGTCTGTACAAGGGCTAGAGCATGATTGCGCTGGAATTTTTTCGCACCAGGCATAGCGGCTGCAGCGAGGGCACGCGCGTTATGGCAGCGAAAATCCGCCCCGCATAATCGGCCGATGGACAAGCTCAAGCAACTCGAATCGTTTGTCTCGGTGGTGGCGCGCGGCAGCTTGACCGCAGCAGCCAGGGCTGAGGGTGTGGCCCCTGCCATCATGGGGCGCAGGCT
Source organism: Polaromonas sp. (assembly GCA_028291985.1). GTDB lineage: Bacteria > Pseudomonadota > Gammaproteobacteria > Burkholderiales > Burkholderiaceae_C > Polaromonas. Next base: position 40,298 of record JAQGNE010000044.1, on the reverse strand, counting down.
CGATGCGCTGGAAGAGCGACTGGGTGTTCGTCTCCTGGTGCGCACCACGCGGCGCATTGCGCTGACGCATGAGGGCAGTGCTTTCCTGGAGGATTGCCAGCGGCTGCTGACCGACCTGACCAACGCAGAGGCCAGCGTATCGGCTGGCGGCGTCAAGGCCAGCGGTCATCTGCGCATCACCGCGCCAGCGGGTTTCGGCCGGCGCCATGTAGCACCGCTGGTGGCCAAATTTCGCGAGCAGCACGCGGATGTGACGATCTCTCTGAACCTGAGTGACCGGGTGGTTGACCTGGCGGGCGAAGGCTTTGACTGTGCGGTGCGGGTGGGCGACCTGCCGGACTCATCGCTGGTCAGCGTGCGCATGGCCGACAACCGGCGGCTGTGCGTGGCAACGCCAGCCTACCTCAAGCGCCATGGCGTGCCAGCGCATCCCAATGAGCTGGTTCGCTTTGACTGCCTGACGCTGTCCAGCGACGCATCGCAAACCCGCGGCTGGGCTTTTCGTGTGCCGCGCGAGGACCAGCCGCGTGCTGCAGACAGCCTGCTGGCGGACGCGGGCCTGCAGCGCAAGGCCAGAGGCCGGCCACAGGCGGAAGCCTTGCAAGACGCTGCCGTAGCGCAAAGCGACAGCCATGAGGTGATCTACCTCAAACCGGGCGGGCCGATGGATTGCTCGGACGGCCAGGTGCTGCATGACTGGTGCCTGGCGGGCTACGGCATCGCCTGGCGCAGCACCTGGGAAGTCGAGGCCGAGATTGCCGCTGGCAGGTTGCAGGCGGTACTTGAAAATTTTGCCGCGCCTCCCAATGGCATCTACGCTGTTTTCCCGCAGCGCAAGCACCTGCCGCTGCGGGTCCGGCTATGGATAGATTTCCTGAAACACCACTACAGCCAGGCCGAGATGTGGCGCGGCGGGTAGGAAGCTGGGGGTTATCAACGCCCTCTGCCGCCATGGCGCGGGAAGCCGCGTGCTCAAAAGACGCCGGCCACCAGCCAGATAGCGGTTCCCCACATCATCACCGCCACCAGGCCATCCAGCGCGCGCCAGACCCACGGCAAGTCGAGCCGCTGGCCAAGCTGGACCATCGCGATGCCCAGCGCCATGAACCACAGCATCGAGCCGGCCGCGGCGCCCAACCCGAACACGGCGTTCTCAGGTTGCGCATAGGCCAGCGAGGCCGTGCCGATCACCACCGCAGTGTCAAGCCAGGCATGCGGATTCAGCCACGACAGCGCGAGCGCCAGGCCGATGGCTTTTTTGCGTGACATGCTGCCGCTGGCACCAGCGGCCATGACCTCAGTCTGCACGGCACGCGCAACCGGCTTCACAAAGCGCCGCAGGGCTTGTGCGCCATAGCCAAAAAGCACCAGCGCACCGCCGGCTGTCAGGGTGGCCATCAGCGTGCTGGACATGCCGCCCAGCTCTGACAGGCCGGCAACACCCAGCGCGATCAGCATCAGGTCGGCAACCACGCACACCGCAATCGTCAGCCACAGGTGCTGGCGCAGCAGTCCCATGCGCATGACATGCGCGTTCTGCGGACCAATGGCCATGATCAGGGAAAGGCTCAGCACCATGCCGGCAAAAAAAGTAGGGTTGGCGAGAAAGTTCATGGCGGGTCCGAAAGTGTTGGCAGTGCGCAGCGCGTATCACGCCAGCGGGCGAAGCCGCCAGGGCCCCTGCCAAGGTCGCTGGCGATACGCCGTGAAGCAGTGTTGCCCGGACGGCCTTAGAATTAAATGGATTTAACTAAAACTAGTTTTATTCAATAAATATTTAACCAAAACCGCATGCTCGACGCCCGACAACTCGAAGCCCTTGCCGCGGTCATTGAAACCGGCAGTTTTGGCGCTGCCGCCAAAGCCCTCAGCGTGACGCTGGCCGCGGTGTCGCTGCGCATCAAATCGCTGGAAAGCACGCTGGGCCAGCGCCTCCTGGTGCGTGGCAAGCAGGCGCGCGCCACACCAGCCGGCCAGGCGCTTCTGGGCCACGTCAGGCAGGTGCGCCTGATGGAGGCCGATCTGGTGGCGGGACTGCCCGGCACCGACGTGGCTGCCGGCCAGCTGGGCCAGATGCAGACCTTGAGCGTGGCCGTCAATGCAGACTCGCTCATCAGCTGGTTTCTGGCAGGCGTGGCGCCAGCGCTGCAGCAACACCGCCTCCTGCTGGACATCGTGATCGATGACCAGGACCACACCCACGATGCACTGAAAAACGGCGACGTGGTCGGCTGCGTCACCACGCTGGCCCGGCCCATGCGGGGTTGCGTGGCCGAGCCGCTGGGCATCATGCGTTACCGCTGCGTGGCGTCGCCAAGCCTGCTGGCGCAGTGGGCCAGGCCCGGCAAGTCAGGCAGCGGCGCTGCCATGTCACCGCAGCGGCTGCTGAAAAGTCCGGCCGTCATCTTCAACCGAAAGGATGCCTTGCAGGACGCGTGGCTGGCCCAGCACTTCAGGCTGAAAGACGCGCTGTACCCACGTCACTTTGTGCCCGCTGTCGATGCTTTCGAGCTTGCGCTGGAGCTGGGCCTGGGCTGGGGCATGGTGCCCGACCTGCTGCTGGCCGGCCGCGAGCACAAGCCCCCGCTGCTGGAAGTGCTGCCGAACAGGCCGGTAGACGTGGTGCTGTACTGGCAGCATTGGGCACGTGAGCCGCTGTCGGCCCAGCGACTGACGCTGGCTGTCAAGCAAAGTGCGCGCGAGCAGTTGCTGCAGGTTTGACGGGGCCAGGCCAAAATAATGAACAAATTGGCACCTAGCCCAATAGATACAAGCGTATGCCGCTATTGTATTGCTAGCAATGTCATGTCGCTATGCCAGAGTAGTGACCAGGCCAATGGTCGCCGGCCTGGCATACCGCCATCGCGGTGCCGGGGTTTTCCTCTTGGGAAAGCGGGCTTGCGTGCTCAGGCACTCTTTCATGAAAATCTGGCGCTCAGCGCCTTTTTTTCCGGTGGCGTCCTTGTTGCAGCTGGCCATCTTGCCTTGGTGGGCGCTTGCCGCAGTCTGCGCAAAGGCCATGCCTGTCGAAAACGCAAAGGTCAAGGTCAAGGTCAAGGTCAAGGTCAAGGTCAAGGCGATCATTGAAATCAGCTTTTTCAGGGGACTCCGGTAGAAGAATTTGTCGGCGGTGCGGCAGATGCCGAGGTCATTCATTCAAACAACGCCCGGTGCAACAAGGCCGCCTGCAGGAGCGGATTCCAGCCAGTTCCGCCGCGGATCGTGACCCGCCGGCCAGCGCGGTACGCCAGGTTGTTCATACAAGCTTCACAGCATGCTTGCTGCCAAAAACACGCACTGCATCACCTTCAGAGGCAGCAGTGACAGCCTTGCCGGCGTTGTGCAAAAGGTCCTAACCGTAAAATCGGGCCCATGCTCTCGATAAAAAACGATCTGCTCGCAGCACTGGCTGACGGGCTGGAACAGCTTTCCCCTGGCGCCGGCAACAAGGCGGCTTTTGAATCACCCAAGGTGGCTGCGCATGGCGACTTTGCCTGCACCGCCGCCATGCAGCTGGCCAAAGGTTTGAAACAAAACCCGCGCCAAGTGGCTGAAAGCCTGCGCATCCAACTGCTGGGCGCGCCTGCCTTTGAGCAGTGGGTTGACGCGGTCGAAATCGCCGGGCCGGGTTTCCTGAACATTCGCCTCAAGCCTGCCGCCAAGCAGGAAACGGTGCGCGAGGTGTTGAAGTCCGGCGCGCAGTACGGCGTCAAGCCATCGGCGGACGGCCAGCGCATGGTGGTTGAATTTGTCTCTGCCAACCCGACCGGGCCGCTGCATGTGGGCCACGGCCGGCAAGCCGCGCTGGGCGATGCGATCTGCAACCTGTTTGCCACCCAGGGCGCGCAGGTGTGGCGCGAGTTTTACTACAACGATGCCGGCGTGCAGATACAGACGTTGGCCACCAGCACGCAGGCACGGGCCAAAGGCATCCAGCCCGGCGATGCCGGCTGGCCGGAGCCGGCTTATAACGGCGACTACATCGCTGACATCGCCGCCGATTTCATCGCCAGAAAGACGGTCAAGTCAGACGACCGCGAGTACACCGCCAGCGGCGATATCAACGACCTGGATTCGATTCGCCAGTTTGCCGTGGCCTATCTGCGCCATGAGCAGGATCTGGACCTGCAGGCGTTTTCGGTTCGCTTCAACAACTACTACCTCGAGTCCAGCCTGTACAGCGAAGGCCGGGTGGACAGCGCCGTTGAAAAACTCAAGGCCGCCGGCAAGACCTACGATCAGGACGGCGCACTCTGGCTCAAATCCACCGACTACGGCGACGACAAAGACCGGGTGATGAAGAAAAGCGACGGCACCTATACCTATTTTGTGCCCGACGTTGCCTACCACCTGGCCAAATGGGAGCGCGGTTTCACCCGCGCCATCAACATTCAGGGCATGGACCACCACGGCACCATTGCCCGCGTGCGCGCCGGCTTGCAGGCGGCCAACGAAGGTGTGCCGCCGGGCTACCCGGATTACGTGCTGCACACCATGGTGCGTGTGGTGCGCCATGGTGAAGAGGTCAAAATTTCCAAGCGCGCCGGCAGCTACGTCACGCTGCGCGACCTGATCGAATGGACCAGCGCTGACGCGGTGCGCTTCTTTTTGCTGAGCCGCAAGCCTGATACCGAATATGTTTTTGACATCGACCTGGCCCTGGCCAAGAACAATGAAAACCCGGTGTACTACGTGCAGTACGCCCATGCCCGCATCTGCTCGGTGCTGGCGGCCTGGGGCGGCGACGAGGTCAGCCTGAAGGGCGCAGACCTGTCGCCCCTGAACAGCCCGCAGGCCCAGGCGCTGATGCTGCTCCTGGCCAAATACCCTGACATGCTGTCCAACGCCTCCAGTGGTTTTGCGCCCCATGATGTGGCGTTTTACCTGCGCGAGCTGGCCGCCTGCTACCACAGCTATTACGATGCCGAGCGCATCCTGGTGGATGACGATATCGTCAAACTGGCCCGGCTGGCGCTGGTCGCGGCCACTGCACAGGTGTTGCACAATGGACTGGCTGTGCTGGGCGTCAGCGCGCCGCGCAAGATGTGAATGCACACTAACTGAAAATGGATCCCGGACATTTCGTCCGTTGACAGGCAAGCTATGAAGATACCGACAGGCAGGCATACAGGCGGCAAACAGGCGGGCGGAACCCTGCTCGGCCTGGTTTTGGGCGCCCTGCTGGGGCTGGGCGCCGCGCTCGCCGTGGCAGTCTATGTGACCAAGGTGCCGGTTCCTTTTCTGAACAAGGGCGCAACCCGCGGCGCACCCAACGATGCCGCCGAGGCTCAGAAAAACAAGGACTGGGACCCGAACGCTGCTTTGACCGGTAAAAACGCCCCGCGCCCGCCGGTTGCCACCGGAAACCTGGGCACGCTGGAAACACCCGCCGTTGGCGTGCCGTCTCCTGCGGTCGTCATTACCCCGCCGCAGTCCAATGCCAGCGCAGGCAGGTCTGTTAGGGCGGTGCCTGCTGATCCGCTCGGCGACCTGGCCAATGCCAGGGCAGCCGCAGCCAGGCCTGCGGCGCCACCAGACGCGGCCGATACCGCTGCGAACCCGGGGGCCGACCCGTTCAACTACTTCATCCAGGTGGGCGCTTTTCGGACGCCAGAAGACGCCGAGCAGCAACGGGCCAAGCTCTTGCTACTGGGATTTCAGGCCCGCGTGACCGAGCGTGAGCAATCCGGCCGCACGGTTTATCGGGTGCGCCTGGGCCCTTTCGACCGAAAGGACGAGGCCGACAAGGTCAAGGAAAAGCTGGACGGCAATTCCGTCGAAACAGCTCTGGTGCGGGTACAGCGCTGAACTTTTCGGCGCTTTGGCATCCAAGCTCTGCAAGCCGGCAATTTTCAGGCCATCGCGCTATTGGCTGCAGCGCTCTCAACCTGCCCGCTCGCCGCATACCTTCCGCTGCAGTCTATAAAAGCTTTCACAGCCATTTCAGTCTTTCTGTCGCACCACACAACGCTCACCGGCTCTTGCGGTTTGCCTGTTTTTTGCCGATCAACTGGTTTTACTTGAATTGAGGACAACGATGCAACGACGTACTTTTTCTTTTTCGGCTGCCACGCTGGCTGCCGCTTCCGCCTGGACAGGCGCCCTGCCCGGCGCGGCTTTCGCGCAGGGAAAGCCTCCGCAGGAAGGTGCTGACTATCTGGTGCTGGACAAGCCGGCGCCGGTCGAGGCGCCTGCCGGCAAGATCGAGGTGGTCGAATTCTTCTGGTATAGCTGCCCCCACTGCAACAGCTTTGAGCCGCAGCTGGAAGAGTGGATCAGGAAAGCGCCCAAGGATGTGGTGGTGCGCCGCGTTCCGGTGTCCTTCCGTCCTGACTTCGAGCCCCAGCAGCGCCTGTATTACGTGCTGGAGGGCATGGGCAAGGTGGAAGAACTGCACAAAAAGGTGTTTTACGCAGTGCATGTGGAGAAGCAGGCGCTGAACACCGCCGAACTGATCGCTGCCTGGGCAGAAAAGCAGGGCCTCAACAAGGCAAAGTTTGTGGAAGCCTACAACTCCTTCCCGGTCGTCACCAAGGCGCGTAAGGGCACACAACTGCAGGACGCCTACAAGGTTGATGGCGTGCCCGCGCTTGGCATTGCGGGCCGCTACTACACCTCGGGATCGCTGGCGAAAAACATGGAGCGGGCTCTGGCGGTGACTGACCACGCAGTGGGTCTGGCTCGCAAATCAACCTGACCTGCTGCCAGTCGGCACGCTTGACGGTGAAACCAGCGCTGGCACCGCGCGTCCTGCAGATGCTGCAGGTTCATCAGGTACGCAGGGCCTGCAGCGCGGCACCACCGCGGCGGCTATAACCTGCAGGTTGCAATGCAAGCCCGCTGTTGGCGCAGCGGGCTTTTTATTTACCTCGCAAGCACCTCACAACTTGCCCATTGCGCTGAACTGGCCGCATCCTTGACTACAATTGCGCTTCCATCTGAGCAAGATTCGTGCCTTTATGAAATACGCCACTTCCATTCTGACGTCAATCGCCCTGATTGCCGCGTTGGCCATGAGTCCGGCCACCGCCGAGAAAGCCGACCGCGACAAGCCGATGAATGCAGAGGCCGATGCGCTGCGCTATGACGATCTGAAACAGACAACCGTGTTTACCGGCAACGTGGTGATCACCAAAGGCACGACCGTCATCCGCGGTGACCGTGTCGAGGTGCGCCAGGACCCGGAGGGCTACCAGCTGGCGACCGTGACGGCCGCGCCCGGAAAACTCGCGTTTTACCGAAAAAAGCGCGACGGCGTGGATGAATATATCGAAGGCGAAGCCGAACTGCTGGAGTACGACAGCCGTGCCGACAACATCAAGCTGATCCGCCGGGCAACCCTCAAGCGCTTCAACGGCGCGCTGCTGGCCGACGAAACATCGGGCTCGCAGATCAACTACGACAACACCACCGACGTCTTCACCGTGGAAGGCGGCACGCAAAACCGCACCGCCGGCAACCCGTCAGGGCGCGTCAGGGCAGTGCTGGCACCCAAATCTGCCGCGCCTGCGCTGGCAGCGCCCGCAGGGCCATCCCCTACCCTCCGGCCAAGCAGCACGCTTGGAAGCGGCAAGAACTGAGCCGCATGGATCCGGTTAAGCCTGCGGTTTCCACCGTTCACAACAGAAACGCCCCCTTGCGACCCGAAGGTCCCGCCAGCGATTGGGAGGCCACGGTGCAGGTGTCTGGCACGGCACGGCTTGTTGCCACCGGCCTGCAAAAATCGTATGGCAGCCGTAAGGTGGTGCAGGACGTTTCACTGGCGGTGCAAAGCGGTGAAGTTGTCGGCTTGCTGGGGCCGAACGGCGCTGGCAAGACGACTTCGTTCTACATGATCGTCGGGCTGGTGCGGGCCGACGCGGGTGAAATTACGATTGACGGCAAGTCGGTTGAACACATGCCGATTCACCGGCGCGCCAGGCTCGGGCTGAGCTACCTTCCGCAAGAGGCGTCGATCTTTCGCAAGCTCACGGTCGAGGAAAACGTGCGCGCAGTGCTGGAGCTGCAGCACGACGCCTCGGGCAAACCGCTGGGCCGTGAGGATATCAACCGGCGCCTGGCCGGCCTGCTGGAAGACCTGCGGGTTGACCACCTGCGCGCGTCCCCTGCGCTGGCCCTTTCAGGCGGTGAGCGCCGCCGCGTCGAGATCGCACGGGCACTGGCCACCCAGCCGCGATTCATCCTGCTGGACGAGCCGTTTGCAGGCATTGACCCGATAGCCGTCATCGAGATCCAGCGCATCATCGGTTTCCTGAAGGCGCGCGGTATTGGCGTGCTGATCACCGACCACAATGTTCGCGAAACACTGGGCATTTGCGACCACGCTTTCATCATCAACGACGGTCATGTACTGGCCACCGGCACCCCGTCGGAAATCGTCAACAACGCAGATGTGCGCCGGGTTTACCTGGGTGAACATTTCAGGATGTAGCACTTGGCTTCCCCCCGTTGTTGCTCATTTCGTGCAGCTCCCTCCCGCCTCAGGGGGCTGCGCCAGCGGCCCGGCAAAGCCAGTTCCGCGGCCCATGCCTGTAAAGAAGCGATTTTTTGGATCAGCTGTCATTTCCTGCTTCCTCTTCCTCCGGGAGAGGGCTTGGGAGAGGGCATCTCCGCGTTCGAGCCTTTACTTACGCGGCACCCGATATGAAACAAGGCCTGTCGCTGCGCGTCTCGCAGCATCTGGCGCTTACGCCGCAACTGCAGCAGTCGATACGCCTCCTGCAACTGTCCACACTGGAGCTGAGCCAGGAAGTCGAGCAGATGCTGGACGAAAACCCCTTTCTGGAGGTGTCTGACGATTCGGCAGCGCGTGAGGAATTCGGTCTTGAGCAGGTTGACGCACCCGTTAGCCAGGATGCACAGGACTTTGAATTTGCTACTATTTCAATAGCTACCAACCCTCAAGATACAACGGCTACAGCCACGAATGATGCTGAATCTCCGTCGGAGTCGAGTACCGAGGCCAAGCTGGAAGAAAGCTGGGAAGGCGACGGCACGGTCGAGTCTGCACCGGACGACAGCGAATGGGGCGGTGATGCGCCAGCGCGCAAGAACAATGCCGACGACAGCGATGCCGACGCGTCTGACCTGGCGTCCAGCCATGAGTCGCTGCAGCAACACCTGCACCGGCAGGCCCTTGGCCTGCGGCTGTCTGAAGAAGACTGCGCGGCCCTGCATTTCCTGATCGAATCGCTCAATGACGATGGCTACCTGGAGGACACGCTGGCGTCCCTGGCATCTGGCCTGGCAGGCGGCAATGTGGAGCAGACAGAAGAGCTGGAGCAGCACTTCTGCATGGCTTTGAAGCTGCTCCACCACATGGAGCCGGCGGGCGTGGGCGCACGCAACCTGGCCGAATGCCTGAGCCTGCAATTGCTTGAATGCAAAAACACCGAAGAGGCACACGCCGCGCTGGCGATTTGCCGGCATCCGATGGAACTGCTGGCCAAGCGCGATGTCAGGCGGCTGGCCCATGTTTGCGGATTCTCGGAAGCTGTCATCAAGGGCGCCATAGCGTTGATTGCACGGCTCGACCCCAAGCCTGGCCGGCGCTTTGTCAATGTCGAGCGCAACTTGGTGGTGCCGGATGTCATCGTCGTCAAGGCGGGGCGTGGCTTCAAGGTCACGCTCAATGGCGACGTGATGCCGCGGCTTCGGGTGCATGATATTTACGCCAACGCCTTGAAGCAGGGCGGCAAGGGCATGCAGGGCGGCCCTGCGTTGCAGCAGCGCCTGCAGGAAGCGCGCTGGTTCATCAAGAATATCCAGCAGCGTTTTGACACCATCCTGCGGGTGAGCACCGCCATCGTGGAGCGGCAGAAGAATTTCTTCAGCCATGGCGATCTGGCCATGCGGCCGCTGGTGCTGCGTGAAATTGCTGATGAGCTGGGTCTGCACGAGTCGACCATCTCCCGTGTGACCACTGCCAAATACATGAGCACCCCGCACGGCACTTATGAGCTGAAATACTTTTTTGGCTCTGCCCTTGGAACCGAAACCGGTGGCAATGCATCGAGTACCGCGGTGCGCGCATTGATCAAACAGTTTGTCAGCTCTGAAAACCTGAAAAAGCCGCTGAGCGACAACCAGATATCGGAAATGCTCAAGGAGCAAGGCATCGAATGCGCGCGCCGGACGGTTGCCAAATACCGGGAAGCGTTGCGGATAGCGCCCGCAAACCTGCGGCGATCACTTTGAATATGCCCCACGGTTGCGCACTGCGTGTCGCATCCTGCCCCCCGAGGGGGCCGCTGCGCCTGCGGTCTGGCAAAGCCAGCCCCCGCCGACCCTGCTTGAGAAGACAAGACCCCGCTACGCCCCCGCGTTGAAAGCCATCATTCATGAACCAACTTCAACTTTTTCTACCCTGCGCCGCCGGCGTTGAGGCCTTGCTGGCGTCCGAGGTGCAGCGCATCACCGGTGTCCAGGGCAAAGCCTGGCGCGCTGGCGTGCAGCTACAGGGCTCCTGGCGCAATGCGCTGCAGCTGAACCTGCACAGCCGGCTGGCCCAGCGGGTGCTGATCGAGCTCGCGCACCACCAGTACCGCAGCGAGCAAGACCTCTACAACGCAGCCGCTGGCGTGGCGTGGGAAATCTGGTTCACGCCCAAGCAGAGCTTTAAGGTCGAGATCACGGCGCAGCACAGCCCACTGACCAGCCTGAATTTTGCGGCGCTCAAGATCAAGGACGCGATTGCCGACCGCTTTCGCACCAAGTTCGACGTGCGACCGGATGTCGACACCCGCTGGCCCGATGTTCGGGTGTACGTCCACCTGACAGTGGACACCGTGACGGTCTACATCGACACCTCCGGCGAGCCGCTCTTCAAGCGTGGCTGGCGTGAGGACAAGGGCGATGCGCCGCTGAAAGAAACATTGGCTGCGGCCATGATTGCCGCCAGCGGCTGGGCTGAGCCTGACGGCCCGTGCGCCCACGGTGTGCCGCTGTACGACCCGTGCTGCGGCTCCGGCACGATTGCCATCGAGGCCGCACAGATCGCTTGCAACATCGCGCCAGGCATCAACCGCCGGTTTGCGTTTCAAAAGTACCTGCCTTTTCAGGCGCATGTCTGGGACGGCCTGCTGGACGAGGCGGAAGGGGCTATCACCGAGCCGACCGCACCGGTTTTTGGCAGCGATGTGGCGTTTCGCATGGTTGACTTTGCCGAGCGCAATGCCGAACGCGCGGGCGTTGCCAATGCCGTGCAGTTTCGGGGCGGCGACGCCCTGCAGCGCATGCCGCCCGCGCCCAGCGGCGTGATGCTGGTGAACCCGCCTTATGGCGAGCGTATCGATGTGGCGGGGGTCGCCGGCAGCAACGCGCAGGCGGGCGCACAGCGGCGCAGCCAGTTTCAGGGACAAACCATCGACGAGTTTGGCCAGCCGGTTTCGCCGCAGGAATCCGGGCATGAGCCGCCTCGCGACCGCAATGCCAATCCGGCGCGTGAGCTGGCCGTTACTGAAACCGGCGAGGAAGCGTCCGACTTTTTTCCGCAGCTGGCAACGCACTGGAAAAAGAACTACGCCGGTTGGACCGCCCATGTGTTGACGCCCGACCTGAAGCTTCCGGGCAAGATGCGCCTGAAGGAATCACGCCGGGTGCCCATGTGGAATGGCCCGATTGAATGCCGGCTGTTTCGCTTCGACATGGTGGCCGGCTCGGCAAGGGCCAAGCCCGCGCCGCCCGGTGATGCCGTTGCGTCGGCACCGAGCCGTGCGCCCGTTGCAAAGCGGCGCGGGTGACTGCTACCGGGCGAACAGAGATGCAGTCCATCGTTCTGGACACCAACATCGTTCTCGATGTGTTCGTCTTTAACGACGCAGCCGCCCTGCCCCTCAAGCGCGCTCTTGACGCGGGCCAGCTCGACTGGCTGGCAACCCAGCCGATGCGGGACGAGCTTGCCCGCGTGCTGGCCTACCCGAAAATAGTTCTCCGCCTCACGTTTTATAGCCTGACCGCGGAGGATGTGCTGACCAGTTTTGATCGCCATGCCCGCCTGGTTGAGCCAGCGCCAAGGGCCGCGGTTGTCTGCAGCGACGCGGATGACCAGAAATTCATCGATCTGGCGGTTACTTGCAAAGCGTGGCTGCTGAGTAAGGACAAAGCCGTTATTTCGATGTCAAAAAGGCTTCTTGCCCATGGTGTTCGCGCGCATCTAGCTATTGATTCGATAGCATAAAGCCGCCCCCGGAATCGACCGGCGGTCGCCGCTATTGCTTGAGTTTTGAAGTCGGCATAGCCCGCGTTAGCGGTTCCCGTCACCCCCTCAGATGGCCGGGACGCGTCGCTGCCACGGCCTGTCGGTACCGACCCTTCCGAACCCACCTCACCTGTTGTTACGTTTAGCGACTCAAATTAAGCAAATACACGGTTGCTTAGCCGCTACGTAACTACCGACAGTGACTTTGTTTCAGCCCGTATCTGCCATTTCGCCGCCGAATATGTAGAAAAAAGACTCTAGTGCAGGGCCCTTGGACCGGTGTCGGCTCAAAAAAATAGGTAGCTTCAAACGGTATTTACCAAACCGCTTATCCGGTTGAAACTGGTAACCAATCCAGGCGCTAAAACGATTGAAGGCCACGACTCTGCGCTTATTGAAGAGGCGAAAGAGTTGGCGAAGGGTCAAAGGCTACGCAGGTGTCGGGTGTGACCTATCGATTTTTAGCTTTTGGCCTGCGTACCTGAATCGCCGGCCAAAAGAATGAATAAAGGGACGCTCAATGACTTCAGAACCAGCCGTTTTACCGTGACACCGCGTCGAGTCTCCGTTCCTTCGAACGTCGATAAGAGGCTTGAGCAAACGTCCGCGAGCCGGCCAATAGGCGGCCGCAAGACCGCTGCCTGAGTTAACCAGCAGTCAAGACCCAAGCGTTACGGCTTCACTGCAGCAGACCCCGTTTATTTAGCCCTTCTACATTCGCCCACAACCGGCTTCAAGGAACTTAAAATGGCCTCCTACACCAAGCACGACCTCGAATTTATTCTTGCGCAAATCAAGCTTGCGGAAGCTGATGTGGCGGGGGGAACCGCCATCAATGTGGTAAACCTTATCGCCAGTCCGCAGCTGTCATTGGGGTTGCGCACCATCAACGGCACACAGAACAACCTCCTGTCGCCTGGCCAGAACGATTTCGGTGCCGCAGACAAGGTTTTTGATCGTTTGCTCAGGCCGGTTTTCAACAATGCTGAAGGAGCAGCATTTGATCCCGACGGTCCAGGCCCGATGCAGGCAGGTTCACCAACCTCCTATCACAGCAGCGGATCGGTCTTCGACTCTTCGCCCCGCACGATCAGCAACCTGATCGTTGACCAGACGGAGAACAACCCAGCAGCGCTGGCCGCTGCACTGAAACGCGCTGAACTGGGTGGCGGGGTACTTGAGGTTTTACCGGGTCGCGACGGAATACTTGTCGACAACCCAAATACTGCGGTCAACGAGGCCGCGGACAACGTTGACCACTACTTCATTCCAAACCGCGCCACTGACGAGGGCTTGTCGGCACAGTACAACTCATGGTTCACCCTGTTCGGCCAGATTTTTGACCACGGCCTTGATTCGGCCAGCAAGGGCGGCAATGGAACAGTCTTCATGCCCCTGAAGCCGGACGATCCTCTGTACAGCACAGCGCCGGGAGCTGCGAACTTCATGGTCCTCACCCGCACAACCCAGGTGGCTGGTCCAGGTCCCGACGGCATACTGGTTAACAACCCTGCTACGGGAGTCAATGAGGCCGCAGACAACACGCAAGACGCCATCAACAGCACATCGCCATTTGTTGACCAGAACCAGACCTACGGCTCCCACCCTTCCAAACAGGTGTTTCTGCGGGCCTATGACCTGGTGGCCGGAAGGCCACAAGCCACCGGCGAACTGATTGAAAACCGCAACCTGGGCGCTGACGGTAGATATGGCACAGGCGATGACACGCCCCTCGGCGGGATGGCAACCTGGGCCGTTGTCAAGGCACAGGCCAGAGACATTCTGGGCATCAACCTCACCGACGCTGACGTTACCAACCTGCCCTTGCTTGCCACCGACGATTACGGCAATTTTCTGCGCGGCCCCAACGGCTTCCCGCGTGTGGTCTTCGGCACGAATGACCTTCGGGAAGGAACCCCGACCGCGCCCCTCAACCTGACGGGCGCAACGCGCACTGGCCACGCCTTCCTGGATGACATTGCCCACAGTGCTGCACCGCGCACCAGCAGTGGGGCCATGAAAATCGCTGACGGCAACAATACGGTTGGCGGCCCTCTCGCCGCAACTGAATATGACAACGAGTTGCTGGATGCCCACTACATCGCCGGCGACGGCCGGGCTAATGAAAACATTGGCCTGACCGCCGTCCATGCGATTTTCCATTCCGAGCACAACCGCATGGTGGAGCACACCAAAGACGTTGTTCTCGCATCCAACGACTTGGCCTTCCTGAACGAATGGCTTCGAGTGGACATAACCGCACTCCCGACAACGTCTGCTGCAATCGCAGCGCTAAGCTGGGACGGCGAGCGTCTCTTTCAAGCCGCCAAGTTTGGTACAGAAATGCAGTACCAGCATCTGGTGTTTGAAGAGTTTGCCCGCAAGATCCAAGTGCAGGTAGATGTGTTCGCCGGCTATGACACCACCATCAACCCCGGTATCGTGGCGGAGTTCGCGCATGTGGTGTATCGCTTTGGCCACTCCATGCTCAATGAAACCGTTGACCGCTTTGACGCAGACTTCACCCTGGTCAACAACGACACCAAGCAGATTGGACTGATCGAAGCATTTCTCAACCCATTGGAGTACGTAGCCAGCGGTGCAGATTCCGCTGCGGCAGCCGCTTCCATTGTGCGGGGCATGACGCGTCAGGCCGCCAATGAGCTGGATGAATTTGTCACAGAAGCGCTGCGCAGCAACCTGGTGGGCTTGCCACTGGATCTTGCGGCCCTGAATATCGCCCGCGGCCGTGAGACCGGTGTTCCATCGTTGAATGCGGCACGCAGAGAGTTCTATGCGGGAACCAGTGACGCCCAACTCAAGCCTTATGTAAGCTGGGTAGATTTTTCCGAAAACACTAAACATGCCGAGTCTGTCATCAATTTTGTCGCCGCTTACGGTACCCACGAAGCGCTGCGGGCGGCCGATGTCGATACGCTGGCTGAAAAGCGGGCAGTGGCGACTGCGCTCATCATGGGCGGAAATGCCGCCATCAATGCTGGTACGCCTCAAGAGCGCACCTTCACAGCGACTGAAAATGACCGCCTGGACTTCTTGAACAGTGCCGGTGCTTATGCCAATGGTGCCAACGGCGTTACCACTACCGGCGTTGATGCCATTGACTTCTGGATCGGTGGACTTGCGGAAAAACAAATGCCGTTCGGCGGTCTGCTCGGCTCTACCTTCAACTTCGTCTTTGAAACCCAGATGGAGAAGCTGCAGGACGGCGACCGGCTCTACTACCTTGCACGCGCAGCCGGCTTGAACTTTTTGACCGAGCTGGAGGCCAATTCTTTCGCGTCATTGATTTCGCTGAATACTGGAGCCAACCACCTGCCTGGTGACGTATTTTCAACACCTGACTTCATTCTCGAAGTGGACAAGAACAAGCAATTCAATGAGGGGCTCGGCGCTACTGGCAATGCCGATCCCACAGGCGGCACTGTGCTCGTCCCGTCGGTGATACGTAACAACCCCGCGACTCCAGGCACCGATGCCAATTACCTGAAATTCACTGGCGGCGAGCATGTGGTTCTCGGCGGCACTGAGGGCAATGACATTCTGATTGCCAGCATTGGCGATGACACCATTTGGGGCGACGGTGGTAACGACCGGATTGAAGGCGGCGCCGGCAATGACATCCTCAATGGCGGCGATGGCGATGACATCATGACCGACACGGGCGGCGACGATAACCTGAAAGGCAACGAAGGCAACGACGTCATCAATGGCGGCAACGGCTTCGACCTCATCATTGCCGGCGGCGGCAGCGATTTTGTAGTCGCCGGTGAAGACCCCAAAGAGGTGTTTGCCAATCAGGGCAATGATTTTGTACTTGGCAGCAGTACTTCAGACACGATCTTTGGCGACCAGGGCGATGACTGGATTGATGGAGGCGGTCAGGCCGACCTGCTGCAAGGGGACATGGGCGACCCATTCCAGCAAAGCACTATTTTCGGCAACGACGTGCTGATTGGCGGAGGCGGTAACGATGACTTCGACGCCGAGTCGGGGGATGACATCATGGCGATGGACTCTGGAACCCAACGCGCAAATGGCATGCTGGGCTTTGACTGGGTAACCCACAAGGGCGAATTGGTAGGGGCGACCGCCGACCTGAACTTCACCGGTCTGCTGCCCGCAACCCTCGAAAACTTTAAAGACCGCTTTGACCTTGTCGAAGGGGTCTCAGGATGGAGGAACGACGACACGCTGCGCGGCGATTCATTGGTATCAGCCGATCTGATCGCTCCAGGCGTTCCGGGCGATTTGCGAACCAACAATGCCTTGAACAACACGGCGCAGATATCACTCATCAATGGTTTACAGGGCTTCCTCAATGGGATGCTGGGCGGCAACCAGACCAGTTTTTCAGGTGGAAATGTCCTGATGGGTGGCGAAGGCAGCGACCTGATTGAAGGGCGCGGCGGTGACGACCTGATTGACGGCGACGCCTGGCTAAATGTGCGAATCGCCGTGACCGGTAACTCATCGATCACCAATGCAGAGAGCATGGCTGCAATTGCACCTCGGCTTTTTTCTGGCGAAATCAACCCGGGCCAATTGTCGATCGTGCGCGAAATTCTGACGACGCCGGCATCGTTAATCAATCTGGACACGGCTGTGTACTCTGGCAATTTCGCTGAGTACACGATGACCATTAATAGCAACGGAACCCGCACCATCAACCATACCAACCCGGTTGGGCTGAGCGATGGGGTGGATACGATCCGCAACATCGAACGACTGGTGTTTGCCGACCAGACACTGGTGATTGGTGGCGCCAACATCGTGGGTACCGGTACTGTGACGATCAACGACATAACGCCAACCGAAAACGCTCCATTGACGGTAGCGGGAACGTTTTCTGACGCCAATGGCGTCAATGCGTCGACGATCGCCTACACCTGGGAAGCCGAAGTCGGGCCAGACACATGGATACCCGTGGGTACGGGGACCCAATTTATCCCTGGCGATTTTGAGTCAGGCCATGCGCTGCGTGTGAAGGCCACTTTTGACGATCTGATGGGCGTGACGGAAACGGTTTATTCGCCAGCTACCGCGCCGGTGATCAACGTTAATGACGTCCCTACCGGCACCGCGACGGCCAATCTTCCCGCTGGCGCCGAGGATGTGGTCTATAACGTGACCGCTGTCAGTTTGCTGGAAGGGTTTACCGACCTGGATGTTGGTGATGAACTTTCCGTTGCTAACCTGACCAGTTCAAACGGGTCTGTTTCTGCCGGCCCGGCTGGCACTTTCAACATCACACCCGCTTTAAACTTCAGTGGCAATGTCACGCTGAGCTACAACGTGGTAGACGGCAAAGGGGGTAGCAGACCAGCATCCCAAACCTTCAACCTCGCGGCCGTAAATGACGCACCGACCGGCACTGCAACCGGGACAATTACTGGGAGCCCAGTTGGCAATACCTTTACGGTATTGCGCTCTGTCTTGCTGGCCGGTTTTAGCGATGTGGACGGCGATGCGCTGTCCATCATTGACCTGGTTCCGTCAAGTGGCGTAGTGTCCCCTTCTCCAAGCGGGGACTTCATCATTACCCAGGCTCCAGGTTTCGTCGGACTGGTCACCCTCAACTACAAGGTTGTAGACGGCCCCGGTGCGTTCGTTGCGGGGTCTCGCTCCTATACCCACAGCGGCGCCAGCAACCCCACCACTGGCGAGCTGCATATCAGCAGTTATGCGTCCAACCTCAACAATGCAAACCTGACTGCCACCAATACATTGGCCGATGCGGATCTGCCAGGGCTGGTGCGAACCTATCAGTGGCAAAGACTGGACGCAGGCAACTGGGTGAACGTTGCAGGGCTGGCAGGCACCGCTGCTACCCTGACAGCCCAGAGTAACGCGACCCTTCGCGTGACCTCGTCCTACACAGATCCCTCCGGCCTCCAATCCTTCATCTCTCCGGAAACAGCGGTTATTGGCACGAGTCTTGACAATATCTTGACCGGAACAGCGGGAATCGACTTTGTGCTTGGTCTTGCCGGCAACGACACACTGTCGGGCAGTGCTGGGAACGATACCGTGGATGGCGGCAATGGCAACGACCTGTTGAGAGCCTCCCTGAACGACGGCAATGATGTGTACCGAGGCGGCCTCGATATTGATACCTATGACCTGTCGCTCACAACGGCTGGTGCAATTGTCAACCTTACGCTGGGCACTTCAACCAGCACCGACACAGGCACCGACACCCTGGCGGACATTGAAAACGTGCGCGGCAGCAGCGGGGTGGATGTCATCACCGACCGGGCTGGCATAGCCAACACCCTGCAGGGCAACGGCCAAAACGACAGGTTGGTGATGGTTGTCGATGGTGTCCGTGACATCCTGGACGGTGGTACCGGGCTCGACATTGCAGACTACACGGCCTTTACCACGGCCCTGACTGTCAACCTAGGCACCAGTGCCGTGGTTGGAGGCAGCGGTCCTACTGTTGAGACTTCCGATTCGATGATCAGCATTGAAAGCTTTACCGGTGGCGGGGGTAACGACAACATCGTCGGCACCGTTAACAGCAACACGCTCATCGGTGGTCTGGGCAATGACATCCTGAACGGTCTGGCCGGAAACGATGTAGTGAATGGTGGTGACGGAAACGACACGATAGTATCGACTTCCGACGGCATTCGTGACTTTTTAAACGGTGATCTTGGTAGCGGCGATACGGCAGACTATTCAGCCTTTATCACCGCCCTGTCGGCCACCCTCAGTAACGGATCCTTGGTTGGAGGCAGCGGCAGCGCTGTTGTCGATTCGACTGACATGCTTTTTAACTTCGAGAACTTCATCGGTGGATCGGGCGGCGACACCATAACGGGCAGCGCTCTGGCCAATACGCTTTCAGGCGGCTTGGGCAATGACACCCTTAATGGCCTGGGCGGAAACGATGTGTTGATCGGCGGTGACGGGCTCGACAGGCTGGTGGGGGGCACCGGGCAAGACCGGTTGACGGGTGGAACGGGCGCCGACATTTTCGACATCAACACTACTGGTGAATCTCCAGTAGGCACCACCCTGCGCGACGTGGTAACCGACTTCGCAAGGGGCATCGACAAAATCGATTTTTCCACACTGGATGCAAACACTGGCGTTGCTGGCGACCAGGCATTTACGTTCAACTTTACGGCAGGCGCTGCATTTTCGGGTGCAGGCCAGTTGCGGTACCGCTATGAGGGCACCGGCGTTAACGAGGTCACGCTGATTGAAGGGAACGTCAACAGCACGCTGACCGCTGACTTTCAGGTGGCCCTGACCGGACGCCAGACGTTCCTGGCTCAAGACATCGTTCTGTGAGTTTCATGTTCTGGAAAAAAAGTCGCGAAGAAAACGAACTTGCGCAGGCGTTCACCGCCTGCGCCGGTGCGTTTCGCACAGTGGGTGTCTTCAGTGCCATCATTAATCTGATGGTTCTGGTGCCCTCGCTGTACATGTTGCAGGTCTATGACAGGGTGTTGGCCAGTCAAAACACCACCACGCTGTTGATGCTGACGCTGATGACCGTGGCAGCCCTTCTACTGAGCAGCGCGCTGGAGTTCGTGCGCAGCTTCATATTGATTCGTGTCGGTGCGCGCCTGGACATGAAGCTGAACAAGCGAATCTACGCGGCTGCATTTGAGCAGAACCTGAAGAAGGCTGGAGGCAATGCCGGCCAGGCCCTGCAGGACTTGACGACCATCCGGCAGTTCGTGACGGGTAACGGCTTGTTTGCGTTTTTTGACGCGCCCTGGTTTCCAATCTACCTCGCCGTTATCTTCCTTTTTAGCCCGTGGCTTGGCGTGTTCGCACTATGCGGCGTGGTACTCCTGCTGGCTTTGGCAGTTGTCAACGAAATGGTTTCCAGAGAGCCCTTGGCAGAAGCCAGCACGATGGCAGTGGCCGCTGGCAATCTGGCAACGAACAATCTGCGAAATGCAGAGGTCATCGAGTCAATGGGCATGCTGCCGAATCTGATGTCGAGGTGGTTCAAACTTCACGGCCGATTTTTGAACCTGCAGGCTGAGGCCAGCGAAAAGGCTGGCATTGTGGGCGCGTTGACCAAATTCGTTCGCACTGCGTTGCAATCGCTGATTCTGGGATTTGGCGCATTGCTGGTACTCGAAGGGAAGATCACGCCAGGGATGATGATTGTTGCCTCCATCCTGATGGGCCGGGCACTCAACCCGGTCGAGCAATTGATCGGCATCTGGAAAAGCTGGAGCAGCACCCGCAGCGCACACCGTCGGCTCCTTGAGCTTTTGAAGGCCAACCCCGCCAGGGCGTCTGGCATGGCCTTGCCGAAACCACAAGGACACATCGCCCTGGAAGGCGTGACGGCGGCGCCACCTGGTTGCCCGGTTGCAGTGATCAAGAATTTGAGTTTCTCGCTGGCGCCAGGCGATGTGCTGGGGGTTATCGGTCCCAGTGGGTCAGGCAAGTCGACGCTAGCGCGCCTTCTCGTGGGCGTATGGCCTGTCGCCATAGGCCACGTCAGACTTGACGGTGCAGACATCTACCAGTGGAACAAAGACGAATTGGGGCCATCGATAGGCTACCTGCCGCAGGACATCGAGCTGTTTGCCGGCACGGTCAGCGAGAACATTGCCCGCTTTGGAGTGGTTGAGCCTGAGAAGGTTATCGTGGCCGCCAAACGGGCTGGCATGCATCACCTGATATTGCAGCTTCCGAAGGGCTACGACACACCACTGGGCGACGCAGGCTCGGGTTTGTCGGGCGGCCAGAAACAACGCATCGGCCTTGCGAGAGCCATGTACGACGATCCCTCGCTTCTGGTGCTTGACGAGCCTAATTCCAATCTGGATGAAACCGGAGAGCAAGCCCTTGTGTCAGCACTGCTGGATTTCAGGGCACGGGGCAAAACCGTGGTGTTGATCACCCACCGCAGCGGCGCCATCAACGTGACCAATAAATTGCTGTTGCTGCGAGACGGTGTGGCGCAGATGTTTGGACCCACCGCGCAGGTTCTTGCCGACATAGCCAAGGCGGCGCAGCCGCCGGCACCTGCTGCAAGGCCTGCGGCACTGATGGCGGTAAGAAGCAGCAAACCTGAGGATGCCGCTGGCCGACACGTGGCAGAGCATTAATCCCCATGGGAGTAACCGGGTTCCTATCGTGAATGCTGTCAATCACAACCCCTCGCTCACAGGCCTGGATGCGGGCGATTCGGGGACGCCGGTTGTGCGGACCGACGTGGCATTTCAGACGCGTCTGGGATGGTGGATTGTTGTCGGTGGCTTTGGAAGTTTCGTGCTGTGGGCGTCACTCGCGCCGCTGGACAAAGGGGTTCCGATGAACGGAACCGTAACGGTTGCCACCAACAAGAAAGCCGTTCAGCATCTGACGGGAGGTACCGTTGAAGCGATCCTGGTCAAGGAAGGCGACGTGGTCAAAGCAGGCGACGTGCTGGTGCGCATGAATGCGGTGCAGTCCCGTGCCAACGCAGAAAGCAGCCGCGTTCAGTACTTCGCCGCGCGTAGCGCCGAAGCCCGCCTGACTGCCGAGCGCGATGGTAACGAACGCATTGTTTTCCCTCCTGAACTGGACACTGCAAAAGACGACCCGCGCGTCGTGGCCAACGTCAGTCTTCAGCAGCAACTGTTCTCTTCGCGGCAGACCGCCATTCGAAGCGAGCTGCTGGCGCTGGACGAAAACATTGCCGGCTTGGTTCTTCAAAACCTGGGTCTGAAAGAATCGCTCAACGGGAAAAACAGGCAGCTTCAGTTCCTAAAAGAGCAGCTTGACGGCATGCGAGACCTGGCGACAGAGGGTTATGTGGCCCGGAACCGGCTTCTTGAGCTGGAGCGAACGCATGCGCAGCTGGCAACAGCCATATCCGAGGACATCAGCAACATAGGACGTGGACAGCGACAGATTGCCGAGGTCAGGCTCAAGCGTGTGCAGCGCCAGCAGGAATACCAGAAAGAGGTGCGATCCCAGCTGTCAGAAGCACAGAAAGAGGCTGGAACGCTGGCGAATCGCCTGAACGGACTGGACTACGACCTTGACAACGTCCTGGTGCGCGCGCCCACTGGCGGCACGGTGGTGGCGATGAATGTCTTTACCCACGGCGGCGTGATAGCGCCCGGTTTTCGCCTGATGGACATTGTGCCGAGCGAGGACGCGCTAGTGGTTGACGGTCAGCTACCGGTTCATCTGGTGGACAAGGTTCATCCGAACCTGCCGGTTGACCTTATTTTTTCTGCTTTCAACCAGAACCAGACGCCCCACATCCCGGGTGTTGTGACGCATGTTTCTGCAGACCGTCTGGTCGACGAGAAAAGCGGTCTGCCCTACTACAGCCTAAAGGCCAAGGTGGCACCCGAGGGCCTGGCGATGATCTCCCACTTGCAGGTTCGGCCAGGCATGCCGGTAGAGTTGTTTGTCAAGACCGGCGAGCGAACCTTGCTGAACTATCTTTTCAAACCGCTGGCTGACAAGTTCAAGATGTCCCTGACCGAGGAATAGCCCATGCGCGCCTTGACGTTGCGTCCGCTTGCAGCGCCCTTGCTGTGCGCGGCGATGCTGTTTCACGCGCAGCCCGCGCTATCACTGGGTCTGCTGGCAGCCTACGATGCGGCACTGGCCAACGACCCGGTGTACCGCTCTGCCCAGCGCGACAACGAAGCAGGACAACAATACGAGGTTCTCGGCCGGGCCAACCTGTTGCCCACAGTTTCAGCAAGCTATCAACGAAACCGGAACCAGGCGGACATCACCAGCCCCACCGTTCGCGGAGATTTCACCGAACACCGCAATTACACCGGCTCTGCGGCCTCGATACAGTTTCGCCAGCCGATCTATCATCCGGAAGGGCAGGCCCGCTACCGCCAGGGCATCGCGCAGACCAGTGCCAGCAATGCCCAGCTGACGGCGCAACGCCAGAACCTCATCGTGCGCCTGGTCGGCCTTTACGCGCCCGCCAAGTATGCTGAAGACCAGCTTAGCCAGGCAATAGCGCAGCGCGATGCCTATGCCGAGCAACGCCGGTCCAATGAACGCATGCTGCGATCAGGCGAAGGAACCCGTACCGACGTTCTGGAAACCCAGGCCAAATACGATTTGGCGGAAGCCCAGGTGCTGGAGGCTCAAGACAACCTGACCAACACCCGAAATGCACTGGCAAACATGGTCGGTCAGGATGTCGACGCTCTGGACCCCCTGGTCGATAACTTCCGTGTCCAGCCCATGCTGCCGGAGACATTCGAGACATGGAAGGCACTGGCACTGGCCAATAACGCCGAGATTGCGGTTCAGCGCCTGGTGGTTGAAATTGCCCAACAGGAAATCAAGAAGAACGGCGCGGGTCATCTGCCACGGCTTGACCTGGTCGCGAGCCTGGGTAAGAACGACTCTGAGACCACCAGCACGTTCGGTCAGCACATCAACATCCGCAGCGTTGGCCTGCAGGTCAGCGTCCCGATTTATTCGGGGGGCGCTGTCACGGCAGCTACCCAGCAAGCTGTGGCCAACTATGAAAAGGCCCAGGAAGACCTGGAGGCAAAAACCGATGCGGTTTTGCTTGAACTGCGCAAGCAATACAACCTGACCTTGAGCAGTGCGGTGCGCATCGATGCCACAGTCAAAGCCCTCAGTTCAGCCACATTGCTGATAGAAGCCACGCGCAAAAGTGTTACGGGTGGTCAACGAACAAATCTGGATGTGCTTAACGCCCAGCAACAAATGTTTGAGGCGCGGCGTGATCTTGCACTTGCCCGCTTCAACTATCTACTGGGGTACTTGCGACTTCGTTCAGCTGCCGGAACGCTAGGCCCGGCCGACCTGCAAACCGTCGCAACCTACTTCGTCTCCAATCCCTGACAGCAGCGTTTTGCATAGTCATCGCGCTAATAGCCAACGCGCTGCTCTGCCTTTGACTGCAACGCTGCCGCTGGAAAAAACGGTTTCGATCCCAGACCGTTGCGACACCACGCAACAGGTTAACCGGCTCACCTGGAAAGCTGCTGCCAAGGCTCAGACATGACCAAATGCGATCCAGGGCTGTGTACCTTCGGCTGACATAAAGCTGTGTAAAGCATTGGACAGGACGGCCATGTTGCCCTCTGTGTAAAAAAGCCTTACTAAACCGCATCAAAGGCACCGCTCGGAAACTCAGTTTTTTACTAAGCTTACTAAATGACAGGATGCAGACAGTGTGTCCCTGTTGGGGGCGAAGGGCGGTCGGACCGCCAAATTCAACCCGGAAGTGATGCACGCCCGTACCTTGCGGGCCCGCGCTTGACTCCCACGGCCCGAAAACCCTTAACAAGTTTTGATGATGGTCGCCATCGTTGACCGACCAGACACTATGAGTGAGTCCGGTTAACAAACGTGAATATCCACGGCGAGCCGGCTCAAGCCAAGGAAGTTGTCATGTCAACACTGCACCCGCCTGACGATTCAGTTTTTCCTGCACTTAGTCGTAGGCAGTCCCTACGGCTGGCAAGCGTTGCCGCCAGCGTTACAGCCGCTCCCCTGCTTCTGGATACCGCAGAGGCCAAGGATCCTCCACCTGGACCTGCCACCACACCGTTTCTTGAAAACCTGCCGGTCTATACCGCCAAAATGGCGGCCGGGATCACGCCCAACAGCTTGAGTCCGCCTCCGACGCAGTTGTCCAATACAGTCGACGGTGAATGCGGCCGTACATCACATCAGGGGCTGGTCAGCTGGCCGACCCAGAAGTTCTACAACCTCTACGTCAAGGAAGGCTGGCACTCGTTTCACCGTGAGCTCCCCACGCAAAAAATCTGGGGCTATGACGGCATCCTTCCAGGCCCCACATTTGTCGAGCGTTATGGCGTGCCGTCAATTGTGCGCATCTACAACGATCTACCTGTCAATAGCGTCGGCTTCGGCTCACCTGAAATTTCGACCCATCTGCACAACCTGCACTGCGCATCTGAAAGCGACGGCTTCACCGCCGACTACTACAGCAGTGCCAAATACGGGCCCAACCTAACAGGGGCCGGTCGTTTCAAGGATCACCACTACCCGCACTGCTACGCCGGGTATGACAACCCGGTGTTTGATCCCACCAATGGCGACCCACGCGAGGCTTTGGGAACGCTCTGGTACCACGACCACCGGGTCGACTTCACAGCGCCCAATGTCTACCGCGGGCTTGCCGGTTTTTACCTGCTGTTTGACGACATCGACTCGGGCAACGAACGCGACACCAACCCGAAGGCGCTGTGTCTGCCCAGCGGGGTGGGCCGGTACGACATCCCGTTGATGTTTCAGGACTGCCGGTTCAACTCAAGCGGCTATCTGGCCTTCGACCAGTTCGAAAACAAGGGTCTTTTGGGCAACAAGTTTTGCGTCAATGGCAAGGTTCAGCCCAAGTTCAATGTTGATGGGCGCAAGTACCGCTTTCGCCTGCTGAATGCCAGTGTTTCGCGTTTTTATGAGTTCTACCTGACCAATGGCAATGGCGTAAACATACCCTTCGACTACATCGCCAATGACGGGAACCTCCTTGAGAAGCCCCTGCGCGGAGTGCGCAAGGTGCGGCTGGCCTGCGCCGAGCGCGGCGACATCGTGGTTGATTTTGCAGCGCATGCGGGTACGTCCCTCTATCTGGTCAACCGCCTGATTCAGACCGATGGGCGCGGGCCAGAAGGCAGCGCAACCAACCCACGCGACACCGCCGGCCTATTGACCAAGGCAGGAACGCGAATCATGCGCTTTGATGTCGGCGCGCAGATACCTGACGTCAGTCAGGTGCCCGACACTCTGCGAGCCCAGCCGCCAATCAACCTAAACGAAGTGGTTCGCAAGCGGTCCTTTGAATTTGACAAGGCGAACGAGGTCTGGACCGTCAACAACAAAATCTTTGACGCCAGCCAGCCCACATTTACCGTCAAACGCGGGAGTGCGGAAATCTGGAGGCTGCGAGGCAAGGGTAGCTGGCACCACCCGGTGCATATCCATATGGAAGAAGGTCGGATATTGAGCCGCAATGGCAAGCCTCCTCCTGCGCACGAGCTAGGGCGCAAGGATGTCTTTGAGCTGGCCCCGGATGAAGAGGTACAAGTATTCATCCGGTTCAGGGATTTTCTGGGGGCTTACATGATGCATTGCCACAACCTCATCCACGAGGACCACGCCATGATGCTTCGTTTTGACATTGTTCCTTGACTGGATGTGCGCCATGAAAACACCGAACCAAACAGCAACGCCTGCCGACAATTCATCAAAACGTGACTGGCTTCGCTGGGCGGGTGGCGGCGCGCTGGCGCCCCTGCTCGCCAGCACCACAGTCGCAGCACCGTCGCCGATGGCGGACAAGCCTGGACCCCGCGCCCATTACTTTCCCAACTCCTTGCTACAAACGCACGATGGTAAAAAGCTGCGTTTTTACGATGACATCGTCAAGGGAAAGATCGTCATCTTCAACATGATGTATTCCGTCTGCACCGGGATTTGCCCGGGCAGCACGGCCAATCTCAGGGAGGTGCAACGCCTGCTCGCGCCGCGACTGGGCAAGGATGTTTTCATGTATTCGCTGACGCTGCAGCCCCAGTTTGATACGCCAGAGGCGCTGAGCAGCTACGTGAACAGTTACGACCTGAAGCCAGGCTGGACATTTCTGACCGGGCAGCCCAACGAAATGGACGCGATTCGCCGCAAGCTGGGGTTCTTCAACGACGACCCGCGTATCGATGCTGACCTGGAAAATCACACCGGCATGGTTCGCGTGGGCAATGAAACCCTGGATCGCTGGTTCATGTTGCCCGCACTGAGCAATCCCAAGCAGATGGCGCGCGAGATCATGCAGATGTGACTCGGCGGTATCGCCGACAGCAGGGCTGGAACGGGCCTGGTCACTGCGATGCCGGCGCTAGACTTGGCGGTCTATGAATTCAACTACCGACCATTCCACCGACTCATTGCCCTCTCCTTCGTCTGGTAATGCAGACACCAGCTTTATGGAGGTCGAAGCCTTCGATGAACTGGACGGCATTCTGGACGACCTGCGCACCCGCTACGACGAAACCCCGCAATGGGAATTCTGCGAGGGCTTCATGGCCGCGCTGGTTTGCTCCCGCCGGGCTATCCCGGTCGATGAATATCTGACGGCACTGCTCGGCATCCCGGCGCCCGGTGAAGCCGAGGATGCCGATGAAGGCTCGTTTTCCAGCGAAGAGCAACGCCAGCGCTTTTTGATCCTTTGGCAGCAACGCTGGGTGGAAGTGAGCGCAGCGCTGGATGCAGAGGTCGAGTCACTGGAAGACGACAACTGCTACCACCCGGAGGTCATGGACATCCGGGGCGCGGTGGCAGAAATGATCCCCGAGGAACAAGCCGCCTTCAAGGGCGAAGCACTGCCAGCATTTGCGCAGGTATGGGCGCTGGGCTTCATGTTTGCGGTGGAATACTGGCCAGACGATTGGCAGGCGCCGCGCGACAAGGACGCCGCCAAATGGCTCGATGGCGCCTTGCAAGCCATCGTGGCCATGACGGAGGACGACAGCGCACCACCTGAGATTTCACCCCTGAGCGAAGACGGCGCGCCCAGCACCAGCATTGCACGGCTGAACGCGTTTGGCGAGGCGATCTGGGCGGTTTATGACCTGCGTGAGTTGTGGCGGTCGCTAGGGCCGCGGGTGGAGACGGTGCGCGCAGTTGCTACCCCTGGACGGAACGATGTCTGTTATTGCGGCAGTGGGAAGAAGTACAAGAAGTGTCATGGGGCAGGATGAGACCTTTTTGGTATTTTAACGCTCTGGCCCAATCAATTCAACGGTTTGTTGCTATTTAAACAGTAGCAGCGGAGTGTTATGTCGTGGTTGTGAGTCGGCGGCGGTGGGTTTGATGCTGCTGGCCGGGGTTGCCCGGCCAGCAGCCCCACAAACATCGCGCACATCGACACATCACCAGTGACTTCGAAAAGCCGAGCCCGAACAGCAAAAGGCCAATCGCTATTATTTAGATAGCTACAACCCCTCGCAATACCCCGGCTATAGCACCAGAACGCTTAAAAAACACCCTTACAGCCCCGGAAACATAAAACTGATCCTGCCGCCCAGCCATCAGATCTCGATTTTGCTACCCAACTCCACCACCGAATTCCCCGGCAAATTCAAAAAGTCCGCCGCACCGCTCGCGTTATGGTGCATCTGCGCAAACAGCTTTTCGCGCCACGGCGCCATGCCGCCGCCAATGGTGGGAATCACGGTGTCGCGTGACAGGAAATAGCTGGTCGTCATGGCCTCCAGCTCACAACCCCGGCCTTTGATGTGCTGCAGCGCACGCGGTACATCCAGATCGTTTTTGAAGCCGTAATGAATCACGACCTGCCAGCAGCGGTGTCCCAGTGATTCGATCGCCAGCCGCTTGTCCATGCCAATCCACGGGACCTCGTGGTTGCGAACCGTCACGAAGAGGTTCTGCTCATGCAGGACCTTGTTGTGCTTCAGGTTATGCAGCATGGCATTGGGTACCGTGCCCGGCTCGGCGGTCAAAAATACGGCCGTACCTTCGACCCGGGCCGGCGGGTTGATGAAAACCGCGTCCAGAAAACTGGGCAGGTCAATTGCGTCGGAGCGCAGCTTCTCATTGAGGATGTGCCGGCCTTCCTTCCAGGTCATCATGAGCGTGAAAACCGCTCCGCCGATCAACAGCGGGAACCAGCCGCCGGCGAACAGCTTCATCAGGTTGGAGGCAAAAAACGCAAAGTCCACGACGAAGAAAACGCCAGTGGCCGCAATGCACAAACCCAGCGGATACTTCCAACCGTAGCGGATCACGTAGAACGTCAGGATCGTGGTGATCAGCATGTCGGTACACACCGCGATGCCGTACGCAGCTGCGAGGTTGCTGGATGAACGGAACATCACGACAGCGAGCACGATGGTGATGAACAGCGCCCAGTTGATGAACGGCATGTAGATCTGGCCGGTGTCCCGCACACTGGTGTGCTGGATGTTCAGGCGCGGCAGGTAGCCCATCTGGATAGCTTGCTTGGTGACGCTGAAAGCGCCGGTAATGAGCGCCTGCGAGGCGATCACGGTAGCCATGGTGGCCAGGCCCACCAGCGGCAGCAGCGCCCAGTCAGGTGCCATCAAATAAAAGGGATTCTTGACGGCTTCCGGCTTGTTCAGCAGCAGCGCGCCCTGGCCGAAATAGTTGAGCACCAGGCACGGCATCACCACCGAAAACCACGCCAGGCGTATAGGCTGCTTGCCAAAGTGGCCCAGGTCGGCATACAGTGCCTCGGCGCCGGTGACGCACAGCACCACAGCGCCAAGAATGATGAAAGTGGTCCCGGGGTTGGTCCACATGAACATCACCGCGTAATGGGGGCTCATTGCCTTCAAGATGCCAGGATTGGTCAGAATTTGGGACACCCCCAACAAGGCAAGCACCAGAAACCAGACCAGCGTTATCGGGCCGAAAAATTTTCCGATGCCTGCGGTGCCATTTTTTTGCACGGCGAACAGGCAGAACAGAATGACCAGCGTTATCGGGATCACGCCCTGCTTGAAAGCCGGCGACACCACTTCCAGGCCCTCTACTGCCGAGAGAACCGATATGGCCGGGGTAATCACGCCGTCGCCGTAGAAAAGCGAGGTGCCAAAAATGCCCACCATCAGCAGGATGCGCCGTAACTTCGGCTTGTCCTTGACGGCAGTCGATGCAAGCGCCAGCATGGCAATCAGCCCACCTTCGCCATGGTTGTCGGCCCTGAGCACCAGCACCACGTACTTGATGGACACAATGACCGTCAGAGTCCAGAAAAAGATGGACAGGATGCCGTAGACGTTGTCGGGCGTGAAAGGAACATGGCCTGAGCCAAACACTTCCTTCATCGCATACAAAACGCTGGTGCCTATGTCGCCGTAGACGACGCCGATAGCGCTGAGGGTGAGCGCCGCGAGTGATGATTTTTTACTGGACACAAAAACTTCCCGCGCTGAACGAGCCTGCTGCACAACGCTTCAAGCGCGGCTGCAGACTGTGGTCAATGACGGCGGGAACGGTTATCTAGGGGTCGCTATTTTGCGCCTGCACCTCGTACTTGCAAGACTGCGTGCGGCGCAAAGCCCAAAAATCCGCGTTTTGTTGCAGCGCAACAACTGGTAACAATCAGGCGCATGAACCGGGTCGTCAACAGACGCCCGGCGGTGCCGGGCAATACTGCAAGGGTGAGGCACTGCATCCGGCCGCCACGGAACGGTCATTTGCTATTAATTAAATAGCGGCGAGATCTTGGTTCTATTAGGCTGGCGACCCAAAAAGCTTGGAATCAGTCGTAAACCTCGGCATCCGGGTCGGTTGCTTCCAGCTCATAACTCGCAGCCAGCATGGCCAGACGGCCGATCACGCCGTACATATAAAAGCGGTTCGGGCTGCTGGAGCCTGGTTTTTCACCAGGTTGCGGCAGCCGGCCGCCGTCGGCAAAAGCCAGCGGTACATACCGGGCACCGGGTGCAGTGAGGCCTTCGTCGGCTGCGCGGTCGGCGTGGATGCGGTAGAAGCCGCCGACCACATAGCGGTCCATCATGTAGACCACCGGCTCCGCCACGGCTGCATTGACGCGCTCATTGGTCAGCACGCCTTCCTGGATGATGACTTCCGGAAGCGTCGGGCTGCCGCTGCTGCGGGCTTTCTCTTGGGCCTTGGCAATCAGCGCATCCAGGTCCTTGACATCGCGAACCGTCATGATGCCCATGCCGCCGGTGCCGTCCAGGCCGCCGTCGGCCTTGACCACGACAAAGGGTTTTTCGTTGATGCCGTATTCCTTGTACTTGCGCTTGACTTTGGTCAGCAGCGCGTCGACCTGCGTGATGAGGCAGTCAACGCCTTTGCCGTCGGCAAAGTTGACTTCACCGCAGTGCGAAAACATCGGGTTGATCAGCCACGGGTCAATGCCCAGCAGCTTGCCAAAGCGCTTGGAGACTTCTTCATAGGCCTTGAAGTGCCGGGACTTGCGGCGCACGCTGGCGCTGGCGTGGAGCGGCGGCAGCAGGTACTGCTCGTTCAGCTCTTCCAGAATGCCGGGAATACCGGCCGACAGATCGTTGTTAAGCAAGATGGTGCAGGGATCGAAATCCTTGAGGCCCAGCCGCCTGTCGGTGCGGATCAAGGGCTCCAGCGTGATGCTCTCGCCCATCGGCAGCTGGATAACGGTCGGTTGCGTGATGTTGCTGTCCAGCGAGCCGAAGCGCACATTCAGCCCTGCCTGGTGAAACACACGCTTGAGCTGCAGGATGTTGGACCAGTAGAACGTGTTGTCGACGCGGCTTTCGGGCACCACCAGCAGGTTGCGGGCCTCCGGGCAGATCTTTTCGATGGCAGCCATGCCGGCCTGCACCGCCAGCGGCAGCATATCGGGCGTCAGGTTGTTCCAGCCATCGGGGCACAGGTTGGTATCGACCGGCGCCAGCTTAAACCCTGCGTTGCGCACATCGACCGCGCAGTAAAAGGGCGGCGTGTGCTCCATCCACTCCAGCCGGAACCACCGCTCTATCGCCGGCGTGGAATCAAGAATGCGCTGCTCGAGCTCATGGATAGGGCCATTGAGGGCAGTGATGAGATGCGGAACCATACGGCCACTTTCGGTAAGAGATGCTGTTATACGGCGTGGCTATAACCATCTGAATTTTAGAGACATTGGGGACGTGGCCGAAGGTTACAAGGGGTAAGGCGAACGATCACCCAGCGAACCCATTGCCGCGATGCCGCGGCCAACGGGTGCCGAAGTCACTTGCAGCTGCGCTTCTAAAGCCGCACTTCACCACTGCCCAACACCACATATTTGAGCGATGTAAGGCCGTCAATGCCGACCGGCCCGCGGGCATGGAACTTGTCGGTGCTGATGCCGATTTCAGCACCCAGGCCAAACTCGAACCCGTCGGCAAAACGGGTGCTGGCGTTGACCATCACACTGGCCGAGTCGACCTCGCGCAGAAAGCGCTGCGCGTGCACATGGTCACGTGTGATGATCGCGTCGGTATGGTGGCTGCTGTACTGGTTGATATGCGCGATGGCCTCGTCCAGCCCCGCCACGATCTTGATGCTGATGATGGGCGCGAGGTATTCCTCATACCAGTCCTGCTCGGTCGCCAGCACAATATTTGCTACGTTATCGATAGCTGTCACCCCTCGCAGGATATGGGCTGCGGCCTCATCACACCGCATTTCCACACCCTTGGCAGCATAGATCGCGCCGATCAGCGGCAAGAAAGTGGATGCCGCGCCGCTGGCGACCAGCAGGCTTTCGGTCGCGTTGCAGGGGCTGTATTTCTGCGTCTTGGCGTTGTCGGCCACCTTGACGGCCATGGCCATGTCGCAAGGGTCATCCACATACACATGGCAGTTGCCGTCCAGGTGCTTGATAACCGGCACCTTCGCATCGCGGCTGATGCGCTCGATCAGGCCCTTGCCGCCGCGAGGAATGATCACATCCACATACTGCGGCATGGCGATCAGCTGGCCCACGGCCTCACGGTCAGTGGTAGGCACCAGTTGCACCACATCGGCCGGCAAACCCGCGCCTGTCAATGCCTGCTGCACCAGCCCGGCCAGCGCCTTGTTGGACTCGATAGCCTCGGAGCCACCACGCAGGATGCAGGCATTGCCACTTTTGATAGCCAGCGATGCGGCCTCAATGGTGACGTTGGGACGGCTTTCGTAAATCATGCCGAAAACCCCGATCGGCACCCGCATCTGGCCCACGCGGATGCCGCTGGGCTGCTCTTTCATGCCGATGATGTCGCCGATCACATCAGGCATCACGGCCAGTTGCTCACAGCCGACGGCGACGGTCTCGATGATGGCTGGCGTGAGCTTGAGGCGGTCCAGCAGGGGGCCGGCCAGGCCGGACGCACCCGCGCGGTCCAGGTCACGCTGATTGGCCTGCGCCAACGCGGCAAGGTTAGCCCTCAGCAGCCCCGCCAAGCCGGAAAGTGCTTTGTTTTTGATAGCTGCTGGCGCTCGTGCCACCTGGGCTGAAGCTGTTTTTGCCTTCATACCCATGGCTTGCATGAGCTGGTCGATAGGGATGTCCTTCATGGCTTATATTTTCACACGCGCTGCGCCATAGTGATTTGATGGTTCAAGCCCTGCTCAAACCCTTGAGTGAAGACGATTATTTGAACAGCGAAGAGCATGCCGAAGTGCGTCACGAGTTTGTGCACGGCAGGGTTTATGCCATGGCGGGCGGCAGCGCCAACCATAACCGCGTCGCCGTGAACTTCACCAGCTACTGCAATCTACAAGCAAAAAACGGGTGTCAGACTTTCATGAGCGACATGAAACTGCGCCTCGACGCCGGCGGCACCTTTTACTACCCGGATGTGATGCTGGTCCGTGACCCGCATGACGACGAGGCCTATTTCAAAACCAGTCCCTGCATGGTTGCCGAGGTCTTGTCGCCCGGCACCGGATCCACCGATCGGCGCGAAAAATGGACCGCTTACCAGAAGCTGCCGAGCCTGCGCGAATATGTCTTGCTGGCGCAAGACCGCCCGTATGTCGAGCTGTACCAGCGCGTTAACCTGGTGCGCTTGACCCTGAAGCTGATCGCCGCCCAGTCTGTATGCCGAAGACGTTGTGTTTAGTGCCACTTAGTTTTGGGTTGGCGCGCACATCGCGACCGAAGTCGATCCCGTAGATCTCTCAGAAAACTCCTGCGCAACGGTCTTGCGAAAGCCGTCGAAGGTTCGGCTTTCGATGAAGCTGCGGTGCTGATAAACGCCAGCACGCCGTTTTCATCCAACCGGTCACTGAATGCCTCGCGAACAATGGTTTCACGATGGCTTCTGCTTGCCTTTTTGATGATGTCGAGCTGTTTGAGATAGTCGTTAATCCGTAGCTGGCTCATGAAATACCTACGGCGATTGATGAGGCGAAGCTGATGTCTAGCGACAGTATCGTGCCTCAACGAGCGTGATTTCACGCATGCGAAAGGCAGTGTGTGAAAACCCCTAGCGCGAAGGAAGGCGTGGCTGCCTCTGTGACGCAGCTCCTCCACGCACCGGCGATGCGCATTGCTCGCAAACCATAGCGGCCAGCCGCTGCAGCGATTGCCAGCCGCTGGCCGGCCAGTCGGGCTGCTTCAAGCCCTTCACGATGCCGTCAACCTTGTGCGCTGCGTTGAGCAGGTTGCCCATCGCGGTGTCGCTGATGTTGGGCAGCGCACGCTCGTACAGCTTTTCCTTCACGCCCCAGATGCGGTTTTCGCGCAGCGCCATCGGCATCGGCCTGCCCGCGCTGATGGCGTCCTTGACCCGCTTCATGCCGCGTATGTCTTCACTGATGGCCCAGTGCACCAGCACCTCCGACTCGCCCTCGGCCTGCAGGCCGTCCAGCATGCGCGCCACCCGAACCGACTGGCCGCCAAGCACCGCTTCTGCCAGCTTGAAGACGTCATAGCGCGCCACGTTCAGCACCGCGTTTTCAACCTGCTCAAAGCTGAGCACCGCGCCTTCGCCGCTCGGCAGCACTGGGTGCAACAGGCCCAGTTTCTGGATTTCCTGATGCGCTGCCAGCAGGTTGCCCTCCACGCGATCGGCAAAAAATTGCAGCGTGCGCTGGCCTTCCTCGCCCGCGGCCACGCGCTGGCCCTGCAGTTGCAGCCGCTGCGAGATCCACTGCGGAAGCATCGCGCGTGCGATCGGTTCGAATTTGACGGTGACGCCAAAACTGTCGAGCGCACCAAACCAGGCGCCTTTGGTGGTCAGGCTGTCCAGCCGGGGCAGCATCACCAGCGTCAGCGTGGAGTCGTCGCCCCGCGCACGTTCGGCAATCTGCTGCAGGGCAACCGAGCCGTCCTTGCCGGGCTTGCCGCTGGGAATACGAATCTCGACGATCTGTTTGTCAGCAAAGAGGCTGAGCGAGCCGCCGCTGGCCAGCACCTCGCTCCAGTCGAAATGCGCGCCCGACACCGTGTGCACGGTGCGTTCGGTGTACCCCAGCCTGCGCGCCTCCAGCCGCAGGGCGTCGGCAAATTCCTGAACCAGCAGCGACTCGTCACCGTGCAGGGTGTAGAGGCTTTTCAGGCCGCGCTTGAGGTGGTCGTTGAGCTGGTTGGGCGCGATTTGCATGAGCGGAGTTTAGGTTAGCTTGGGAGGCAACAAGCTGTTTGATTATTGGTCTTTTGATGTTTTTGCCCCGTAACAACCTGGGGTTATCGCTATTCAAATCGTAGCGTTTACGTTTCTTGTTATTCCTGGGCTGTGGGTTGTTTTCAGGCTGCTGGCCGGGGTTGCCCGGTGAGCAGCATCAAAACAATGAACGACTCTGGAACAACGAAAACGCTACGATTTCAATAGCGAAAACCTAAGAAGCAACCTGGGCTAAAGCCATAAAAGGCCAAGAAAATCACCCCAAGCGATAAGTCTCCAGATGAATGCTCGTCTCGGTATTGCTGATCCCCTTCACCAGCCGTATCCGCTCCAGCACCTTGGCCAGCTCCTGCAGGTTCTCCGCCCGCAGTTCAGCCAGCAGATCCCAGCGCCCATTGGTGTCATGCAGCGCCGCTACATTCGGCTCGCCCAGCAGGCTGGCGATCACCACCCGCGTCTGGTTGCCTTCTACCGCAATGCTCATCCAGGCCTTGATGACGCTTTGCAGCGCCTCGGGGCGCACCCGCACCGTGTAGCCCACGATGACACCGTCGTCCTCCAGTCGCTTGATACGGTTGGTGACGGTGCCGCGCGAGACTTTCAATCGTGCAGCCAGGGCGGCAATGCTGGTGCGGGCATCGCGGCGCAGCTGTGCGATCAATTGGCGGTCGGTATCGTCCATGCAGCAGTCTACTGACAAAACGCCAGAAAGTAGTAGCATTTTGCGCAATCTGATCGCTGAACTGCGCAGCTTACTGGCTATTCATTGAACAGGGCCTTTCGGACAATCGATTTCAAGCCAATCAGCATGACAGCGCCAGCCTGACACACACACGGCGTCGGGTTACGGCAAAACCAGGAGCACATCATGGTCGACTACATCGGCATTCAGGACATCCAGCGCATCGTCAACCAGCGCGGACCGGCCGCCTTTATCGAAGGCCTCGCGGCGGAGATCGAGGCCGACTACCGGCGCTTCAACCAGTTTGACAAATCAGCCCGTCATGCGATTCATTCGCCGGTCGGCGTGATCGAGCTGATGCCCACCAGTGACGGGCGCATGTACTCGTTCAAATATGTCAACGGGCACCCGAAAAACACCGATGCCGGGCTGCTGACCGTGACTGCTTTCGGCGTGCTGGCCGATGTCGATACCGGCTATCCCTTGCTGCTGTCCGAGCTGACCATCACCACCGCGCTGCGGACCGCGGCAATGTCGGCGTTGGCGGCCCGGTGGATGGCACGGCCTGACAGCCGGACCATGGCGCTGATCGGCAACGGGGCGCAAAGTGAGTTTCAGGCAATTGCGTTTCACGCCATGGTGGGTATACGTGAATTACGGCTGTTTGACATCGACGCTGGGGCCAGCAACAAGCTGGCCCGCAACCTGAAGGCCATGAAGCTGGATGGCCTGAAGGTCATCATCTGCGCATCGGCAGCGCAAGCCGTTGCCAACGCAGATATCGTCACCACCGCCACTGCCGACAAGCGCAATGCCACCATCTTGAGCCCGGAGATGATCAAGCCCGGCATGCATATCAATGCAGTAGGTGGAGACTGCCCGGGCAAGACCGAGCTGCATCCCGATATCCTGCTGCGCGTCGATGCACACATCGTTGTCGAGTACGAGCCGCAGTCCCGCATCGAAGGGGAAATCCAGCAACTGCCGGCCGATTTTGAGGTGACCGAGTTTGCCGATGTGCTGAACGGCACCACGGCAGGGCGCGCCACCGCAGAGGTGGTAACGATTTTTGACTCGGTCGGCTTTGCGCTGGAGGACTATTCGGCCCTGTGCTACCTGCACAAGCTGCAGCTGGCAGACGAAGCCGGCAAGCGCCGGCAGATCGACCTGATACCGCAGCTGGCCGACCCGAAAGACCTGTTCGGGCTGCTGGCCCCCTGTAGCGCCACATTCGTCACCAAAAACCCGCAAAATGCCGAGTTGCAGCGCCGACCGGTGTCGGTCATGGCCTGAGCCAACCCGGCCTTCCCTTGATGACATCTCACGCAACCCTGGAGCCCGCATGGCAAACCCCGACAGACTTCCGGTCGACCTGATTGGCGCCCCCACTGATGTGGGCGCGGGCAGCCGCGGTTCGTCGATGGGACCCGAAGCGCTGCGGGTGGCGGGCATACTGGAAACATTGCGCGGCCAGGGCCTCTTGGTAACAGACACCGGCAATGTCAGCGGCCCCGCCAACCCGTGGCAGCCGCCGCAGGACGGCCACCGCCACCTGCCCGAAGTGGTCGCCTGGAACCAGGCAGTGCATGACGCGATGTTCAACAGCCTGAGCGCAGGCCACACACCGATCCTGATGGGCGGCGACCATTGCCTGGGTATTGGCTCGATCAGCGCGGTGGCGCGGCATTGCCGTGCGGTCGGAAAAAAATTGCGCGTGCTGTGGCTGGATGCGCATACCGACTTCAACACCCGCGCGCTCACACCCACAGGCAATATCCACGGCATGCCGGTAGCAGTGCTGTGCGGCTACGGCCCGGCAGAGCTGACCGGTATGGGCGGCACCACGCCGGCCACCACGCCGGCGGTGTTTCGCCAGATCGGCATCCGCAGCGTGGATGAGGGCGAAAAACGTCTCGTGCGCGAGTCCGGCATGGAGGTCTTTGACATGCGCTACATCGACGAGATGGGCATGCGCCAGACCATGGAAGCAGCCCTTTCCGGCATGGACGACAACACCCACCTGCATGTGAGTTTTGATGTGGACTTTCTGGACGCGTCCATCGCCCCTGGCGTGGCCACATCGATTCGCGGTGGGCCTACCTACCGCGAAGCCCAGCTGTGCATGGAAATGATTGCCGACACAGCCTTGCTGGCGTCGTTGGATGTCATGGAGCTCAACCCGGCGCTGGATGTGCGCAACGGCACGGCAGAAGTTGCGCTGGACCTGGTTGAAAGCCTGTTTGGCAAAAGCACGCTGATGCGCTGATCGAGGGCTCGAAACGGGCTGGCTGCCCACGGCATGCACGGCATGCACGGCATCGTGATGGTGCGTCATGGGCCATCTGTGCACCTTGCCATGCTTACCTTTTTTTGAGGAAAACAAGCCATGAAGTAGCCAGAACTGCCCGTCAACCTGAACCGGCGAAGCCTGATCAAGGCCAGCGCCGCTGCCGCGTCGATCCCTTGGCTGCCCGCTAGGCGCGCAAGCGGGTTGGCTCAGAAAGCCGCTGCGGCTGGTCGTGCTTTTGTGGTTTTGCACCCGGCGGCAGTTCCGAGATCGTGGCACGGGCCGTCGCCGGCCAAATCAGCAAGACCATTGGCCAGAACATGTTTGTCGAGAACAAACCGGTGCGGCAGGCAACATTGCCATGCAGGAAGTCGCCAACAGCACTGACGATCACACCCTCATCCTGGGACATACTGGCGCGCTGGCCGTCAATCCCACATCCTCCCCCAGGATGCCTTGTGACGCCAACAAGGACTTCGTACCCCTCACGCTCGTGTTCAAGGCGCCCAGTGTGTAGGTCGTGCACCGCGACCTTCCCGTTACCAGCCTCGAAGAGTTCATTGCTTATGCGAAGGCCAAGTCCGGCCAGCTCAATTACGGCTCGGCAGCCGGCAACGGAAGTGCTGGGCCTGTGCCGGCCTTGGGCGTTCACCGCTGGGATACGGCGTCCCGGATGCCGCTGAAACAGCGTAACCTGGCAAGACGCGCCGCAACCGATGGCGGGGCACGCCTACAGGGTGTCGACCGCTCCCAGGCGTCGCAGCAGCTGCTGCACGATATCGTTTTGCATATCGCGATACAGCAAAGCCTCTTCGGCTTCTTTCGCAACCGCGTTGGATTCGTTGTAGCTGAGGTCGCGGCTCAGGGAAATCTCGGACTCGGGAATCAGCTCTTTGCCCTGGGGCGTGCGCAGCTTGAAGCGAAAGCGCATGCGTAACTGCAGCTCGCGAACCTGGCCGGACGAGTTGTAGCCCACCACCACACGCTCGCGGTGGTCCGCCAGCACGTCCAGGACAGCACCTGTCGCATCCAGTGCCTGCAGGCTGTTGACGACCCGCACCTTGCCGCTGCTTTCCAGCTGGCGCTTGAGCTGCACCCCCAGCTGGGAGCCTTCCCCTAGCGGGCTGTAGAGGGTGGTGAAGGCAAAATCAGGCGCCTTGCGCAGGGCAAAGCCGCATCCGACCAGACCATAGACCAGGGCGGTGGCGGTGACGCTACTGAGGAAAAAACGACGCTGCATGGGTACCTCGACGAAACGGAAGAAAGGCAAAAATCCGCCTTATCAGATCACGATGTTGACCAGGCGGCCGGGCACCACGATGACTTTTTTGGCGGCAGCGCCAGCAGCCTGCTTGATGAAGGCTTCGCTGGCAAGCGCAGCCGATTCAATAGCGGCTTTGTCGGCCGTAGCACTTACCGTCACCGAACCCCGCAGTTTGCCGTTGACCTGCAGCATGAGTTCGATCTCATCCTGGCGCAGGGCCGCAGCATCGACTTCAGGCCAGGCAGCATCGAGCAGCCCGCCGCCTGCAGTTGCATAGCCCAGATCCGACCACAGCGCATGCGCGAGATGCGGCGTTGCCGGATACAGGCAACGCAGCAGGATGCCGAAGCCCTCACGCAGCGCAGCTGCCGATCCGTCGCTTGCAGAACCTTTGAAGTCCTCCAATGCGTTCAGCAGCTTCATGCACCCCGATACGACGGTGTTGTATTGCATGCGCTGGTAGTCGTAGTCCACCTGCTTGAGCACAGTGTGCACTTCCAGCCTCAAAGCCTTGATTTCCTTATCAAAAGTGCCTGTAGCGCAATCAGTACCTTCAGTGGTAGCTACATTTTTTATAGCGACAAGCCTGACGCCAAAGTTCCAGACCCGGCGCAAGAAACGGTAGCTGCCTTCAACGCCAGCGTCGTTCCATTCCAGCGTGGCCTCGGGCGGAGCGGTGAACATGGTGTACAGACGCGCGGTGTCAGCGCCGTATTTCTCGATCAGATCCTGCGGGTCCACACCGTTGTTCTTGGACTTGCTCATGGTGCCTA
>JAQGNE010000024.1 GCA_028291985.1 Polaromonas sp. | reverse complement strand
ATCGTCAAGCGTCTGGAACAAGAAACCAAGACCGCATCCGGCATCGTGATCCCGGACAACGCCGCCGAGAAGCCGGACCAAGGTGAAGTCCTGGCCGTCGGCCCGGGCCGCAAGAACGACAAGGGTGAAGTCATCACCCTGAACGTCGCCGTTGGCGACCGCGTCCTGTTCGGCAAGTACAGCGGCCAGACCGTCAAGGTCGATGGCGACGAACTGCTGGTCATGAAGGAAGACGACCTCTTCGCCGTGGTCGAGGGTTCCCCCGCCGCCGGCCTGAAGAAGGTCGCCTGAGCGCCGTCCCCGGATCAGTCCCCGAATTCATCTCACTGAGGTAACGAACAATGGCATCAAAAGACGTGATTTTTGGCGGTGACGCCCGCGCCCGCATGGTCGAAGGCGTGAACATCCTGGCCAACGCGGTCAAGGTGACCCTGGGCCCGAAGGGCCGCAACGTGGTGCTCGAGCGCTCCTTTGGCGCCCCCACCGTGACCAAGGACGGCGTGTCCGTGGCCAAGGAGATCGAGCTCAAGGACAAGCTGCAGAACATGGGCGCGCAGATGGTCAAGGAAGTCGCTTCCAAGACCAGCGACATCGCC
Source organism: Polaromonas sp. (assembly GCA_028291985.1). GTDB lineage: Bacteria > Pseudomonadota > Gammaproteobacteria > Burkholderiales > Burkholderiaceae_C > Polaromonas. Next base: position 54,773 of record JAQGNE010000024.1, on the reverse strand, counting down.
GGTGACGGCACCACCACGGCCACCGTGCTGGCCCAGTCGATCGTGCGCGAAGGCATGAAGTACGTGGCCGCCGGCATGAACCCGATGGACCTCAAGCGCGGCATCGACAAGGCCGTGACGGCCCTGGTCGAAGAGCTCAAGAAGGCCTCCAAGGCCACGACCACCAGCAAGGAAATTGCCCAGGTCGGCTCGATCTCCGCCAACAGCGACGAATCCATCGGCGAGATCATCGCCAAGGCGATGGACAAGGTCGGCAAGGAAGGCGTCATCACCGTCGAAGACGGCAAGTCCCTCGACAACGAGCTGGACATCGTCGAAGGCATGCAATTCGACCGCGGCTACCTGTCGCCCTACTTCATCAACAACCCCGAAAAGCAATCCGCGCTGCTCGAGAACCCGTTCGTGCTGCTGTACGACAAGAAGGTCTCCAGCATCCGTGACCTGCTGCCCGTGCTCGAGCAAGTGGCCAAGGCTTCGCGCCCGCTGCTGATCATCGCGGAAGAAGTCGAAGGCGAAGCGCTGGCCACCCTGGTGGTCAACACGATCCGCGGCATCCTGAAGGTCGTGGCCGTCAAGGCTCCGGGCTTCGGCGACCGTCGCAAGGCCATGCTGGAAGACATCGCTGTCCTGACGGGCGGCAAGGTCATCTCCGAAGAGACCGGCATGACCCTGGAAAAGGTCACGCTGGCCGACCTGGGCCAGGCCAAGCGCATCGAAGTGGGCAAGGAAAACACCATCATCATCGATGGTTCCGGTGCCGCTGCCGACATCGAAGCCCGCGTCAAGCAAGTGCGCGTGCAGATCGAAGAAGCGACCAGCGACTACGACCGTGAAAAGCTGCAAGAGCGCGTGGCCAAGCTGGCCGGCGGTGTTGCCGTGATCAAGGTTGGCGCTGCCACCGAAGTCGAGATGAAAGAAAAGAAAGCCCGCGTTGAAGACGCGCTGCACGCTACCCGCGCTGCTGTGGAAGAAGGCATCGTGGCTGGTGGCGGCGTGGCTCTGCTGCGTGCCAAGCAATCTGCTGGGGTCATCAAGGGCGACAACGCCGACCAGGACGCCGGTATCAAGCTGGTGCTGCGCGCCATTGAAGCCCCGTTGCGCGAGATCGTTTACAACGCAGGCGGCGAAGCCTCTGTGGTGGTGAACGCTGTCTTGGCCGGCAAAGGCAACTACGGCTTCAACGCTGCCAACGACACCTATGGCGACATGATCGAGATGGGTATTCTGGACCCCACCAAGGTGACGCGTACAGCCCTGCAAAATGCAGCCTCTGTTGCCAGCTTGATGCTGACGACCGAAGCCATGATTGCTGAAGCACCAAAAGACGAGTCGCCAGCTGGCGGCGGCATGGGCGGTGGCGGCATGGGTGGCATGGGCGGCATGGGCGGCATGGACATGTAATTGCCGTCTGCATTGATCAGGTGGCGTCAAAGCTCCTGAGTGGAATGACAAAACCCCGCAGGGCTCGCGCCTTGCGGGGTTTTTTATTGAGGTAGCCCGAAGCTGACGCTTGGGCCACAGGCTTGAGGTCATACCCATTGCCCAGCTCCTCGATGCGTCCGAACGCAGGAACCGGGAGCGGAAACCGCCCGCTATGAACTTGTATTGACGACCGTCTCAAACACCTTGCGACGGGTTTCCCGCGCCTGCGCGGCATTCATATCGAACACGATGCTCCAGTCGGGATTGCGGGCAAAAAGCTGGCGATGTTGGTCAGGTCGGCCTATCATCACAGGCAGGTCGGCATTCGATGTCTTTCGCCAGCACCTTGCCCAGATCAACGCCTTAAAGGAAAGCGGCGGATGTTCCAGAGGGCCCCGGTGGCAAAAATGCGTGCTCCTGGACTGCCGGGCTGCGCGCCAAGGAAGGCAAGGGCAGCTGCGGATATAGAGCAGCCAGCGACACCTCGGTGACTAGCGAGATGGCTGGTTGCTATTTAATCAATAGCTTCCAGCCCTTTTTTAACCTGGGCCACAGGCATTATTTTCTTAAGCATGTCTTCCGGCAGACGGTCTGGCTGCTGGCAGTGAATGGTTTGCCAACCTACTGCGGCTGCAGCCTCGACGTTGACCAGCATGTCATCTACAAATAGCGTGCTCGCTGGCTCCAGGCAATAGCGTGATGCCAGCAGTTGGTAGATGGCCGGGTCTGGCTTGCCGAACTTCACATCGCCAGAAAAAATGCCGCCGTCGAACCACTGTAAAAACGCATGCCGGCGTTCAAGCGCTCTGGCATAAGGCGCTGGCATGTTGGACAAAAAGTAAAGCCTGACGTCACCCTGCTGGTCCCTTCTGTGGCGCAGTTGCTCCAGCAGTTCAATGTTGACCGCAATCGGCGCCAGTTCCTCGCCTATAGGCGTCATCAGAGCACGCACGGTTTGCGCATCCAGTTGTAGCCGCCGCGCCGTGTTAGTGATGACGGTTTCAATATCCGTCAGTCCACAGTCAAAAGCCTGCCAGTCCGGATGGTGAAAGATGCTGCGTGCCAGAGCGCGCGCCTTATCGGCGGTGCCAGCCAGCATCGGAAAGCTGCGAGCGACCAGTTCTGCAGGCTGCCAGGTAAACAGCACGGCACCGAAGTCGAAAACAATGTTCATGCCCGGATTTTTTTCATCAATCCCGCAGTTGAACCGTCCAGCCCCGACACGTCGCCAGTTGCCAGGCGCTGCTCGATGTCCTGCGCCAGCACCTTGCCAAGTTCAACGCCCCACTGGTCAAAACTGTTCAGCCCCCAGAGGGCGCCACTGACAAACACCCGGTGCTCCTGCAGCGCCAGCAGTGCGCCCAGGCTGGCAGGTGTCAGTTCGTCCAGCAGCAAAAAAGTGCTGGGCCGGTTGCCCGGAAAGTCTTTATGCCCGCCAGCGTCGGCTCGGCCGCGCATCAGCGCCTGGGCCTGCGCCAGCGCGTTGGCCAGCAGTTTTTGCTGATGGCCGGGCAGGCTTTTGGCGGCAGTTGTAGCGGCGACAAATTCGACTGGCACCACAGCGCTTCCCTGATGCAGCATCTGGAAATAAGCGTGTTGTCCGTTGGTGCCGGGCTCGCCCCACAGCACCGGCGCGGTGTCGAAAGGCAGCAAATCCCCATGGGCATCGACCCGCTTGCCGTTGCTTTCCATCTCCAGCTGCTGCAGGTAGGCGGGCAACCGGTTCAGGGCGCTGTTGTAGGGCGCAAGGCTGCGGCTGCCGAAGCGGTGAAAGTTGCGGTACCAGATATCCAGCAGGCCAAGGCGCACCGGCAGATTGCAAGCCAGGGGCTGCAAGCGAAAGTGTTCGTCCATCGCATGGGCACCGCCCAGGAACGCCCGGAAATGGCTGGCGCCAATCGCCATCGCCAGCGGCAGGCCGATGGCAGACCACAGCGAATAGCGCCCGCCCACCCAGTCCCAGAATCCGAAGGTGGTGCTGATACCGAAAGCATGGGCCGCTGCCACGTTGGTGGTCAGGGCTGCGAAGTGGCGCGCCACGTCAGTGCCGCCTGCGGCCTCAAACCAGCGCCGGGCAGAATGGGCGTTGGCCATCGTCTCGGTGGTTGTGAAGGTTTTGGAGGCGATAAGGAACAGCGTGCTGTCTGGCTTGCAGCGCGCCAGCACGCTGGCCAGCTCCTGCCCATCGACGTTGGACACAAAGTGAAAACGCTTGCCGGTGGTGGCGAATTCGCCAAGCGCCAGCACCGCCATCTGCGGGCCCAGGTCAGAGCCGCCGATGCCGATGTTGACGATGTCGGTGATCGCATCGTCAGCACGCATCTGCTCGGCGTACGCCAGCATGGCCTCCTGCACGGACAACACCTCTGCGTGCAAGTCTGCTACTTTATCGATAGCTACCTGCGACGGCACATACTGGGCTGAAGGCGGTTTTCTTAACAAGAAATGCATCACGGAGCGGTTTTCCGTGTTGTTGATGCGTTCGCCCGCAAACATGGCGTTGCGGTGATCTTCCAGGCCGCATTGCGCCGCCAGCTCCATCAACAGCGACTCGGCCGGCGCGTCGATCAGATTTTTGGAAAGGTCTGCAAAGACATGTGGCGCCGGCTGGCTGAAGCGCTCAAAGCGCTGGCTGTCATCCGCGAACGCCTGACGCATGTCGAAAGAATGACCACTGGATTCAAAATACCCGCGCAGCGCGGGCCATGCCGGCGTCTGATCGCAGCGCAGTCGCTGTGCACCCTGGCTCATAAGGCCAGCACCAGTTTTTCCAGCTTGATGGCATCGGCAGCAAAAGCGCGTACGCCTTCGGCCAGCTTTTCGGTCGCCATGGCGTCCTCATTGAGCGCATAACGGAAGCCGGGTTCGTCGTAACGGGTTGCGGTTGCGTCCAGCAACTTATCAGCATCGACTGACGTGGCAGTCGCGCCGCCCATGGCCCGCTGAAGGGGCTCGTTGGATGCGGCGAGCGTCGCCAGCAGGTCCGGGCTGATCGTGAGCAGGTCACAGCCGGCAAGCGCCGTGATCTGCCCGACATTGCGAAAGCTGGCACCCATCACCTCGGTCGCGATACCGAATTGCTTGTAGTACTGGTAAATCTCGCGCACCGACCTGACGCCGGGATCATTGGCGCCGGCCATCGCGCCTTCATCCCACGCGCTGCCCGCCGCTTTTTTGTACCAGTCGTAGATACGGCCAACAAAAGGTGATATCAGCTGCACCTCGGCCTGCCCACAGGCCACCGCCTGGCACAGGGAAAAAAGCAGCGTCAGGTTGGTGTGTATGCCGCGCCGCTCGAGTTGCGCCGCGGCCTGAATGCCTTCCCAGGTGGCCGCTATCTTGATCAGGACACGGTCAATGTGCACGCCTTCGGCCTGGTACAGCTTGATGATGCGCTCGCCTCGCGCCACCGTGGCATGGGTGTCAAAACTCAGGCGTGCATCAACTTCGGTCGACACACGGCCCGGAATGATCGACAGGATTTCGCAGCCAAAACGCACCAGCAGGCGGTCCATGGTTTCGTCGAGTTCGCGGCCCCGGTAACGGTTGACGGTGTCGGCCAGGAGCGGTTCGTATTCGGGCTTTTGCACCGCCTTCAAAATCAGCGACGGGTTGGTGGTGGCATCTTGCGGCTTGAACTGGGCAAGCTGCCTGAAGTCTCCCGTGTCAGCAACAACGGTGGTGAACTGCCTGAGGGATTCGAGTTGTGTCATGGTGAAAAAGTGTAGTCAGACGCCACTTGCTCAGCTGTAGGAGAAGCGCACGATTGAGTTACCATTATGCTCATTTAGTATGAAACTTTATTACGAGCCGCCGGCGCTCGAGCAACCTTACGCAGCGTCTTTTTTGCCATGCGGCTTGCGCTGTACTGCACAGCAGCAACATTGAACCTTCAAAATCTTCAACCATGAGTTTTGACCTGATCCTTTTTGGCGGCACTGGCGACCTGGTGTGGCGCAAGTTGATGCCCGCGCTGTTTCAGGCGTTTCGCCACGGCTCGCTGCCCGCGGGGGGCCGAATCATTGGCGTGGCGCGCGACGAGCTGGACGATGTACAGTACCGCGCCCTGATCAAGTCGCGCTTTGATCACGTCGAGCTGGCCAAGCGGCCCACCGAGGAAGAGTTTTCGCGTTTCGAGGCCCTGCTTTGCTATGTGCGCATGGACCTGTCCCGTGCTGACGACTACCCTGCGCTGGCGACAAAGCTGAAGGAGCGCCAGGCTGACACGGTGGTGATGTACCTGGCCACGGCCCCCGGATTGTTTACCGGCTTTTGCGAGCAAATCGCAGCGGCCGGGTTGAACGGTCCCGAGATGCGGGTGGTGCTTGAAAAGCCGCTCGGCCACGATTTGCAGTCGAACCGCGCCATCAACGAGAGCGTGCGCCGCGCCTTCAGTGAAAACCAGATCTTCCGGATCGACCATTACCTGGGCAAGCCGTCGGTGCAGAATCTGTTTGCGCTGCGCTTTGGCAATGCCTTGTTCGAGCCGCTGTGGCGCCGCGAGAATATCGCCAACATCCAGATCACGATTGCAGAAGAACTGGGTATTGAAAAGCGCGGGGCTTTTTACGACAGCACGGGCGCGCTGCGCGACATGGTGCAAAACCATGCGCTTCAACTGCTATGCGCCGTCGGCATGGAGCCGCCGATCAACTCGCATGCGGATGCGATACGCGACGAAAAGCTCAAGGTGCTGCGTTCGCTGAAAGCGTGGACACCTGAAACCTTGCGCCGGCATGTGGTGCGGGGGCAATACGGCGCGGGCGCGGTGAACGGCACAGCGACGCAGGCCTATCGCCGCGAGACCGGCGTGAGCGAGACCAGCACCACTGAAACGTTTGTCGCGTTGCGCACCGAGATCGCCAACTGGCGCTGGGCGGGTGTTCCGTTTTACATCCGAACCGGCAAACGCCTGGCGGACCGCGCTGCTTTTATCGAAGTGAACTTCCGGCCAGCGCCGCATGCCATCTTCAAGACGCCGGTCGGTGCAGCGAACCGGCTGGTGATCAACCTGCAACCCAAAGACGGGCTGGAGCTGCATCTGCTGGCGCAGGGCCAGCAGGAGCGACGCGTCAGTCAGACCCTGTCGCCGGTCCAGCTGGATCTGGATTTTGACAAGCGCTTTGGGTCCGAGCGTGTGGGCGCCTATGAGCGGCTGCTGCTTGACGTGATCGACGGCCGGCTGAATCTGTTTGTTCGCAGCGATGAGCAGGAGGAAGCCTGGCGCTGGGTGGAGCCGATCATGGAAAGCTGGAAAAACGACGCCGAAGGCCCCAGGGCTTACGCGGCCGGCACCTGGGGACCGGCAGCTTCCAGCGCGATGATTGCGCGGGATGGGTTTTGCTGGACCGAGGAATGTTAGCCCTCAGGCGCATGTGGCCCCCACGGTTGCCCACTGCGTGTAGCGCCCTGCCCGCCGAGGAGGCCGCTGCGCCTGCAGCCCGGCGAAGCCGGAGCAGCGGCCCCCGCTTGAAAACGCGAAAACCCCTGCGATCGCATGCTCTTTGTCGCTGCTTACCCTCCGAAAGGGCGCCCGTACGTCTTGAAACGTCGAGGGACGTGCCTGCGGCCGGGCAAAGCCGGCCTCACTGCCCCCGCGCAAAACGACTACAAGTCTCGATCTACCCAAAATGGAGCCCCTTCACGGACGGGCCTCGGGGCTGGCCTAGCCAGAGCGCAGGCGAAACAGCCCCGGCCGGAGGCAACAAGTTACGCGCAGCGAACAGCTGCTGGGCCTCCTCCTGTGCTTGACCGGATCAAGGCATCGTTGCCATCGCTGGCGCCAGCTGAACAGCGGGTAGGCCGGTTGGTGCTGGCCGATCCTCGGCTGTTTGCTCGCCAGCCGATCTCAGAACTGGCGAGCCGGTCGCATGTGAGCAAACCGACGGTGGTGCGGTTTTGCCGCAGCATGGGTTATGACGGCTTGAGCGACTTCAAGCTGAAACTGGCAGGCAGCGTGAGCGAGGGTGTGCCTTTCATTCACCGCAGCGTGGATGTGGACGACAAGACCGGTGATGTGCTGGTCAAGGTGATCGACAACACGGTGGCAGCGTTTCTGAAGTACCGCAACGATGCGTCTTCGGTGGCCATCCAGAAAGCGACCGATGCCTTGGAAGCGACATGCACGGCCGGCAAACGCATCGAATTTTTTGGTGTCGGAAACTCTGGCATCGTGGCGCAGGACGCACAGCACAAGTTTTTCAGGCTGGGCGTCAACACCATCGCCTACAGCGACGGGCATATGCAGGTGATGAGCGCCTCGATGCTGGGAGTGGGAGACTGTGTGGTGGTGATCTCTAACTCAGGCCGCACGCGCGACCTGATGGATGCCTGCGACATAGCTCGCAAAAATGGCGCCACCACCATTGTCATCACGTCGACCGGCTCGCCGCTGGCGGCTGCGGGGCATATTCATCTGGCAGCCGACCACCCGGAAGGTTATGACCGCTACAGCCCGATGGTGTCGCGACTTCTGCACCTGATGATCATCGACATCATGGCAACCTGCCTGGCGCTTCGCATTGGCGCAAAACTGCAGCCCCTGCTCAGGGAAATGAAGAACAATCTGCGAAACAAGCGCTACACCTGAAAAATACCCGGCCACTGGCAGCCGGGTAAATCCAACAAAATAATGGCCACAGCCCTTTAATTTCGTCGCTCTGTAGCTATTATTTTTATGGCGTAGGCGATGCGGCCGCATACTGCTGCGCTCAAAGCTGACAACAGCGCTCCAGAATCAAGTTCGACCGCTGCAACCACCAGTTGCATCTGACGTGACCCGTTCAGTCATTGAGTGGCAATGAACGTTCCACGATGCCTGCAAAAAGTGCCGCGCCAAGCGGCAACACCGAGTCGTTGAAGTCATAGCAACTGTTGTGCAGAAAGCGGCTGCCCACGCCACCGGTGAACCCGCCTTTTCCGTCGGCGATCACCTCACCCTGGCCGAGCCGAAGGTAGGCGCCGGGCTTGACCTTCAGCATGAAGGAGAAATCCTCGGACCCCATGCTGGGCTCCAGGTCGCGCACCACGTTGTGCGCGCCTACCAACTGGTCAGCAACCTCAGTTGCAAGCTTGAACTCTGCCGGGGAATTGATGGTCGCCGGGTAAACGCGCTCGTACGTGACGGTCGCTGTAGCGCCAAAGGCCTGCGCCACACCCGCGCACACTTCATGCAGGCGCTGCTCGATGGCATCCTGCACGCTGGTCTTGAAGCTGCGCACCGTACCCACCAGGGTTGCGGTGTCCGGCACCACGCTCATGGCGCCCAGGTCGCCCGCACGCATGGCGCACAGGCTGATGACCGCGTTGTCCATTGCCTTCACATTGCGCGAGACGATCGACTGCACCGCCGTAATGATGTGAGCAGCCACTAGCACGGTATCGACGGTCTGGTAGGGATGGGCACCGTGCCCGCCCTTACCCGTAACCTCAATGGTGATGCGGTCAGCCGCCGCCATCATCGGGCCGGCATTGATGCCGACAGTGCCGGGGCGCATGGCTGGCCAGTTATGCATCGCGTAAATCGCACCGACAGGAAAGCGGTCGAACAGGCCGTCGGCAATCATGGCAGCCGCGCCTCCCCTGCCCTCTTCTGCCGGCTGAAAAACCAGCACGGCGTCACCGGCAAAGTTGCGTGTGGCAGCCAGGTAGCGCGCCGCGCCCACCAGCATGGTGGTGTGGCCATCATGGCCGCAGCCGTGCATCAGACCGGTTTTGGATGATTTCCAGCCAAATTCATTGTGTTCCGTCATGAGAAGCGCATCCATGTCGGCCCGTAGCCCCACCATGCGCGGAACGCCGGAACCTCTGGGCTGGCGATCTTTCTGGCCTTTGATGACAGCGACGATGCCGGTCTTGGCGACGCCTGTGTGCACCTGGTCAACGCCGCACAGTTTGAGGGCATGCAGCACCCTGCTGGAGGTGTAGACCTCTTCAAACCCTAGCTCGGGGTGCGCATGCAGGTCACGCCTGAAAGCGGTCAGTTCAGGATGAAATTCGGAAATCTGGGCAAACGCGCGGCCGCTGGCCCGCAGCCTGGCAGGGCGCTGATCAGACGCTGAGACTGCTGGCGGCGCTGAAGCTGACGCTGGCTTGTCGATAGTCAATGACGAAGTTTCCATGGCAGATGACGCTCCGGCAAATTTCAATGTCGCAACAAAAAATGAGTATCAAGAGACCCGCAACCGGGCACATGCACCAACTAGGGAGACAGAAAGATCGGCCCATACCATGCCACCGCATCCTGCCGCGTGTTGTCGGCATCCGTCATGATCCCGACATCGATCAATGCGCCTGGGGGTTCGCCAAATGCCTTCTCGAAGTCAGCCCGGATGTCGCGTTCGTAGTCGATCCAACGGCCTAATTGCCGGGGCCCGGCCTCCATTGCAATTTCACGGATACGGTCGGTACGGGGATTGACAAGCGCCGCCTCTGGCGTGCACGCGTTACACCACACATACATCAGCGTGGCATAGGGCAAAGGTTCGCCCGTGAGGGCGTGCGCCAGTTCGGACAACATCGCATTTTTGGCCGAAAACCGTGAGCGATCGCCTTCAAACGCGAGAACCACACGCACCGGCGAATCATGCGACTCGCGCTGCGCCAGATCAGCGCCCGGAATCAGCCCTTGCACCTTCCAGGAGAAGTTGATTTTTTTCAAGCGCTTGGCGTCAACCCGCATCGACTGTCGGAGCATGCTGGCAGCCGAGCGGGATGTCGCCTTGATCGCATGCCGACCTTCGACTTTTCCGTAGGCGTAATGGGTAGCCTGCTTGCCTGGAATCGAGAAATGCCGCCAACGGGCTGACACGGGGTGAGAGGCCGCTGGATTTGCTACCGCAAGCACCGACGGAAAGGGTGAGAAAGCATCTGCCCACGGCATTGCCAGAGCGGGTGCCGCGGACGCTTCTTCCGTGTCAGCGATCAGGCGGGATGGGTGGCCGCAGGACACCAATTGCAGCAGGCCAAGAAGCAGTGCAGCACACAGCGCATACCGGTTGAGGTCTATCAGGGTCATGACGGCGTTGTCAGATTGGCGGCCAATTTACTAGGCAGTGTCGCTATGACGAGTACTGTCGGGTGGTGCGAGGCGAATGACCAAACTGATCCGGCGATTCCGCACCGGATCTGCTCTATTGAAAACGAATTCGAAAGCTCAAACATCAGCGCACGGACTACGCATTAACGCACGGCACCATGAAAAAAGCCGCTTCGGCAAGACCGAAGCGGCTTTTTATTCTTCCATAAAGCTGGCATCAAGCCAGCTTTAATTAGAACGTGTGGCGAACGCCAGCTGCGTAGGTGGTCACGCGGCCAACGTTGGAGCCAGGCGCGGCCGTTACTACAGCACGTGCCAAACGATCATACTGCTTGGTGCTCAGAGCACCAGCATACAGCGTCGTGCGCTTGCTCAAAGAATACAGAGCCTGGATACCAGCACCCGTGCTCTTGCCCAGGGTGTCACCCTTGCTGCGAGCAACCGTAGCGCTGATTGTTGCTGCGCCCAAAGGAACAGCAGCGCTCAAGCTGAATTCTTTTTGTGCAGCGAAAGTGCCACCGCCCAGAATTGCTGGAGCGGCCACGTCTTTATACTTGGCACGGTTGAAACCGGCACCGATCCTGGCTACGCCCAGGTCATAAGAAACGTTCAGCAACGCATTTTCCAGAGCTGGCTCAGCGCCGGCAGGGGTGTTCAGATTAGCGCCGCCCAAGCTGCCGCCGGCTTGCTCAGACTGATAACCGCCGGAAATCACCAAAGGACCGTTAGCAAACTTCAGGTTTGCAGAGATGGTACGTGAAGCATCAACGCCACCGGCACCAGTGGTTTTGTCTTCACCCAATGCGTACATCAACGAACCGGTGAAGCCGCCGAAGTTTGGCGAAATGTATTTCACGCTGTTGTTGAAACGGGTGTTGAAGCCGACCCAGGTGGTGTTGCGATTCAGGAAAGGCTGTGCGCCTGCCACAGAGCCGATAGCAGCAGCTTGACTTACTGCCAAACCGTTGTTGGTGTTGGACGGATCAAAAATCGTGGCGCCCATCATGGCGTGGTCAGCCGACACGTCGTCATACGAGCTTGAGTTGCGACCGATGGTCACGGTACCGAAACCGCCGGTCAGGCCAACGTTGGCACGGCGACCAAACAGCAGACCGCCTTGAGCCGAGGAGCCAGTGTCGAGATTGATACCAGACTCGAGGTTACCGATTGCAGCCAAACCACCGCCGAGGTCTTCACGAATACGGATGCCCCAACGTGAACCATTCAAGCCACCGGAATCAATTCTGGTCTGACGAGCAGATTGAATAGTTTGGGCGGGAGCTGTTCCCGAAACAAAATTGCCTTTGTAGCTGCCGAGGTTGGCATCAAGCAGACCATACAGGGTCACGGTAGATTGAGCTTGTGCCACGCCAGCAATTGCGCTGAGTGCTGCGAATGCAATAAGGGTCTTTTTCATTTAAGAGTTTCTCCAAGGTTAAACATAGGGCTCCGGAACGGGGACTAGTCAGGTTTTGCCTTCTTAGCTCCTGCAGAGACCCGGGCCAACCCCCTTTCGGGAAGTTGTATCTATTGCACCAGACTGGGCTTCACTTCGCAAAGGAATGACCCGAAAAAACGCCCCCACGTTGCACGCATGCGACACAAAACTCGAGTTAGTTGGCATAAAACAACATCAAGCACATCCTTGACCCGGATTTGTGTAGTTGTTGACAGCACGCTCTTGCGCCCGCAAAAAAAGCCGCGCAATACTGAGCTTGCGCGGCTGAGCGAATACAGGCCCTACAGGCCAGCGTTACATATTAGAACGTGTGGCGCACACCAACTGCCAGCACTTCTGTTTTCGCGTCAGCAACGCGAGACTGAGTAGTTTTGGAAGTGTTCAAACCCACGTACATATTGGTGCGCTTGGACAATGCATACAGTGCACCCAGGCCGAAGCCACGGCGTTTTACTTCAGTAGCTGCTGGAAAACCTTTGTCTTTCGACTGTGCGAAACCGGCAGACAACGTCAACGCGCTACCGACAGGAAAGTCGGCACCGATCTGGTATTCGTTGGTTTTTGGGACGCCTGGAGCGTTCTTCACATGTCCATAACCGGCGAGAAGTTTGGCAACACCGAGGTCATAAGCCGCGTTCAGCTGTGTGAATTTTGTGGTGTTGGCAACGGCACCGCTGGCTTTTTCAGTCTGGTAACCCAGGCCGACATACACCGGACCGCCAGAGTAGGCAACATTAAAGCTGGCAATGCGGCCCGCACTGGTCGTTGCTGTCTTGTTTTCACCGAAGCTGTACATGGCAGCGCCGCTGAAACCACCGAAACTGGGGGCCGAGTAATACACAGCATTACCCGGACGATCCTGATAGCTGTTGCTGGCCCAGACGTAAGCGTCAGGCTTGAATACGTTGGCGTTGAAAGCCGCAGAGCCGGAACCGTTCAAATCGTCATACGGCGTCCACATCTTGCCGATTTTGATCTCGCCGAAGCCACCCGAAAAACCAACCCAGCTGTTACGGCTGAAGGTGGAGGCAGACGACACACCCGTGAACGGGTTCGTGTAGCTGCTGACGACGCCCGTATCAATATTGAAACCCGATTCCAGCGCGAAGTTGGCCTTCAAACCGCCGCCCAGATCTTCCGATCCTTTCAGACCGAAACGGCTGGTTTGAATACCACCGCTGTTAACGCCGGCCTGACGCAATCCACCGGATTTGGCGAAACCCACATAGGCATCCAGCAATCCGTACAGGGTCACGGTGGACTGTGCCGAAGCGATTCCGGACGTTGTAATAACGGCCAAAGCTATCAAAGTCTTTTTCATTGAATTCTCCAAAATAAAATTACCGTCACCTATTTAGGGAACATCGCGTTAACCCTAGGCCGCGATTCGATCAACAGTTGAGGCTTAGCAAAACTGTTTCGTGACAAAAGCAACTTTTATGCCTCTACTTTTGACAATGGCAACGCCTTTCTAAATCCAAAAGCAACTGATATCCCCCACGGTTCGACAACAAAAAAGCTTTGCGCCTCCACACAGGTGGCTAATGTTTTCTTCCCTGAAGTGATGCCGTTTGTGCTTTCAGACTTGAGCTTGAACGCCATCAAGCACAGCTTTGGTGCAGGCGTATTTCCGAGCGAACTTGCGGTGGCATTGCTTCTCGGATGTTGTGCGATTGCTACGCCGCACGAAACTAGAGGTATGTGCCTATCCGCTCTGTGCACTAAGGGCGTGAGCGACAGGAGCGAAGCGTCGTTACCCCAATGCCGCAGGCAATCTCATTGGGTAGTTCAGCAATTGGCGTTGAAAATCCAGCTTGTCGGTTGCAAAGTTCGTCATCGAGAAACTGGGGTTTTCCCCTGTCACAAAAGTGATACGGCAACTTAACGCCCGCTTTACGCACTTCTGCAACCCCACTAATCTCGGCATGTCATTGAATAGCTCACGCCTTTCAACGCGCCAAAAACTCAATTTTGTTCAATAAATTCGTCGGAGACTTCATGAAAAAACTTACCTTCGTAGCGGCCGCAGTCATGGGCATGCTGTCCACCAGCGCTGCCATGGCACAAACCACTGTCACCTTGTACGGCTTGCTGGACGCTGGCTACAACCGTGTAAGTGGCCTGCGTAACGGCACTGTCAACACGCTTGCCAGCGGCATCATGGAAGGTTCGCGTTTTGGTCTACGCGGCGCCGAGGATCTTGGCGGCGGCTACCGCGCCATCTTCACGTTGGAAAACCGCCTGGAACTAGATACCGGCTCGGTGACCAATCGCCCCAATTCAGGTCTTCAAGTGCCCGATCGCGTGATCAACAGCACGGTGAGCGGTGTTCTTGCGTCTGGCTTGCCAATTCCGGCTGCACTCCTGAGCCCTGTGGCGAACGGTGTGGTAAACGGCGTGCTTGGCGGCGCCACAGGCCTTTCAAGCCAGGCATTCGGTGTCAACTTGACCGGCAATCTTTTTGATCGTCAGGCCTTCGCGGGTCTGGTGACGCCTTTCGGCGCTTTCACGCTGGGCCGCCAATACACTCCTGGCTATCTGGTTTCTGCAGCGTTTGACGCATCGCAGACCCAGTCCAGCCTGGCTGCTGGTCAGGTTGCAAGCCTTCCAGCCGCTTTTGACATCCGTCTGAGCAATACGCTGCAGTACGGCATCCAGGCTGCAGGCATTACCGGCACATTCATGTACGGTGCAGGTGAAGTTGCAGGCGACAGCAAAAGGGGTCGTTTCCTCGGCGGTATGCTGATGTACAAAACAGACGCCTTCTCGGTCGGTTTTGGTCACAACGAAAAGAAAAACGAGCTGGGTCAGGACTCACTGAAAAACAATATTTTCGGCGCAACATTTAACGTTGGACCGGGCACTTTGTATGGCCAGTACGCGACCATTAAGGACCAGAACCCAAGCAGCATATCGACGCTGGGCGCCGCCTCCGCAGCTGCCGCTGTGGCTGCAGGGGTGCCTGCGGCCCTGACGCCTGCCCTGACAGCTGCATTCCAGAACAGCTACAACGCCGCTTTCCGCCAGGATGCAAAACTGATGCACATCGGCTACCGCATGACCACCGGTCCGCACACCATCGTTACCGCATTCAACCGCCTGGATGACAAGCGTGCCGTGAATGCAGATACCGACTCCTATGGCGTTACCTACACTTACGCCCTGTCCAAGCGCACCAACCTGAATGCCGTGTTGACCAAGTTCAACAACAAGGGCCAGGGTCAGGTTGCTCCTGGCGGAAACGGTTTCCTGGGCGGTGTCACTTCCGCAGCTGGCGTGGATTCCACCAACATCGCGTTTGGTATTCGCCACACGTTCTAGGGAGTTGCAAGCTGCATCCGTGATGGATGTGGGCATGGCAACAAAAGCCTCCGCATGGAGGCTTTTTCACGTCTGGGTTTGGCCGGCCCGTATCTGGCGCAAAATTCCGATTTGTCAGCGAATCATTTACAAGGAAGACGTCTGTGAAAACCACGCTTGACACCATGCTCGATACGGCCGATGGCGCCCTGCGCACCCTGTTTTCCAGACCGCAGGCACGTCGGGTCTGTCCTACCGTGCCCGACCAGGCAACGCATCTCAGTGCGGAGGAAAAATCCTTGGCTGGCGCACTGATGCGGGTGAACCATGTCGGAGAAATATGCGCGCAGGCACTGTACGCAGCCCAGGCCGCCAGCACACGCGACCCTGAATTGCGCAAACAGTTTCTGGCCGCCAGCGAGGAAGAAAACGACCATCTGGCATGGACACGGCAGCGCCTGGACGAACTGGGGGCACGCCCGTCGCTGTTGAACCCGGTGTGGTATGCCGGTGCGTTCGGGCTGGGTTTGTTGGCAGGTCGCCTGGGAGATCGTGTCAGCCTGGGGTTTTTAGTGGAAACCGAGCGCCAGGTAGAGCAGCACCTGGCGGGTCATCTGGAGTGCCTACCGCTGGGCGACCACGAGTCTCGCGCCATAGTTGCCCAAATGAAGGACGACGAAGCACGGCACGCGCAGGATGCTCACGCCGCCGGCGCCCTGCAACTGCCGTCGCCGGTGAAAGCGCTGATGGGCGCTGCAGCCAAAGTGATGACGAGTACGGCCCGGTATATCTGAAGCCGGCGCCACTGCCGATGCGCATGCATCCGCAGTGGCGCGGCGGTCGCCCAGTCGCCTGAACGCCTAGACGACCTCGTTGATGTCAAAGCTGGTGGTGATGTCTGCCGTCTTGCCCAGCATGATGGTGGCCGAACAGTATTTGTCATGGCTCATCGCGATCGCCCGCTCTACACTGCTGCTGGACAGCCCCTTTCCGGTTACCGTGAAATGCATGTGAATGCTGGTGAACACCTTGGGGTCGACGGATGCACGCTCGGAAGTCAGCTTGACGGTACAGGCCCGCACATCATGCCGGCCCCGCTTGAGGATGAGTACCACGTCATACGCCGTGCACCCACCGGTTCCGGCCAATACCGTCTCCATGGGCCTTGGCGCCAGGTTGGCACCACCATTCTGGGGCTTTTCAGCGTCCGGCGCACCGTCCATCACCAGCGTATGCCCACTACCGGTACTCGCTACAAATGTCATCCCGGACTTTGAGCCGGCGGCAGCTTCGGTTCCCATCCAGGTCACAAGACATTCCATATCAGATCTTCCTTTATGCAAAACATTCATAACAATTCGTCGGAAAACCGTCGTAATTGTAGATTTTCGGCCACACCGATGGTGCAGCGCAACATCGGGCCGTTATACTGAATCATCGCATCAACTTCTTCAAGGTTTTTGCATCCGGTTGTCTCCTCCACTCCTCAAAGGGTGGATTTACAGGCCCGAGTCGCAAGGCTCGGGCCTTTTTTCTTGTGTGCTGTGATGGGAGGTCCCACATGCAGGCCAGCTCAGCAACACTATGATGCAAAGCTGCGAGGATCCATGCCACCACCGACTCCCCTGACCCGTAAAGCGCGCGCCCGTCCGGCCCCGGATGTAACAACAGCAAAAGCTACTGCCGCCGCTGCCAGCAAAAAGCCGGGCGAGGTTTCCCGCAGGGACGCCAAGGCGCTGACACCTGCTGACTACTTGAAAAAAATCCTCACGGCGCGCGTGTACGACGTGGCTATCGAGTCACCGCTGGAGCCCGCCAAAAACCTCGGCTTGCGGCTCAACAATACGGTGCTGCTCAAGCGCGAAGATCAGCAACCGGTATTCAGCTTCAAGCTGCGCGGTGCATACAACAAGATGGCGCACCTCAGCGCCGCTCAGCTGAAAAAAGGCGTCATTTGCGCATCAGCTGGCAACCACGCCCAGGGCGTGGCGATGAGCGCCCAAAAGCTTGGCACCCGGGCTGTCGTGGTTATGCCTACCACCACGCCGCAGCTCAAGGTCGACGCCGTAAAGGGCTGGGGCGCGACCGTGGTACTGCATGGCGACAGCTATTCAGACGCCTTCAACCATGCGGTGCTGCTCGAGAAAAAACGCGGACTGAGCTTTGTTCATCCGTTTGATGACCCTGACGTCATCGCCGGCCAGGGCACCATCGCGATGGAAATCCTGATGCAGCTGCAGACTCTGGGCTCGCGCCGTCTGGACGCGGTTTTTGTTGCCGTTGGCGGCGGCGGTCTGATTTCGGGCGTTGCCAATTACATCAAGGCTGTGCGGCCCGAGATCAAGGTCATCGGTGTCCAGATGAATGATTCGGACGCGATGATGCAATCGGTTAGCGCCTGCAAAAGGGTCACGCTGCCGGACGTGGGCCTCTTTTCGGACGGCACAGCGGTCAAGCTGGTAGGCGCGGAAACCTACCGCATCAGCCGCGAGCTGGTCGATGAGTTCATCACGGTCGATACCGATTCGGTATGCGCCGCCATCAAGGATATTTTTGTCGACACGCGCAGCATCGTCGAGCCGGCAGGCGCGCTGGCCGTGGCAGCCATCAAGAAATATGTCGCCACGCACAAGACACAGGGCGAGACGTACGCGGCAATCCTCTGTGGCGCCAACATGAACTTTGACCGCCTGCGTTTTGTTGCCGAGCGCGCCGAAGTGGGCGAGGAACGCGAAGCTCTTTTTGCAGTAACCATTCCTGAAGAGCGGGGCAGCTTCCGGCGCTTTTGTGCCTTGATCGGCGAGCTGCCGGGCGGCGGCAGCACACGCAGCGTGACCGAGTTCAATTACCGCATCAACGACGCCTCGCAGGCGCATGTGTTTGTCGGCTTGACAACCTCGGCCAAGGGGGAAAGCACACGCATTGCGGCCAATTTTTCCCGCCATGGCTTCAAGGCACTGGACCTGACCCATGATGACCTTGCCAAGGAACATATCCGGCATATGGTGGGGGGCCACAGCACGCTGTCCAAAGATGAACGCCTGCTGCGCTTCATCTTTCCGGAGCGGCCAGGCGCACTGATGAAGTTTTTGTCGAGCATGCAGCCGGGGTGGAACATCTCGCTGTTTCACTACCGCAACCAAGGCTCGGACCATGGCCGCATCCTGGTCGGCTTGCAGGTGCCCAAGGCTGATAACCGCGCCTTCAACGCGTTTTTGGACACCATCGGCTACCCGCATATTGAAGAAACCAACAACCCCGTCTACCGCCTGTTTCTGCAAAGCTGATCGGCATGGAACCGGTGCATGGCTCAAGCGCCGGCAGGCCCTGATCAACATTACAGTCTCCTCATGATGTCGATGCCGCTTCTGTCACCCGCTGGTACTGCCTGCGCGCGCTGTGGCGCCAGCTTTTACTGCGCAGCTACGGCTGCCGCGGCGGGCGTTGCCAATAGCGAGCCCTGCTGGTGTTTTTCGATGCCGCATACGGTTGCCGTCCCCGTCGATGCTTCTGGTTTGAAGAAAGCTGGCTGTCTGTGCGCCACCTGCCTGCAGATCCTGATGGATCACCATGGCCACAACACCCGGAATGACGCCCTCCAGCCAGACCACGACGCTGGCGCCAGCTGACATGCCCATGCCTTTCACGCTGCCGCAGATCGCGCCCGTCAATGACCTGCGGCTGGAGTCCAAGCTGCAGCACAAGATCGACCACAAGACCAAGCCCCGGGGCTCGCTGGGCCGGATGGAAGACCTTGCACTGCAACTCGGGTTGATCCAGCAAAGTGATGTGATCAGTTTTGAGGCACCGCAGATGATCGTGTTTGCCGCCGACCACGGCATCGCAACCGAAGGCGTGTCGGCGTTTCCAGCCGAGGTGACCCGGCAGATGGTGCTGAACATGCTGGGCGGTGGAGCAGCTGTCAATGTGCTGGCACGGCAACATGGCTTTGCGCTGCAGGTGGTCGACGCCGGGGTTGCCAGCGAGCTGGATGACCATCCACAGTTGGTCAAACGCAAAATAGCCAGCGGTACTCAAAACTGCCTGCACATGCCGGCAATGTCCCGCTACCAGCTCGATGCCGCCCTGCAGTCCGGCGTCGGCGTCGTCGAACAGCTGCCGGGCAATGTGGTCGCCTTTGGCGAGATGGGTATTGCCAACACCTCCAGCGCCGCCATGCTGCTCAGCCGTCTGGCTGGCATTGCACTGAAAGATGCCACCGGACGCGGCACGGGCCTGGACGACGGCCAATTGCGGCACAAGCGGAAGGTGTTGACGCAGGCGCTGAGCCGCCATGCCAGCGCGGTGCTGCCGCTGGACGCACTGGCGGCGCTCGGTGGTTTCGAGATCGCCATGATGACGGGCGCCATGCTGCAGGCCGCCAGCCAGCGGCGCGTGATTCTGGTTGACGGCTTCATCGCCGGCAGCGCGGCGCTGGTGGCGCAGCAGCTGGCACCGCAAAGCCAGCATTACATGGTGTTTTGCCACCGCTCGGCCGAGCGTGGCCACCGCGCGCTGCTTGATCACCTGAGCGCCCGGCCACTGCTCGACCTGGACATGCGCCTGGGTGAAGGCAGCGGCGCGCTGCTGGCATGGCCGCTGGTGCAATCAGCCGCCCGCCTGATGAACGAGATGGCCAGCTTTGCCTCCGCCGGCATTAGCAACCGCAGCGAAATCCTCTCCGGTGCAACCGCAGCTACAACGACGCAAGCGCCTTCGTCCCCGCAGCCATGACAGCCATCAGCCGGTTCGTACGCGAATACCTGCTGGCCGTGCAGTTCTTCACCCGCATACCCGTCACTGGCCGCCTGGCCGGCTGGGTCGGCTACACCCCCGAGCTGATGCGGGCCAGCATTGGCCATTTCCCGGGCATTGGCCTGGTGGCGGGCGCGGTAGCGGCATCGGTTTTTGCGGTGATCATCACGCTGCTGCCCGATACCGCCTTCACCCCCTTCCTGGCCGCAGCACTGTCAACCGTGGCAACCGTGCTGCTGACCGGCGGCTTTCATGAGGATGGCCTGGCCGATGTGGCCGATGGCCTGGGTGGCAGCCATGAGCGCGAGCGGGCACTCGACATCATGAAGGACTCACGCATCGGCGCTTTTGGTGCCCTGGCGCTGACGCTGGCACTGCTGGTCAAGACCGGCTTGTTGTCGATTTTGGCGACCTCCGGCACAACGCCCGCCGGCTGGCTGGATGCGAGCGATAGGCCCGACCTTGGTTTCATTGGCGATGCAGCGAGCTGGCCTGCGGGCTGGTACGCCTGCGCCGCCCTGGTTGCCGGACATGTGGTGTCGCGCGGGCTGCCGATGGTGCTCATCTACCTGCTGCCTCATGTCGGCAACACTGCCGCTTCCAAGTCAAAACCCGTCTCTGCACATATGTCGCCAGGCCGCCTCGCGATCGGGTTTATATGGTGTTTTAGTGCTCTAGCCCTTGTAGCTTGCTGGGTCGATGCTTCTGATTTAATAGCAGGATGCTGCTTTTCACTGATAGCCATGCTGTGGATGGGCCGGATGTTCAAGCGCCGGCTGCAGGGTTTCACCGGCGACTGCCTGGGCGCCACCCAGCAGGTCTGCGAGATTGCCTTCTACCTTGGCCTGGCGATCAGTGCTTGACGCCATCTGGGTCCGGCCATGACGCTCTGGCTAGCCCGCCACGCACAGCCCCTGATTGCGCTGGGCATCTGTTACGGGCAGCTTGACGTTGCCGCTGATGCAGAAGCAACCCGCGCCAGTGCAGCGCAGTTGGCGCAAGCGCTGCCCCGCCCACTGGCCGTGATCACCTCTCCGCTACAAAGATGTGAGCAACTCGCCCAGGCGTTACTTGGGCTACGCCCCGATTTGGCTTATAAAAGAGATGCGCGGCTGCAAGAGATGCATTTCGGCCAGTGGGAAAACCAGGCTTGGGCCAGCTTGCCTGAGACCGAGCTGACCGCCTGGACGGACCGCTTTGCGCATTACCCGGCCGGGGCCAGCGGTGAAAGCGTCACGCAGTTCATGGCGCGGGTGGCAGCAGCGCTGGATGCAATCGACACCAACGCCGACACGCTATGGATCACCCATGCAGGCGTCATTCGCGCGGCCCGGCT
Source organism: Polaromonas sp. (assembly GCA_028291985.1). GTDB lineage: Bacteria > Pseudomonadota > Gammaproteobacteria > Burkholderiales > Burkholderiaceae_C > Polaromonas. The sequence goes on along the minus strand of JAQGNE010000024.1, from coordinate 33,464 downwards.
GATCGCTGGCGGCACCCGTGCGGTCACCCGTGCAGACCAGTGGCCGGCAGATGCGCCCGCTTATGGACAATGGTGCAAACTCGCGGTCGGGCCTGGTCGATAGCGCCTGAGGCGAGTCCACCCACTCCCTTTTGGCCGTCTTCATTTCACATCTCAAACGCACACACCCAACATGGCAACCAATCTGGACGGGCAACTGGTCGTGGCGATTTCATCCCGCGCCCTGTTTGACCTGGAAGAAGAAAACCTGGTTTTCGAGCAGGCCGATGACCGCGCCTACATGAAACTGCAGCTGGACCGGCTGGACTCGCCCGCCAAGCCCGGCGTGGCTTTTTCATTGATCAAAAAGCTGCTGGCCTTCAACGATTTGGACGGCCCGCGTGTCGAGGTGGTGATCCTGTCGCGCAATGATCCAGTGTCAGGCCTCAGGGTGTTCCGTTCGGTTGAAACGCATGAGCTGAGCGTGGCGCGCGGCGTGTTCACGCGCGGACGCGAGCCCTGGCGCTACCTCAGTCCGCTACGGGCCAACCTGTTCCTGTCGGCCAACCCGAGCGATGTGCGGGCATCGCTGATGCGCGGCTTTCCGGCGGCCACGGTTGCCCTGCATTCGGTGCGCGCGCGCGACAACTATCCGCATGAAGTCCGCATTGCCTTTGACGGGGATGCAGTGCTGTTCTCGGACGAGGCTGAACAGGTGTTTCAGCGCCAGGGCTTGCCGGCCTTTCAACAGCATGAAAGGGACAAGGCCATCCTGCCGCTGCCCGACGGTCCCTTCAAGCCGCTGTTGATTGCCCTGCACCGGCTGCAGCAGGTCGGTACGCCCCGCATGAGTCTGCGCACCGCGCTGGTAACAGCGCGCAGCGCGCCGGCGCATGAGCGCGCCATCCGCACGCTGATGAACTGGAACATCGAGGTTGATGAGGCGATGTTTCTGGGGGGGCTTGCCAAAGGCGAATTCCTGCGCGAGTTCGAGCCCGACTTTTTCTTTGACGACCAGACCGGGCATGTCAATTCGGCGGCGCTGCATGTGCCGGCCGGCCACGTGGTCAGCGGGGTTTCTAACCAGTTGTCGTAACGAATTCACCGGTAGTCCCGTACAGCCTTTGAGGAAGCTATGATTTTTTTCACCTCGGCAGCCGCAAAGCTTGAAAGTTTCCGGCATTTTGCAGCGCGCGTCTGGGCACTGGCCGCGCCATACTTCAGGTCTGACGACAAATGGAAGGCACGCGGCCTGTTGCTGGCCATCGTGCTGCTGAACCTGGGCACCGTTTACATGGCGGTGCAGTTCAATGATTGGTACCGGGTTTTCTATGACGCGCTGGAAAAACGTGACCAGCCGGTGTTCTGGCAGCAGCTGGGCCGCTTCAGTTACCTGGCGTTTTTTGCCATCGTCATTGCGGTCTACAAGTTCTACCTGACGCAATTGCTCGAGATGCGCTGGCGCGGCTGGATGACGCGCAACTACCTGACGCGCTGGCTGTCGAATCACGCCTTCTACAAGCTGGAGCTGGCGCGTTTTTCTGCCCCGCCCGATGCCAGTGCAGCAGATGCGCATGCCCCCGAAAGCCTGACCAACCGTACATCGCAAGCTGCCAGCCAGTTCAACAACCCGGACAACCCGGACCAGCGCATTCAGGAAGACCTGAACCTGTTCACCACCTACACGATTTCGCTCAGCATGGGCCTGCTGAACGCGGTCGTTACGCTGATCAGCTTTGTCGGCATCCTGTGGGCGCTGTCGGGCTCGTTTTCGTTCAACCTGGCGGGTAGCAGCTACACCGTTGCCGGCTTCATGGTGTGGGCCGCGCTGGCCTATTGCGCACTGGGCAGCGTGCTGACGCACTACATCGGCCGCCGGCAGATCAGCCTGAATTTCTTCCAGCAGCGCTACGAGGCCGATTTTCGGCACCACATGGTGCGGGTGCGTGAATACAGCGAATCGATTGCGCTGGACAAAGGCGAAAAGGTGGAGCGCGGGCAGCTGGACAACCGTTTCTCAAGGGTGCTGGCCAACTACCTGAACCTGATCAAGGCGCAAAAGGCACTGATCTGGTTCACCACTTTTTTCAGCCAGGCTGCGGTTATCTTTCCGTTCGTGGTGGCCGCGCCCCGGTTCTTCAGCGGTGCCATCCAGCTGGGAGAGCTGATACAGATTTCATCGGCCTTTGGCCGGGTACAAGACGCGCTGAGCTGGTTTGTTGACAACTACAGCAGCCTGGCGGCCTGGCGTGCCACAACAGACCGTCTGACCAGTTTTGAAGACAATATTGTCCTTGCAGCCCAGGAAACAGAGGGGCTTACAGCTATCGGTTCAGTAGCACAGGCGCCCGGCCGTGTGCAAGCTGTCGCCATGACGGGTTCGGCGCTGCAGGCACAAAGGCTGAGCGTACGCCTTCCAGGCGGGCCGGTGCTGGTCGATCAGCTGAGCCTTGCAGCTGGGGCTGGCGACAGCGTGCTGCTCAAAGGCCCGTCGGGCAGCGGCAAGTCAACGCTGTTTCGCACGTTTGCCGGCATCTGGCCGTTTTCAACCGGGCAGACCCGGTTGCCAGACAACGCCATGTTCATTCCACAGCGCCCCTACTTTCCCGATGGCCTGCTGCGCGATGCGCTGGCGTATCCGCAAGCGGCCACGCAATACAGCGACGAAGAGCTGGCAAATGCGCTGCGAGACGCCCTGTTGCCCCAGCTGGTCGGCAGGCTGGATGACCGCGACGCGTGGGGGCAAAAGCTCTCGGGCGGCGAGCAGCAGCGCCTGGCGATTGCCCGTGTGCTTCTGAAAAAACCGAACTGGATTTTTGCCGACGAGGCCACCTCGGCGCTGGACGAAGCCGCCGAGCAATCGCTGTATGCGCGGCTGCTGGCCCATGTGCAGGCAGCCGGCGGCGGCATGGTGTCGATCGCGCACCGCCCCAGCGTCGCCGCCTTCCACAACAAGCAATGGGCGTTTGAAAAACTGCCCGACGGTGCCGCAGCCTTGTATGGCATTCAGGAAAGCGCATTGCCCGGAGGAGGCAGCCCTGCCCGGGGGCCGGCCAACGGCAGTGTTTCCTGAGATCGGCTGATCAGGGCTCGTCGCCGCGTACCGGCGGCTGATGAGTTCGCCGTCAGCGCTAAGGGGATTGGGCAAGAAAACGGTGGCGAGCCTGATCACTCATGACTCCTTCAACCCGGACCGAATGGATCGGTCGAACCGGATTGGATTCGACAGGCAAAATGAGTTCAGGCAAACCAGCCTTGCACGCCACCCCATCCGCTATCCATGCCGCTAGAAACCCCGAAATTCCCGCCACTCACCGACAGCCAGTCGCTGTCCGCGTGGGCACCGCTTCAGACGCCGGCGTTTCGCATGCTGTGGGGCACCTGGATGGTTGCCAACATCTGCATGTGGATGAGCGATGTGGCCGCGGCCTGGTTGATGACCTCCATGACGACCTCGCCCCTGTGGGTGGCGCTGGTGCAGACGGCCGCCACGATGCCGGTGTTTTTGCTGGGCCTGCCTAGCGGCGCGCTGGCCGACATCCTGGACCGCCGACGCTACTTCATCATCACCCAGTTTTGGATTGCCACCGTGGCCACGTTGCTGTGCATCACGGTGATCTCCGGCATCATGACGCCGCCGCTGCTGCTGGCGCTGACCTTTGCCAACGGCGTCGGCCTGGCGATGCGCTGGCCGGTGTTTTCAGCCATCGTGCCCGAGCTGGTAACCCGGGTCCAACTGCCGGCGGCGCTGGCGCTTAACGGCATAGCAATGAACGCGTCACGCATCATCGGCCCGCTGGTTGCCGGCGCGTTGATTGCCAGTGCGGGCACCGAGTATGTCTTTGTGCTGAACGCGGTGCTGTCGGTCATCTCGGGCTTCGTCATCATGCGCTGGCGGCGCGACCACAAGCCCAGCCCGCTGGGCCGCGAGCGGCTGGTCAGCGCCATGCGGGTGGGCGTGCAGTATGTGCGCCAGTCCACGCGGTTGCGTGCGGTACTGGTGCGGGTGTCGCTGTTTTTCCTCCATTCCACCGCGCTTCTGGCACTGCTGCCGCTGATTGCACGCAACCTCAAAGGCGGCGACGCGGCCACCTTCACCCTGCTGCTGGCGGCCATGGGCGCCGGCGCCATCACCGCGGGCCTGTACCTGCCCCGCCTGCGCCAGATGATGCCGCGCGACACGCTGGTGATGCGATCCACGCTGCTGCAGTCAGTGTCGACCGCCGTGATGGCGCTGGCGCCCAACGCCTGGGTTGCGGTGCCGGCGATGGTCCTCAACGGCATGGCCTGGATCTGCTGCGCCAATTCGCTGGCGGTATCGGCGCAGTTGTCGCTGCCCGACTGGGTGCGCGCACGCGGCATGTCGATGTACCAGATGGCGATCATGGGCGCCAGTGCGCTGGGCGCGGCGCTGTGGGGCCATGTGGCAACACTGAGCAGTGTGCAGACCGGCCTGCTGCTTGCCGCCGCCAGCGGCGCATTGACGATGCTGCTGGCCCAGCACTTTGTGCAGGACAAGAGCATCGAGGAAGACCTGACGCCATCGAATGCCTTCAAGGCGCCGGTGGCTGATGCGCCGCCGGGGCTGGGGCGCGTGGTGGTGTCCATTGAATATGTCATCGAACCCGAGCGCGGGCCGGCCTTTCACAGTCTGATGCAGGAAAGCCGCCGCAGCCGCTTGCGCCAGGGCGCACTGGACTGGGCCTTGCTGCGCGACGTGGAGCATCCAGGCCGCTATGTGGAGCAGATCACCGACGAATCATGGACCGAGCATCTGCGCCGCTTTGACCGCGTCACCACAAGCGATGTCGCCCTCCGGGAGCGCAAACTGGCGTTTCACGTGAGCGAGGAGCCGCCCAAAGTCAGCCGCTGCGTGGTCGAGGGTGCAGTCAGGCACTGAGCGCACTTCGTTCCTCCGTGAACTTTTTCGCCCTCCAACCCCTAGACCCGTTCGACATGATTGCCAGCACGCCACAGGGTCCCTACTACGCTGTCATCTTCACATCGCTGCGCACTGAAGGCGGCCACGGCTATGGCGACATGGCCGACCGAATGGTAGAACTGGCCGCGCAGCAGCGCGGCTTTCTGGGAGTCGAATCAGCCCGGGACGGCGTGGGCATCACCGTCAGCTACTGGCGTGATCTGGAATCGATCAAGGCATGGAAGGCCAATGCCGAGCATCTGGCGGCCCAGCAAACCGGCCGCAGCGACTGGTATACCCACTACAAGACGCGCATTGCCAGGGTAGAGCGTGACTACGGCTTTGACATCGGCTCAGGCAAACGCGCCGCATAGCGCTGGAAGCCGCGTGACCGCAGCTCGCAGGCCGGGCAGGTGCCGCAGCCGTATCCCCAGGCATGCCGGTGCACCCTGTCGCCCAGGTAACAGGTATGCGTGTGTTCAACGATCAGTTCTACCAGCGGCTGGCCACCAAGCGCACGCGCCAGCGCCCAGGTGCTGGCCTTGTCGATCCACATCAGCGGCGTGTCGATCAAAAAGCGCTTATCCATGCCCAGCGACAGCGCCAGCTGCATGGCCTTGATGGTGTCGTCGCGGCAATCGGGGTAGCCGGAAAAATCGGTCTCGCACACACCGGTGACCAGCACCTGCAGGTCGCGCCGGTAGGCCAGTGCGGCGGCCAGTGTCAGAAACAGCAGGTTGCGGCCTGGCACAAAGGTGTTGGGCAGGCCGGAGGTTTCCATCTTGAAGGCCACATCACGCGTGAGCGATGTCTCGCTGACCTGACCCAGCACCGCCAGGTCCAGCAGGTGGTCATCACCCAGCTTGTGCGCCCATTGCGGAAAGTGCGCCTTGAGCTCACGCAGCACATTGAGCCTGGCCTCAAGCTCGACGATATGCCGCTGACCGTAGTCGAAGGCCACGGTCTCGACGCGCTCGTATTTGTGGAGCGCCTGAGCCAGGCATGTGGTGGAATCCTGACCACCTGAGAATAAGACGAGGGCTGAAGTGTGCATGCAGGCGTTAGGAAATTGGTCGAGCGTGTTGCAGGGGGTGCCTCGATTTTCGCTCAGATGAAGGCGTCAGCGTCCTACGGGGGGTGAGGAAGGGCGCCCCCGCAGTTAGAACGGCATCGCCGTAACTATGCCCGCATGTCCACTCTTTATCGCGGCAAGCGCGGCGTACACCTGAAGCCACAGGCCCATCCGACAGGCTGCCATGACAGGGGTACCCCGTCGCGCGCTGCTAGCTACCGCATGATCTGTACGCCCCCTCCTACCGACAGCATCCTGGACAGTGTCCCGCGGCGACCGGGCAACGATGGCAACACCGTCCGCGCAGTACGTCCTCCCAAGCCGTCGCTTCGGTTGCTGGGCACGGAACCCTGGCGCGCTGCACGGGAATACCTGGCCCTGAAACTGACCCGGGCGTCAGCGCCCAGAGGCACGCACAAGCACCCGGTCATCATCTTCCCGGGTCTTGCCACCGACGGAAAGGCCGTGGCGCCGCTGCGTAACTACTGTGCGTCGCTGGGCTATACCGCGATGGACTGGGGCCGCGGCTACAACACTGGCCCGCAAGGTGATGTCGATGCCTGGCTGGCCACATTGGCTGATGAAATCTCAGCCAAGCTCTCGCAGTTCAAAGAGCCTGCAACATTGATCGGTTGGAGCCTGGGCGGCCTGTACGCCCGCGAACTGGCCAAGCTGCTCGGCCCGCGCGTGTGGCAGGTCATCACGATAGGCACGCCTTTCAACACGGCCAGGGGCACCAGCAATGTGGCCTGGCTGTTCAGCCTGCTCAGCCGGCGGCCCGCGGCCGTGGAGCCTGCACTGGGCAAGCGGCTGCGCACGCCGCCGCCATTGCCGTGCACTTCTATCTACAGCAAGTCCGATGGCGTGGTGGCGTGGCAAAGCTGCACGCACCAGCGCACGTCGGCCAAGGTGCAGGACATCGAGATTGAAAGCAGCCACATGGGCATGGGCTGGAACCCCGCCGTGCTGCGCATCGTGGCCGACAGGCTGGCGCAAGACCCCAAGTCATGGCGGCGCTACCGTCCGGCCGTTTGAAGCCTGTGCGCATGGAATACATCAACTTGTTGCAATGGCCAGCGATGGTTGTCACCGTACTGGCAGCCTGGTTCGTAGCCTCGACGCACAAACACAAGCGCAACTGGGGCTTCTGGCTTTTCTTATTGAGCAACGTGTTGTGGATTGCATGGGGCTTGCACGATGGAGCGCCAGCGCTGATCGCCTTGCAGGTTTGCCTGGCTTTCTTGAATATACGCGGGGCGAAAAAGGCCCAGAGTTAGGGTCCGTTCACGGTGAAGGGTGGCACCGCTGGGCACACGGCTTGAAACTGACAATCGTTTGTCGTGAGTCAGCTTGTTCGCACCTTCAATGGTCTCTACCAGTAAAGCGCGGGGACAAGCCTCAAAAGTGCCTTGACCAAAAGCTACCATCGGCACAGCAGGTACCGCAGGCAATCCGGGCAAACAAAGTGGCCGACCATGACTTAAGTGGCGAGAAGGCTGATTCGATGCATTGACTTGGGGCGTTGCAGCATCACAATAGGCCAGACGCAAGAACGTTACATCTTGTCAACGGCGCCTCGACCCCATGATTGATACGCGCGCCTCTTCAAAGCAGCCCTCCAAATCGGTCACCGGCATTCACGGTTTTGATGAAATAACCGGAGGAGGCCTTCCCCCGGGCCGCACTACGCTGCTGCAAGGTGGACCAGGATCGGGCAAAACGATTTTTGCCCTGCAGTTTTTGGTACACGGGGCACAAAACTGCAGCGAACCCGGTATTTTTGTTGCGTTTGAAGAAACGCCCGAGCGCATCATCACCAACTTCGAAGGCTTCGGCTGGAAGCTGACCCGATTGCAGCCACAAAAACTGTTTTTTCTGGACGCACAAGTCTCGCCAGACCTGATCCAGTCAGGCAGTTTTGACCTTGGCGGCATGCTGGCGATGTTGGGGGCGCAGGCGACAGCCATGGGAGCGCGCCGAATAGTCTTTGATGCGCTGGACATCCTGCTGGCGCTGCTGCCGGATGCCGGCTCGCGACGGCGCGAGGTTTATCGCCTGCACCAATGGCTGATAAGCCGTGAATTGACGGCCATCATTACCGCCAAGGAAGGCGGCGACGATGCCAGCTCTACCACCCAGCAGCCCTTCGGCTTCATGCAGTTCATGGTCGACTGCTCGGTTGTGCTCAATCACCGCGTGGTACTGGGCGTATCCCAGCGCAACCTGCGGGTGCAAAAGTACCGGGGGTCTGCCTTTGACGAAAATGAGTCGCCATTTGTGATCGGCAGCACCGGCTTTGACGTTGCTGTCACGCGGCAGCTGGGAACCGTTGACGCCCGCGTGTCGAACGAGCGCGTCTCTAGCGGGGTCGAGCGGCTTGACACCATGCTGGGCGGCGGCTACTACCGCGGTGCCAGCGTACTGGTCACTGGCTTTCCCGGCACTGCGAAGACCACACTGAGCGGGGCCTTCGCAGAAGCGGCCTGCCGGCGCGGCGAGCGTACCTTGTTCGTGAGCTTTGACTCTGACGGCACCGAAATCATCCGAAACCTTATGTCGGTTGACATCCGGTTAGACCGATTTGTCCACAGCGGCCTGCTGCGCATGATCTCGGCGCGCACCATCACCGGCAGCGCCGAGACCTTGCTGGTGCGCATCAAGTCCCTGGCCAAGGAGCATCAGGCCACGTGTCTCGTGATTGACCCGGTGTCGACACTCTCCAAATCTGGCAACGAACTGACAGCGCACGGCGTCGCCGAACGGTTGATTGACTGGACCAAGGCAGACAACATTACCCTGATGTGCACCAGCCTGCTCGATGAAATGACGGGCCCTCTTGACCGTGGCACGCCGCTACAGATCTCCACACTGGCAGACACCTGGATTCATTTGAATTACCTGGTGCAGGCGGGCGAGCGCAACCGCGGCATGTCCATCATCAAGTCACGCGGCACTGCGCACTCCAATCAGGTGCGGGAGCTGATTCTGAGCGACACCGGGGTGACGCTGGCAGACATCTACACCGCCGGCGGCGAGGTGCTGATGGGCACACTGCGATGGGAAAAGGAAAGCGCTGAACGAATTGCCAATGAAGTCGCCGAGGTAGCCGGGCAACTCAACCGGGTCAGGCTGGATGCCGAGGAAGCTGTGCTTGAGGTGCGGGCCAAGTCGCTGCAGACCGAATTGCTGGCCAAGCAGGTCGAAAAAACCCTGCTGACGCGAACCCGCGAAAGCCGTGAAGGTGAACTGGCCCGCGCGCAAGCCCGCTTGCGCGAGTTGCGTGGGGCTGATGAAGCCATCGACGGCCGGACATGATGGCCGAACTCCAGCAGCAGGTGCCGTTCAGTTTCCAGCTGTTCGTGGCCGGCGACACGCCCAATTCGGTGCAAGCACTCAGCAACCTTACGGCGCTGTGTCAGGCCCATTTGCCTGGTTGCCACCAGATTGAAGTCGTGGATGTCTTTCGTGATCCAGGAAGGGCATTGTCGGAAGGAATTTTCCTGACGCCCACCCTGCTCCGGACATTGCCTGCGCCTGTTCAACGCATTGTTGGTACGCTCAGCGATACAAGGGTGGTGCTGGAAGCGCTGGGACTGGAAGCTGGTTCCGCATGAATGCTCCTGGTTCACCGTCGCTTGCGCAGGTAAACCTTGAAGTCACCGGGCTAATTGAGCAGCTTCATGCCATCGACGAACGACTTGAATATTTGCTGGCCGGGCAGATCGACTCAGTCACCAACAGCGATGGCCACACCATGCTGCTGCGCCGGGCACAGGGCCATGTGCGGCAGAGCCAAAATGCCAAGCAGGCTGCAATTGTCAACGCCCTGCCGGCTCATATTGCAGTGCTGGATAGAAACGGCGTGATCGTGTCCGTCAATGATGCGTGGCGTCAGTTCGGCGACGCCAACTCGCTACGGAGTTCTGAACATGCTATTGGCATCAATTACCTGGCTATTTGTGACGCAGCGCCTGGCGATTGTGCGATTGGCGCCATGCAAACGGCAAGCGGCATACGCTCGGTGTTGGGTGGCTCGTCAAGCAGCTTTTCCCTCGAATATCCCTGCCACTCCCCAACCGAGCAAAGATGGTTTTTGCTGACCATCACCCCGCTGGCCGAAAACCACAACAACGGTGCGGTGGTCAGGCATCTGGACATCACCGAGCGCCGGCAGACCGCTCACGCTGCGGCCGCGCTGGCGGAACAGACAGAGCGGCGCGAGCGCATGTTCAACACCATGCTGTCATCCATCACCGACTTTGCCTACATCTACGACCGGGACGGGCGGTATCTGTTTGCCAATCAGCCGCTGCTTGATTGGTGGGGGTTCAACTTGGATCAAGTGGTTGGTAAAAACTACCTGGATCTAGGGTATCCACCCGCTGTCGCTGCGCACCTGCAGCAGCAAATACAGAAAGTCTTCACCCATAAAACCTCACTCTTGTTTGAGATGCCCTACTTCAAGCAAGATGTAGAAACGTTTTACGAGCATGTGTACTCCCCGGTTTTCGCTGACGATGGAACGGTTGATTTCGTCGTCGGCATTACCCGCAACACCACGGAGCGCAAACGAACCCAGCAAGCACTGCAGAGCCTGAACGCAGAGCTGGAAGAGCGAGTGGCCACCCGTACCGCCGAGTTGACGCGGCAAGAGGCGCTGTTCCGCAAGCTTGCCGAAGAAGCACCGGCGATTGTCTGGACGCTGAACGCCAGCGGCACTGAAATAACGTACATCAACCGCGCCGGCATCGGCCTGCTCGGCTGCACGTCAGAGCAATGGCTGGCCGGCAGTGTCAGCCTTTTTGTACACCCTGACGATTTGGCGGCTACGAGACTGGAGCGTACCCGCGCCCTTGCGACTTCCACGCCATTTGTGGCGCAGCGCCGGCTTCGCGCGGCCGATGGCGGCTTTCGCACCATGTCCTGCAGAGCCTCACCCGTTTTTGACGCTGCTGGCAAAGTTGATTTCTGGGTCGGCCTGGACGTGGACATTACCGAGATCAAGGAGGTCGAGGACGCACTTCGCCTGTCAAACCACGAGCTCGAAGCCTTTGCCTACGCCATCGCGCATGACTTGCGTTCGCCGTTGACGCTCATCGACGGATTTGGGCGCCTGCTTGAAAAGGAACTCAGCACATCGGCAACCCCGCGCTCAACACATCTGCTGGCACGCATGCGGGCTGGCGTGCGACAAATGGATGACGTGTCCGCCGGGCTGCTAGGACTGGCTGTGCTTTCCCGTGCAGCTGTCAAGCTGGAGCCCGTCGATGTGTCGCAGGCTGCGCGTGAGGTGGCGGAACTGCTTTGCGATACGCAGCCCGGACGCAAGGTCGAGATCGACATACAAGACGGCATGATGGCGCTGTGTGACCGCGGTATGTTGCGATCTTTGCTTTTCAATTTGTTGGGCAATGCATGGAAGTTCACCTCGAAAGTCGAGCGGGCGCATATTTCCATGGCGTCCAACACCGCCACAGGCATAACGGGTGAAACCACGGTTTACCGCATACAGGACAACGGTGCGGGATTCGATATGCATTACGCCGGAAAACTGTTCACCCCCTTCCAGCGGCTGCATTCAATCGAGGACTTTGAGGGCACAGGAATCGGCCTCGCCACGGTACGCAAAATCGTTGAACGGCACGGCGGGACCATTCACGCCTTCGGTGCGCCTGGCAAGGGCGCCTGCATGGAATTCACGTTGAGCGGCAGTACGATTGGGGCAGCCGGCTTGATTTCGAGCCGCATACCGGATGCCGTATCTGCTTTGCGTTAGCAGAAAGACTGCATCGGCTTTGGCGCTCAGCAACCATTCATTGCGCGATCAGTCACCTTTTCCTATTCGACCCGAGTCGAATGGCCAAAGAGCCGCTTTGTCGGTTCAGCACTATCCTGAAGCACTTGCAAGGGGCGAGACAGGCTGCACACGGCAACCGCAGGCGTTGCCAGGGAGTTCTCTCGGATGCTATTTATTTGATAGCTATCAGCTCGTATAGTCATTGGTCGTACGGCATAAAACATTCACAATTCACCGTTCAGGAATGGCAGATACCCTGTGGCGCCCCATCCTCAGAAAGCCAAAACGCGAGCAACAGGACAGCAAACCGCGAGAACCCGAGGCCTTCCGGGCATCAGATTGGCACAACCGGGGCGGGTGCGAAAGCCTTCGCGCCAGACCTTGAGCGGCGGCTACTTGCCTGACCGCTTTCGACAGGCTGTCGCTTTAAGATGGCACCGTTCTTGCTGGTAACCTGCCGCTAGTCATGGACCAGCCGCTGAACTTTTTTCATCCGCTTCTTTACTGAAACGCCCATGGAACTGACTCCCCGAGAAAAAGACAAGCTCCTCATATTCACCGCGTCGCTGCTGGCCGAACGGCGGCGAGCCCGCGGCTTAAAGCTCAACTACCCTGAGGCGATTGCCCTGATCAGCGCCGCCGTCATGGAGGGCGCGCTCGACGGCAAGAGCGTGGCGCAATTGATGAGCGAGGGCCGCAGTATCCTGAGCCGCACGGATGTGATGGACGGCATTGCCGAAATGATTCCCGACATCCAGGTGGAAGCCACATTTGCCGACGGCACCAAGCTGGTCACTGTTCACCAGCCGATTGTTTAACCCACGAGCGCCACCATGATCTTGACTAATGCTATTAGAACAATAGCTGCCGGAGCCTCATCAGCGTGGGCTGGGGCCGCTTTATCGCATGATGGGCACCGCACGGCCAGCGCCCATTGGCACGCCAGCGATGCCTGGGGCCTGGTGCTGCTGATGGCTCTGGCGGCTACAACCGTCTGGATGTCGCGCGGCAAGTAAGAGGCATGCAGACATGACACCTGGCGAGTTTCTGATTGACGGACCTGATCACGTGCTAAACACGGGCCGCCGCACTGTCCGCATGGTGGTGCAAAACACGTCTGATCGACCGGTTCAGGTCGGTTCGCACTACCACTTCGCGGAGACCAACGCGGCGCTGGGCTTTGACCGTGATGCCGCGCGTGGCATGCGCCTGAACATCGCATCCGGCATGGCGGTACGCTTTGAGCCGGGCCAGCAACGTACGGTAGAACTTGTCGACTTTGCCGGCGAGCGCAGGGTGTATGGTTTCCGCGGGCTTGTCAATGGGGCTCTAGACACGGCACCGGCCACGGGAGCCAAGTGATGGCGAGCATTGGACGACGCGCGTATGCCGAAATGTTTGGCCCCACCGTGGGCGACAGGGTGCGGCTGGCCGACACCAGCCTGATCATTGAGGTAGAAGCCGATTACACCTTGCGCGCCGGCAGCTATGGCGAAGAGGTCAAGTTCGGCGGCGGCAAGACGATTCGCGACGGCATGGCGCAGTCGCAGCGTACCAATGCGCCGAAGGCAGGACCGGACGACCGCACCGCCGGCGCTGTGGACTGCGTGATGACCAACGCACTCATCATCGACCACTGGGGCATCGTCAAGGCCGACATCGGCCTGAAGGCGGGGCGCATTGTGGCCATCGGCAAGGCGGGCAACCCCGATGTGCAGCCGGGCGTGGACATCATCATCGGCCCGGGGACCGAGATCATCAGCTGCGAAGGCATGATCGTCACAGCTGGCGGCATCGACTCGCACATCCACTTCATCTGCCCGCAGCAGATCGAGGAGGCGCTGACCTCGGGCATTACCACCATGCTCGGTGGCGGCACCGGGCCGGCCACCGGTACCTTTGCCACCACCTGCACGCCGGGGCCCTGGAACATCGAGCGCATGCTGCAGGCGGCAGATGCCTTCCCGATGAACCTGGGCTTTCTGGGCAAGGGCAATGCAAGCCTGCCGGCCGCGCTGCATGAGCAGATCAATGCCGGGGCGATAGGCCTCAAGCTGCATGAGGACTGGGGCACCACCCCGGCAGCCATCAGCAACTGCCTCGATGTAGCGGACGACACCGACACACAGGTGGCCATTCACAGCGACACGCTCAATGAAAGCGGTTTTGTTGAAAACACGATTGCCGCCACCAAGGGCCGCACGCTCTGCGCCTTTCACACCGAAGGCGCGGGGGGCGGCCATGCACCCGACATCCTGAAGGTGGTGGGCGAGCAGAACTTCCTGCCGTCATCCACCAACCCCACCATGCCCTACACCGTCAACACGCTCGACGAGCATGTCGACATGCTGATGGTCTGCCACCACCTGGACCCGGCGATTGCCGAGGACCTGGCCTTTGCAGAAAGCCGTATCCGCAAGGAAACCATTGCCGCCGAAGATGTGCTGCACGACCTGGGCGCCATCAGCATGATGAGCAGCGACAGCCAGGCCATGGGGCGCGTGGGCGAGGTCATCATCCGCACCTGGCAGACTGCACACAAGATGAAGGAGCAGCGCGGCCACCTGGCCGGCCCTGCGCAGGCACCTGGCGCGACCGACACGCGCGGCGACAACTTTCGCGTCAAACGCTATATCAGCAAATACACCATCAACCCTGCAATTTCCCACGGCATTGCGCATGAAGTGGGCTCGGTGGAAGTGGGCAAATGGGCGGATCTGGTGGTGTGGAAGCCGGCATTTTTTGGCCTCAAGCCCGCGGTGATTCTGAAAGGCGGCTTTATTGCCATGGCGGCCATGGGCGACCCCAACGCATCCATCCCCACGCCGCAGCCGGTGCATTACCGGCCGATGTTTGGCGGCTTCGGCGGCGCGATTGCACGCGGCTCGCTGACCTTTGTGTCGCAGGCCGGCACGGCAGCTGGCGTGAAAGAGCGTTTTGGCCTGGCCAAGACACTGGCCGCCGTCAAAAATATCCGTGGCGTGCAAAAGCGCCATATGGTGCACAACAGCTACACACCCCGGATGGAGGTTGATGCACAAACCTACGCGGTGCGCGCCGACGGCCAGTTGCTCACCTGCGAGGCAGCCGCGAGCCTGCCGATGACGCAGCGTTACTTTCTGTTTTGATCGTATGAAAATTCGCATCGACGATCTGCGCGGGGCGCCCATCGCGGCCTTGCTGAAGCTGCATCTCGAGGCGATGCATCAACACTCGCCACCGGAAAGCGTGCATGCGCTTGACCTGGACGCGCTGCGGCGGCCCGGCATTACTTTCTGGACGGCCTGGGAAGGTTCAGAGCTGATGGGATGCGGCGCGCTCAAGCAGCTGACTACCACGCATGCTGAACTCAAGTCGATGCGCACCGTGGCAAACCAGGGGCGCAAGGGCGTGGCACGTGCGCTGCTGCGCCACATCGAAGTGGCAGCGCGTGATCGAGGCATCCGGCAGCTCAGCCTGGAAACCGGTCCACATGCGCCATTTGCCGCAGCACTAAAGCTCTACCAGAGCGAAGGCTTTGTAGTGTGCGGCCCTTTTGCCGACTATGTGCTGGACCCTTGCAGCCTGTTCATGACCAAGCACCTTTGCGCCCCTGAAGTGGCGCCGCTGCGCCACAATGCAGCCTTCTTGCAGGACACCTGAATTCTTATGCTTCACGTCTCGAAAATCATCGCCCAGGGCCGGGGCGTTGCACCGGTTCTGGTCAAACGCGCATCCACCATCGAGCTGGACTGGGACGTACGCCAGAAAAGCCGTTTCGAGGGGGTCGATTCGCTGGGCCGCCAGCTCGGCGTCTTTTTGCCGCGCGGCACACCGTTGCGCGGCGGTGATGTGCTGCTGGCTGAAGACGGCTCGATGGTCCGGGTGCTGGCGGCGCCCCAGCCGGTGCTGCGCATCACGCATTGCAGCAACCACGGCACGCTCTTTGACCTGATGCGCGCGGCCTATCACCTGGGCAACCGCCATGTGCCGATTGAGCTTCAGCCAGATCACCTGAAAATCGAACCCGACCATGTACTGGCCGAGATGCTGCGCGCCATGCATCTGATCGTTACCGCCGTTGATGAAGCCTTTGAAGCCGAAGGCGGTGCTTACAGCGCGCAATCGCATTCGGATGGGCATTCACATTCACATCCACATTCACATGCTCATCCGGCAGGTGAGCTGGCAGCAGCGCCCCATGTCCACGGACCCGGTTGCAGCCATGGTCACGCGCATAGCCATGATGATGCTGAAGCCATGAAGCCGGTGCCGATACAGATTCACAAACACCGCCCACTGAGCGCTTAGCGCTGCACATGCCTGTCAAAGAGCCGGTCGCGCTTTCCCCAGCCAGCCTGATCCAGCTGATGTGGCTGGCGTCACCGGCCTTGCCCATCGGCGGATTTTCATACTCCGAGGGGCTTGAGGTCGCGGTGGAACGGGCAGGGGTAGCTACAGAAAGCATAGCATCCGACTGGCTGGGAGATCAGCTCCGGCTCAGCCTCGCACGTGGCGATCTGCCGGTGATTGCGCAGGCCATTCCTGCCTGGCGGGCTGCAGATACCGCACGCATCAGGAAACTTAACGACTGGGTCTTGCAAACCCGCGAAACCAGCGAGCTGCGTGCCCAGGCCGAGCAGATGGGCCGCTCGCTGCTGGACTGGCTGCGAAACCATGAAGGCGCCCAAGATGCCGTCACGGCTCTACACATCAGGACCTGCGCTGCGCTGCCGCCCACCTACCCGATCTCCTTTGCGCTGGCCGCATCACAAACCGCAGCCAGCGTGCCGGACTGCCTGGTTGCCTATGCCTTCGGCTGGGCCGAAAACATGATGCAGGCTGCCATCAAGTCGGTGCCACTCGGGCAAAGCGCCGGCCAGCGCATCCTGGCCCGCCTGGGCCGCGCCATTCCTGAGGCAGTGGATGCTGCCATGGCCGTGCATGATGACGAACGACAGGCGTTCTCGCCCATGCTGGCGATTTTGTCGGCCCAGCATGAGACCCAGTATTCGCGGCTTTTTCGCTCGTGAGGCGAGCGCCAGGCAGCCACGCCCAATACCACCAACACCCTACAACCGGCGCACCCCCCGGCTTCATTTATGAGCATGCATCACATACCCAACCGCACCAAGAAACTGCCGCCACTGCGGGTAGGCATAGGCGGGCCGGTAGGTTCCGGTAAAACCACGCTGCTTGAAATGCTGTGCAAGGCGATGAAGGACAAGTACGACCTTGTCGCGATTACCAATGACATTTACACCAAGGAAGACCAGCGGCTGTTGACGGCAAGCGGCGCCCTGGCGGCCGAACGCATCATGGGCGTTGAAACCGGTGGGTGCCCGCACACCGCGATTCGCGAGGATGCCTCCATCAACCTGGAGGCCATTGACCGCATGCTGGCTGATTTCCCCGAGGCAGACATTGTGTTCATCGAGTCGGGTGGAGACAACCTGGCAGCCACTTTCAGCCCCGAGCTGAGTGACCTGACGATCTATGTCATCGACGTCGCAGCCGGCGAGAAAATTCCGCGCAAGGGCGGCCCAGGCATCACGAAAAGCGACTTGTTCGTCATCAACAAGACAGACCTCGCGCCCTATGTTGGCGCTGATCTTGACGTGATGAAGAACGACACGATACGAATGCGTACTACCGTCAGGGGCCTGAAGCCCTTTGTGATGACCAACCTGAGAACACTGGCAGGTTTGAGTCACGTGATTGCCTTTATCGAGACCAAGGGAATGCTGGCACCTGCAAGCACGGCCTGAGGCTCAACGGGTCGGTCTACACAAACGCGAGCCGTTGCGCCAGCGCCCGATGCCGTTACAGCTATCAACTCATCGTTCATGTATCGGGATTGATGTAGTAACCCGATGTACTCACGGGTATCCGATTGTTCATAGAATCTGGCGCTGGTCGAGCCTGCGGTCGCGCATGTCGCTGCGAAGAGGTATTGGCGCAGAGGCAACTTCGTGATGAGAATTTTTTTATTACTTACAGGGGGCTTGATACTCTCAGCCGCCGGATGGCTGCACGCACAGACACCTGCACCGTCGATTTCCGATATTCCGCAGCATCCGTGGGTAATGCCGGTCCCGAACAACCAGCCGGCCACCTACTTCGTCAACCTCAAGGATGGCGACATCAAGGAAACGCCGTTCGTAGCGCGTTTCGGGCTGTCCATGCGAGGGCTGGTGCCAGCAGGCAAAGCGGCAGGAAGAGCAGGTCATCATCACCTGCTGATCAACCAGGACTTGCCTCTCGACTTCAAGAAGCCGCTACCCTTCACCGACCAGTACATACACTTCGGCAAAGGCCAGATGGAGATGGTGGTGAACATGCCGCCTGGCACTTACGACCTACGCCTGGTACTCGCCGACAAGGGACACATTCCGTACTTTGTCTACAGCAAGCCCTTGAAGATTACCGTGAGCAAGCAGAACAAATCCATCACTCCGGACAGCGTGCAGGGTCCGCCACGCATAGAAATTCTGGGCGTAAGCAACCGCGAAAATATCCGCCCGCCGTTCCGGCTGCAGTTTCATGCGAGCAACTTCAACATCTCGGACCAGAGCGCAAAGGTCCCGGACACCGGCCATTTCCGTCTGATCATGGGACGGGCTGGCTACAAGACTGAATCCATCGACTTCACAGGCGGTCAGACCGAGTCATGGCTTAACCCGCCAAACGGCAACTACAACCTTCGGCTGGAGCTGGTCAATAATGTTTCGGGCAAACCGATGGCAACGTTGCCCGAGCCTTTAACGCTCAACGTCACTAGCGCAACCGCACCCATGGCTGTCACTCCAGCGGCTTACCAAGCTGCGCAGAAAGTCCAGCAACGCTGATGGTCAACATTGATTCCACGCAGACGGATGACCCGGCCCAATGGCTGGGTGCTACTCGTTTGCTGGACCTTGACGATCCCAAGCTGAGGATTTGCGCCATGCGGGTGACGCAACTGGCGACAGGAGACGCGCAAAAAGCGGTGGTTGTTCATGACTTTGTGAAATCGTTGCCATTTGGCTGTGTCGCCGCCTTTGACCATGTGCCTGCCGCTGTGGTGCTGAGAACCGGACGCGGGGATTGCCACACGAAAGGAACGCTTTTTGTGGCGATGTTGCGGTCTGTGGGGGTTCCGGCCCGGCTGCGCTTTGTTCTGCTGTCCAGCAACTTTTTAAAAGGAATCATTGACATTCCGCAGGGTCAGATTGCACACGCGATAGGCGAGGTATTTCTCAAGGGACGGTGGGTACAGACCGATACCTATGTGCCGGACGAGCCCTTTGAAAAACGCGCCCTGTCACTGCTCAAGGAACGTCATGAGACTCTCGGCCTGGGCGTTCATGTTGACGCACTGCGCGACTGGGATGGCTGTCATCCGGCCTATTCGCAGTATTGCGATGAAGACCCGCCGAGTCTGCCGCTCAGGGATCTTGGCGTTGCCCATGACCCTGAACTCTTCTACTCGGACAAGACTAACGAAGAGTTTCAGCTGGGCTGGCTGACCCGTGCCAAATGGATGCTCGCTGCTCCGGTTGTCAACCGGCGAGTGGGTCAAATTCGCCGGCTTGCGTCACCTCAGGATTGATTCGCGGGCCGGAGCATCGTGCTGCAGTCGGCTTACTGACAGACCTCGGACGAAGCCATTTGCTTGCCATAAAAAGACTGGGCTTCAGCTTCATAGGCCTTGAGGCACGCAACTCCCACGGTCAATGCTGCATCATGCGTGGGATAAGGATGGTCTGAACTGCCGATGCATTTAAAAGCACCCTCATGGATCGACAGTTGGGTGATATCCCAGACATAGAGTCCCGGCGATGGCTCGCTGACCGCCACGAAAAGCGGTCCCCCAGGAGCCGGCAACAGCGCGGTCACACCGCTTTACCCAGTTCAATGCCCACATCACGGGCAACCGCGCCCACCTCTGCGACCGCCATACGAAGCTCGTATTCGCTGCACTCCAGGGTGGTTAACCAGTAGCCAACGGATGATTGTTCATTGATATTGATGAATTCATTGGCGACTGCTTCACGGGCAAATGCGCCTGTTGACAAGGTGGCTGACATCGTCTTCTCCGCTGATAGTGATGGAACACCAAATTTCACGTGACCGGCGCCTGATTTATGTCAGAAATCTGGCCATAAATCTGCAGTATTTGGTAGCGACACTTAGCGTGATGGCTGCGTGACCTGTCAGCGCACAGGCGATTGCCCGTTCGGGCAGGCAAAGAAAAACCCCAAGCAAAAAATCTGCTTGGGGTTGTATTTCTGGCGGAAGCGGTGAGATTCGAACTCACGGAGGACTCGCATCCTCGGCAGTTTTCAAGACTGCTGCATTCAACCGCTCTGCCACGCTTCCACGGCGCATAGTTTAACCGCAACGCCCAAGTACAGGAACGCACGAGTCCCGTGAATCATCTCTGTGCACATGAACACCATTGCACTGGGGGCATAGCGACGCGCAGGTTTGCATGGCTTCCTACAGATCAACCTCAATACCGTAGTAGGCTGCAAATACGCGCGGATTTTCAATCGCCGCACCCTTTGGGCTTTTTGAACTCTGCGAACCTTCCGATGCCATGAACTCAAGACAGCCGACACTGCCGCCATGAAAGCCTACATCACCTTGCTTAGCACCCTCAGTTATCTGCCCGGTGTGATCGGTCTTGCACGGTCACTGCACGATGCAGGGGCAGCATATCCCCTCAGGGTAGCCTTATCAGCTGGAATGCCCTCCCGGATGGAAGCGGATCTGCGCCAGCATGGACTGCATTCGCTTCGCCTGCCGGATATCGCACTGTTTCCCCAGCTGCCGGCGCAGAAGGGTCACCACTGGACCCACACCTTTGACAAGCTTCACCTGCTGGGACTGGCAGAGTTTGAGAAGCTGGTTTACCTGGACAGCGACATGATGGTGATGGGCAATATCGATGAGCTTTTTGACAAGCCGCACATGTCGGCAGTTGCCGCAGGCCGACTGGTGCACAGCGACTGGACAGGTCTTAACTCGGGGCTGATGGTGATAGAGCCCGAGGCTAGCCTGCCGGAAAAAGTCGGAAAGCTGATCCAGCCCGCGCTTGAAAGAGCCCGTCAGGCGGGCAGGACCGAGATTGGCGATCAGGATTTATTGAACGAGTTTTATGCCAGCTGGCCTGCACAACCGGCCTTGCACCTGGATGATGGCTACAACGTGTTTCACTACCATGCCGACACCTATATCGACAGGCATAAATACGTGTTGAAGTATCCGCAGCACAAAACCGATCTCACTGGCGGCAAGCAGATCAAGGTTGTGCATTTTGTCGGGCGGCACAAGCCCTGGATGGCGCGTGCGGTCTTCAAGCACGCACTTGGCGCGATCAAGCCGAATCGCACGCCCTGGGAGCGAAAGCTTTTTTCGCTGTACCGCAAGCTGCTCGCCCGGGCGCAGCAACGGACGCTGGCCGCTGCGTAGGCTGCAAGCTGCGCACGGCCCAACCGGTACGTGGCGGCCAATCACGCAGTCTTCAGGGCTGGTCAGCATGTCTGGCCTGCTGCGTGAGCTGGCGTTTACGCTTGCTTTTGTTTTTGGACGCGACCTCTGGGGGGCGATCACGCAAAGCAGCAGCTTCGCGCTCCTTCGCCTTCCTGTCACGGGCCTTGTTGCGAAAGTGGACAACGGCCCGGCCGAGCCCAAAGCTGACTGATGCGCTGACAATCAGCAAAACAATATGCGAGGTTTCCATATAACGAGCTTAAGACAAGCGCAAAGGCTGGTTACAAAAACAGGGCTTGCAGGTCGTTGAGAAAGTCAAAGCCACGTTCGGTTGGCCTGACATGAGAAAAGTCACGCTCAAGCAGCCCTTTGGCCTCTGCAGCCTGCAAGCCCTTTTGCAGGGCAGTCACCGGTAATCCTGTCTTATCGGTGAAGTCCTGCAACAAAAAGCCATCCTTGAGCCGCAGTGCATTGAGCATGAATTCAAAAGGCAAGTCAGCCCGACCGACTTCTGTTTCCTGCGCTACTGCATGCCGCGTTGATGCATGCTCCATGTACAGCCTGGGTTCGCGGTAGCGAACCTGACGAACCACGCGGTGCGCAAAACTGAGCTTGCTGTGTGCACCGGCCCCGATGCCCAGATAGTCGCCAAACTGCCAGTAGTTGAGATTGTGAAAACAGCGGTGACCGGGTTTGGCATAGGCTGAGACTTCATAGCGATCCAGCCCTGCTGCGCCGGTCATCTCGGTGATCTTGTCGAGCATGGCATAGGCGGCATCTTCCTCCGGAATCACCGGCGGAAACTTGGCAAAAAAGGTATTGGGCTCGATGGTCAGGTGATATATCGAAATATGTGGCGGGTTCAATGCCAGCGCCTGCGCCATATCCTGCTCCAGGTTTTCAAGTGTTTGCCCTGGTAGCCCATACATGATGTCCAGGTTGAAGGTGTCGAAAGCCTGCGCTGCTTCTTCAACCGCTGCGATAGCCTGCGCGCTGTCATGCACCCGACCGAGCGCTTTCAGATGATTGTTGTCAAAGCTTTGCACACCGACCGATAGGCGTGTCACACCGGCACTACGAAAAGCCCGAAACCGGTTCTTTTCAAAGGTGCCAGGGTTTGCCTCAAGGGTGATTTCGCAGTCGGGCTCCAGCCGCAGGCGTGCCCGAATATCCCCGAGCAGGCGGTCGATGGCCTGGGGCGAAAAAAGGCTTGGCGTTCCGCCGCCGATGAAGACGCTGTGCACGGTGCGGCCCCAGATCAGGGGCAAAGAAGACTCAAGGTCAGCGATCAGCGCATCGATATACGCCTGCTCAGGCATGTCAGCCCCGACTTCATGGGAATTGAAGTCGCAGTAAGGGCACTTTTTCAGGCACCACGGCAGGTGCACATACAAGGACAAGGGCGGCAAGCTCCCCAGTTGCAGCGTGCCGCTACGCATGTAATGCTGAATATCCTGTGGCATGGGATGGCAACGCTGGCTAGAGCCAGCGCTCCCTGATGAGGGCGATCATCTGCCGGGCCGCCAGGCCGCGGTGGCTGTTGGCATTCTTGACATCAACCGGAAGCTCGGCAAATGTGCGTCCGAATGCTGGGACAAACATCACGGGGTCAAAGCCGAAGCCGTTGGTGCCGGCTGGCTCACGGGTGATTTCACCGACCACGCGGCCAGATGCGATCAACGGTTCGGGATCATTGGCCGAACGTACCGCGACCAGCGTGCTGACCAGGGCAGCGCGCCGGTTGTCAACAGCGGTCATCTGCTCCAGCAGAGCTTTTACATTGTTGTCGTCGCTTTTGGCATAGCCGAAACGGGTCGCATAAAAAGCCGTGTCCACGCCGGGTTGCCCGCCGAATGCATCCACGCACAGGCCCGCGTCATCCGCGATCGCCGGCAGGCCGCTGGCAAGGCTGGCATGACGCGCCTTTGCCAGCGCATTTTCAACAAAGGTGTGAAAAGGCTCGTTTGCCTCGCTGATACCGAGTTCAGCCTGGCATACCAAATCGACGCCAAGCGGCGCGAACATAAGCTGCATTTCGGCAAGCTTTCCCCGGTTGTTCGATGCCAATACAATTTTCATCATCAAATCGGTCTCTAGCCCTTTAGATATAGCAGTTTCTAGCTATCGTTACGATAGCGAACGCTGTTGCAACACAATCAGCTCGCGTATGCCCTTGTCGGCCAGGTCCAGCAACCGGTTCACCTCGGCTCTTGAAAAGGCAGCGCCTTCAGCCGTGCCCTGCACCTCCACAAAATGGCCGGCACCGGTCATCACCACGTTCATGTCGGTGTCGCACGCCGCATCTTCCACATATTCCAGGTCCAGCAACGCACAACCCTGCACGATGCCCACCGAAATAGCGGCCACTTGGTCGAGGATCGGCGACTCCTGCAACTTGCCGGAGGCGATGAGATGGTTGACCGCATCCTGGGCAGCCACAAAAGCGCCTGTGATGCTGGCCGTGCGGGTTCCGCCATCGGCCTGAATGACATCGCAGTCAATATAGATTGTGCGTTCGCCCAGTTTTTTCAGATCGAAGACCGACCGCAGGGAGCGCCCGATCAGCCGCTGGATCTCCTGCGTGCGGCCGCTTTGCTTGCCGCGTGCGGCCTCACGGTCGCTGCGGGTGTGCGTAGCACGCGGCAGCATACCGTACTCTGCCGTCACCCAGCCTTCACCGCTGCCTCTCTTATGGCCGGGCACTTTTTCTTCGACCGACGCGGTGCAAAGCACTTTTGTGCCGCCAAACTCGATCAGCACGGAACCTTCTGCGTGGACGGTGTAGTGACGGGTAATGCGCACTGTGCGAAGGTTGTCGACAGCGCGCGCACCGGTTCTTGCAAATGGAATCATGGGCGTGGAACTTTCGAGTGGTCAACGTTGAGCGCAGGAAAAGCACATGCGCTGCGGCGGAATGGGGTAGGTGGATGCGTGGATGCGGCCAAGGATACAGCCACCGGTTTGGCGCAGAGCGCTAAATGCCAGAAGAGGAAGGTCGAGGCGACCGCGTCGCCGGAAAAGCACGCTGTCAATGCCTACCCGACGCCTCGGCAAAAATACCGCATATCTGCGTGCGCTACATCCTCTTGCGGGCAGCCGAGCGGCGTATGGCCTCGTTGATTTCTGCAATCGATCGTTCAATCGCAGCCTCATCCAGCTCGTCCACTACCGTGTCAAAGTCAGCTGCTTCGATCGTCGATGCAAAGCCGCCGTCCATGATGCTGTCGGTCGTGATGCCTCGGGTGGACTCAAACGCATCGGGCGTCTCCCATTCCATCGCCAATATCGTCACGTTGTCGCTGTGCGGACCGCCCGCGCGTAACGCATTTTCGACAAGATCCGGCACCGCTTCGGAGACGCTTTTACTGGCCAGCTGGCTGACGATTTCGTCATCGCTCAGACTTCCCCACAGGCCGTCCGAGCAAAGCAGCAGTTTGTCCCCGTGCTGCAGAACGACAGGTCCCACAATGTCAAACAGCGGTTTTGACGGCGAGCCCAGGCAGGTAAACAAGATGTTGCGGTTTACTCGCTCAAGCTTGATAACGCCTGCATTTTGCTGTTCGATATAGGAATGGTCGCGGGTTCGGGTCAGCAACTCGCCATTGCGCACAACATACAGGCGCGAGTCGCCGCAGTGAATCCAACTGGCACCAGCGCCTTGCAAAACACACGCAACAAAAGTCGTCCTTGGCGTGTCCAGCATGCCTTTTTCACTGGCATACCGAATGATCTGGTGATGGGCAGCCATGAGCGCGGCTGACAGGAATTCATGGGTATCCTCAATCAGCGGACGCGCCTCCTTTTGGTAAAGCGCCGATACTGTTTGCAAGGCAAGCTGCGCCGCAACCTCTCCCTCAGGATGCCCGCCCATGCCATCCGCCAGCACAAAAAGACCTGATTCCCGGGTGTAGCAGTAGCCCATGCGGTCTTCGTTTTTTTCGCGGCCACCCTTGCGGCTTACCTGAAACACTGAGAATTTCATTTGAATCTGGTCGCGAAACCAGTCGCTTTACGGGCCGTCTTTTTGGTATCCGACACCATGTTGTCAAACTGAAGGCGAACCTTTTCGCTGACGGTAAGTTTGGTGTAGCGGCGCTCGCCTTCGCGGCTCAACTCCTTTTGCAGGGCAAAAACAGACTGCGGCCTCGACAGCGGATCCAGTGCCATGCACCACTCTACAACCTCGATCAGATTGTCTGAGTAGACACCGCGCAAACGGGAGAGGGCAAGCGACAAGCGGTCTTTTTCAAGCCGCTGGGGTGCATCATTGGGCGGATAGCCCTGCATGGTGGCGTAGATGCAGGCCCCGATGGCATAGATATCGGTCCAGGGGCCCATAGACGAATCGCGGCGATACATTTCTGGCGCGGCAAAACCCGGGGTGTACATCGGCCGGATGAAATTGCCTTCCTTGCTCAGCACCTCACGCGCCGCGCCAAAGTCTATCAAAACAGCCCGGTTGTCGTCGGTAACAAAAATATTGGCAGGCTTGATATCCAGATGCAGCATCTTGTGCTGGTGCACGATGCGCAGACCGCGCAGTATTTCGTCAAACAGGGACCGGATCGTTGACTCGCGGAACACTTTTTGTTTTTTTAATTCGCGTGCAGTGATGATGAAATCCTGAAGCGTGCCGCCCTCCAGGTAGTTCATCACCATATAAACCGTTTCGTTCTCGCGAAAGAAATTCAGCACGCTGACCACCGAGCCGTGTGAAATCTGCGCGAGCGAGCGCCCTTCTTCAAAAAAACTTTTGAGCCCCAGACGGTAAAGCGAAAGCTTGTCGGGCTGGACTTGCGGTAGCAGCTCGCCTGGCGGACGGCCTGCAAGCGAAGACGGCAGGTACTCCTTGACGGCAACCTGCTGGCCTTCGTTGTCGACAGCCAAGTAAACTACGCCAAAACCGCCCGCCGAAAGCTTGCGTACCACCCGGTAACCACCGATGACGGTGTCAGGAGGCAAAGGGGCTGGTTTGAGCTTTGACATAATTTGATTCGTGTGGCGGCAAGGCATTACCGATTCTGCTCTGACCGTCCTGTTTTATGTCCCATTCAGCGTTAAGGCAGACGCTCCGTTATTACAAAACCACAATATAAATGTCAGTTTACAGCATGACTGGCTACGCAGCCGTTCAATCCAATATGGCCATCGCTGGACATGAGGTCGACAGCCATGGCGAGACTCATTCGAGACTTGGCGTGGAAATCCGGTCTGTCAACAGCCGTTTTCTAGACCTCAGTTTTCGCTTGCCTGACGAACTGCGCCAGGCCGAGCCCGCACTGCGCGAACTGCTGACGGCGAAACTCAAACGTGGAAAGATTGAACTGCGCGTCGGGCTCGAAGCCGGTTTTGGCAGCGGCCTGAAAGCACCCTCAGCCATAACCCTACAGCGCCTAGGATCGCTTGAAGACACCATCAAGGCATGGCTTCCGCAAGCAACGGCACTGAGTGTGGCTGACGTGTTGCGCATTGCCACCAACGAGGATAAAAAACCCCACGACTACAGCACCGATCTGGTCAAGCTGGCGAAAAAAGCCTTGCAAGAATTGCTGGCTGCCCGCGAGCGTGAGGGAAACCGGCTCAAGAAAATGTTGCTCGAAAGAACAGGCCAGCTGCGTAGCCTTACCGAACAGGCTGCTCCCCTGGTGCCGCAACTGGTCGAGCAGCAGAAGGCACGGTTTCTGGAGCGCTGGAAGGAGGCGATGGCCCTGCCCGACAGCAAGGCGCTACCGGAGGCGGCGCATGACCGCGCGCTGGCTGAAGCCACTGCTTACGCTATACGAATCGATGTAGCAGAAGAAATCACCAGGCTTGCATCGCACCTGGACGAGATCGACCGATTGCTGGCAGCAGGCGGCGAGTTGGGTAAACGCCTTGATTTTCTGATCCAGGAGTTGCACCGCGAAGCTAACACCCTGGGCTCGAAATCGACATCGATGGAGCTGACACGCATCTCGGTGGACATGAAAGTGCTGATTGAGCAGATTCGTGAGCAGGTGCAGAACATTGAGTGACCTACGCTCTGACCAATAGCAACAGCAACAGCAATAAAAACACAGCTCACATGGACTATCCAGGCAATCTGTTTGTAGTGGCAGCCCCCAGCGGGGCGGGCAAATCCAGCCTAGTCAAAGCCCTGATGGAGGTTGATTCGCGCATTCAGCCAGCAGTCTCGCACACCACCCGGCCGCCGCGAGGGCAGGAAAAACACGGGCGAGAGTACTTCTTTTTGTCAACCGAAGAGTTCGACAGCATGGTGCTGAGGGACGCTTTCCTGGAATGGGCACATGTACACGGCCATCGTTACGGAACCTCGCGGCATGCCATCGAAGAGCGTGTTGCTCACGGCGCAGATGTGGTACTGGAAATAGATTTTCAGGGCGCCATCAATGTGAAACGCATTTTTGCCAACGCGGTTCTGATTTTCATTTTGCCTCCCAGCTGGGAAGAGTTGCGCTCCCGGCTTCAGCGCCGGGGTGAAGACACCCCGGAAGTGATTGAGCTGCGACTGCAGAATGCCGCGCTGGAGATGGCCCAAGCCCGGGAATTTGACTTCGTTATAATCAACGAGTTATTCGAGCGTGCAGTTTTCGATCTGAAAACAATCGTTCATGCACAACGCCTCAAGTTCTCGGCGCAACGACGCTCTCGTGCAGACACTTTCCAGGCACTGCAAATTTCCTGATTCGGCCGCAGGGTTTTTACCCTCAGGCTCGTACCGCCCTATACAGATACCCGGAGATCACCATGGCCCGCATTACCGTTGAAGACTGCCTCGAAAAAATCCCGAACCGTTTTCAATTGGTGCTCGCTGCCACCTACCGTGCGCGCATGCTAAGCCAGGGACACGCAGCCCGCATCGAAAGCAAGAACAAGCCCGGCGTTACTGCACTGCGCGAAATCGCAGAAGGCAAGATCGGCCTTGAAATGCTGAAAAAAGTGCCGGGCTGAATAAGCTCGCCGACAGACTCGCTTTTCAAAAAGCACCGCAGCGCGGTGCTTTTTTGTTGCTGGCGCACGCGCTTGCAGGATTGCGCATACCTCGACAGACAAATGCCTCGGCTGCACCACCCATCGCCGCCACAAAAGCCATGGTGTTTATGTTTTATAGCTGCCGCTATACATTAAACACATGAGCGCATTGCTTCCGCCCAAGTTAGTGAAACAGCCGACCCCTGCTGCGGCCAATGCCGCCCGCGCCAGTTTTGCTGCACTTACCGCGAAACTTGACTATATGGCCAGCGACGATGTTGAAAGCGTCCGCAGGGCCTACCGGTTTGCTGATGAAGCCCATCTAGGGCAGATTCGAAACAGCGGCGAGCCCTATATCACGCATCCTATCGCGGTCGCTCAGCAGTGCGCTGAGTGGAAGCTGGATGCGCAGGCCCTAATGGCTGCCCTGCTGCACGATGCAATTGAAGATTGCGGCGTCACCAAGCCCGAGCTGATCGAGCGCTTCGGCACCGCTGTCGCCGAGCTGGTTGATGGCCTGACCAAACTCGAAAAGCTGGAATTCAACACCCGGGAAGAAAACCAGGCCGAGTCTTTTCGCAAGATGTTGCTGGCGATGGCGCGCGATGTTCGCGTCATTCTGATCAAGCTGGCCGATCGCACCCACAACATGCGAACCCTTGGGGATGTGCCGCGTATCAAGTGGGCCAGAATCTCCCGAGAGACGCTTGATATCTATGCGCCGATTGCGCACCGCCTGGGCTTGAACACAACCTACCGGGAACTGCAGGATCTCTCGTTCCGACATTTGCATCCATGGCGCTACGAGACACTGGCTAAGGCGCTGCTGAGAGCCCGGGGGCGCAGGCGTGATGTGATCAAACGGGTGCAGGAAGAAGTCGAAACCTCTTTTGAAGATGCGGGTATCGACGTGCAGTTGTCAGGTCGTGAGAAAACCCTTTATTCCATTTACCGAAAAATGGAAGACAAAAAGCTGTCGTTTGCGCAGGTGACGGACATCTATGGTTTCAGGGTGATCGTCAACAGCCTCACGCTTTGCTATACCGCGATGGGCGTGCTGCATCAGCTCTACAAACCGCTGCCGGGCCGCTTCAAGGACTACATCGCGATTCCGAAAATCAATGGCTACCAGTCCTTGCACACGACGCTGATTGGCCCCTTTGGAACCAATATCGAGTTTCAAATGCGTACTGAAGCTATGCATGTGGTTGCTGAGTCTGGGGTTGCGGCACATTGGTTGTACAAGGCCACTGACCCGAAAAGCGATGCGTCGCAGCATCTCGGTACCCAGTGGCTGCAGTCGCTTCTGGATATCCAGAACGAGACCCGCGATGCGGCTGAGTTCTGGGACCATGTAAAGATCGACCTGTTTCCGGAGGCGGTCTATGTCTTCACGCCAAAGAGCCAGATCATGGCCATGCCCCGTGGCGCAACCGTTGTTGACTTCGCCTATGCCATCCATAGCGACATAGGCCACCGGGCCGTCGCGGCCAAGGTTAACGGCGAGCAAGTTCCGTTGCGTTCGGAGCTGCACAACGGTGATGTGATCGAGATCATCACCGCGCCGGTATCAAGCCCCAACCCTGGCTGGCTCGGCTTTGTACGAACGGGCAAAGCCAGGTCAAAAATCCGGCACCACCTCAAGACCATGGCACTGGTCGAATCTCAGGAGCTAGGCGAAAAAATGCTGGCCCAGGCGCTCCGGGCTGAAGGCATAGACCGACAGCGTCTGGCCGAAGACGACGAGGCGCATCAGCTGATCTGGGAAAAGATATTGCGTTTTAGCGGCAACCGCAGTCGTACGGATTTGCTCACTGATATCGGACTGGGCAAGCGCATTGCAAGCATGGTTGCCAAACGCATCGTTGCCCTGTTGGGCGAGGCTGGCGAAAAGCCAGACGCCCTACTGATGAGTCGTGAGCGTTTTACCTCGCATGAGTCAGTCTCGCAAGGTGCTCTGCTGCTTGATGGAAGTGAAGGAGCGTCTGTTCAGTTTGCAAGTTGTTGCAAGCCGATTCCCGGAGACGGCATCCTCGGCTATCTGGGTCGCGGCGAGGGTCTAGTGGTGCATACCGATGATTGCACTGTAGCCAAGCGACACCAGCACCGCGACAGTGAACGCTTTATTGCCTTGGACTGGTCAGACGAGCCGGTACGCACCTTTGAAACTGCGTTAGTGGTGACGGTATCAAATGGCAAAGGCGTTCTGGCGCGTGTGGCTGCCGCCTTGGCAAGTGCCGAAGCAGACATCACCCATGTCAATATGGGGCACGAGCGCGCGCAAGATGCCACAGAGCTGAGGTTTGGCGTGGCGGTGCGCGACAGGGTACACCTTGCCTCGTTGATTCGTGCCATCAAGCGCACGCCAGCGGTCTTGCGTGTACAGCGCGCCAAGCCTGTCGTCAACGCCTAGCGACACGGCATTGCCATAGGCCGGTTGCTTTCATTTCTCAGACTGGGCCGCTATTTATCTATCGGTGGTGGATAGGAAACCGAGACAATTTCCGGCGCTTGCACCCTTCGGGGAGTAACCAGACTTACCTCATTGCCCACCCGGCTTTTGACCAGTGCACGTGCGTGCAACCGGCGAACCCAGCTGATCTTGCCTTTAAGGGTGTCCACCTCATCGATACCTAGAATCGTGACCTGGTGTTGGGCGCCAGTTGAGTCTGCATAGACGACGGTCGCGCCAAAAGAGACCTGATCCTTGCCGAAGTGAACGGATGCGTCGATGACTTCGGCAATCTACAAACGCCGGGTCAAAAACCGAATGCGGCGGTCGATTTCCCGCACGCGCTTCTTGCCGTAGATATAGTCGCGGTTTTCTCAGCGGTCTCAATTGCTGGCTGCCCAGTGAACGCCCTCCACGATCTTTGGTCGCTCCTCATCAATCAGGCTCAAAAGCTCGCTTCACAAGCGTGCATACCCCCCCTGGCTTGGTGGTTTTTTACTCCGACGGGCAATGGCGGCAACGCCAGTTCTTCGTCAAAATTGCTATCGGCCTCTTTGGTGAAAGCCTTGCTCATGAGAAATCAAGAGTATCACCGGATCGATGCGGCCACGGCTGTCGTCAATGACGCCAGTTCAGCGCATGCAATGGCTGAGCTTGAATGCCAATTGATACGGCAAGCTAAAACTTAAGAAAGGCGTCCTGTAGTTCAATAACATAAAGAGTTGCAGGCGAGCGGTAACCTAATCTGCGGCGCGCCGAAAGAACTGGATCCTCTGTGTTTGGAAGCCTAGGACATCTGGCTACTCTATGACATGACGAGGAGCATCAGTTGACGGTGGCGCCTACACCACTTCATCCCGACTGGAAAGCCAATGAAGATCCAAGTGGCAATATCCACAACGAGATAATGCGACACTTGGTAGGCACCAATGCGAACTATTGGATGCAGATGCAGTTTGGAAACGGAACGGTCTTGCTTTACTGCCGGCATTCACACGCGATGGGTAGCCGTAAAGGAATCGACGGCAACGAATGTGCAACATTTGGGTGATTACGAAAGTGCGCCGACTTGCTCTCGGTCGGTTGAAACGGCTATTGCAAGCGTACCGATCATCCCATAACGCCGGCAGAGGTTCACGAAGGAAAGTAAGCGATTGTGCACTTCGTCAAGCTGCTTTGCCCAACTCGTGTTTCTAAAGAAAATGGATTACGAAATCGCTTTCGTAATCCATTTTCTTTTCGGTGCGGCTGGCGGGAATTGAGTCCACAACCCCTTGGCGTAGTTTCCCTGACGCCGGCAAGTTATTGATTCATAACAAGTCAGAGCCGGCGGTTCCCAACCATCCTGCTCTGTAATGTACGGCGATTACAGGGCCATTCCCCAAAACTCCCCCGGCATCTAGCTAGCTCATCTATAAATTGAGCGCATCAAACGCTGATAATGACATTGGAGGATTTGACGTGGACAACTACCTCTCCAAGATCGGCATCACTCTCACAGTGTTGTGGGTCACAGTAATCGTACTATTTCTATGGTTTTGTCGTGACAATTGGCCGACAAAGATGAATGAATGGGGCGACTTCATTGCTGGCGTTTCCGCTCCAGTAGCGTTTTTCTGGCTTGTGCTTGGGTATTTCCAGCAAGGGCAAGAATTGAGGTTAAGTACGAAAGCTCTAAGGCTGCAGGCTGAGGAGTTGAAACGCTCCGTAGAGCATCAGGGTGAACTTGTAGCCCAAGGCGAGAAGGCGCTTGAACGTCAAATGCAAGTTTTTAACGAGGAGAGCAAGCGGCGCCGTGATGCTGCACGTCCAAAGTTCATACCGCAACCTTTTTTCCACTCCACTGCGCATGCCGATCAACCTGAACAGCGTTCGTATCGACTACTTAACAATGGCAATGACGCCACCAACGTGGTTTTGACTTTGGGCCATGAACTAACGCGCCCTGACCGCGACAAAATCAAAGTCAATTTGTTGAAACGTGGTGAAGAAGCTTGTGAGTTCCATGTACCAGAGCGGAAACTGCCAGTCAAAGTCACTATTAGCTACCTGGATGCAGAAGGGGTTGGAGGCGAAGCCGAGTTTGAAATCGGCTATGGAGTCCACGGTGTACCATGGACTAGCGATGTGGAAGTACGGTTTTGATTGCCCGAGGCTTAACTGTCCAAGATTTGGGACCATCTTGCCACCGAACCGGGTTGCCCCCCTCATCCTCGGCACCAGCAAAATGTCCCCCGGCCTGTTTATGTAAAAGCGGCGCGAGAAAGAAAAAAGCACTGTAACCTATTGATTACAGTGCTTTTTAAATGGTGCGGCTGGCAGGAATTGAACCCACGACCCCTTGGTTCGTAGCCAAGTACTCTATCCAACTGAGCTACAGCCGCTAAGCCTCATATTCTATCTCATAATCAGCTCTTAGCTGCGCACGGGCCGCTGATCGCATCAACATTGCTTTTTACATCCGAGTTGCAACAGTTTTTATAGGTTGGGTCATCACGCTGGGAAGCAAGTGATCGGTGGAACACCGGTTCAGTTGCGGCTGCAATTGAGTGAACTAGCGATCAAAAACGGGAATTAATCGAAACGGCGAGTCATCACGACGCTGAACATAGCCTCTATTTGCGTGTGGTCTTCGAATCGCGATTTCATCCTTCATATACGGTTGTATCGGATTGTATTGATAACGAACAGCAGATGCTCTATGGCAGAACGGATTTGGGGTAGTTTTCCCGGAGTTGGAAGGTAAAGATGCGTTCGGGCAGGTGGGAGAGACTTTGGACGTGATCGAAGGGCTGGGTGCGGAGATTGTGGTGCC
>JAQGNE010000021.1 GCA_028291985.1 Polaromonas sp. | reverse complement strand
ATGATCCTGACTACTGACTCGGCATTTACTGCCTTGCTTTTGTCGTTAGCTGTAATCAGCTGAGCCTCAAATTATATACCGCTTTTTGAGCAGCAGTCAAATTATTTTTGACTTTTTTTCTTCCCCTGCTTTAATCGCCTGAGCCTTTCAGCTACCAGCGTTTTCAGCAGAGCCTCAAAGTATATACCGGATTTTTCACGTCCGTCAAACTTTGGGGAAGTTTTTTGAATCAACGAAACACTGGTTGTGTAGTCGCTAATTCCTGACTTCCTGTCAGCGAAGCCCTCCAGTGTAGCACCGCAAAGCGGCTGATCGAAGCAGTGAAATCGTATCAAAGCGCTTCAAAGAACCAGGCATGCATTTCGAGCCCAGCGCTTTTTGGGATCGAGAGTTTGGCAGCGTTCCTGGCAGTACTTCGGGACGTAAAGCGCCCTGCATCTGCTGATGAAGCAGCGTTTGCGCGGGTCGCCAGACGCCCACCGGCCACGCCCGGATAATCCGGCTCCATGGCACTTATTACCCTTCTTAACGCCCAACTCGCTTTTGGGCATGTTGCTCTGCTCGATCACGCAGATTTTTCGCTTGAAACCAATCAGCGCATCGGTCTGATCGGCCGCAACGGCACTGGCAAGTCTTCGTTGCTCAAAATACTGGCGGGGCTGGAGAGGCCTGACGATGGCACGCTTCAGCTCCAGCAGAACCTGCGAATTGCCTATGTACCGCAAGAGCCGAGCCTTGATCCGCATGTGACCGTTTTTGTTGCTGCAAGCGCCGGGCTTGCGCGGACTCGCCATGTGGTCGAGCTTTACCTGGCCGCGGACGAGCACACAGACCTCGATGCCCTGCAGTCGGAGATAGAAGCCCTGGACGGCTGGACGTGGGAACAACGGGTTGAGGAAACCTTGCACCGCTTGCACCTGGACAAGGACGCCATCGTCGGCTCGCTATCCGGTGGCACCAAAAAGCGGGTGGCGCTGGCGCAAGCGCTTGTCGCCAAGCCCGACGTACTGCTGCTTGATGAGCCCACCAACCATCTGGACCTGGATTCGATTGCATGGCTGGAAGAGTTGCTGGTCAACTTCAACGGCAGCATCATCACCATCACGCATGATCGTGCCTTTCTGGACCAGGTGGCCACAGTGATTGTCGAACTTGATCGTGGCAAGCTGCACAGCTACCCGGGGAACTTTGCCCAGTATCTGGTGCAAAAAGAAGAGCAGATGGCCCAAGAAGCCGTGATTTTTGCCAAGGCTGACAAGCTTCTGGCGCAAGAGGAAGTCTGGATTCGCAAGGGCGTGGAAGCGCGCCGCACCCGCAGCGTGGCGCGAATCGGCCGGCTTGAAGCCCTGCGTGACAACCGAGCAGCGCGGCGCGAGGCTGTCGGCCGCGTCAACCTGGATGTTTCAAGCGGCGAAAGAAGCGGCAAGATCGTTGCCGAACTCACCGATGTATCCAAGAGCTTCGGCCATCCAGGCAGTGAAAAAATCATCGTCAACAAATTCACTGGAACGCTGCTGCGCGGCGACAAGGTTGGCCTGCTTGGCCCGAATGGCGCCGGCAAAACCACCCTGCTCAAGCTGATTCTGGGCGAACTGCAGCCGGATGTGACCATCCCGCCGGGCAAGATCCGCCAGGGTGCGAATTTGCAGGTGGCCTACTTCGACCAGATGCGGGACGCGCTGGACCTTGACGCGACGCTGGAGGATTTCATCAGCCCTGGCAGCGAATGGGTGGAGATCAACGGACAGAAAAAACACGTCAAGAGCTATCTGACGGACTTTTTGTTCTCGCCACAGCGCGCCGGCTCGCCGGTACGCTCGCTGTCGGGCGGGGAGCGCAACCGCCTGCTGCTGGCCCGCCTGTTTGCACGCCCCGCAAACGTGTTGGTGCTCGACGAGCCCACCAATGACCTGGATATCGACACACTGGAGTTGCTGGAAGACCTGCTGCAGAATTATGAAGGCACGGTGTTTCTGGTCAGCCATGACCGGCGCTTCCTTGACAACGTGGTCACCAGCACGATTGCCTATGAGGGCACGCCCGGCAACCCAGGCTTCTGGCGCGAGTACGAGGGCGGCGTGACTGACTGGATCACCCAGTCCAGGCGCGCGGCACAGATAGCAGGCAACGCCAAGCCCGCCGGTACAGTTTCAGCGCCATCCGTTAAAAATAACAACAAAAACATGCCGCAGCCCAGCAAGGACAAGGGAGATGCGCTATTAAAAAAGAAGCTTAGCTATAAAGAGCAGCGTGAGCTGGATGGCCTGCCAGCGCACATACAGCAACTCGAGGCCCAGCAAAAAGCGATTGCGCAGGAGCTCTACGACGGCTCCCTGTATAGCAGCAATGCCAAACGGGCCGCCGAGTTGACCGCGCGCAACAGCAAGATCGAAGAAGAATTGATGGCCGCTCTGCACCGCTGGGAAACGCTTTCTGCCTGATGCCCGCAGGCCCCGTCCTGCTCAAGAAGGCCGGGCTGACAGCTGCGACGGCCACCGTCGCGCTTCAAGCGCCGCGCCTACACAAAGATCAGGGAGATGCGGCGTTGCTGCCGGGATCGCCGGCCCGGCCGTGGGCTAGAGTAGCCAGCATGCACCATCGCCCTGCGACATCACCCACTTTCTCTGTAGAACTAGGCACCATCCAGGCTTTGCCCGCGCGGGCGTTTCTTGCCAGCGGCCTGCTGCTCCTGGCTCTCCTTCTGGCCGGCTGCACATCGCTTCCCTCGAATGTTGAAAGGCCGGTGTCGACCGCTTTGGTCAATCCCGACCAGAGCGCTCTGGGCAGGGCGGTGGCGGCGCGTGCTGCCAAGGCAGGCACACGCAATGATTCGGGTTTTGCACTGGTCGGCAACGCCGAGCTGGCATTTACCAGCCGCATGACGCTCATCAAGGCAGCGCAAAAGACGCTGGATATTCAGTACTACGCGATATTTGCCGATGAGACCACCGAGCGCTTGTTTGAGGCGGTGCGCGAGGCCGCTGCGCGCGGCGTGCGTATTCGCATCCTTTTGGATGACTTCAACACCTCGGGCAAGAACGCCCAAGTGCTGAAGCTCGCATTCGAGAAAAACATCGAGTTGCGCCTGTTTAACCCCTTGCCGGGCGGGCGCGGCTCACTGGCCTTGCGGATACTGCGCAATCTCAATGACATCGACCGCATGCAGCGGCGCATGCACAACAAGATGCTGGTTGCGGACAACGCAGTGGGCATCACCGGCGGCCGCAACCTGGGTGAAACCTACTTTGGTCAGAGCGACGGCACCAACTTCATCGATATCGACGTTCTCGCAGCAGGCCGGATAGTGCGGGATCTGTCCCGCAGTTTTGACCAGTACTGGAACAACCCGCTGGCCTATCCGGTTCAGTCCTTGATGACGCTGGATGAAATCAGGGCACTGAAACCGGCGACACCCGCCGGACCTCCCGGCGCGGCAGAAGACCTCGCAACGCCGGGCGATGTTGCTGCAGCCACCCGTATAGCCGCGGACGCCATGCTGGCCGAAGACCCGGCGTCGGTTTCCGCAGACAAGCTGCCGGTTACGCCCAAGCCTTCACCATCACCCTTGCCGGAGTCGACCAACTTACGGCTTTTGAAGTGGACTTGGGCGCCATCAGCGCTGCTGGTCGACAAGCCGTCGAAAATCGCATCGGATGCCGACAGCACCGAAGACGCCGGTGACACCACGGTGGATGGCCTGTTGCAGCTGATGTCGCAGGCTACCAAGGATTTGCTGATCGTGTCGCCCTACTTCGTGCCCGGCGAACGCACCATGGGCGTGTTTGCCGGCATACGGCAACGCGGCGTGCGGGTGCGTGTGCTCACCAACTCGTTGGCCTCGAATGATGCGCCGGCCGCGCATGTGGGCTATGCCCGCTACCGCAAGGCCCTGTTGGGCATGGGCATCGAGCTGTACGAGATGCGGGCCGAACAGGAGGGCACGTTTCGCAGTTTCGGTTCATCAGCGCTGGCTGGCGGGTCGCGCGGGGGCTCCACTGGCCAGGCAGGCGGCAGCTCGAAGGCCAGCCTGCATTCAAAGGTCGTGGTGATGGATGGCCGCATTTTGGTGGTCGGCTCCATGAACCTGGACCTGCGCTCGCAACTGCAAAACAGCGAGGTCGCGATCGTGATTCGCAACAGCGCCATTTCCAACGAGGCAATACGCCTGATCGAGCCGACGCTTGCAGCCGGCGCCTACCATGTAGACCTGACGGATGGAGGACTGGTATGGCGCGCGCCGCAAGGCTCGCCGCTTGACGATGTGACGACGGAGCCTGACGCCAGCCTGATGCTGCGCTTGTTTCTCGCGCTGATCGGCCCGTTTGCACCGGAAGAAATGCTCTGACTGCGCATGAGAGGCAGCACGCCAAAAGCGCGCAAGTGAGGTAATTTTCAAGCTTTTTATGGCCCTAGCCCAATAGCCATAAGGGGTAACAGCTATTTCTTTAATAGCATTACCGAATATCAGTGTGGCGACACCGCGGCGGGGCCGTTGGACGGCTCCCCAGGAAAAGTGACCACCACCCTGTAGTCAGGCCCACCGCCCCAGGCTTGCTCCTTCAGAAGCCACTTGCGCACAAACTCTTCGACCGTCTGGCGTGCCGGCGGCGTTGCCAGCAAGCGGTAGGTGTCTGAACGGGCACGGCTTTCAAGCTCGGTACTGATCGAACGCTCCAGCGCAGCCAGGTTTTCTTGCGCATTGAACCGGGCCCATCCGTTTTGTGAATACTTTTGCAGCGCTGAAGTGTCAAAGGCCACTGGCAGGCTGGGTTTGATGGCCGGTGCCTGCACAAAACAGGTCTTGCCGCGGATGACCACGCGCCACTCAGGCGCCAGCTCAATCTGGTAACGGTAATAGGCTGGCGCTTGAATATGCGAGACAGTGGTGCCCAGTGGAATGCCCCATATCTCCTTGGCGTCAACCCGGCTGAAACGCTCCTGCGCACGCACGGTCGCCACTTCAAGCAGACCGCCTTCGGTGCGGATGATCACCGGCACTTCGGTCGCGATCACGGCAGTGTCGGTGCGGCCCGATAGCGGATTCAGCTTCCAGACCGCCCAACCGGCAAGCGCCACTGCTAGCGCCAGGGAGGCCAGCGACTTGAGGTTGAGGTTGATCTGCACGGCGAGGCTATGACGAGTGGTGGGGTGAATTGACGTCCGTGTGGCGAAGGAACCTGTTTTCTGCGGTGTCGAGTAGCGTAGCTGATACAGCTTTACACCGCTATGAAAGGGCCACGCCAGAACCAAAATGCCGGGCTTTGCAGAGGTGCAGGCGGACACCGAGCCCTCGAACACCAGTGCGTGCGACCCACCCTACACTGGCGCGACGCCAGGCGTTATTGGCTGACTTTGACCTGGTATGTCATGGCCAACCGGGCGCCAGACGCCATCGTTTCCCTATACGTCCGTTGCCAACTGCCTTGCCCACCCACTGCAGGCTGGGTACTGACGCCACAAGCCGTGAGGCCAGCAGGCAACGGCGTAGGACAGGCAGCAGAAAGGCCGATCACGGATTGCTCAGTAGCTCGAGGCAGCGACGGAGAGCGAACCACACCGGGATACGTGCTTGGGCATGTGTTGGCAGCGGACGCAGAGCAAAAGGGTGAGCCCCCGGTACGGGGTGACCGTCGTCGTAAATACACTTCCATCGGGCAGAGAAAAGCTGAAAGCCGGTCTCCCCGGTTGCCGATGCATCGCTATAGCCCGTGAAACAAGCCACCATAGGCTTTGCGCCTAAGTACCGTTAGCTGCGTATGAACCGGTGTTGCCTGCGGCGTTTCACATCACACAAAGCCAAAGCCCAAGACTCCGGCCTGAACACGTAGGAACCGCACGAGACGCCCAACCTTGCCCGACACACCACCTAACGATGTATCGCTGACAAGCC
This sequence comes from Polaromonas sp., assembly GCA_028291985.1. Taxonomy (GTDB): domain Bacteria; phylum Pseudomonadota; class Gammaproteobacteria; order Burkholderiales; family Burkholderiaceae_C; genus Polaromonas. Next base: position 82,881 of record JAQGNE010000021.1, on the reverse strand, counting down.
TGCCGTCAGCTGAGATTGGGCATTGTCGGATTGTTGCCATACTGCCAGCGTCAACTGAGGGGGCAGCATTTGTACCGCAATCGACATGCGATCTCTGCCCAACCTATTGATTCACCCTGACTTGGTAGGTCACTGTCAACTGGGCTCCGGGGGCGAGCGAGCCGGTGAATGTCCACTGCAGCCCGCCCTGGCCGTTAATTGCGGGCTGGGCACTGATACTGCAGGCGGTTATAGCCAAAGGCAAAGTGGCCGGACATGCAGCCGAAAGGTAAGTCGTGAAGGCAGGGGTGGCATCGCTAACGAAAAGACTCGCCAGGTTTTGCGAACCATTGTTGATGGCCGTAACCGCGTACTGCAAGGTATCACCCGGCATTGCACTGACCGCTACCGCCGCTGCGCCGCCTTGCGTGATATTGCTAGCCAATTTGCTCAGCACCAATACACCGCCTGGGCCTACTGTGGTGGACGCCGTAACTGCGACCGATCCGCTTAAGGCCGGGGTGGCGCCTGTGTACGCAAAAGCCGCCGTCAGTGTGAGTGTGTTCTGCGTTCCCTGCGGCGCTCCGGCCGGTACAAACTGCTTGACGATGAGACAAACACTTTGAGCTGCTGTCAGCGTCAAGGCTGCTGTGACTTGTAGTTCGCCGGTGTCCAGCGTGCCGTTGCAGTTGTTGTCGTGGTACAAAACCTGGCTCCAGGTCGGAGAGACAGGATTTGCAGTGCTGACCATTGAAAATGTGACATCGCCTGCACTGCCGGCAGTGAACACGTGGTCATAAAAAACGGGATTTCCAGCCTCGGCCGTCTGCGCGGCATTGGGGGACAGGCTGTTGGATGGCACAAGTCCAAAATTGACTCCGGTCCGGACAATTCCAACAGTCGGCGTGTAGCTGACGCTGGGACGTGTGTAGGTACCGCCTGTTGTGCCTGCCGAACCGCCGGTTGAGAGATAGCCAACAGGTGCCATGGGCGAGATGAAAACTGCACCGGTGCCGGTCGGAAGCCATAGCGTGTAACTACCGTCGGCAGCGGTAAGTGTGCTGTCGATCAGCGTTACGCCTGCCGTCGCACGTACGGGTACGCCTGGCAAGGCTGGCTCGCTGCCGTTGCGCACGCCGTTGTTGGCTGAACCAGCGCCAGCGCCGTTGTCATTGAAGACAACTCCAGTCAGCTGTGAGCCGGCGAAAAACCCGAAATTCTGCGGTGACGGCACAAGCGCCGCAACCGTAAACTGAATGACGCCAGTGCCATTTTCTGTTCCGACAGTTCCGGCCGGGAGCGCCGGCGTCACGTCAGCCAGTGTGGCATTGTCATCAAGAATCAGGCAGTAATTTCCCTGACCAACACCTGCCAGGCTGTAGGAGCCATTAGCAGCAACCAAAGCGGCTGGTATCGTGGACTGGGCGATACACGCGCCTGCCGGCCGCGCCGCTAGTTTCACATACCGCGTGCCGCCCACGCCAGCTTCACCTGCCTCGAAGTTGGCATTGTGGTTGGCGTCCAGATAAACCGTTCCTATGACACCTAAACCGACACCGCTGACCACGGGCGCGGCGCAACCTGCGCTAGGCATGTTGTCGGCCGTGCATGTGCCAGGCGACGGCGGACTGGCGGCACCGGATGGGTCAACTGATGCGTAGTTGGTAACCGTGGCGTTTGTGGTCGGATTTACAGTGATTTGCAGCGCTGAAGTGCCGCCACCCGCCACAATGGTGCCGGTGAAACTGCAAGTCACCAGCGTTCCCGACGCGTTTGCCGCGCTGACGCAAGTCCAGCCAGTGCCGCTGCTGCTGACAAAACTGACGTTTGATGGCAATTGATCGACGACACGCGCTGAGTTCGCGGGGTATATGCCGGTATTGCTGACAGTAAGGGTGTAAACGCTGTTTGTGCCAACAGCAAGCACAGGTGACGGCTGCGACTTGACCAGGTTCAAAGTTGGGAACACCGGTGTAAGAATGACCGACCCGCTGCCGCCGGCCGTACCGCGAGGATTGCTTGCAGTTGTAGGATCAGCTGGACTGCCTGCGCCACCTGCACCGCCTGCGGCCGCCAGTATCGAAAAGCCGGTTACGCCAGCTGCTGCGCATGAACCTCCCCTGCGTGAAGCCGTCCCATTGGCCGTGTCCGATTGGTCATTGTGAACACTGCCGCCCACACCGCCAGGGCACCCACCACCGCCACCGCCGCCACCGCCACCATCACCCGCACCGGGTGAAGCACCCGCTGCGCCAGCTGAACCGGGCACGGTTCCGGACGGACTGGCCGTGGATGGTGCAATGGCGATTGACTCCCAAGAACCTCCTTGGCCGCCTCCCCCCCCGCCGGCAACAAAAAGGCGCACGTTTGCCGACGTGTTCACCACACTTGCCCCGCCACCTCCACCGCCACCTCCAGAGTAGCCGCCGCAACCTGGCAGTGCGCCAGCGCCACCCGCAAGGCCGTTCACGCCACCGGCACTGCCCGCGACGCCGGCTGAATTGGTGCAAGTGAAACCGAAGCTGGAGGTGATACCGCCAGCACCTCCGCCGCCTACATAAATTTTCAACTGGGTTCCGCTGGTGGCCAGGTATGTACCGCTAGCAGTGACGCCATTGCCCCCGCTACCGCCCCTGCCGGCACCGACGCCACCAGTACCCTGTGCGTCAGCGCCTCCGCCCGCACCGCCGGCTCCGGCAGCGAGAATGATGACCCCGCTGGCGCCCGCGGGGACTGTGTAGGTTTGCTCCGAGCCCGTGAAATTGAAGGTCGTTGACTGGCCCTGAGCCAGTGCAGTTATTGCCAGCGCGCAAGTGCCGAGGACCGCTGATCTGAAGAAAGATCGGCAATAACTCATGGCTTGGCAGTAGCCAACGGCGCTGCCACCGCAGCCGGAGCGCTGGGTCCTGAAGACATCGATGATGAAACGTCGTTTGCCGCGAAAAGGTTCTCATCGAACTTGAAGCGCATCCGCATGTAAAGCCCGCGGCGCGTGTAGGCCTCACCTGTGAGGTCTCGCGCGCTGAATCCTTTGATGTTGTAGCCCAGGGAAAGCCACAAATTTTTCATGGCGAGGTAGCCCACCTCTACACCTACCGCGTCTTCTGCCGTGCCGTTGCCCCAGGTACGGTAGGCCTGAAGCCCGGCATCCCACGAATTGGTGATGTCCCATGTCGAGCGCGCACCCAGCAGCTGCGTAAAAGAACTGCTGTGGATGCCGCTGGAGCGGTCCTGCGCCCAGCGCGCGGCGTATCGGCCACTGACCAGCCAGCTACGACTGGGTTGCAGGTTTGTATGTGCTGAAAATACCCAGCTCGATTCGTCACGGTTCAGCGAAGCACCAAGTGTGCTGTCAAGGTCGCGTTTGTATTCGATCCGGCCCAGAGCACTCCACACGTTCGTGGCAACAGGGCGGTATGCAAACCCAGCCTGAGCCGTGATCAACTTGCGCTCGCCGCCGCCTGGCGCCTGGCTGGACTGCACGCTATAAAGGGCACGATTGAGCAGCGTCCAGTCTTCATCGAGCTTGTTGGCCAGGGCAGCTGTAACCAGCCAGCTGCGCGAGTTCACGGACGTTTGCCACTGCAGCTGACCGGAAGCTTTCCAATCATCGGCAACTGTATAGTCAGCGCCGAGTGCGATGGCACTGGAGTCATCGATAGCAAGGCCCGATACTGGTTTGACCCTTTGCACGCTGGCTGTCAGGCCCAGGCCGTTATCCAGGCGAAGCTGGCGGCGCAACCCCACTGCTGCTTCGCTGCTGCGCCCCTGCAAACTGTCACCAATTCGGTATTCATTGAAAAGCTGTGTGCTGTCGGACAGCTCGGTGGTGATACCGGCGACGGTGGCGTACTGCGAAACCGCCTGGCTCAAGGTGTTGAGCCCGTTCAGGCTGTTGACGAAGTTGTGTCTGGCATAGAGCTTGGTGGACGGGTTGAGAGCATAGTTGCCACCCACACCCACCTCACGGCCGTTGCTACCGTCAACAGCGTACTCGGCAACTGCGAACACCTCGGCCTCAGGAACATCCGGCACGGCTACGGTGAGCTTGACACGTGCGCTGGTGTAAGAGGCCTGCGCGGCGTTGGCGGTAAGCCCTGCACCAGACGGGAGTACGGGCAGGGTGCTACCGGGAAGCGGAAACGCCGACAATACCGAGTAGGCATTGGCACTGCTTCGGCGCATGCCAACTTCAAGCTTCGCGTTGCCCTGCAAGCTGCGCTCAAGCCTTAGTTCCATGCCGGACTGTTCCGCTCCTGTAACGCTGTTTGTCGTGCGTAGCGCCTCACCGACCAGACGACTGCTGGCGTCCAGCGGGTAAGCCAGTTTGGCGCCATATTCCGACTGCCCGGCCGACTGAGGGCTGCCAATGTTGTAGAACCCGGGATCGGTCCGAACGCCCCATACCTTTGCCTGCAATGCGTCTCCGTCATGGCGAATGTCAATGCGCGCAGCTGAACCACTTCCCTGGATGTCGGTGGTGCTGCGGGCGATTTCGCCAGTTGCGACGGTTTTGTCGCCCAGCCGCGCGCTGAAATTGACACCCTCCAGGTTTTGCTTGTTGGCAGGATCCTGGTCTTGCACGACGCTGGCGCCAATAGATAAGGACGGATTGATCTGCAGGCGGCCTTCCGCGCCCGCGACCGAGTGCTTCGGACCACCAGTGTCGACGGCATAACTCACGCGAACAAAAACAGGGTTTAGGTCAGCGTCAATGCTGGCTACCGGGCTTTTGAGCAGCAGCAATCCGCTGAAGGGCTCGATTTCATAATCGGTAAAGGAGGTCAGCGCGACATCACTCATGATGACGGAAGGCTGATTGCGGTTGCGGGTAAGAAGGTTTACCTGCTGGCTGTTGATCACGCCGCTAGGGTTCAGGCGAAAGGGACCTGAAGTGCCATTGGCACGAAATTCCTGCACAAGCTGGGTTGTCGATGTTTGACTGGCAAAACCTTCTGCGCTGAGTGCGCCGTTTTCCCAGCGGCCTTTGACGCCGTTCAGGGCCCGCGAGTACTGGCTCAGCTGACGCGCGGCGTTGTCGCTTTGCGTGGTGTAGTCTCCCAGCAAGGCGAAGCTGGTGCCGTTTTGAAGCAACACATACAGCCTGCCGGTGGACTGGGCATCAAATCCGCGAGTACCGGCATCTCCGTACACCGGATAGAACTGATTGGGCTGAATGTCACGGAACAACGCCGTGTCAGCAGGTTTGTCAGAGTCATACGACAGCGTCAGCAGCGAGGATCCCAACACTTTGCCCTTCAGAAAGAGCGCGGTCCGTGCAGCCACATCGCCCTTACCGCCGCTGAAGCTGCGGGACGTGCTTTGGATCTGGCGTTCGAACACATCGCCGCCTTGCGCGGGCTGCAGCGCGCCGGGATTAAGGCTGCGCAGGTTGACGGTGCCTTCCACGATGCCTGCGGCAATCATGGGTCGCAAGTTGGGAATAAAATCGATCACAGCCGTCGACCGGATAGTGCCACTTGATGCGCTGATATCGGCCCGTCCAGGCTGTGCAGGTGGCAACAACATGAAACGGCCGCTGCCGCCTTCCACGAAAACCTGGGTGCCGTTTTGGCTCGGGTCCAGATCAGCAGTTTGCCATTGACCGAGGCTGGCTTGCAGCGTCACCTGCATGGGTCCTGCAACCGGCAATCCAGCGGCGTCCCGGAGCAACACCGTAATGGCCAAGGGCGTTGCTGCATCGGCTACGGGATCGGCAGGCGCCATGATGTCCATGCTCGCCAACTGGCCCGGCGCGCGGACCACGATCTGCGAGCTTCCGCGAGCGATGCCAAAGCTGTCGAGGGCCCGCACACTAAGCGTGTTTGACCCTGCAGCCAGATTAACGCCAATGTATTCCCACGCCGTTACGCCAGTTTTGGCGAAATTGCTCTTTTTTCCTACCTGGCCTGCAGAAACCAGCTGGCCATTCACGGTTAATTCAAACGTTGCAGCCGAGGGACCCTTTACGCGAACCCGTGTCTGCGCTGCGTTGAGTACCTGCCGGTCACTCAGCCCTATGAAGCCGACCTCGGCAGTAAGCCCGGGTAATAGGTCTTCCAGAGGCTGCGTTATCAGCACCGGCTCCATGCCAATGACGGCCTCAGCGGGCTCCGGACTTCGAGCAGGATTTGCTTTTTGCACACTCGCCGGGGATACATAGAGCGGACGAGCGATGCCTTGCGCATAGGGTGCGTAGGGCCCGCCGGTATCGCCCACAGCACCAATCGCTGGGGCATTGGCGCCGGTCGCCGAAGGCGGGCGCGTAAATCCGTCGCGAAAAGGCATGGCTGGCAGGCCGCTCATCGTCCCACCATTGTGCACGGCGTTGCTGTCGCCTGTGGCTGAACGAAGTGCTCCGGGTAAACCAATTGCACCCGCTGCCGGAAGCGTACGGGCGTCAACCGCAGCCGCGGCGTCGCGAGTCAAGGGATTGATGGCCGCTTGTGCAATTTCAGACGGGTTGGAAAGCGCGCGACGGCGTATGTCGATCTGTTCCCGAACAAGCAGCGTACAGCCCTCGATTGCAAAGTCCGCCTTGGCGAGTTCACCGTTCGTCAAATCGACAAATCGGCTGCCAGCATCCATGGCGTTGCGGTTGCCAAGCACCTGTAGAGTTGCCGAAATTGGCAGGCTGGTAAGGTCCAATTTCGCCACATGGGTACGAGGTTCCAGGCCGTACAGGCTGTATTTGCCTTCTTCGTCCGTTACCGCATAGGTGCCGTTTTCAAGGTAAATGCGAACACCTGGAACCCCAGGATCCGCCGCATTCTGAATGCCATCCCGGCTGCAGTCCGCGAATACCTTGCCAACCACATACGCCTTGCTTGAGAAAACCCCGCCGACTACTTTGACACGGACGCTGCTTTGGTTCGACACCAGCCGCCCACTGAAAGCCTGAGCACTGTTAACGCCTGTTCCGCCTGCGCTACCCACGCCCAGCCGCACGCGGTAAGTCAGCTTCGGCTGACCACCGGCGGCGATAGTTCCTATATTGAATTGCAAATTGGGGCCATTGCGATTGACAGGATCGGGTAAGGGCACGTCCCCGAAGCGAGCCGTGCCGCGGACGTAGGTAAAGCCCGCGGGTAGCCGGTCTTTCAAAAACACCCCTGGCAGAGAAACTGCAGCAACGTTGTTGAATCGCACGGTGTAGTCAACAAAATCACCGATCTCGGCAATAGTTTTTTTAGCGGTTTTTTCGATGAACAGGCTGCTGGCCTCAGAAGGATCAACTGGCACATCGAGCCGAACCGGCCGGTCGTCGACCCGAAACGGGCCTCCATATGACCCCTGGGCGTCTATAAAACGCCCGGCGGGCTGGAGCGCGGGCGGCAACGCAGACGCAAAGGTGAAGCCGGCTGGCGTCGTGACCCGAAGGCGGTAGGTGCTTGACGAGACCAGTGGAAACGAGAAGCTTCCGTCAGCGCCGGTCGTGATGACAGCTGGGGCCGGCGTCACGCCATCGGCCTCAAAAACGACAGCAGCCGTCCCGGGGCTGCCACCGTTGCCCGCGCCTGTGACGTCGATGAGCTCCACTGTGACCGACGCGACTGGCAATCCCGTGCGGCTGTTGTAAACCACCCCGCTTGGGTCAATCAGTAACACGGTCGTCGCTGTTACTGAAAGGCCACCGCAGGTTGTGACGGTTGCCGAAATAGTATCGTTGCGCAGCACTTCCATCACGCCATTGCCCGAAGCCACAACACGGGAGCTGGCGTTTCCAGTCGGCACGTTCGGCAAAATTCTGTAAAGGCCGGTATTTGGTCCCGTTTCAGTGGCCGTGAATGATTCGGTGTCGCCTGTGAGCTGACTGACCAGCGTTACCACGATGCTGCCAATCGACAGTGAATCAGCATTGCAAGCGGCAGCGTCCACCTGGACAAACAGCGGAGTGCCAAGGGAGCTTTGCGTGGCCGGTGTGTTGTAGCCGCTGGGCGGGTAGAAATTGATACTTGCAGCACGAGGGGGCAATGCCAACAACACCGTGTTGCTGGGTGTTGTGAAGTTGGCTCCAAACTCGTTCCAATCAATAAAAGCAGTCGCCGATATCGAACCCGCAGCGTTGGCGTTTGACTGAACCGTTAAGTGACCCTGCAGCCTGCCATTGGCGGGCAGACTTGTCAGCGCCCAGCCGACAGCATCAACTACCGAACCTGCAGCAAGTACAACGACGTAGCTGTCGGCAGGCGAGCCGGTCAGGTGGTAAAGCAGTTGCGCGTCGGCAGGAACAGCCTGTTGCGATGCGACAAACGTCGTGTTGGCTGGTATGGGAATGCGCAGCACGAACAGGTTGGCAGCCGCACCGTTGATATTGACCAGCGTCGGTCCTGCGGGACCAGCACCGCTGTTGACGGCAATGGCCGTCAGATCGAAAGGAACGCCAGGTGTGGCCGAGGGTAATGATGCCGCAAGTGTCACCTGTACGGCCGCACCATTGGTCAGGTTTAGCGCGTCAGTGTTGCTGGCGGAGACACCCTGCAACTGGCTGGTGGCGGTGATCATCAGCGACGCTTGCTGTCCAGGAGACGCGCCAGCTGGAATTTGCCCTGTCACCAGCAGCATGGCGCTGGCCCCGGGAGGCAGGCCAATAACGCTGCCGGGCGTCAAAACAGGCTCGCCCGGATCAATACGGCCGTTTGCATTGACGTCATCAACCACCTGCAGATTGACAGGTGTGAACGCACCTCCCGATCCAATGGCGACAGACACAAGAAAACTGCTGGCGACATTGCCTGTGTTGGTCAGCGTGTGGCTGATGGAAAAAACTGAGCCCGTAGCGACCAACAGGTTTTGGCTGTTTGTCAACGTCAGCGCTTCCAGGACCCTTACGATGGTATTGACGGTGTTCGACACCAGCCGAACGGACAGTCCGGTGGTTGAATCGATATATATGCCCTGACCGGTATTGCTGATGACAGCACCCGCCGGCGGAGGCGCCGCTTGCCCGGCCGCCGTTGAACAGAGCAGCACCACGGCAAAAAGCAATTTGCTAAGCAGGCGGGTAAGCATCAGTTCTAAGATAGGGCTGGCAATCGCAGCGGAGTGCTTTCACAGACCGCTCAGAAGTAACGGCTTTTGAAAAGCGGGGAAAAGCCAAGCCTTTCCCCGCACTGGGCCCGTTGCCGTTAAGGCGTAATCCGCACCCCGAAAGTCACTACGGCGGACTGGCCAGGTGTCAGCGTTCCAACCGTGGCAGTGATCGTGCCAGCCGATCCCACCGCTGGAGGCGCGGTAATTGTTCCAACTGTGACGGCGGGCGCTGTGCTTAATGTGGTGAATGACGGCGTTGCATCTGATACCACGACGTTCGTGGCATCGCCCGAGCCCACATTGGTCACGGTCAGTTGATAAAGCACGCATTCATTAGGTTTGGCGCTCAGGTTGCCCAGCGTGTAGACCGTTCCGCCGGTAGGTCCGGCGCAGGCGGTGCTTAGCGACTGGGCCTTACTCAGCGTCAGGTTGCCGGCAATGACGGTAGTGGTGTCGGTAATTGTGGCAACCGGAGGGGGTGCAGTGCCTCCTGATGTTGTGACCGTAATGGTGGTGACGTTGACCGCGCCGGGGATGGCTCCGCTAGGAGCGATAACCCGATTGAAAACCGTGATCGATGCGCCAGGTGCCAATCCGCCACTCAATCCAGCCAAGGTGTTGAGGTTGCCGGTAAAGGCAGGGTCGGCCGGGTCCAATACGCCGTTATTGTTGGCATCGTAATAGAGGGCCGAGGTCCAGCCGCTCTGGTTGTTGACGCTTGACAAGGCAATGGTGCTTGGCGTTCCGCTACCCTCAGTGACGTTTCCTTCATTCTTCAACGTATGGCTATACACAAACGAGCCGCCTGGATAGGTCTGCCCTGTGCCTGCGTTGGTGATCACCACTGAACGGGCTGCGTTGACGGTCACGGCATCATGAACAATGTCGCTAGCGCCGGAAGTGGACGACAGCGTGCGGAAATACAGATCGCTTGTCCCTGCTGGGGCCCCAGCAGGGACGGTAACAACGGCGCAAAACACACTTGAACCGCTCGCGGGAACGGACGGGGTATTAGTGAGGGTGGCGCCCAGCGTGGTACAAGTTCCGCCTCCACCGTCAGCACGAAAACTCACCGTCCAGCCGGCTGGCGGGACTTGGGTCGCAAAGTTTGACACGGTGCTGGCAGCGAGGTTGTAGCTGTCGGGAGACGACCCCGTATTGTTGGCAACCAGCGTGAACACGGTAGAAGCACCTGCAGCAACGGTGTTGGTGACAACTGCGGCAACTTCAGGACCCGCCCCGCCACCAAGACCGGTAGCCGAATTGTTTCGCAGGTCAACTGTCGACGCCGCGATAGCCGTCAGTGTGTCAGTCGCTGTTGCGGCCTGGGCAGGATTGACAGATGAGCGAGCCGTTTTAACAACAGAGAAAGGTGCACTTGCGTTCGTTGCATTCGGAGGCAAAGTGGCCTTGACTATCACGTTGTAGGTGTTGAGGCCTGGCGATGCGGGGATAGGTCCTGTGTCCAGCGTTGAATTGCCATTGGTGTCAACCATGGGTGTAACACCGTCGCTCTTAAACAACTGGAAGGTCGTACCCGCTGGGAAGTTACCCGCGCTCAGCGTGATCTCAAAGGTGTCGACCCCGGTGCCTGCATTGGTGAGCACGTTGGTGAAGCTAACCGTAGACCCAGGTGCCGCAGGTCCTGCCACCGTGGCGCCAGTCATGGTGGCAGAAGCGATCGCGCTTACGTTGAAAGGCACTGTATTAGAAGAGCCGGTTGCCGCAACCGCGCCGTTGTTATAGGAGGTGTTGGCTGTGTTGTTGCGTATGCCAGGCGAAGCGTCGGTAGCGACTACGACCTGGAAACTGATGATGCCCGACTGCCCCGGTGTAACCTGGGCCAGCGTCGCGGCAAAGGTCGCGTTGCCTGGGGTGTAGGCCGATGTCAGCGTGTTGGGAGCAGTTCCGACGGATGCACCAGTGTCGATGGGTGTGCTTGCACCGGTGACACTCCAACGCGCTGATCCAGGCACATAGTTCAGGCCAGCTGGAATGGGGTCACTGATGGTGACGCCTGTGGCATTGCTATTACCAGTGTTGGTGTATGTCAGGCTGTATGTATAGGTACCGCCTGGCGCGCCGCTCGAAACATTGACGGATTTCGTGAGCGTGATCACTGCATTGGACGTTACCGTGGTCACGTCGGTATTGCTCGCCGTCGTGGCAGGCGTAAAGCCGCTGGCAGCCAACACGGTAATGGTATTGGTGTTCGTGTTCGCGGCGCCCGCAGGCAAGGTGCCGGCGACGATGAACCTGAACTGCGCATTGGACGCCACGGGACCCGAACTGGTGATGGCGGGGCCGGTTGGCTGCCCGCTGCCATTGTCTGCAAAGATCTGCACACCGGTCATTGAAAATACGCCAGCATTGCTGGTCGAAAGTGCGAACGTATCGATGCCGTTTCCGGTGTTGGTCAGCGTGTGCGGGTAATACGCCACGCTGCCTGCAGTTGCGTTCTGCGTGCCGCTGGTCGCAAGGGTCAGGCTGGCGACCTGTTGCACCGTCGTTTGCACAATGTTGGAGTTGACCGTTCGCGTTACGCCGGTACCGTCAAGATAGCTCGCGGACGCTTGGTTGCTGATCGACGTGCCTGCCGGGGGCGGCGCTGCATGCGCGGCGAAGCCAGCAAACACCATCAGGAAGGCAGGCAACAGGCTGACCAGCCAGGGTGCGAAAAATCGCTGCATGGGCAGCGGGCGTCTTGCGGTAGTGGCATACATCACGGCGTTCTCCTCAATTTCACACTAAAAATCTGATTTCGCAGCCTGAAAACTTGAGCTTGCATCTGCGGCATGAGGCCGCATCAGGGCTTGGCTGCAGCCTTGCCGGTATTCACGGATATCGTTTGACCTGCTACAGCGGCTTCAGGGGCATCTACCCGAACACGCAAGCCAACCTCAGAAGTAGCGGCCGGGCCGAGCGTTCCGATTTCCCAGCGCAAGGCGCGGTATTCGACAAGCGGAACAGCCTCTGTGCGCGACGTCCCATTGGAAAGCTTTACCGTGCGCATCAGCGGCATATCGGAAAAACGGGTTCCGTCGGTCGAAGCCTGGGCTTTAGGTGGCTCGGCGCTGCCGGCAACCAGGGTGGTGCCGGCAGGTACCGGAATGATCGCGACCAGCTTGCTGGCAACAGATGTGCCGCTGTTGCGATAGGTGCCGGTATAGGCAATCACATCGCCAGGTTTGCTGACAGTTGCCGGCTTCATCACGGTTTTCCCGGTCTCGAGCTCAACGCGCTGCGCGGTCAGTGACGACGCTACCGATGCCTGGGCATGCGCCAGGTGGCCGTTCAGCAGGCTGGCGGCAGTCAGACAAAAGATCAGGGCTGTTTTCATGGAGTTTTTGAAAAAGCTGGTGCCTACACAAGGTGGAAAGGGCAGTCGCTGTTGTGCTCGCCAACGCACGAAACAGTTTCAGGATGTAACGGTGAGATGCTAAGCCCTTAATGCTGAGATTGGTAAGCTTTACACGGTTGCCCATCAATAAGGGGCGTATTCGTTAAATATGTCGACCGCGGGATCATCAGAAAATCCACAGTCATCAAGAGTGAACTCTTGATGACTGTTACATTTTGTAAGCAATATTAAAGCCTCGACAGCGTATCTGAATGTCTCCAGGAAGCGACAGCCAGAATCACAAACCTTGGCGTCAGGGCGCAAACGAGGTCCGACGCCTGAAGCAGTCGAGTGCCTTGTAGACACGACCAACCTCATCCATACGCGTGTTGCTGCGGAGCAGATGCAAAAACGTTTTTCAGGGAACCGGAGCGCCCCAGCACCCACAAACGGCGTGGGCGCGATGCGGTGCCTGTTGTCGACGTCGCGTCAACAACGGAAACTTTTTGCTATTTTTTTAATGGCACAAGAAGTTGAAAACACTGTCTTGAGCCGTTAAGACTCGAAAACTCGGCATCACCAAGCTGCTCAGCGCATGGCGTCCCGCATGCGGGCAAACACTTTCCAGAACGCAGCTTCCTGCGTGGTCGTGAAGTTGATGCGCATCAGGGTGCTGGGCCGCCGCACGGCATGAAACAGGCTTCCGGGTGCAATCAGGTAGCCCTCGTCCAGCATGCGCTGGGCCAGGGCATCGGTGTCCACACCAGTGTCGACCCAGCCGAACAGGCCGCTGGGCTGGGCTGCAAAATCGCAGCCGTGCGCCATCGCCAGGCGGGAGCTGCGAGCCCTTGCGGCATCCAGCCGGGTGCGAATACGCTCGGCATGACGGCGCAGCTGTCCCTGGTCTATGCACCAGGCTAGCGCTTTTTCCAGCAGTGCGGGCGTGGTCAGGGTGGCCAGCAGCTTGGTGTCCAGCAAGCGTTCGACCAGATCCGGTGGCGCTGCCATGAAACCCACACGCCAGCCGGGGGCCAGTATCTTGGCAAAGCCACTGACGTAAATGGTTCGCTGAAGTCCGTCCAGCGCGCACAGCCGGGTAGCATGCTCGGGCGCCAGATGGCTGTAGGTGTCGTCTTCAACAATATGAAAGTTGTACCGGTTGGCCAGCTGGAGCACCCGGTGCGCGCTGCCGGGGCTCAGGCAATACCCTGTCGGGTTGTGAAACACGCTGACGCTGACAAACAGCTTGGGCTGATGCAGCTCGCAATACTGCGCCATCACGTCCAAGTCAGGCCCGGCCGCCGTGCGCGGCACCGGCAGTATGCGCATGCCCAGCGCATCGAGCCGGGCAAATTCAACGGCCCAGCCGGGCTCTTCCACCATGACGCAATCGCCGGCGCGCAGCAAGGTGCGGCTGCAGATATCCAGCGCGTGTGTCGCCCCCACCGTGGTGATGATCTGCTCGGGCGACGCGTGCACATTGAGCGCACCGAGCTTTTGCGACAGCGCGCGGCGGAGCCCGGTGTCGCCCATCGGCTCACCGTAATGCAGGGAAAAGTCATGCAGTGCCCTGACGCTGGTGATGCGCCTTACAGCGGCAGACATGAAGCTGGTTTCCATCCACTCGGCCGGCAAGACGCCCATGCCCGGCTGCGGTTTGCCGCTGGCACGGTGAAACATGCCCCGAATCAGTGCAGTGGCATCAATCGGTGCCTGACGGGCGCCTGGCCTGAAAGCAGTGGCCCAGGGGCTGATCGGGGCTTGTGAAATACCCGTCATACCGTGAGACGCATCAAGCGCAACAGCCTCACTTTCCGCGTGATTTGCTACATTTCTGATAGCTGCCACTCCTTTGATAGATTGGGCTAAAGGCATATTTGATGATGAATCGCGCACAAAAAAACCGCGGTTCTTGCGTGCCACTACAAGGCCCTGAGCCAGCAGCTGGTCGTAGGCCGCCACCACCGTTGACACACTGACACCTTGTTGCTCGGCGCACAGCCGAACGGATGGCAGTCGGGTCCCGGGCGCCAGCAGGCGGCTGCGTATGCGCTCGGCAAAGCGGGCGCAAAGCTGCTCGGTGAGTGACTGGGCGGCGGTTTTCATCAACATGCTGGAGTTTTCCCGTGACGGCATAAACGCGTTTAAGCCAGCAGGCGGCCTGCTGTGCTGACAACAAGAGCAATACAGTTCGCAAATTTGTCGCCCAAACTGTACTGGTGGTGTATTGCTTTGGACTATAAAGTGCAAGGCATGAACCCGCAAGAATTGACCGCCCTGCTGATGCTTGCAACAGCGATGAGTTTTTCGCCGGGGCCCAACACGACCTTATCCACCACGCTGGCTGCCAACTACGGCCTGCGCCGCGCGATGCCCTTTGTCTGCTCAGTGCCGGTGGGCTGGGGCGTGTTGCTGCTGGTTTGCGCCCTGGGCATAGGCAGCCTGGTCGTTGCCGTCCCCTTGCTCGCATTGGCCGTCAAAGTAGGCGGCACGTCGTATCTGCTGTGGCTGGCTTACCGAATTGCCGGCAGCCGGCAAATGGGCATTGCCGATGCCAGCGGCCATGGCGTCACCTTCTGGCAGGGTGCGGCGCTGCAGTTTGTCAACATCAAGGCATGGATGCTGGCGCTCAGCATCGTCAGCGGCTGGATCGCCGGGCGGAACGACCCAATGCTGCGCATGGCGGTGGTGTTGCCGGTGATGCTGGCTTATGCCTTTGTGAGCAATCTGACCTATGCCCTGGCAGGTTCACTGCTGCGCGAGTGGCTGTCCGGCCCTGCCGGCAGCGGACGCCGGTTGCAGGGGTTCAACCGCATGATGGCGCTGGTTCTGGTGGCAACTGCCATCTGGATGCTCTTCCTATGACCGCGCCAGCAACGCCTGACGCCACACTCAGGCGCGGTCTCTGGCTGGGCCTGCTTGGCATCGTTATTTTTTCAGTCACGCTGCCGATGACCCGTCTGGCTGTAGGCACGCCGGATGAGCCGCAGATGTCGGGCCTTTTCATCGCCTTTGGCCGGGCGGTGGTGGCCGCCGTGCTGTCCGCTGTGTTTTTGCTGGCAACACGCGCACCCCTGCCCGCGCGCGGCGACTGGACACCGCTGGCCATCACGGCCGGCGGCGTGGTGTTCGGTTTTCCGCTGCTCACATCTGTGGCGATGCGCCATGTCGAGGCGGTGCATGCCAGTGTGATCGTCGGCGTGCTGCCGCTTGCCACGGCGGCGGTTGGCGCACTGCTGCATCGCCAGCGGCCGTCGGCCGGCTTCTGGTTGTGCGCCGCCGCCGGAAGCGCGCTCGTCGTGGTGTTTGCAGTGTTGCGGTCCGGTCCCGGCGCGGGCTTGCGTATCAGCCTGGCCGATACGCTGCTGCTGGGCGCCATGATGTGCGCTGCGGTCGGTTATGCCTGGGGTGCGCGCCTCTCGCAGCGGATGCGGGCCGAGCATGTAATCTGCTGGGCACTGGTGCTGTCGCTGCCCTTGAGCCTGCCACTGGCCGCTATCAACTTGCCGGGCCCGTCACTCAAGGCCGCCTCCTGGTGGGCGTTCGGGTATGTCGCGGTATTCTCGATGTGGCTGGGGTTTTTCGCGTGGTACCGCGGGCTGGCGCTGGGTGGCACCGTGCGGGTCAGCCAGGTTCAGCTGGTACAGCCTTTTTTGTCGATGCTGTTTGCGGTGCCGCTGCTCGGTGAGAAACTGGATGCGCTCACCATCGGCTTTGGCGTGGCGGTGATTGCCACCGTTTTTGTCGGCAAGCAAATGCCCGTGAACCCTGCTCCGCCTGTTTATCCTGCCTCACAAGGATCCTTGAAGACCCAACGCCCATGACCGCCTCTGCCTGGCTGCTGTTTATCACCATCTCGCTCGTCACTGCGCTCAGCCCCGGGCCTGGCATTTTGCTGGCGGTCTCCAATGCGGTGGCGTGGGGCCCGCGCCGGACGCTGTGGAGTTCAGCGGGCAATGTACTGGGTGTATTTTCCGTATCTGCCGCCGCTATGGCGGGCCTGGGCGCCTTGCTGCATACCTTCGCCTGGCTGTTTGAAGTGCTCAAAACCGTCGGCGCGATGTATCTGGTGTACCTGGGCTGGCGGCAGTGGACCAGCAAAACCTCGATGTTCGACGCGCCGCTTCCTGCCCAGGGGCAAAGCGGCAAGAGCAATGCGGCGCTGTTCCGGCAAGGCTTGCGGGTAGCGCTGACCAATCCAAAAAGCATTCTGTTTTTTACCGCACTGTTTCCCCAGTTCATCCGGCCCCACGGGGCTGTGCTGGCCCAGTTTCTGGCATTGACCCGTGTCTTCGCCACATGCGTGCTCACATCGCATCTGACTTATGTTTTGCTGGCACGCCACACCCGCCAGTGGTTTGGCACGCCTCGTCGGGCGCGCGTGTTCAACCGACTCTGTGGTGCGGCTTTCGGCCTTCTCGGGCTGAGCTTGCTACGCGTGAAAAGCCCGACTTGAAAACTTACCCCTGGTTATTGCCTGTGCCTGCGGGCGCTGGCTCTTGCAGTGAGCCGAGATGAAAGCCAGCCTTCGTGATGCGTTGAAGCGCCTGCCCGGCGCGCCTTCCGATACCTGCCCGGAAGGGGTGGCTTTTTGCACTGTAATGGCAGGCGGCAGCATGCGCGTGGAAGCATTTGCCCCTGGCAGCAACGCCGATGATCAGGACCGGCACAGCGGCATACGCAGGACGAGCTGTATTTTGTGCAGCGGGGGCAAGGTGAGATCATCATCAACGGGAAGCGTTTTGACGCAGCGCCAGGGGACGTATTTTTTGTGGCCGCGGGCACCGCGCACCGTTTCGAAAACTTCAGCAAATATTTTGTGACCTGGGTCGTTTTTTACGGCCCTCAAGGAGGAGAGTGAGATGAACTGGACAATGGCCGCACGCGCGGAAAAAATGAACCCATCGGTGATCCGCGAGATTCTCAAGGTCACTGAAAAACCCGGCATCATCAGCTTTGCAGGTGGCCTGCCCTCACCCAAAACCTTCCCGGTAAGCGCATTCCGCGACGCCTGCGACAAGGTGCTGCGCGAGGACGGCAATGCCGCCTTGCAATACGCGGCCAGCGAAGGCTTTGCGCCCCTGCGCGAGATGGTTGCCCAGATGCTGCCTTGGCAGGTCGATCCAGCCCAGGTCTTGATTACCACTGGTTCGCAGCAAGGGCTGGACCTGATCGCCAAGATACTGATTGATGCCGACAGCCGGGTACTGGTCGAAACGCCAACTTACCTGGGCGCGCTGCAGGCCTTCACGCCCATGGAGCCGGATGTGGTGGCTGTGGCCAGCGATGACGAGGGCGTGGACATCGCCGACGTCCTTGACAAAGCCGCAGGTGCGCGCTTTCTGTATGTATTGCCCAACTTCCAGAACCCGACCGGCCGCACCATGAGCGAGGCGCGTCGTGCGTCGCTCAGCGAGGCAGCAGCCCGCATCGGCCTGCCGATCGTCGAGGACAACCCCTACGGCGACCTGTGGTTTGACCAGCCACCGCCGTTGCCGCTGACGGCTCGCAACCCCGAAGGTTGCGTCTACCTGGGATCATTTTCCAAGGTGCTGGCGCCCGGGCTTCGACTGGGCTTCATGGTCGCGCCGAAAGCGCTCTACCCCAAGCTGTTGCAGGCCAAGCAGGCGGCTGACCTGCACAGCCCGGGCTTCAACCAGCGCATGGTGGCCGAGGTGATGAAAGACGGATTCCTGGATCGCCATGTGCCGACCATTCGCGCGCTGTACAAGTCGCAGCGCGATGCCATGCTGGCCGCCATGGCGCGCGATATGCCGCCGGGTGTGGAGTGGAACACGCCCGCGGGAGGCATGTTCCTGTGGGTGCGCTTGCCGCAAGGCATGAACGCGGTGGACTTGCTGCCCGCAGCCGTCGAGCGCAACGTGGCCTTTGTGCCAGGCTGGGCGTTTTTTGCCGGTGAGGCCGATGCGCGCACCCTGCGCCTGTCCTTCGTCACCCCCAGCGTGGAGCAGATCGGCATCGGTATCGCTGCGCTTGCCGCAGCAATCCGGGCGAGCCTGCCTGCTGCCAGCGCTGCAGCACCGGCCGCCGCCAGACAAGCTGCCCCGGTGCTGTGATGAGCGACACCCTGCGCATCTGGGGGCGCATGAGCTCCATCAATGTCAAGAAAGTGGTATGGGCGGCGCAAGAGCTGGGACTGGAATTTCAGCGCGCGGAGGCCGGCGGGCAATTTGGTCTGGTGCTGACGCCCGAGTATGTAGCGATGAATCCGAACTCACTGGTGCCGGCGATTCAAGACGGTGATTTCGTGCTGTGGGAATCCAATGTCATCGTGCGTTACCTGTGCGCCAGGCACTCATCGGGCGAGCTGTATCCCGCCGACCTGCGCGAGCGCTTTGACGCCGAGCGATGGATGGACTGGCAGCAAACCAGCTTCAACCCCGCCAGCCGCCCCGCCTTCTGGCAGCTGATACGAACCGCGCCCGAGAAGCGCAGCACGCAGGCGATTGCCGATTCCAACGCGGCGGTCGAAACCCTGATGGCCCGGCTCGACGCACATCTGGCCAACCGCACGTTCATGGTGGCCGAACGCTTCACGATGGCCGACATTCCACTGGCCTGTGAAGCCCACCGCTGGTTCAACCTGCCGCAGGCGCGCCAGCCGCGCCCGCATGTGGAGCGCTGGTATGAGAGCCTCGCTGCGCGGCAGGCCAGCAAGGGTGTGCTGGACATGACACTGAGCTGATGCCGCAGCAAAGCGCCTGCTTATCGAACCTCAAATTTCTTAAAAAGACCTTCCCAAAGTGCCTACCCCTACCCCGAGACAACGCCCCTTCAAGCAGGTCGACGTGTTCACGCCAGTACCCTATCTCGGTAACCCGCTGGCGGTGGTACTGGACGGCAATGGACTCAGCGATGAGGCCATGCAGCGCTTTGCGCAATGGACCAACCTGTCTGAAACCACTTTTGTACTGGCGCCGCAGCATGCGTCTGCCGATTACCGCGTGCGTATTTTCACGCCGGGCGGCGAGCTGCCCTTTGCCGGCCATCCGACCCTGGGCACCTGCCATAGCTGGCTGCAGGCGGGCGGCCAGCCCAAAAGCGCAGACTTCATCGTGCAGGAATGTAAGGTCGGCCTGGTGAATATCCGGCGCGATGCCAACACAGGCACGGCGCAAGGCGCGGCTCGCCTGGCCTTTGCAGCACCGGCGTTGAAGCGGGCTGCGCCCAGCCCGGCGCTACTTGCCGGGGTGGCGGCGGCACTGGGTGTGACAGCGGCGCAGATCATTGCCGCGGAGCTGCTGGACAACGGCCCGGTATGGCTCGGCCTGCTGCTGGACAGCCCCGCGACGGTGCTGCAGTTGACGCCCGACCATGCAACTCTGGCCCGGCTGGATGCCAAGGTCGGCGTGGCCGGTATCTACCGGCATGAAGCGCCGCCCGCATTGATCGCCAGGGCCAACCGGGAAGCCATGGCTTTCCACGCGGGCACCGGTCCTGCTGTGGCGGCACCCGATTTGACACCGACACCGGCCAGCTTCAGGCCCGACCTGGAAGTGCGCGGTTTCGTGGCGCCGGTCGGGGTCAATGAAGACCCGGTCACCGGCAGTCTGAACGCCAGCCTTGCCCAGTGGCTGATGGCAGACGGGCACATGCCGGCGCAGTACGACGCTTCCCAGGGCGTGTGTCTGGGGCGTGCCGGGCAGGTGCACCTGTGGCGCGATGAAACCGGCCAGGTGTGGGTAGGCGGTGAAACCGCCACCTGCATCGATGGCCATGTAACGCTGTAAGCCTGACCCGCGACCCCATGTGGTACATCGCAAAAAGCAGCGCCCCCGCACCCGTCAGGGCTGCCGCTCTGGACCATCTGGTAGTTGCCGCGGCCAGCCTGGCAGAGGGTGCGCAGTGGTGCCACGACACCTTGGGCGTTGTGCCAGGACCGGGCGGCGAACACCCGCTGATGGGCACGCACAACCGGCTCCTGCGCATTGACAGCGCTGGGTTCGCGCAGGCTTACCTGGAGATAATTGCTATTAATTCGGGAGCTGTGAGCGCCCGCACCGCCGGGGCCAGGCGCTGGTTTGATCTTGATA
Source organism: Polaromonas sp. (assembly GCA_028291985.1). Lineage (GTDB taxonomy): Bacteria > Pseudomonadota > Gammaproteobacteria > Burkholderiales > Burkholderiaceae_C > Polaromonas. The sequence continues at coordinate 62,475 of JAQGNE010000021.1, read as the reverse complement.
ACCCCGCACTGCAGACATTGCTGTCCAAAAGCGGGCCGCGCCTGATTCATTTTGTTGCGGCAACCACTGACGCTGCGGCAGGCGTAGCCGCCTTAAAACAGCTGGGCCTGGACCGCGGCGAAGTGCTGCAGGCATCCCGGCCCACGCCCCAAGGCGAGCTGAGCTGGAAGATCACCATCCGGCATGACGGCCAACGGCTCTTTTACGGCGCGCTGCCAACGCTTATTCAGTGGGGAGGCGTTCACCCCACTGAAAGCCTGCCCGCATCAGGCGTGACGCTGCAATCGCTGCAGTTTTGCCATCCGCGCCCCGAAGAGCTACGCAATGCCTACGCAGCAATCGGTTTTGCGGGCGTGACGGTGCAGGCCGGCACGCCGGATATCATCGCCACCCTGCAAACACCGCGCGGTGACGTTCGGCTGAGCAGCCGGGGCGCCTAGGCATGTTGAGCGCTTCTTCGCTGGGCCTTTTCGCACTGGCCACGCTGGTGATGGTGATAACGCCCGGCCCCAACATGATGTACTGCGTCTCGCGCACGCTGTGCCAGGGGCGCAGCGCTGGACTGGTGTCGCTGGCAGGCGTGCAACTGGGGCTGGTGGTGCATCTGTGCGCCGCCGGGATTGGGTTGACCGCCCTGCTGATGGCAGTGCCCATGGCTTTTGATGCCATCAAACTGATCGGCGCGGCTTATCTGCTGTATTTAGCCTGGCAGGCGGTAAAGCCTGGTGGGGTCTCGATGTTCAAGACACGCGCCATGCCGGCCGATACACCGGCGACGCTTTTTCGAATGGGGCTGATCACCAATCTGCTCAACCCGAAAGTGGCAATGTTTTACCTGTCGGTTTTTCCGCAGTTTTTGCACCCCGGGCAAGGGCCGGTCTGGCTGCAGAGCCTGCAGCTGGGCGCGGTGCAGATACTGGTCAGCGCCAGCGTCAACGCCCTGATCATCGGCGGCGCGGCTCGCATCACCCGGTTCTTTGAGCACCGCCCCGGCTGGGTGGCCCTGCAACGTTACCTGATGGGCAGTGTGCTGGCCGGCCTTGCCCTTCGCATCGCAACCACCGACAAACACTGAACCGGATTACCGCGACATGAATGCCCTTCCTACCCTGGCCGCTATCGAAACCGCAGCCCGCGTGGTGTACCAAGGGTTTCAGGCCACGCCCCAATACTGCTGGGGTCTATCAAGCCAGCGGCTGGGTACCGAATGCTGGATCAAGCATGAAAACCACACGCCCGTCGGTGCATTCAAGATTCGCGGCGGACTGGTGTATTTCGACGCCCTGGCACGCGCCGGGGTTTTGCCGCGCGAAGTCATCAGCGCAACCCGCGGCAACCATGGCCAGAGCATTGGATGGGCCGCGCGCTCTCGCGGCGTGCCCTGCACCATCGTCGTTCCGCACGGCAACTCGACCGAAAAAAATGCCGCCATGCGGGCCCTTGGCGTCGCCCTGATCGAGCATGGGAGCGAGTTTCAGGAAAGCCGCGAATTTGCGATTGGTCTGGCGGGCGAGCGTGGTGCGCACATGGTGCCCAGCTTTCATTCCGACCTGGTCCTGGGCGTGGCAACCTACTGGTGGGAATTTTTCAAGGCAGTCCCGCACATGGATGTGGCTTACGTGCCCATCGGCATGGGTTCTGGCGCTGCCGCAGCCATCTGCGCCAAGCTGGCACTCAATCATCCGGTCCGGATCGTCGGTGTGGTGAGCGCACACGCCACCAGCTACGCCGACTCCATTGCAGCAGGTCGGGTGATCGCAGCACCGGTAAGCACGCAGCTGGCCGACGGCCTGGCCTGCCGCATGGCGGACGAGGCGGCCTTGAGCCTCCTGATTCCACACCTTGATCACATCGTTCAAGTCAGTGATGATGAGGTCGCCTCTGCCATGCGCCATCTTTATGCCGACACCCACAACGTGGCCGAAGGCGCGGGCGCTGCCAGTTTTGCAGCGGCAATGCAGGAGCGTTTACAGATTGCAGGTCAGGTGATCGGCACCACGCTGTGCGGCGGCAATGTGGACTCTGACCTGTTTGCAAAGGTGCTTGCCGGTTCTTGAGGATTCAGTTTCCTGTTTTTGCATTCGGTTCAGGCAGGCCGAGGCAGTTCATGCGGCGCAGGCCAAGGGTTTTCGAGGGTCAATTTTTCGCAATTGAGGCAAGCCATTTAACCGTGTATTACCCGGCAGCCTGGATGCAGGCCTAGAGTCGATCACAGATCAACCCCTAGCCTGCAAGCGATGTCAAAAATAATCCACAGCATGATCCGCGTGCTGGACCTGGACAAGTCTCTGAAGTTTTATGCCAAATGCTTTGACTTGCAACCAGCGCACCGGCTTGACTTTCCGGGTTTCTCCTTGGTGTACCTGCGCAATGCAGAAAACGACGCTGAGTTAGAGCTCACCGGGAACCGGGATCGCAGCGAGCCGTACACCCATGGCGACGGTTACGGCCATGTTGGCGTCTGCGTGCCCGATGCCGCTGCCGACCGCGATCGCCTGGCCGGCCTGGGCTACAGCCCGTTGGACACCAAGGAGGTCAAGGCCGACGATGGCACCTTGATCGGCCGTTACTTTTTCATTCGGGACCCGGATGGTTACAAGGTGGAGGTGCTTGAAAGGCACGGCCACTACCAGTAAACACCAGGCCGGCGCCGCCCTTGCAAAGACGCCCCATGACTGAACAAAGAATTCAAACCCCAACGGAGACAACGATGAAAGTCATACCCATCATTTCGACGCACGAAGCCGCGGCAGCTAGTTGCGGCGACGACAGCGGCGAGGTACCGCAGCAAAACCTGCCGCACACACGGCGAAGCCTCTTGCGTGGCAGTGGCCTGCTGCGGGGAACGCTGGCCGCGGGCAGCACGCTCGCCCTGCTGGCACCATCGCGAAGCTGGGCAGTAAAGCTGAAAACCCGGAGCAGCGCGGAAGGCGCCACGCTCATGAGCATGGGGCGTGTGCTCTACCCGCATGCCAAGCTGCCCGATGCGGTGTATGCATTGCTGGCAAAGGACCTGGATGCCGGTGCGACCAGCGATGGGAAAAACCACCCTGCTGCTGCGCGACGGCATCACCGGCCTGGACAAGGCGCCGGCAGGAGCTTCAGCAAGGCTACGCCTGCCAAAAAGCTGGCTGTCGTCAAGGCCATGGAGGGCACGCCTTTTTTTGCCGCAGTACGCGGCAAATGCGTTACATCGCTGTATGACAACGATATGGCTTTCGCGGCTTGGGGCTATCCCGTTTCGTGACGGGAAAAAGGCGGCTACATCACGCGTGGCTTTCAGGATCTGAAGCGGTTGCCGGCGCCATCAGCGGCTGCCAGCCCAGTGCCGTGGATGGGCTGAACTCAGCAGAGCACGCGGCATCCCTGAACAATTCCCGCTTCATCAGGACACTCATCATGGCAAAAATTGACCACGCCAAGGGCGTAAAAGTCGTTGTGCTGGAAGCAGGCGCAATGCAGTTCCAAGCCAGCTATATCAACGACGAGTAGAAGTCCTTCAGCCAGCTGGCCTGGCGGGACAATCGCACCAATTCCGGCAGTTGGCGGTGGCCAAGGACTTTCCCAATCTGCCTGCCTGGATCTGCAAGACGGTTGGCGGCACCACCACCCGCTGGGCAGGCGCATCAACGAGCCGGTCATGTGTTCTGTTTATGTTGACGCCGATCCCATCCCGTACGAGGCACGCACCCGGTCGCTGCGCATCAACAATGTGCTGACCACCATACGGCTGGAAAACCTGTTCTGGGATGTTCTGGCCGAAATTGCCGGCCGCGAAAACAAGACCACCAACCAGATGATTTCCACCTTGCACCGGGAGCTTCTGGCGCGGCGCGAGGACAGCCCCAACTTGACATCCTCCCTCAGGGTTTGCTGCCTGCGGTACCTGTCGCTGCCGCGGCTGGATGATGTGGCCCACAAGCACGCCGCCCTGCGCACAGTGATCGTTCCTGCACCCCGTGAGCCCACCCGGCATTGAACCTGTGGCACAGCTGTTACGCTATTGAATAAATAGCATACGTCGCTCGGGAGACATAGTCCAGGGCCCGATCTAGCTTAAATTTGCGGTATGGGAACCCTATACCTTGTGCGCCACGGGCAGGCCTCTTTCGGCGCTGATGACTATGACGTGCTGAGTGATCTCGGCTATCGACAGGCGCTACGTCTGGGCGAGTACTTCAAGTACAAAGGCATTGCTTTCGATGCGGCTTACACAGGCACACTGCGCCGTCAGATCAAAACCTTTGACGGCATTGCCGAGGGCATGGGCATGCCCATGTCAGCCACCGCCCTGCCGGGGCTGAACGAATACGACAGCCGCGCGGTCATTGCCGCGGTTCATCCGCATCCGCTTGAAAAGCCGACCACGCCCGAAATGTACCGCAGCCACTTTCGCTTGCTGAAAAACGGGCTCGCGCAATGGATGGCCGGTGTGGTCAGACCGCAAGGCATGCCCAGCTACAGCGGCTTTGTAGCCGGCATCACCGATGTGCTCGACCATATCCGCAAGACGCATGAGGGCCATGTGCTGCTGGTGTCCAGCGGGGGGCCTATCTCCACCGCGGTCGGGCATGTGCTGGGCACGAGCCCGCAGACCACGATCGAGCTCAATCTGCGTATCCGCAACGCGTCATTGACCGAGTTTGCCTTCACGCCCAGGCGCCATATGCTGGTGACCTACAACACCTTGCCGCATCTTGATGCACCTGAGCATGTGGACTGGATCACCTACGCCTGAGCAGTAGTCGGCAACAGCGGCCTTCAGGACGGTTGTGCTATTAAATATATAGCTGACACTGCTTTTATTTACTGGGCTGCAAGCGCTTTTTGCTCAAATTCAGATAAACAGCGGCTTGAAAGCGCAAGGGATATGCCGCTGGATGTTCGCCCGCACCTGTCAACGAAACTGCCCGCGCCAGCCCGCTTAGATCAGGGGCATCAGGTAGATAACGCCCATTCCCACCAACCCCTGCGCAGCGACGTAGTGCCATAGCACGGCGGTATTGTCGAGCGAGGCACGCGCATCGGGCAGCAGCTTGCCGTTCCAACTGCGCGCGCAGACGTACAACCCCATGGTCAGCAGCACCGCGACACCGGAAAATTAGCGGAAGCTACAACACACAGACTCGCGTCTGTTGCCATTTAATTTATAGCTAATTGCCTTTATATACAAAGGGCTGCGGCCATTACTTACTCAGGAAATCATTGAATTCGCGCCAGCAACCTTCAAGGCTCGGGGCGCAACGTGTTCCGCCGTCAGCGTGGGGCTGCGGCAGCCACCCGCCAGACCACATTGCCCACATCGTCAGCCACCAGCAAACCGCCGCGCGTGTCCATGGCTACCCCGACGGGTCGGCCATAAGCTTCACCCTGCGGACTCAGAAAACCGCCCAACACCTCCACCGGCAGGCCCGATGGCATGCCCTGTGCAAAGGGCACGAACACCACGTTGTAGCCGCTCAGGGGCTGGCGGTTCCATGAGCCATGCTGGCCAACAAACACGCCGTCGGACAGTGGCGCCGGAAATGACTTGCCATCCGCAAACACCATGCCCAGGGGCGCAACATGCGAGCCCAGCGCGTAGTCAGGCACCACGGCCTTGGCCACCAGGTCAGGCTGCGCCGGCTTGATGCGCTCGTCGACGTTCTGGCCGTAATAGCTATAGGGCCAGCCGTAAAAAGCGCCGTCCTTCACAGACGTCAGGTAGTCGGGCACCAGGTCGCTCCCGATCTCGTCGCGCTCATTGACCACCGTCCACAATTTACCGTCTTCTGGCGACCAGCCCATGCCGTTGGGGTTGCGCAGGCCGCTGGCAAACAGCCGCTTCTGGCCGGTCTGCAAATCCACCTCCCAGATCGCTGCACGGCCCGCTTCGATGTCCATGCCGTTTTCTCCCACATTGCTGTTGGAGCCCACCGTTGCATACAGCTTGCTGCCGTCCTTGCTGGCGATGATGTTCTTCGTCCAGTGGTGGTTGAGCGGCTTGCCCGGCAGGTCGGTCACCTGCACGCCGGTTGCCGTGATCTGTGTCTGACCGGCCTCGTAGGTAAACCGCATGATGGCATCCGCATTGGCAACATACAGGTTGTTGCCCACCAGCGCCATCCCGAACGGTGAATTCAGACCCTGCAGAAAGACCGACCGCGTCTCGGCCACGCCATCGCCATTGGCATCACGCAGCAGGCTGATGCGGTTGGCGCTGGGCACGCCAGCGCCGGCTCTTTTCATCACCAGGCCCATGACGATGCGCTTCACGCTGAAGCTCTTGTCTTCATCCGGCGGCGGCTTGTTGCTTTCGGCGACCAGCACATCACCGTTGGGCAGGGTATAGACCCAGCGCGGATGATCCAGCCCAGTAGCCAGCGCGGTGACGCTCAAGCCAGCCATTGGCTTGGGCATGGTGCCCGCAGGCCAGCCCTTGGCAGGCGCAATATTGACGGTGGGAATCAGGCTTTTTTTCGGTTGCGGCAAGGTAGGCGTTGCGCCCATGCCGGCTTGCGGGGCCAGTTCAGCGGTATCACCGCAAGCCACCAGTGCGCTCAGCAGGCCCATGGCGGCAAGGCGGACAGGCAGCTGGAAAGCAGAGCGCGTTAAAAAAGTCGGCGGCATGGTTGCATTACCTTTTCTCTGGGATGGAACCACTGGCGAAGATGCGCCAGCAATTTCGCACTCTAGATGATGCGATCTCGCACACCTGTCAGCCAATACCTTGAGTGAACCGCCCGGTGTACATGCGCCGCCCACATAGGCGAATGACAGCGGGATTGCCTGCCCTGCGGAGATGCGGAAGACAGGTTGCCGAGCTGCCCGCGTCAGCCTGGCAGCAAAGGCAGGTCCGCTTTTTTCAAGGTACGCAGCACAAAGCTTGACTTGCTGTGCCGTATGCCCTTGATCTTGTAAAGCCGCTCGCGGAGCAGCCGCTCATAGTCTTTGGTGTCCTTGACGGCAATACGCAGCAGGTAGTCGTATTCGCCGGATACCAGATAAGCCTCTACCACCTCTGGAATGGCCGCCAGCGTCTCGCCGAATTTCTCAAGGGTGTTGTCTGAATGGCTGTCCAGCGTGACCTGCACCATCACCGTGTCGCCCAGGCCCAGCGCCTCGGCATTGAGCCGCACGGTGTAGGCCTCAATAATGCCGGCCTCTTCCATTTTTTTGATACGGCCCCAACAGGGCGAGGCACTCAGTCCCACGGCCTGCCCGATATCGTTAAGGCTGGTTCTCGCGTCAGCCTGTAACACCTGAAGAATCTTTCGGTCCAATGTATCCATCAAGTCAATTTAACCGAAAAATGGGGTTTGGCAGATTTTGAATCTGTAAAGGGTGTTTTAGCGCGTGAATGCGGAAAATTATTCCGCACGTTGTGGCCGATACTTTGAACACACTGCAGCGGCGCTTACCAGCAAAGCCGGCCGTACCAACCCCCAGCACATTTACCGATGGCTGGGGGTTTGTTTTTTGAGAGGCGAAGCGGTTGCATAAGGCCGGGCCGACGCCTCAGCCGCGGGAACGCAACGTGTCGGCGGGCAGCTGGTCTATTTCCGCCAGGAGCCGGGCCAGCGAGCGGCCGGCGGCTTGCAGCACCGCATAGCCTTTTTCAGCAGTAGCAGCCGCTGCATCGCCTGCGGCACCGCTTGCGTTGTAGTCCTGCATTTGCCAGGCCAGCTTCGCGCTGCGGCCATTGCCCAGGATGGGGAATCGCTCGGCCCGGTCTTCAGCCGTGGAGCGGAACTTTTGTGCCTTTGCCATGTCAACCTGCGCAGGTTTCAGCGCCAGCATCATGGACGTCTCGACATCGCCTGCATGGATGCCAAAGCGGTGCTCCGGCGCGCTGAACTGGTCGTTGACCGAAGCGCCTTCAGGTTGCTGCGCATCCGGCAGCGGCAGGTTGAACCAACTGACGCTGTACACCAGCATACCCAGACGCGCGCGCAAATCACGCGCCACCACATCCAGCAAGCCGACCTGTCCGCCGTGCGAATTCAGCATCACCAGCTTGTTGACGCCGGAAGCAGCCACCGACTCCCCGATCTCGGTCCACAGCCGGATGATGGTTTCCGCTTTCAGGGTGAGCGTGCCGGCAAAAGCAGTGTGTTCAGGGCTGAAGCCAACGGCCTGGGTTGGCAAGAACAGCGCGGGCAAGTCATCGCTCAGGTGTGGCAATGCGGCAGCGATAACTCCGTCGATCAGCGTTGCATCCACATTGAGCGGCAGGTGCGGGCCGTGCTGTTCAGTGGCAGCGACGGGAAGGATGGCAATGCAGCGGGTGAGGTCCAGCTGCTCGAAATCGGTGGTTTTCAGGTTTGACCAAAAACGGGTTGGGGTTGCGTTGTCTGGTCGGGTTGGTGCAGTAGGCGGTGCTGAGGTCATCTGTGTATTTTGGCGGGTTGCGGTTGTTGGTCGAGTCTGGTTTTGGTTTTGGTTTTGGTTTTGGTTCGGGTTGTGAAGTCGGATTTCCAGCGCAGTAGTGATCGGGGGGCTGGATTTTTTGATGCTGCTGGTCGGGGGTTGCGCGGCCAGCAGCATCAAAACAATCAGCGACTCAAAAACTGGGAAAACGCTACGAAACCAATAGCTGACCAACAAAGCAAAATCTAGGCTACACCATTAAACGCCGAGAAAATAAACACTAAGCCGCAGCAGCAGCGCGCCGAATTTCAAACGCCAGCAATCCCTGTGCAACATGCCGAGCCTGCCGCTCTGACCTCGCCTGCCCCGACTCAGCCAGCATCGGCGCCGGCTGCCGGGCTGCAGCATCCAGCAGGCCAGCCAGACAACGCGGGCGGCCGCGCGCACCGCTGCCCTGGTAATCCGCCAGCAATGCGGCACGCACCAGCGCATCGTCCAGCAGGCGCGCTTCGGTCAAATGCCGATGCAGCAGGTCGACCAGTTTTTCGTATGCAAACTCATGCGTCTTGCCGGTCTCCTGCCATAGCCAGTCGCTGAAGTTCAAAAAATTGCCGAACGCCGAACCTGGCGCCAGCAGCATGTTCAAAGCCCGAACGAAACGGCCGGAATTGGCGAGCATTTCCCAGTAGCGGGCAAAGCGCTTGATGCGCTGCATGGTGACGAAGTCGACGGTGGAATTCTGCAAAATCGTATAAGGCGTTTGCGGGTCATACACCATCGCAAAGTCGTCGCTGTGCCGTGTGATGGGCGTGCCGCGCAGGCGTTTCAATATCCCGAACTGAATCTCATGCGGGGCAAGCGCATGCAGTCTGTCAAAGCCGTCAGCAAAGCTCGCCAGCGTTTCACCGGGCAGGCCAAAAATCAGGTCGGCATGCACATGGGCATGGCTGTGCGCCACCAGCCAGCGCAGGTTGTCGGCGGTCTTGAGGTTGTCTTGCCGGCGCGAGATGCGCTGCTGCACCTCGGGGTTGAAGCTCTGGATGCCGACTTCAAACTGAAGCGATCCCGGCGGGAACTGCGCGATCAGGTCTTTCAGACGATCGCCCAGACTGTCAGGGACCACCTCGAAATGCACAAAGATATCGGGTGCAGCGGCCGCATCGCCAACGCTTATTCTGGCCAGAAAAAACTCCAGGATACGCACTGAAACATCGACCTTCAGGTTAAAGGTGCGGTCGACAAACTTGAAGTTCCGCGCGCCGCGCTCATAGAGCAGCTGCATCTGCGCCATGAAGCGGTCAAGCTCGAACGCCCAGGCGGTCTTGTCCAACGAGCTGAGGCAAAACTCGCACTTGAAAGGGCAGCCACGCGAGGCCTCGACATACAGCAGGCGCCTGGTCAGGTCCTCGTCGGTGTATTCGCCATAGGGCAGTGCCAGTTCGGCCAGCGGGGGTTGCTCGCCAGCGATCACTTTCATCAGCGGCCGCGGGCCATGCAGGAGTGACCAGCACAGTTTTGGAAAGCTTACATCGCCCCAGCCAGTGATGACATGGTCAGCCAGGCGGCAGATTTCCTGCTCGCGGGTTTCATGGCTCACCTCGGGGCCGCCAAGCACAATACTGATGTCAGGCCGCAGTGCTTTCAGCAGCCGGACAACCTGAGTGGTCTCCATCACATTCCAGATGTACACGCCGAACCCAATGACTTGCGGTGACAGGCCGAGGAGGTCTTCCACGATTTGCGTCGGGCGTTGCTGGATGACGAATTCACGCAGCCGGGTTTGCGCCCGCAAGCCGGGGCCGCCATGCGTATCCATGTTGGCGGCCAGGCAGCGCAGTCCCAGCGACGCATGGATGTATTTGGCGTTCAGGGTGGCCAGAACGATGGCGCAGGGATCGGGTGAAACGGCGGGCATATGCCATTATCGGCAGGCTGCAAGCCTCGCAGCTGCCACCGTCGCCTGCATGCTACCGCCTGCGTTGCGCCTCAGCCTGGTCAGGCGCCTGCCGAGGCTTGATCCCGGCGGGAGGCCAGGCGCAGCACAGCCCTGTAGCCCGGCTGCACTTCCATGCGGGCAGTCACGCCCTTGCGCGCCAGCATGCGGTGCGCCGCCGGCAAGTTCCAGCACGGAATCTGCGTGAACATATGGTGCTCGCCGTGGTAGTTGACCCAATAGGGCGCAATGAAAAGCCGCTCGACAAGGCTGGCGTGCGTGGTACGGGCATGACGCAGCGGGTCGGTGCCGTCCTGTTCGATCAGCGCATGCTCTGCAATGTTGCGCAGGCGGCTGACCAGCGGCAGCCAGGTGGCCATCGGCAGCAGCCACATCAACACCCAGGCCCACCAGAGGCCTGCCACGGCAAAGAGCGCGAAACCCAGGCCATTGAGCATCAGGAAAAGCCGCTGCTTGTTGGCCTCGGCCAGCAGCATCGGCAGCAATGCCTCGCCGGGCTTGCGTGATGCGATGCGGGTGGCCAGATGGCCAAAGCGCTGCTTGAAGAATGTTTGCCCGGTCAGGTCGCGGAATATCTTGCGACGCAGCGACACCGGCGTGATGGGAAACGGCGCCGACAGTACCAAATCCGGGTCCTCGGCCTGCTGCACATAGCGGTGGTGCTGCAGATGGTAGGGCCGGTAGGCACCCAGCTCGGAGCCGCACAGCCAGAATGCAACCCGATCGTTGACGCTACGGCTTGCATGCAGCAGGCCGTGCGCCGCGTCATGCATCAGGATGAAAAGCCCGAGCTGGCGGTTGCCGATCACCATCACCATCAGGGGTATGGCGAGCGGCCAGACCACGCCGACAGCCATGGCCGCGCCTATCACCAGCCAGCAATGCGCGACCAGCGCCAGGCCTTTCCAGGACGAACGGGCGGTGAGGCCTGCCCACTCGGTGGGCGTGAAGTATTCCTCTGGCTTGACGCGAGCTGCTGCGGTCATGGCGGACGCTTTCGGGTTGCCGGGCGACGGTGCGAGCGACAGGTGGTGCAGGCGCTCGGATGGCAGCTGCTGTCAATGCAGATAGGCATGCGTTGACTGTAGGCGGTGTGCGTCGTGAGCGTCAACCAGCTCCGCGACGCAAAACGGGAATATTCAAGCAAAATAGGCCCATAGCCCTTTGTATACGGGCATCATATGCTATGTTATTAATAGCATTAATAACTCTTGGCTGTGGTCGTGCGGTTTCCACTAGCCCGGCGCGGCCGGTCGGTACTGGCCTGAACGCAAGGTGCGGCTGAGCAAGGCCACCGGCAACAAGCCCACCAGCACCAGTGCCAGCGCGGGCAGTGCCGCTTCGCCCAGCCGTTCGTCGCGGGCCAGCTGGTAAGCGACAACCGCGAGCGTGTCGCTGTTGAAGGGCCGCAGCACCAGCGTGGCGGGCAACTCTTTCATCACGTCGACAAACACCAGCAGCCCCGCGGCCGCTACCGAACGCTTGAGCAAGGGCCAGTGCACGCGTGCCAGTAGCCGAGGCCCGGTGGTGCCCAGCATGCGTGCGCTGTCGTCCAGGTTGCGTGGGATGCGGGTGTAGCCGCTTTGCACCGATTGCAGCGCAACCGCGCTGAAGCGCACCAGATAAGCCCAGACCACGCCCAGCACCGTTGCCGTGACCCAGTAACCTGCACCGCTGGACGGTGCTGCCTCCTGCAGCCAGCCGACCGGCAACAGCAGGCCCACAACGATGACAGCGCCTGGCACGGCGTAACCCAGGCTTGAGAGCTGCACGGCCGATCGGGTTATGAGCGACGGGCGGCTGCGTGCCGCAAAGCTCAGGCCCAGGGCCAGTGCAGTAGCCAGTGCAGCGCTGAGTGCGGCCAGCCAGATGCTGTTGAGCGCCCAGTTGCCGAATTGCGACCACGGCACGCTGCCCCAACCGAGCACCAGCGGACGCAGCATGAACAGCACCGGCAGCACAAAGCCCAGCGCGATCGGCGTGGCGCAGACCAGCCAGGCCACCGCTGCCCGGTGGCCCCTGAGACGCACGGGAGCGGAATCCGCGCCTGATGAACGCCCGCCGCGGCTGCTGACAAAACGCATGCGGGCCTGCGCCGTGTGCTCCAGCCGCAGCAGCAGCGCCACCACCGCCAGCAGCACGGTGGCCAGCTGCGCGGCTGCAATGCGGTTGTCCATCGACAGCCAGGCCTTGTAGATGCCCGCGGTAAAGGTCTGGATGCCAAAGTAGCTGGACACGCCGAAGTCGGCCAGCGTTTCCATCAGGGCCAGTGCCACGCCTGCCGCCACCGCCGGGCGGGCCAGCGGCAGCGCTACCTCGGCAATGCGCCGCGACAAGGGCGCGCCCAGCAGGCGGGCAGCTTCCATCAGGTGCACCGCCCTTTCGGACAGCGCCGTACGGGCCAGCAGGTACACATACGGGTACAGCGCTACCGTGAAGACCAGCACCGCGCCGCCCAGGCTGCGCACTTCCGGCAGCAGCCTGCCACTCAGGCCAAAAGTGTCGCGCGCCCACACCTGCAGCGGCCCGGCGTACTGCAAAAAATCGGTGTACGCGTAAGCCATCACATAGGCTGGCATCGCCAGCGGCAGCAGCAACGCCCATTCAAACAGCCGGCGGCCCGGGAACTCGAACAGCGTGACGGCGCTGGCCGTGCTCATGCCCAGCACCGCAACGCCGATCGCAACGCTGACGCAGAGGAGCAGCGAGGTCAGCGCATAGTCCGGAAGCACGGTCTGCAGCATCTGGCCCAGCACAGCGCTGGCCTCACCGCTGAACTCGACCCACGACAGCGCCACCGCCAACACCGGGAGCATGAGGACGCCGACCAGCATCAGCAGGATTGCTGGGAGCAACAGGGAACGGACTGTGCGGCGGGAAGATCGACTCAACATGAGCACCGAAAAAAGCCTTGTCGCCCTTCTCGGGACAACGGGCACCAACGATAAAAACCCGCAGAGCTGATGGCCCATACAGTCTGGCAGGCAATGCTGTAGAGCCGCAAGGGGCGAAACGTCAAAGGCTGAACGGCTGCCGGCCATCGACCGCGCGATGGCCTTCAAACCCGATCGCGCAAATGCGAATTGTAAGCATTTACAATGGCGTATGTTCCTCGAAGTCTCCCAACTGGGCGTGCACTACGGCGGCAGCCACCCGCCAGCGGTTGATGGCGTGTCGTTCACCATGCAGGCGGGCGAGATTGGTGTGCTGATCGGTCCGTCAGGCTGCGGCAAGACCACCCTGCTGCGCGCAGTCGCCGGCCTGGAACGGGCGCAGGCCGGCAACATCCGGCTGGCGCAGCAATTGGTCAGCAGCGCTGCGGTGCACACGCCGCCCGAGTCGCGCCGTATCGGCATGGTGTTTCAGGACTACGCCCTTTTTCCACACCTGGATGTTGCGCACAACGTCGGCTTTGGGCTGACGCATCTCAAGCCCGGCCCGCGGGCGGCGCGCATCAAGGATGTGCTGGCGCTGGTGGGGCTGCCTGAAGCAGGCAGGCGTTTTGCGCATGAGCTGTCGGGCGGACAGCAGCAACGGGTGGCGCTGGCGCGCGCGCTGGCGCCTGCTCCCCGGTTGCTGCTGCTGGACGAGCCGTTTTCAAACCTCGATGTAGACCTGCGTGAGCGCCTGGCCCATGAGGTGCGCGGCATTTTGAAGGCAGCGGGCGCAACCGCCCTGTTTGTAACGCACGACCAGTTGGAGGCCTTTGCCATCGGTGACCGCATCGGCGTGATGCACCACGGCAAGCTGCACCAGTGGGATGACGCCTATGCGCTGTACCACCGCCCCGCCACACGGTTTGTGGCCGACTTTATCGGCCACGGCGTTTTTGCCCCGGCCCGCCTGCTCCAGCAGGATGGCAACGTGATCGTGCGCACCGCCCTGGGCGACCTGACAGACACACTGGAATGCCCGTTGCCGGTAGCTTATGAAGGTGGGCTGTGCGATGTGCTGCTGCGCGCTGACGACATCGTGCATGACGACAACGCGCCAGTGAAGGCGCAGATCATGCGCAAGGCGTTTCGCGGGTCAGAATTCTTGTACACCCTGAAACTGGCCAGCGGCGACATGGTGATGGCCCATGTGCCGTCACACCATGACCATGCCCTGGGCGAATGGATCGGCATACGGGCCGAAGTAGACCATGTGGTGACTTTTGCGCGCGAGGCGGTACCGCTGGAGCACGCCGTGCCGACGTCGGCTACACCCGCAGGTCTTCAACTGCCTGCCTGATCGCAAGCGCCCATTCGCGCCGGTTTCGCCCCTGGCTACGCTGCGGCTCCCCGAAGGTAACGACGACCGCAAGGCCATCCGCGCAAAGCGTGCGCCATACCGACACCAGCAGCGTGTCGTCGCCCACATAGCAAGGCGCAAAGCTGATCTGCCCGCTAGCCTGGTCGATGAACTGCACCGCGACCGGCTGCACCGCAACATCTGCGGCAATGGCCGCCTGAAACAGGTTGGCATGAAACGGAAGCAACTGGGTGCCGTCGCTGGTGGTGCCTTCCGGGAAGATGCCGATCACATCGCCCTGCACCAGCCTCTCGCGCATGTCATGCACCACCCGCATGGCATCGCGGCGGGATGCGCGCTCAATGAAAAGCGTACCAGCGCCACTGGCCAGCATACCGACCACCGGCCAGCGCTTGATGTCCGCCTTCGACACGAATCGGCAGAACCGGGCGGCGTGCAGCGCGGTGATGTCCAGCCACGAGATATGGTTGGCTGCCAGCAGTACCGGCCCTGCGCTGGCAGGAACGCCTCTTACTATTAAATTGATAGCTACCAGACCAAGCAATTCAATGGACCAGGCACTTATTCGTTCTTCTTTTTGCTGTGCGCTCAGTCGTGGAAACGCCAGCCAGATGGTGCAGCATCCGCTGGCGATATGCAGCAACGCACGGGCCAGCCTGACGCAGGCCTTTACCGTGCGCATGCGTGCATGAAGCGCGGGCAAACGGTCAGGGTCATCTGTCGCTGGTCAATGCCGAATAAGCTATTTGCCCGCCCACCAGCGTGTATCGCACCCGGCCTGGGAGCTGGTAGCCGCTGAACGGCGTGTGTTTGCCCTGGCTGCGCAGCGCACCAGGCGCCACTACCCATTCCGCTGCCGGATCAAACACGCAGATATCGGCGACCGAGCCCTTGGCCAGCCGGCCTGCGCTGGCCTGCAAGGTGCCCAGCGCGGAGCCCAGCACGCGCGCAGGTTCAGTGGTCAGCACAGCCAGTGCGCGCATCAGGCCGGCAGCGCTGTCCTTGTGCGTATCGGCACCCCACTTGCAGGCCAGTGACAGCAGAAGTTCAAGCCCTGTCGCGCCGGCTTCGGCCTCGGCAAACGGCAGCGTCTTGGCGTCATCATCCACCGGCGTATGGTCCGACACCAGCGCATCTATCGTGCCGTCAACCAGCCCTTGCCGCAGCGCATCACGGTCGCGTTGCTGGCGCAGCGGCGGCTGCAGGCGCATGCGGCTGTCAAAGTAGCCGATGTCGGCATCGGTCAGGTGCAGGCTGTTGATGCTGACATCACAGGTGACCGGCAGGCCCTGCGCCTTGGCAGCGGCCACCAACGCAACGCCGGCAGCGCTGCTGATGCGGCACAGGTGAACCCGCGCACCTGACGAGCGCATCAGCTCGAATATGGTGTGCAGCGCAATCGTTTCTGCCGCCACCGGCACCCCGCTCAAGCCCAGCCGTGTGGCCAGCGCGCCACTTGCCGCCACGCCCCTGCCCAAGTGCACTTCCTGCGGACGAAGCCACACGCCGTAGCCAAAGCTGGCCGCATATTGCAGCGCGCGATGCAGCACCAGCGTGTTTTCCAGCGGCACCTCTGCCTGGCTGAAACCCACGCAGCCGGCTTCCGTCAACTCGACCATCTCGGTCAATGCATCGCCCTTCAGCGCGCGGGTCAATGCGCCTAGCGGAAAGACGCGTGACTGGTGCTGCTTTTCAGCGCGGAACTTGAGCATCTCGACCAGGCCGGGCTCGTCCAGGACCGGGTCGGTATCGGGCGGGCAGACCAGGCTGGTGACGCCGCCTGCAACCGCAGCAGCCAGCTCGCTTTCAAGCATGCCTTCATGCTCGTGGCCGGGCTCGCGCAGCCGGGCCGACAGGTCGATAAGGCCCGGCGCAACCACGCAGCCGGTGGCGTCTATGTTTTTAGTAGCCGCAAAGTCGGCAATATCGGCCTGGATGGCAACGATACGTCCGCTGGCGATGGCCACGTCACACACCGCATCCAGCCCTGAGGCAGGGTCGATTACGCGTCCGTTTTTGATCAGCAGTTTCATGCAGGTTCCCGGGCTTCCTGCGCTGTGCGAACCGTGCCCGCAACAATGCTCATTACCGCCATGCGTACAGCGATGCCGAAAGTGACTTGCGGCAGGATGACACTTTGCGCACCGTCCACCACCGCCGAATCGATCTCGACGCCACGGTTGATAGGCCCCGGATGCATGACGATGGCATCCGGCTTGGCCAGTATCAGCTTTTCTGGCGTCAGGCCGAAGCTCTTGAAAAATTCCTGGCTGCTGGGCAACAGAGCGCCCGTCATGCGTTCGTTCTGCAGCCGCAGCATGATGATGACGTCGGCACCGGTGATACCTTCCTCAAGCGTGTGGCAGACACGCACGCCCATTTGCGCCATGTCGGCTGGAACCAGTGTCTTGGGGCCGACGACGCGCACCTCAGGACAGCCCAGCGTGGTCAACGCATGGATGTCCGAACGGGCCACGCGCGAGTGCAGCACATCGCCCACGATGGCTACCGTCAGGCCGGTGAAGTCTTTTTTGTAATGCCGGATGGTGTACATGTCCAGCAGGCCCTGCGTCGGGTGGGCGTGCCGCCCGTCCCCGGCATTGATCACATGCACATGCGGCGCCACATGCTGGGCAATCAGGTATGGCGCGCCTGACTCGCCGTGCCGCACCACAAAAATATCAGCTGCCATCGCACTCAGGTTGGCAATGGTGTCCAGCAGCGACTCCCCTTTGGACGCCGACGAGCGTGCGATGTCAAGATTGATCACATCGGCGGACAAGCGCGTGGCGGCGATCTCGAAGGTGGTGCGGGTGCGGGTCGAGTTTTCAAAAAACAGGTTGAACACGCTCTTGCCGCGCAGCAAGGGGACTTTTTTGACCTCACGGTCGCTGACCGAAACAAAGTTCGCTGCAGTGTCCAGAATATGCGTCAGCGTGGCCCTGGGCAAGCCTTCGATCGACAGCAGATGAATCAACTCGCCATTCTTGTTGAGTTGCGGGTTTCGTCGGTACAGCATGCCTAGTCCTGTCCTGTGTTGTCGATATTGGCGGTGATGCCTGTGGCGTTATGCCGCTCTCGCATCACTTGTCCTGCACCTTGAAGCTGAACTGCCCGGCGTCGTCCCTGGCGAGCTCCAGGCTTTGCGATGCGGGCAGCGAAACGCGCGCCACGGCAAGGTCGGGCTGTACGGGGAGCTCGCGTCCACCCCGGTCGACCAGCACCACCAGCTTGACGCTGGCGGGCCGGCCATAGTCGAAGAGTTCATTCAGCACCGCCCGTATCGTGCGGCCCGTGTACAGCACATCATCCACCACGATAAGGTCAGCGGCATTGACATCAAACGGCAGCTGCGTGGTACCTCCACTGGCCAGACCGCGCTGGGAAAAGTCGTCACGGTGCATGGACGATGACAAAACGCCAGGCTGCCCCGAAAGCCCAAGATCAGCCTGCAGCCGCTGGGCCAGCCAGACCCCGCCAGACGCCACACCCACCAGCAGGGGCGGTCTCGCGTAGCGGGTCATCAAGGGCCGCATACCCGCCAGCAGTTCGCGGTAAAGCGCTTCTGCATCCAGCGTCAGGCTGCTCATGGAAGACTCCTTAAAAATTGCTCAAGAATGATGCATGCCGACGCAGCATCCGCGTCTTTGGCGCCAGCGGCCAGCGCCTCGGTGGTGCTGTAGCGTTCATCCACTTCGAAAACCTGCAGGCCGAACCGGCCCCGAAGCTGGCGCGCAAACTTCCGGGCGCGCAGGGTATTGTCGTGGCTGGCGCCATCGGGATGAAACGGAACACCGACCACCAGCGCATCTGGTTGCCACTGCTTTAAACGACCCGCGATGGCGACAAACCGTGCATCACCGCTCGCGCTGATGGTGGCCTGCGGCGTGGCGGTGCGGGTGATCAGGTTGCCGGTGGCAACGCCGGTACGTTTAAGGCCGAAATCGAATGCCAGAAAAGTCTGAAAGCCCGTCGCTGTCACCGTCACCGTCACCGTCACCGGCTGTGCGGACAATAGCCTACCAGCCTCAGGCGTGACCGGCATCCGGAGACAGCCTCCAGCTTTCGAGCCCCAGCAGCATCAGGGCCCGCGCATAGCGCTCCTCCACCGGGGTGTCGAAAATCACGGCTGGGTCAGCTGCAACCGTCAGCCAGCTGTTGTCGGAAATTTCCGATTCAAGCTGGCCTTCGCCCCAGGACGAGTAACCCAGCGACACAAAGATACGGCGCGGCCCGGCGCCGGTCGATAGTGCCTCCAGCACGTCCTTAGAGGTTGTCATTTCCAGGCCGCCGGGTATCGTCATGGTTGACGCATAGACGGATTCGCTGCCTGGCATCATCGAATCGTGGAGCACAAAACCGCGCTCGGTCTGCACCGGGCCGCCCTGGTAAACAAGGGCTTCGCTCAGATCTTCCCGGTGCAGCGGCAACTCGACCTTGTCAAACAGATTCTTCAGGTTGATGTCGCTGGGCTTGTTGATGACCAGCCCCAATGCACCTCGCTCACTGTGCTCGCACATGTAGATGACGCTCCTGGCAAACGCGGCATCTTCCAGACCGGGCATGGCGATCAGGAAATGGTGTGTCAGGTTGATCAGGGAGGAGTCAAAAGCCATGGAGCGATTTTACGCACAGGCTGTTTTTTCAAAGCGACGTTGCGGGTAAAACAGTTGGCGGGACTACCCGCGATGGGCTGGCAAGCTCAAGCGCGTGAGTACCATTGCAGCATGCCCAAACAATACCAAAAGGGCCTGATGTGGTTCAGGCGGGACCTGCGCACGCACGACAACGCAGCGCTTTACCATGCCCTCAAATCCTGTGAGCAGGTGTTTTGCGTCTTCGTGTTTGACAGCGACATCATCGATCCTCTGCCGCGCTGCGATCGGCGTGTGGAATTTATCCGCGAGTCTCTGGTGGACCTGGATGGGCAGCTGGGCAGGCTGGCTGGCTCTGCGCAGGGCGGCCTGATCGTGCTGCACGCGGTTGCCAGTGATGCCTGCGCCGGTCTGGCGGCCACGCTTGGCGTTGATGCGGTATTTGCAAACCACGATTACGAACCTCAGGCGATCGCGCGTGACGCGCGGGTGCAGGCACTGCTGGAGGCGCGCGGCGTGGCCTTTCACACCTTCAAGGACCACGTGATCTTTGAACGCGCGGAAATCCTGACACTGGCGTCGAAGCCCTACAGCGTCTTTACGCCTTATAAAAATGCCTGGATGAGGAAGCTGGATGCCTTTTACCTGAAGCCCTACCCGGTTGAAACCTATGCTGCGTCGCTGGCGCCGCTTCCGGCTGACATGAAGCGGGGCGTTCCATCGCTGCAGGCGATCGGATTTGAAACCAGCAATTTGCAGACGCTTGGCATTCCGGTGGGCAGCCAGGGCGCGCAGCAACTGATTGAGGATTTCACCTCCCGAATGGTGGATTACGGCGCGACCCGCAATTTCCCGGCCATCAAGGGGCCCAGCTACCTCGGCGTTCATCTGCGCTTTGGCACGGTATCGATACGCAGGCTGGCTGCGCTCGCGTTTGAAGAGCAAGGCCAGGGCAGCCCGGGCGCTGCGGTGTGGTTGAGCGAGTTGATCTGGCGCGATTTTTACGCGCAGATACTGGCCAATTTTCCGCATGTGGCCCAGCAGGCCTTCAAGCCCGAATACGATCGCATCAAATGGGAACAGGGCGAAGCGGCCCTCTTGCTGTTTGATGTCTGGTGCAAGGGCCAGACGGGTTATCCATTGGTGGACGCAGCCATGGCGCAGATCAACCAGACAGGTTATTTGCACAACCGGCTGCGCATGGTGGTGGCCAGCTTCATGACGAAAGATCTGGGTCTGGACTGGCGCTGGGGCGAGCGGTACTTTGCCGAAAAGCTCAACGACTACGACCTGGCCTCTAACAACGGCGGCTGGCAATGGGCTGCCAGCAGCGGCTGCGATGCGCAACCCTATTTCCGTATTTTCAACCCGATAAGCCAAAGCGAAAAGTTTGATCCTGCGGGCAAGTTCATCCACTGCTACCTGCCGGTGCTGGCCAACCTGCCCGCGCCTGCAATACATGCGCCGTGGCTGGCGAAGGCCGCAGACCTGAAAACCGCTGGCGTGGACCTAGGCAAAAACTACCCCTTGCCAGTGGTCGAGCACAGCATCGCCAGAGAGCGCACCCTGCAACGCTACAGCGTGGTCAAGACAGTTAGGTCGTCGCTATTGGTTGGATAGCTTAAACCCCTTTCGGTTATTAGGCTTAAGGCCAAAAACATTAAAATTTTGCTCTTACGGTGGTTGCCTGCACCCGACCGAAAGAAAAGGCAGCATGTGCGGTACCGAAGGCTTGCCGTCATCGCTCTCCTTTGCCCGGCCATAAATAAGCACCGAAGCCGGTGCTTATTTGTTGGCAATTGCGCCCCAGCGTCAGCCAGGCACTTGCAAGCGCCAGCGGGGGCAGGACACCACCTGCCAGCCAGCCATCACGGCCCGGCATCATCAGGCCACTGCCAGTTCGCGGTTGCAGTAGTAACGCACCAGGCCCATCAATTCGTCTTCGGAATACGGCTTGCCCAGGTAGTGGTCAACGCCCAGCTCTTTGGCATGATCTCGGTGTTTTTCAGCAATACGAGAAGTGATCATCACGATAGGCAGCGCTTTCAGCCGTGCATCGCCACGGATGTTGCGTGCCAGATCGAAACCGTCCATGCGGGGCATTTCAATGTCCGACAACACAACTGCAGGGAGCTCATCCTGCAGCCGCTCCAGCGCCTGCAGACCGTCGGCGGCCATGACCACGCGATACCCTTCGCGCTGCAACAGGCGCTGCGTCACGCGCCGCACGGTTATCGAATCATCCACCACCATGATCAGCGGAATCCGGTTCACGGCGGGCATGGCGATGGCAGCCCTGGTGCCACCTTGCACCGCGGAAGCTTCGAGCATGTGCGGCTCTGCGCTATCCTGGCTCAAAGCACGGGCCTGCGCGCCGTAAATGGTCGACAGTGCCACCGGGTTGTAGATCAGAACCACGGCACCGGATGCAAGCACCGACAGGCCGGCAAGGCCAGGCAGACGCGAAAGCTGCGGTCCGAGATTCTTGACCACCACCTCCTGGTTACCCAGCACCTCATCGACGTGCACGGCGATTTTCTGCGCTGCGCTGCGCAATACCACCACCGGCGTCGTCTTGCCTTGCACCTCACCGCTACGGTGCGACGCCTGTAGCAAGGCCCCCGACCAGTAGAACGGAACCATCTCGCCGGCAACATCAAGCAAACCGGTGTTGTAGGCCTGCTGCAGATCCTTGGCAGTGGCTCGGCGCACGGTTTCGACCAGGTTGGCAGGAACCCCGATGGACAGGCTTCCAGCACGCAGCATTACCACCTGCGTCACCGCGGTGGTCAGCGGCAATACCAGCTTGAAGTGGGTTCCGCTTCCTTCCACGGTGGTAGTCTCTATGCGGCCGCCGATGCTGTTGATCTCGGAACGCACCACATCCATGCCGATGCCACGGCCTGCCAGTTCGGTAACCTGCGATGCGGTGGAGAAGCCCGGCAAGAAGATCAGGTTCGCGGCTTCTGCGCTGCTCAATTGCTGGTCAGGAGCAATCAGCCCTGACGCGACAGCCTTCTCCCGGATGCGGCTTAGGTCGAGACCAGCACCGTCGTCGCTGAAGTCAACCGACACGTCGTTACCTTCCTGGCGTAGGTGAACGGTGATCAAGCCCACAGGGTCCTTGCCTGCCTTGCCGCGCACCTCAGGGCTCTCGATGCCGTGTGCCACGCAGTTACGCAGCAAATGCTCAAATGCAGGCGTCATACGGTCCAGCATGGCCCGGTCCATCTCGATCGTGCCGCCGAGAAGGTCCAGCCTGACCTGCTTGCCGGTTTCCTTGGAAGCCAGGCGCACCACACGGTACAGACGGTCGGAAATGCCCTCGAACTCGACCATGCGAGTACGCAGCAGATCGCGCTGGAGTTCGCGTGTCTGACGTGCCTGGGCAATCAGATCGTCCTCGGTTGCTTCCACAGTGCGCTGCAAGGTGCGCTGCACCGTCGCGACGTCATTGACCGACTCCGCCATCATCCGGGTCAGTTCCTGAACCCGTGTGAACCGGTCAAACTCGAGCGGATCAAAACCGGCTTGCAGTTCCTTGGCCTGGGCCAACCGTGACTGCATCTGGGTTTCTGCCTGCAACTCGATATCACGCAATTGCTGGCGCAAGCGGTTCAAGTTGCCGTTCATGTCGCCCAATGACGCACGCAGCTGGCCGAGCTCGACTTCAAGCCGTGAACGCGTGATCATCACCTCACCGGCCTGGTTGACCATGCGGTCGAGCAGCTGGGACCGCACACGAATAGACGCCGACGCGGCCTGCCGAACCGGCTGCATCGCCATGGCCTGCGGCGCCGGTACCATGACCCGTGACGCTGCCTGCGAGTCAGCCGATATGTCAGCCTCGCTCGCCGAGCTGTCCAACTCGGACAGGAGTTGAAGATCAGCCTCTGTCATGTCCATCAAGGCGCTGTCAAGCGGCTCCATCGATGGCACTGCAGCATCGGTAGATGCCGGTGCAACTTCATCATGCGCCGATGTCCCAGTTGCACGCAGTGGCTGCAGGGGTTGCACAACAAAGCTCGGCAGATCGGCTGCCCGCAATGCTTCAAAGTTGCCTTCCAGCATGTCGAATCGAACGAGCAAAGACTCGAAATCTTGTGCAGCTGAGGCTTCCGAGCCCAGAAACTCGATTTCCGATTCAATGCGGTGCGCCATCTCCCCCAAGCGCAATGCGCCTGCCAAGCGGGCACTTCCCTTTAGCGTGTGCAGCACGCGCAAAACTTCCATGCGCCCACCCTGGTTGGTCGGTCGGGCAACCCACTGGCGCATGACTGCGCCGAGCTGAGGCACGAGTTCGGCTGCTTCTTCTTCGAAAATAGGGAACAGTTCAGCATCGATGGCGTCGACCGCATCGATCTCGTCGTCACTGAAACTGCTCACCTGCAGCGGAGGCATAGGTACGCTCGCTACCGGCACCGGGGGAGCAGCCTCGGCCCGGCGCAATGCCAATGCCTCAAGCGCATCCTGAGGTGCTTGTACGGCCACGGTTTGAGCAGCCGCACTTTGCAGGTTGGTAGCGACGGGTTTATTGCTGGCAGAAGCAGCCTGTGCCGGCGGGGTTCCCGGAATCGCAGTTTCTTCGACCGGCGCAAAACCGGCTGAAGCGGCAACAGCGGCTGCGGGTTCCGTGCCCGAGAGATCAAGACTGTCGTCGCCCAACTCAACGGGGGGCGCTAGATCGACAAAATCAACCATCTTCAGCCGCTGCAGCATGCCAGCATCTGGCTCTTTCAAAAAGCCCGCTGCAAATTGATGCAGCAGGCGTCGTATGTCTTCGGCCGCTGCCAAAAACAGCGCCGCATGCTCCTGCGTAATGCTCTCGCTGTCATGGTTTTGGGACTGCTGCAACGCATGCTCGAGCGCTCGGGAAATCTCGGACAGGCCCTCAAAACCAACGGTTGCGGAGCTACCAGCAAGAGAATGTGCAAACCCGACGGTCAGGTCGTTGACGGGATGCTGCCGCTCGAACGCCCACTCGGACAGATCAGTCACAAGACGACGAGACCACTCGTCAGCCTCGTTGAGGTACACGTTGTAAAGCGGTATGCCGATACGCAAATTACCAATGACCTTGATCTGCTCCTCCACGCTACTGTCGAAGAATTCCGTTTCAGCGCTGGTGGCTTCGATCTCGTCTACTAGAGATGAAGCTGATGCAGCGGATTCGACAGCTTCCTCCGCTTGATTTAGTTCAACTGCAAGAACTTCAGGCGGCTTAACCGTCTCTACCACCGGTTCAACATCAAGCGCGGCAATCTCAGGCGGCAACGGGTTCGACGTCAGGTCATCGGCATGGCCATCCGAACGGACCCAAGCCAACGCCTCGCCATCTTCAGCCGGCGTAGGCACATCGATAAACAGAGCCTCGATGGCGGCATCGCCTTCTTTGCCTGTTTCCAGGTTATTGGTTTCGGACGCAGCCTCAACTACCAAAAACTGCCGGCTCAGATCGTTACTTGGCAGCGGCGCCGGCTGAGTACTTTCACCTGAGGCGTCATGTGCCTGATCTGCCAGCCCAGGATTATCAATCTCAACGTCTGCGTCAAAAGAAAAGCCGTCGACCTCCGACGTTTGCGTTTCTATCGCTTGTGGCTCTGCATTTGGAGCACCGTTGGCAGCAACAGGCTCATCCATGGAGGCAATCGGCGTGCTCAGGTAAAGAGCGGGAATACCGGCGTCTGACATCGGCTCTGACAGCTCCAGCATGTAGTCTTCCGCATCGGCCAGGTCCGGCGATGCCACCGTGACAACCGTTGTGGATGTGTCAGACAAGCCAAAGTCGAAGCGGGCGTAGATATCGTCCGCTTGCCCACCACTGGCAGTCACATCGACAAGGACAGGCTCAAGCGAAAGAGGCAAAGCCTCATCATCCATCACGACCAAAGGCAATGCGGTTGCTTGAGGAGCCACCGTACCGCTGGAATCCGATACAGCGCAGGTTGGCAAGACCAGCGGGATCGAACGCCCTTCGGTCCGCATGGCATCAGCAGGGATCTGAAAAGACAGAGCATCCCAATGCTTATCCTGCCCCGACGCGATATCCTCGATCCACAGCGCGAAACCTGCGAGCGCATCTCCAGCCAATGCTTGCAAAGGTTTGCTGGCCGGTTTCTGGTCAGCAAGCCAGCTGTTGAGCACTTGCTCCATGGACCATGCAGCGTCACCAAATACGGTCAGGCCCACCATGCGCGAGCTGCCTTTCAGGGTGTGGAAGGCCCGGCGAAGAATCGTCAACTGGCTGATGTCGCCCGGCTCCTCGGCCAGCGCGCGGACCGCTTCCAGACCATTGGTGGAAACTTCTCTGGCTTCGTCCAGAAAAATATCCAGCAGGTCATCTTCTTCGAAATCGTCGGTTTCGGTTGTGGCTTCTACAACTTGTGTAAGCGGCGCGAGGTCGGCCGCGCTTGACGATGTCAGCAGGTACTCGGCGCTAACGTCAGCTGTGAACTCAGCAGCCAACTGGACCGACAGCTCCGCTGGCTGTTCGGTGGGTTGTTTACCCGCCTGAGCATCAATCAAAGACACCTCTTGAGCCGGCGCGACAATGGCCGGACACTGCGCAACCACATCAAAGGCGCCCATATCAAGGTCGGCCAGAGTCGACTTGGCCGCATCCCCGATGTCAGCAACTACATCGGCAGATGTCCCTGCGTTGGCCTGTTCTTCACCATGCACGGTGATGCTGGCTGCCGCATCCTCGATGCGGTTGGTGCGGCCCATCAACGGTTTGAGTTCGCCCTTCACGTCGTCGTAGACGAAAAGCTTTTTTGCAAGCGACGGTTGATAGTTCAGCATGTCGATCAGGAAGCTCAGAGCACCGAGGTTGTTCCCTAACGCGTCAAAAGTGCCTGCTGCTCTAGCGTGCTGTTCGTCCACCTCCGTGACCAGCATCTGCTCTACGCTATCGCGCATGCGCAGCACAGCTTGAGAGGCCTGCCCCAGGCCCAGCACAGACAGGA
Source organism: Polaromonas sp. (assembly GCA_028291985.1). GTDB lineage: Bacteria > Pseudomonadota > Gammaproteobacteria > Burkholderiales > Burkholderiaceae_C > Polaromonas. Next base: position 36,358 of record JAQGNE010000021.1, on the reverse strand, counting down.
CACCGCGCATCTGCGACAACTGGCCAGGGACTCCTCGCAATACCGCCTTGTCTGCAGGATTGCGGAAAAATTGGTCCAGGGATTTCTCAAGCTCGCTCAGAGACACCCGAAGTTCACCTACCACGCTGCCCATCGTCTGTTTATCGCTCACTCGCCGGTAGAGCTCTTCCATCCACGACTCAAGCGGCTGCGGTTGACCGCCGGTTCGCACACCATCGAGCCGCTCAGCAAGATGCCTTGTGCGGTCAGCCAGTTGTGCGTCTCTGGGGTCCAGATCTTCGAAAGCTGCTTCGAGATAGAGAACCGAGGTTGCAACCTCCATTGCCAGTTCGATATCGGGCGCCGTACCAGACTGCGCGGTTTTTTCCACCGCCCGCGTGAGCGCTTGGGCTAGCGGCTCGCTCGGAGGATGCAACTTGACCAGCGAATCGGTCACCAGACTGAACTGGTCCACCACGAGCTTGAATTTGTTGACGTCGCCCGCCGAAAGTGACGACCATGTTTCCTTCGCCGAGACAATGCGTTTGCGCGCCTGCGCGAGCAATGCCGGGTCGAAACGGCCAAACTGGACCGTCTCATACTCGACAGGCCTGAAACGAGCAAGGCCGTAAACCGCACGTACAGCAGACAGCACCGGTGTATCAATCGCCCTAGCCGCGATCGCCTGGGAGCAGAAGAACAAAAGATCCTGCGCCAGGCGTTCCGATATGGTGGGGTTTCCTTTGCTGAGCGCCAGATACTGCAAAAGTATGCGCGAGGCTGCACGCCTCACGTAGACGTCAGAACCGATCAGTCCATGCGTTATGGCTTCGAAATATGCCGCAGCAAGCACCCAGAAAATTCGGCATTGGCGATCAGCCTGACCTACCGACAAACCAAGCGCAAGTTCCTTGAGTGTCAGGGCCGATTGACGAGTATTGCCCTTCATAATCTGCAGCACCGATTGATCGAATGTCGCGCGCACCGCATCACCATAGACCTGGGCGGGCACACGTGGTTCGAACTGGGGCTCAAGCCAGCGCCACTCGTTCGCCCACAGGTCCGCCGGATGAATACGGTCAGCACGGACCAGTTCCTGGACATCCCGGTATTGGGGGAACAATGAAACGGCCGAGACTGGCCGGTCTGCAAGCAGGCCCTCAAGATATTCCGTCAGCGCAAAGCTCGCGCGCTCAATCTTTGCGGCAGCATCCTGGCTGCACTGCCCAGGCTGCTGTACAAACCTTTGCACAGCCGCCTCCATGCTGCGTAGCACCAGCGCCGGCCCTGCCAAACCGACCATTTCGAGCGCGCCGACCGCTTGATGCAGTTGCTGACGGGCAAGCCTTAACTGGCTGGCGTCAAGCGCTCCCAGATCAGACCCTCTGGCGGCTTCAGCATCTCTTACGAACCGCTTGAGCGCCTTGGCCGCGCCATCGAGAGATTTCCTGAGTTCGTCCAGAACCCAGGCAAGTGGGCCAAGATCATTGATGGCCGGATCAAGCTCGGTTGCTGTCGAATTGAAGGCGTTGGATTGCATAAATAACAGGCCGGTTCAAGGTACGGATCGATTCAGGCACGTAGATCATGCGGCTGACAGCACAAGATCAAGCAATTTTGAATCGCGATACCGATTGCCGAAGCTCCTCAGCCATGCGGGACAAATCGCGCACCTGCTGCGCTGTTGAACGCGTGCCTTCACCGGTCTGTTCTGTCACGGCAAAAATATGCTGAATGTTGCCGGCCACCACGTTGGCGGACTCGGCCTCGCGCGATGCCGACTTTGAAATCTGTTCGATCAGATCAGCCAGACGCCTGGACACGCGGTCAATCTCCGACAGTGCCGTACCTGCGTTATCGGACAACTTTGCACCTTCAACCACACCCTGTGTCGAGCGCTCCATAGCGGCTACCGCGTCTTGTGTGTCGGTTTGAATCGCTTTCACAAGGGCTGAAATCTGGCGCGTGGCGTCTGCGGAACGCTCGGCCAGTCGCTGCACCTCTTCCGCCACCACCGAGAAGCCTCGCCCGGCCTCACCAGCCGACGCAGCTTGAATGGCAGCGTTCAGCGCCAGCACGTTCGTCTGCTCGGTAATGTCGGAAATCAGTTCCGTGATCTCGCCAATCTCCTGTGACGACTCACCGAGTCGCTTGATTCGTTTGGACGTTTCCTGGATCTGATCCCGGATGGAGTTCATACCGCCGATGGCGTTCTGCACCGCTTGCAGGCCGGACTCGGCAGCTGTCAGCGACTGGCGCGCAACATGAGAAGACTCCTGGGCCTGGGTCGACACCTCGTTGATTCGGGAAGCCATGTCCAGCACTGACTGACCGGTCTCGCGAATCTCGCGCAACTGCTCTGTCGAGGCGGCGAGAAGTTCAGTAGAAGTGCTCTCAACCTGGGCGGTGGTCTGAGCCACACGGGTCGCAGTGTTCTGTACGTTGCCGACCAGCTGGCGCAACTCTTCAACGGTGTAGTTCACCGAGTCGGCAATAGCGCCGGTTATGTCTTCGGTAACGGTAGCTTCCTGTGTGAGGTCACCTTCAGCAACTGTCTGCAATTCGTTCATCAGACGCAAGATCGCGGCCTGGTTGGCGTCATTGACCCGCTTGGCGTCCTGCTCCTGTCCGCGCGCTTCCAGCTGCCGCCTTTCAGCAACGGTCTGGCGCTGGCGGCTGTCCTGCAGCTGAACGCGAGCAATACCGATAGCGCAGGTCAAGCCGAAGAGCGCGGCCACGATCAACGCAGCCACCGAACCGGCACCCAGACCGGATTGCGACGACAGCTTGCTCTGCAGGTCTTCAAGACCACGGCGCAGTGGCTCGCTGTCTGCAAGGATGGATGCCTGTGCCTCACGTGCAGAGACGAGCCCCTGCAGATTACCCAGAATTGCGCCAGCCTGTACACGCGTCTGCTCATAGAGCGCCATCAACGCTTCAAGACGTTCACGCGTCTGGGGGTCCTTGGAGCCAGTCAAACGCAGTTCGGGGCTGCCCTCCTGAAGACCCTGGGAAATCTCCTTGAACGAATTCAGATCTTTACCCAGCAAGAAAACAGCTTCGGGGCTCACACCTTCCATGGTCAGAAACTCGTTGGCCGATTTACCGATTCGCTGCGTCAGCATCACCAACTGTCCGGAGGCAGAAATTTCGGCCGGTGGTGCATTCTGCTGAAGCTTTAGCGAAGACACGGTCTCGGCGATCTCCAGCAAATCCGACGACTGACGATTGATGGTTCGCAGCGCGTGGCCCACCTGCGTCAGAATGTGCTGCTGGCCCATGACGGTGGCCGCGTTTTTCTCGGCCTTCTCCATCAGGGGAACAACTTTCTCGATATCGGGCTGCAGATCCTGGCTGACCGCCTTGAGCTGAAGGCTGTCGTCGCTGGACTTCAAACCCCTGACCGTCTTGGCGAGAACGTCCGAGCTTTCACGAACGTCCGGGAAGGCCTGGGCACTACCCACCAATGCCTGTGACACCGATTTGGCAAGACGCTGCGACTGCATCAGCGACTGGCCTGTAGCAGCCACCTGCTGCGAAACCGTCTCGGCCTGATTCAACGCGCGGTATGCAACCGCCCCTAAAACCAACACCGACAAGCCCAGCAGACTCAGCAAGATACGCTGATGCTGAGCAATCGTGCGTTGGCCCAACAATGGCAACTTCAGAAGATCGGCGTCGGGGACAGCAAGCACCTGGTCGGAAGCATCGCCGCTTCCGGAACCGAACGCATCGTCGCTTCCGGCTTCGCGCACGGCTGTCGCGCTCATGGACATGTCATCCATCGATACCGCCACGGAGTCCGGTGCCGCCCCCATGGAACTCATGTCCACACTGTCGGCAGGCTGCGGGGACTTGGTTTTAAAGATTTTCTGGAATTGCTCAAGAACAGACATGGTGGGCCTTCCGGGTAACGCTGCGCCTATGCGCCGATTGTCAAAAAATTGGCCTGCTGGGCCAACAGTTGCAAGTTAATTTCCTGCCAGACAGCACCGCTCTGGTCTATGTATTGATTGCCAAAGTAGGCAGGCGCATCCGACGCTTTGGCGGAAAAATCTACAAAGGCCTCCTGGTTGCGCAATCCAGCAAGGCGGTCAATCAGCAATGCGCAGTTGACTTCAAGGGCGCTGTTGAGTGTGACCAGGCGCGACTCTTTCCGGGCCATCTCGGTTTTCACCGCCAGCGGCAGCCCAGTGACATAACTTGCCATGTCCACCACGCCGAACAATCCGCCCCGCAGATTCGCAACACCTAAAAACCAGGACTGCGTGTAGGGCACCGACTGGGTGACAACCGCAGGGAAAATCTCGCCAGCCTGAGCCATCGGAAAAAGATAATTGTTGCCGCCTGCCTCCACCGCAAGCCATGACGGCGCCACACCCTGCGTACGGGCTATCTGCAGCCGGTCGGCAAGACGGGTCTGGAGTTCACGAAGGGCTTGTCTGTTGGCCATAAGCTGCTGTCAGGTCTCAGCCGAGAGCCTTGATTTTTGCCATCAACTCGGCAGCATCCACCGGCTTGGTGATGTAGTCCCTGGCACCCTGACGCATACCCCAAACGCGATCAGTTTCCTGATTCTTGCTGGTACACATCATGATGGGGATATCCGAGTACAACGGATCGCGTGTGATGGCTCGGGTGAGCTGAAAGCCGTTTTGACCTGGCATCACAACATCCATCAAGATGAGCTCCGGTTTTTCTTCTGCGAGGCGCCTGAAGGCGTCTTCTGCATTTTCAGCGGTCTTGACCGAAAAACCGTTCTTCACCAACAAGTCGGTCAGGTACATCAATTCAGTCTTTGAATCATCCACGACCAGAATTTTCTTTATCGTCATTAAGCTACTCCTTGTGCTATTCCGCCGAGGTCCATCACGGTCCGCAGCAACTGGTCTTTGGTAAAAGGTTTGGTCAGGTAATCCTGAGAGCCGACCATGCGGCCGCGGGCCTTGTCGAACACACCGTCTTTTGATGACAGCATGACAATAGGAACTGTTGCAAATCGCGCATTGCGCTTGATGATGGCGCAGGTCTGATACCCGTCCAGACGCGGCATGAGGATGTCGCAAAAAATAAGGTTGGGCTGGTAGTCGTTGACCTTGGCCAGCGCATCAAAACCATCCTCCGCCAGCATGACTTCGTGTCCGCCCTGCTTCAGAAAAATTTCGGCACTGCGCCTGATGGTATTGCTGTCGTCGATAACCAAGACCTTGAGTCCGGAACTACTAATGCTCACTGTCTTCGCTCCTGTATTTGCAACACCGTCCGACTACCCACAAGCTCAGCAATTGTTATGCCAAGCCAGGCGAACGGATCGCCCTAGATTTCGACCATTTCGAAGTCTTCCTTGCGGGCTCCGCATTCAGGGCAAGTCCAGTTCATAGGGACTTCAGACCAAGGTGTACCGGCCGCCAAACCATGCTCTGGCGAGCCTGTTACCTCGTCGTAAATCCACCCACAGATCAAGCACATCCAGGTCGTTGTTTGGGTCACAGCTTAAGTTGCCTTCAAATAGAATGCAACAATTGTATCGAGGCAGCGTTGCTAATCGCGTACGAGGCAAAATTGCAGCCTATGGCAAACCCCAACCCCGTTACAGCAGCCGAACCCGCGCCTGAAACAGACGAAGACACCTCACCCACCTGCGTGATGGTTTTCAACGCATGCGACCCTAGCGGGGCAGGCGGGTTGACAGCCGACATCACCGCGATCAGTTCCGCCGGCGGGCATCCGCTGGCAGTTGTGACGGGTGCCTATGTCCGCGACACCTCGGAAGTTCGTGATCACTACGCATTCGACGAGGAGGCTGTGGACGAGCAGGCACGGACAGCGTTGGAGGACATGCCTGCAGGTGCTATCAAGGTTGGATTTGTCGGCAGCCCGGAGAACATCAGCGCCATTGCCGAAATCGCATCCGACTATGCCGAAGTTCCGGTCATTGCCTACATGCCTGATCTGTCATGGTGGGACGAGTCTGAAATCGACTCATACCAGGACGCTTTCCGCGAATTGATGCTGCCCCAGACCACACTGCTGATGGGTAACCACAGCACCCTGTGGCGCTGGTTGCTGCCCGACTGGTCCGGTGACCGCAATCCTTCGGCCAAGGATATTGCCAAGGCCGCTGCCGCGCAGGGGGTGCCTTATGTACTGGTAACCGGTATTCCCCTGCCCGACCAGTTCATCGACAACGTTCTGGCAACGCCGCAAGCCGTGCTTTACAGCGAAAAATTCGAGCGCTTCGAGGCCGTCTTCACAGGTGCTGGCGAGACGCTGTCCGCCGCGCTGTCGGCCCTGCTGGCCAATGGCCATGACCTGCAGGCCGCCACCGCCGAAGCGCTCACCTACCTTGACCGCAGCCTTGATGCCGGCTTCCACCCCGGAATGGGCCATGTGCTGCCAGACCGCATGTTCTGGGCGCAGGCCGAGGACGACGAGAGCGGCAGCGACCCGTCCCTTGAGAAAGCCGGCTTGCCAGCCGATGAAGCGTCCGCCTCCCTGTTACCCGCAAAGCCTTTTTTCGATTTACCGCCCAATGGAACTACCAAACACTAAACCATCGGGCCCATCCCGCAACGAGTCGCTTTTCCAACGTGCAAAACAGCTGATCCCTGGCGGGGTCAATTCGCCGGTTCGGGCTTTCAAGGCGGTCGGCGGCACGCCCCGTTTCGTGCAGCGAGCTGCAGGCGCCCACTTCTGGGACGCGGACGGCAAGCGCTATATCGACTACATCGGCTCCTGGGGACCGATGATTCTGGGCCATGGACATCCGGCAGTTGTTGAGGCAGTGCAGGCAGCTTTGCTGGAAGGTTTTTCGTTCGGCGCGCCGACCGAGCGGGAGGTGGAACTGGCCGAGGAAATCGTCAAACTCGTGCCTTCTCTGGAGATGGTCAGGCTGGTGAGTTCAGGCACAGAAGCCGCGATGAGCGCCATCCGCCTGGCCCGCGGCGCCACCGGGCGCAGCAAGATCATCAAGTTCGAAGGCTGCTATCACGGCCATGCCGACGCCCTGCTGGTCAAGGCCGGTTCCGGGCTTGCAACCTTTGGCAACCCCACCAGCGCAGGCGTTCCTCCCGAGGTTGTGCAGCACACTCTGGTGCTGGAATACAACCACATCGCGCAGCTGGAAGAGGCATTTGCCCTGCACGGCAACACCATCGCCTGCCTGATGATCGAGCCCATCGCCGGTAACATGAATTTCGTGCGTGCCAGCATTCCTTTCATGAAGCGTTGCCGCGAGCTGTGTACCGCGCACGGCACACTGCTGGTGTTCGACGAGGTGATGACGGGTTTTCGCGTGGCGCTTGGCGGCGCGCAAAGTGTTTACGCCCGGAGCATTCCAGGGTTCAAACCTGACATGACGGTGCTGGGCAAGGTCATTGGCGGCGGCATGCCGCTGGCGGCTTTTGGCGGGAGCCGGCAGGTCATGGAGCAGCTTGCGCCAATGGGGCCTGTCTACCAGGCCGGCACGCTGTCAGGCAATCCAGTGGCAACGGCTTGCGGTCTGGCCACGCTGCGTGAGATACAAAAACCGGACTTTTATCACACCCTGTCGGCACGCACGCGCAGTCTGGTAACAGGACTGAGCGCGGCTGCCAGCCAGACGGGCGTCCCTTTTTGCACCGACAGCGAAGGCGGCATGTTCGGTTTTTTCCTGCTGGATCAGCTGCCCCAAAACTACGCTACTGTGATGACCACCGATAGCCCGGCATTCAACCGCTTCTTTCACGCCATGCTGGACGACGGCATCTACTACGCGCCTGCGCTATACGAGGCCGGCTTTGTCAGCGCCGCGCACACCGCAGCCGATATTGAAGCGACGGTGAGCGCGGCGCATCGCTATTTTTCACGGATGTAATCCAGCACAAAGCGTCGCCTGCACGCAGCAGGCGCGCGGCTTAGCATCACAGGCGCGGCATCTGGAACTGCATTCGCTCCAGATTTTGCTATTTAATTTATAGCTATAACCACTTGTACCTAAAGGGCTAGGGCTGTTTTTTACGTAAAAAACTTGTCAATGCCTGAAGTGGCGCACACCGGTCAGCACCATCACCACCTGACGCTCGTTCGCTGCATCAATGACTTCCTGGTCGCGCATCGAACCACCAGGCTGTATGACACAGGCGGCGCCGGCATCCACCACCACATCGAGCCCGTCGCGGAACGGAAAAAACGCATCGCTGGCCACGGCTGAACCTTGCAAGGTCAACCCGCCATTGGCAGCCTTGATGGACGCAATGCGCGCGGAGTCAATACGACTCATCTGACCTGCGCCAACGCCCAGCGTGGCGCCGCCCGCACAAAACACAATCGCGTTGGACTTCACGTACTTGGCAACCTTCCAGGCAAACAGCATGTCATGCAACTGCTCCTGCGTTGGCTGCAGGCGGCTCACCACTTTTAGGTCAGCAATCGAGAGCTCATGGTTGTCGGCTGTCTGCATCAACAGACCTGAGCCCACCCGCTTCACGTCCATGAAGTTGCGGCCGTTCTGCCAGGCCGTGGCGCCGCCAGCCGGTAGCGCGATCTGCAGGATGCGCACGTTGGCCTTGGCCTTGAAGATGTCCAAGGCTTCGGGGCTGAAAGCCGGGGCGATCAGCACTTCGACAAACTGCTTTGAAATCTGTAGCGCCACACGCTCGTCCAATGGGCAGTTGAGCGCAATGATGCCGCCAAATGCCGATGTTGGATCAGTTCTGAGGGCCTTGCTGTACGCATCCAGCCCGTCCTTGCCGATGGCCACGCCGCAAGGATTCGCATGCTTGACGATCACGCAGGCAGCGCCGTCCTTCAGCAAATCAAAGCCCTTGACGCACTCCCAGGCAGCGTCAGCGTCGGCAATATTGTTGTACGAGAGCTCCTTGCCCTGCAGTTGTGTGGCCGTTACCAGCGAACCCGGTGCGGGGTGAAGGTCACGGTACAACGCGGCCTGCTGATGCGAATTTTCGCCGTAGCGCAGGTCCTGAACCTTGACGAATCGGCCATTGGACTGGGCAGGAAACAGACTCTTCTCACCCGCGTCTCCAATGGCGGACAGGTAGTCGCTGATCGCGCCGTCGTACTGGCTGATTCGGTTGAACGCCGCTACCGACAGCGCAAAACGGGTCTTGTCGGTCAGCTTTCCCGCGTCCTGTAGCTCGGCGATCACCCCTGCATATTGCGACGCGTCGGTAAGCACTCCGACATCCTTCCAGTTCTTGGCTGCGGACCGCACCATGGCTGGCCCGCCGATGTCTATGTTTTCAATGGCGTCTTCCAGCGTGCAGCCTTCCTTTGCAACCGTGGCTTCGAACGGGTAAAGATTGACGATCAGCAGATCAATGGTTTCGATGCCGTGTGTTTTGAGCGCCGCCATGTGCTCCGGTACCTCACGGCGCGCCAGCAAACCGCCGTGAATCTTGGGATGAAGCGTCTTCACGCGGCCGTCCAGCATCTCCGGGAAATTCGTGTGATCTGCGACTTCCGTCACAGGCAGGCCCGCATCAAGCAGCAGCTTTGCAGTGCCGCCGGTCGACAACAGCCGGATATTGAGCGCGTGCAAGGCCTGTGCAAACTCAACAATGCCACTTTTGTCAGAAACTGAAATCAATGCGTTCATTTTTGTCTTTGTTTATCAATCGGTTTGAAGGGCATAACCCATGAAGCCTGCGATGCGCCAGGCCCTGCCAGCCAGCAGGCGTGCACAGCTACTTGATCAGCTTGTGCTCGACCAGTTTTTTACGCAGCGTGTTTCGGTTGAGGCCCAGCCAGTCTGCAGCGCGTGACTGGTTCTGTTCGGCATGCTGCATCACCACTTCCAGCAGCGGCTTTTCAACCACCCCGATCATCATGTCGTACATGCCATCGGGTTCAGTGCCGTGCAGGTCCTTGAAATAACCCTCCAGGCTGTTGCGAACGCACTCTTCAATGTGCTTTTTGCTCATGCGGCGGCTCTCTCATACTTTTGTTGTAGTTTTGGTGGTTGCTGTTGCAGGCGGAAGGCGCCCGCACGGTCTGCGTATTCCGTGGCAGCGGGCAGGCGGTCCATCTGCTCGCCCAGTTCATCGAAAAAGTCATTCACGGCCTGCAGTTGTGCCGAGCATTGCTGCAATTGATTCAGACGGCCCCGAAAATCATCGCCGCCTGGCAGCGTCCTGACATACCAGCCGATGTGCTTGCGGGCGCTTCGAACACCGGTGAACTCGCCATACAGCGAATAGTGATCCAGCAAATGATCAAGCAGCTGGCGGCGAACTACGGCCACCAGCGGCGCAGCCTGATGGGTACCGGTTGCCAAAAAATGCTCAACTTCCCTAAAAATCCAGGGACGGCCCTGCGCAGCGCGCCCGATCATGACGGCGTCAGCGCCGGTATAGGCCAGAACGTCCCGGGCTTTTTCGCAGCCATCGATGTCGCCGTTGGCCACCACCGGAATCCGCAGCGCCGCCTTGACCTCGGCAATGGTGTCGTATTCAGCGAAGCCCTTGTAACCCTGCTCGCGGGTGCGACCGTGCACCGTCACCATCTGCACGCCGGCGCTTTCGGCCGCGCGGGCAATCGACAAGGCATTTTGATGTGTGCTGCACCAGCCGGTGCGCATCTTCAGCGTGACCGGAACCCGGCTGGGCACACAGGCGGCCACCACAGCTTCGATGATTTGCAGCGCCAGCGTCTCATCCTGCATCAGCGCAGAGCCTGCCCATTTGTTGCACACCTTCTTGGCCGGGCAACCCATGTTGATGTCGATGATCTGCGCGCCGCGATCAATGTTGTAGGCCGCGGCGTCAGCCATCATCTGTGCGTCCGTCCCGGCGATCTGCACGGCTATCGGAGCAGCTTCACCCGCGTGGTTGGCGCGGCGCGACGTCTTGAGCGTGTCCCACAGGTCACGGCGCGACGTGACCATTTCACTCACCGCGTATCCAGCGCCCAGCTGTTTGCACAGCATCCGAAAGGGCCGGTCTGTTACGCCTGCCATGGGCGCAACAAACACAGGATTGGCCAACAGATAGGGACCGATATTCATAACGCGAGGCAAGCCGCTTGCTTAAAAAGAAGGCACGATTGTAGCTGCCTAAAATTTCAGCAATTGAAATGGCGATGTGCTAAGCAGCCCCAGCTTTGTAAGCATGATTGCCTACAGTTGAGCCACGCTCGCCTGTCTATACTTTGCCCTGCATGCAAGCCTGGACACAACACCTGATCGAACTTCTGGCCCTGCCGGAATTCGGCTTGAGCACGGTGTTCATCGTGTCTTTCATCTCGGCCACCTTGCTGCCACTGGGCTCGGAGCCGGTGGTGTTCGGCCTCGTCAAACTCAACCCTGAACTGTTCTGGCCAGCCATTCTGGTTGCCACCACCGGCAACACCCTGGGAGGCGCGCTCGACTGGTGGCTGGGTTACGGCGCGCACAAGGTTGTCGACAAATACCAGCATTCGTCACACCACGGCCGCGCAGTCAGGTGGCTTGAAAAACTGGGCCCGAAAGCCTGTCTGCTGGCCTGGTTACCGGTGGTCGGCGATCCGCTGTGCGCAGTGGCAGGCTGGCTCAAGTTTCCTTTTTGGCCCTGCGTGGCTTACATGGCGATTGGTAAATTTTTGCGCTACTTCACCATGACGGGCAGCCTGATATGGGCCTTCCCTGGCGTCATAGGCGCATAGGCAAGCGAGCCAAGTTCCCGGTCAAAATCGCTCGTGGGGCAGTAAATGCCGCCAGTGACCGACCTGCAGGCTGCTCATCGGCACCCGGCCGATGCGAATTCGTTTCATGGTTTCAACGCGCAGCCCGACGCTTTCGCACATATAGGCAATCTGTCCGGGTCGCTCGCCCTTTAGGGCAAACCGCAGACGGGTTTCGTTCTGCCAGCTGACCTTGGCGGGTGTAAGCAGCACACCGTTGAAGGTAAAGCCGTGGTCGATCCGGTTCAGGCGGTCCAGCCCACCTGGTTTGATCTCGCCGCTGACCTCAACAATCACCTCGTGCTCGATAACCGCGGCATCTTCACGCAGCTTGCGCGCCACACGCCAGTCGTCGGTGAAGACGACCAGACCGCTGGCTGCCAGCGCAAGCGGCGTCACCATGTCAGCACCAGCATGTTTTTTGAGCGGCCGGATGCCGGAGCGGTCATCGGGTGAAAGCGTGGCCAGCGCGATATTCGCTTCATGCCCGGCAGGCTTGTGCAGCAACAGGGTCACGCTTGACGCGGCTAACAGGCTCGCGTCTTTTGCCACCTCAACCCGATGCTCGGCCACCCGATGTTGCGGCTCTTCGATCACCACACCGTCCACACTGATCCAGCCGCCTTCGATGTACTGCTCGGCCTCGCGGCGTGAACAGCCCAGTATTTCAGCTACCCGTTTGGCCAGGCGAACCGGTTCCGTCATCCAGCCCGCTCCCGTTGGTCAAGTGCCGCCGTTGAACCGGCTCTGCCGGGCAACAGGAGGCGTCCCCTGCGAGGGGAGGACAGGCTACACACAGTGAGCCTGGGCAGGGGTGTACTCATATCTAGCTGCTGAACAGGAAGTTCATCACGTCGCCATCCTTGACCACATATTCCTTGCCTTCGCTGCGCATCTTGCCGGCGTCTTTGGCGCCCTGCTCGCCCTTGTAGGTGATGAAGTCGTCAAAGGCAATCGTCTGGGCGCGGATATAGCCCTTCTCGAAATCGGTGTGGATGACGCCTGCAGCCTGCGGGCCGGTGTCGCCCACATGAATCGTCCAGGCACGCACTTCCTTGACGCCCGCGGTGAAGTAGGTTTGCAGGCCCAGGAGCTTGTATGCCGCCACGATCAGGCGGTTCAGACCCGGCTCTTCCTGGCCAATCTCGGCCAGGAACATTTTTTTATCCTCTTCCTGCATGTCGGCCATCTCGGCTTCCATCTTGGCGCAAATCGCCACCACCGGCGCGTTCTGCGCCGCCGCGTAGGCTTTCAGGCGGTCCAGGAAAGGGTTGTTTTCAAAACCGTCTTCGGACACGTTGGCTACAAACATGGCCGGCTTGGCAGTGATCAAAAAGAACTGCTGCAGCAGCGGCAGTTCTTCCTTGCTGAAGTCAATGGTGCGTACCGGTTTGGCTTCGTTGAGTACAGCCTGGCATTTTTCAAGAATCGCCACCAGCTTGACAGACTCCTTGTCGCCCGAGCGGGCCGTCTTGGTGACGCGGTGCAGGGCTTTTTCAACCGCAGCCAGGTCCGCCAGGCACAGCTCGGTCTGGATCACCTCAATGTCAGAGATCGGATCAACCTTGCCGGCGACGTGAATCACGTTGTCGTCCTCGAAACAACGCACCACATTGACGGTGGCGTCGGTTTCGCGGATGTGCGCCAGGAACTTGTTGCCCAGCCCTTCGCCCGTGCTGGCGCCAGCCACAAGCCCTGCAATGTCTACAAACTCAACGATCGCGCGCTGGATTTTTTGTGGCGTCACGATGGCTGCTAATGCGTCAAGACGGTTGTCGGGCACCTCAACAATCCCCACATTGGGTTCGATCGTGCAAAACGGGTAGTTTTCGGCCGCGATGCCCGCCTTGGTCAGCGCATTGAACAGGGTGGATTTACCAACATTGGGCAGGCCGACGATGCCGCATTTCAAACTCATGACAAACCTTCAAAAAGAGGGTGCAAAGTGTATGCGATGCGTGGGCCGGTGCCGGTTGCACGCAGCGCACCTGCGGGGATGTTTACGCAAAGCGGTAGCTGGCAGCCACCGGCTGGCCCACCTTGATCATCCGGTCGACATGCTCGCCACTGTTCAGCGCGATCAGGTTCATGCCGAAGCTCACCGCGCCATTGAGCCGCGCGTCCTGCCGGTAGGTTTGCAGCATGTCGCCGATGCTGGTGCTGACCACAGCCGTATCAGGATCGACATTGGGTATCGGGCAGCGCGGACACGGCTTGACCGGTTTGAGCAAGACCGGCCCTTGTTCGGTTTCTATCTGCAACTCGTCAAACCGGTCTTCGTCATGCGGCGACAGACTGTCCGCTGCGCCTGCGACGGCGCTGCCGGCAATCACGATATTGGGCCGAAACCGCAGCATGCTCGCGGCCTCGCCGCCAGCGGCCGCCAGTTTTTTGTTCAGCCCGGCCAGGGATGCCTCGCTCACCAGCAGCAGCGGAAACCCGTCGTTGAACTGGTTACGGGCCTCGATGCCGTCCGTCCATGTCAGGCTGGACAATCGTTTTTCGTCTGGATCAAACCGCACCAGCCGCACCGCCTGGCCTAAAAAGTCCGAGAACCATTGCGCCGCCAGCGGCCCCATGTCAAAAGCCGCGCATTTCTCGCCCCACAGGCGCACACGGGTGGGCTGCTCGACCTCGTTGAGCGCAATATGCAGCGCCAGCATGCCGGGCGCGCGCAGCACCATGTCGTGATGGCGCAATTGAGGTCGGATCAATGCCATGCGCGGCAGCTCGCGCTGCGTCAAGAACTCGCCCCGCTCGTCCACCACCATCCAGGCGCGGTCGAACTCCAACCCGGTCTCGGTCAATATCGCTTCCCTGACCTCCACCCCTGCGCATGACTTGACCGGGTAGACGACAAGGTGGGAAACCACCGCCCTTACGTCCCCGGCAAGGTTCTCATGGGCATCATGGCCGGCGTTGGTGCTGCTGCTGGATGGTTTGCTCACGTGTGCTTGCCCCTCTTTATATATGTGTGACGATGCTGCCTGAGCGCCGGGCCGCCGCGAAAACGCGCCCAAAGTGCTTGGTATGACCCCGATTTTGCTACGCCTTCTAAAATGACCCATGTCCAAGCCATTTGATGTCTGTATTCGGGGTGCCGGGATCGTGGGGCGCACCCTGGCGTTGTTGCTGGCGCGCGAAAGGCTGCGTGTTGCGCTGGTGGTTCAGCCGCCCCGGGACGCAGCTGCGCAGGCTGCAATCGCGACAGGAACGGTTGCCGAAGCAACCGATGGGGCGCCCGCCAGCACCGCCGACCGCGAGCCGAAAACCGACGTCCGCGCCTACGCGCTCAACAGTGCTTCCAGGCAGCTGCTTGAAAACCTGCGGGTCTGGCCAGAGAACGCTTTTGCCACGCCGGTCCTCAAAATGCAGGTCTGGGGCGACGACCGCGCCCGGCTTGACTTTTCTGCCCAGGCGCTGGGCCAGCCCGCCCTGGCCTGGATAGCCGACGTACCCGCGCTAGAGCAGCAGCTCATGCAGGCAGTGCGCTACCAGCCGCAGATTGAAACTGTTGACGCGCCGGTCAAGGCCGCGCTTCAGGTCGTGTGCGAAGGGCAAAAAAGCACCAGCCGCAATGAATTTGGCGCAACCTGGACGGTAAAGCCCTATCCGCAAAAAGCCGTTGCCGCGCGCTTGATATCGGACCGGCCGCACCAGGGCGTTGCGCGCCAGTGGTTTCATAACGGTGAAATAGTGGCGCTTTTGCCGGTATCGTCAACCGGGTCCGGTGAAAACCTGGCGCAGTCGGGGAACTCGGTGGCGCTGGTCTGGTCAGTCGGAACCGAGCGGGCGCACGCGTTGCAGCGTATGCCCGACAGCGAATTTTGCGCTGCCCTGCAGCAGGTTTGCGGCGACATCCCGGGTCAGTTGGCGCTGCTGGGCGACAGGTCGAGCTGGCCTTTGGCCCTGTCGAGCGCCGACCGTTGGGTGGGTCCCGGCTGGGCCCTGGCAGGCGACGCGGCGCACACGGTGCATCCGCTGGCAGGCCAGGGGTTGAACCTGGGTCTGGCTGATGCCGATAGCTTGGCGCATGTGATAGCGCAGCGTGAATACTGGCGCGGCTTGGGCGACGAGAAACTGCTGCGGCGTTATGAGCGGGCGCGTAAGGGGGATATTGCGGCGATGAGCGTGGTCACTGACGGCTTGCATGGCCTTTTTGCGCAGACTGATTCGCGCTGGCAGGGTATGCGTGACTGGGGAATGAACAGTTTTGCGCGCAGCGGGCCCTTAAAGTCCTGGGTCATGCGGCGCGCAGCCGGCTTGTAACTATAGATTTTTTATACACACACTTATGACGCTCTTCAAATCTGCCAGTACTGCGGCCCTGGCGCTGGGACTCTTGTTGACTGCCGCAGGCTCTGCGTTCGCGCAGGAAGCAGCGATTCGAAAAAACCTGTCGGAAAGGTTGTCCAACTTTCCCAAGATCGATGAAATCAGCAAGACGCCGATGAATGGCCTCTATGAGGTGCGCGTCAACGAATCCGATATTTTCTACACCGATGCCGAAGGGAATTTTTTGTTGCAGGGCGTGCTGATCGACACCAAAAATCGGCGCAACCTGACGGAGGAGCGCACCGAAAAACTCAACGCCATCGCTTTCAGCAGCCTGCCGCTGAAAGACGCCTTCACGCTGGTTCGTGGCAACGGCAAGCGCAAGCTGGCGGTGTTTGAAGATCCCAACTGCGGCTACTGCAAGCGTTTTGAGCGTGATCTGCAAGGCGTGACCGATGTCACGATCCACATGTTTTTGTACCCCATCCTCAGCTCTGACTCCACAGAGAAGTCCAAGAACATCTGGTGCGCCAAGGACCAGGCAAAAACCTGGCAGGACGTGATGGTGCGCGACCAACCGGTGCCCAAGGCAACCTGCGACAGCTCGGCCATCGACCGCAATGTCGCCTTCGGCCGCAAGCTCAAGATCACCGGCACGCCAACCCTGATATTTGCCGACGGCAGCCGCGTACCCGGGGCCATCAGTGCGCAACAGGTCGAAAAAATGCTGGCCGAGGCGAAGTAAGCGGCGCACGGCAGCCGGGCAGCCATGCCCTGGCTATCCTGCGTTATCCACGCGCCGGGGTTACGTCCTTGCCTTCCCAGCTGCTTGTGGCTCCTGCGTCTATTCTTTAGGCCTTTTAAGGCTCCAGCCCAGGAAATACGAAGGGTATTAGCTATACATTCAATAGCATTTAGCTCAGTAAACGACTGCTTTGAACCCCGTACCTTTGGCTAGGCCATCCCCCATTTACGATAGCTGCTGCGTCGCAGCATAGGCCCGACGTCTACACGGCGCCTTCCCGTCCTCACCAGGTTCGCCTTGCCATGAAAAAACCAGCCACCGCCCCGGCACCTGTTTCCCGGGCGCCCAAGCGGCCCGCCCCGCCAGCTATCCATTATCTTGTGGAGCTGGCAGATGTCCATGCGCATCTTTTTCGTGTCACGCTGACGGTTGCGCGGCCTGCAGCGCAGCAGCAGCTGTCGTTGCCGGTCTGGATTCCGGGCAGCTATCTGGTGCGGGAATTTTCAAAGAATCTGCAGCATCTGCAGGCACGGCAGGGCAAAGCCGCCACGCCGATCGAGCAGCTCGACAAATGCACCTGGCAGGCCGATAGCCTGTCGGGCAAGCCGCTGGTCGTCACCTATGAGGTCTATGCCGGTGACAACTCGGTGCGAACCGCCTGCCTGGATGCGATGCGCGGTTTCTTCAACGGCACCAGCCTGTGCCTGAAAGTGCACGGCCAGGAATCGGCGCCGCACGTGCTGGAACTGGCGCCGCAGCCGTTGCTCAGCAGCTGGTCGGTTGCAACCGGGCTGACCGCAGAAAAGGTCAACAAGAAGGGCTTCGGCCGGTATGTGGCGGGCGACTATGACGAACTGGTGGATTGCCCGGTCGAGATGGGCGATTTCTGGAGCGGCTCTTTCCATGCCTGCGGCGTGCCGCATCGCTTCGTGGTGGCCGGTGCCCTGCCCGGCTTCGATGGCGACAAATTGCTGGCCGACACCCGCAAGATCTGTGAGGCGCAAATCCGCTTCTGGCACGGCAGCAAGAAACCGCCCTTCAATAACTACCTGTTCATGCTCAATGCGGTGGACGAAGGCTACGGCGGCCTGGAGCACCGAAACAGCACCGCGCTGGTTTGCAAGCGCGCTGACCTGCCGCGCACAGCGCTTGCAGGCAGCCCCGCCAGCACGCGGGTATCGGACGGCTACACCACACTTCGCGGCTTGGTCAGCCATGAGTACTTCCACGCCTGGAACGTCAAGCGCCTGCGACCTGCAGCCTTTGAAAACTACGACTACAGCCGCGAGAACTACACCGCCCAGCTGTGGTTTTTTGAGGGCTTCACCAGTTATTACGACGACCTGTTTTTGCGCCGTACCGGCCTGCTGGACAACACCGGTTATCTCAAGCTGCTGAACAAGACCATCAACCAGGTGATGCAGACACCCGGACGCCTGGTGCAGTCGGTGGCCCAGGCCAGCTTTGATGCCTGGGTCAAGTACTACCGGCAGGACGAAAACACACCCAACGCGACAGTGAGCTATTACACCAAAGGCTCACTGGTGGCACTGTGCCTGGACCTGACGCTGCGTGCGGAAGGCAAGGCCGGCGCTGATCTGGACAAGGTCATGCATGAGCTATGGGTGCGCTGCAAGGCTGGCCCGATGAGCGAGGCGGATTTCGCCGCTGCACTGGAGGCTGTTGGCAAGCGCTCGTTTGCAGCAGAACTGGCCAGCTGGGTGCATGGCCGGGACGAGCTGCCCTTGAAACTTCTGCTGGAGCAGCATGGCGTGGCGGTGCATGAAGACCCGGCGCAGCTGGCGCACCGCCTGGGCATGCGGGTCAGCGAAAGCGCGGGGCTGCAGGTCAAGACCGTGCTGCGCGGCGGCGTGGCCGAAAAAGCAGGCTTTGCTCCTGGCGACGAATGGCTGGCGGTGGAGCCTGTCGGCCCCAGGGCCGCCGCTCCTGGCAGTGCTGGCTGGCGGATGAGCCAGCTGGACGATCTGCTGGCCTATGCTGGCAACGCGAAAACGGTCAGCGCGCTGGTAGCGCGCGACAAGCGCCTGTTGCGCCTTGAGCTGCCGATGCCGCCCACGCTCACCACCTGGCGGCTGGCCGTGCGGGATGCCGCGAAAATCGACACTTGGCTGCAGCCTGCTGCTAACGATCAACCTGTTTGAAACCTTGCAAGGAACACCATGACCTATGAAACCATCTTGACGTCCACCCAGGGGCCCGATACCCGGCAGGTAGGCATCATCACGCTGAACCGGCCCAAGCAGCTCAATGCGCTGAACAACCAGCTGATGGACGAACTGGCCAGCGCCCTGAAGGCGTTTGATGCCGACGACACCATCGGCTGCATCATCCTGACCGGCAGCGAGAAAGCCTTTGCCGCAGGTGCAGACATCGGTGCAATGGCGCAGTATGGTTTTGCGGATGTGTATGGCCAGGACTACATCACCCGCAACTGGGAACAGATCAGAAGCATCCGCAAGCCGGTGATTGCGGCCGTCAGCGGCTTTGCGCTCGGCGGCGGGTGCGAGCTGGCCATGATGTGCGACTTCATCATTGCGGCAGACAATGCCAAATTCGGCCAGCCTGAGATCAAACTGGGCATCATCCCCGGCGCCGGCGGAACCCAGCGGCTGCCGCGCGCGGTGGGCAAGGCCAAGGCGATGGACCTGGCGCTTACCGGCCGCATGATGGATGCAGTAGAGGCCGAGCGCTCCGGCCTGGTCAGCCGGGTGGTACCGCTCGATAAATTGATGGACGAGGCGATGGGCGCTGCGCTGGTGATCTGCAACCTGGGCCAGATTGCCGTCATGGCGGCCAAGGAATCCGTGAACCGCTCATTTGAAAGCTCACTCAGCGACGGCGTGATGTTCGAGCGCCGGCTCTTCCACGCGATGTTTGCCACCGAAGACCAGAAAGAAGGCATGGATGCGTTTGTCAACAAGCGCAAGGCTGAATTTCGAAATCGCTAAATTTCAGTGTGTTGGGAGGGCGGCAGAAATTCAATTTGCGGCATGCAATGCAAGGCGCACGGAGCGCAGGACACTGGAATGCATTGGGGTGCATAAGGATTCCGACCACCGCCGAACGTCGCCTGTTCGCCGATGCTCAATACAGCGTTGCGCCCGACAATTGATTTATGCCGGTCTCCCGCTATAATCGTCGACGCGGTGATATAGCTCAGTTGGTTAGAGCGCAGCATTCATAATGCTGATGTCGGTGGTTCAAGTCCACCTATCACCACCACTTACTTCAGAAGCCTCAGCGGTGCGTCAACACTTCTGAGGCTTTGTCGCTTGGGGCCTCCGCCCTGCTGGCGAATTTCTCAACAGCCTCTGGACAACACCATGAAACGCTGCAGACCGACATCCCAAGCCGCATCCCTTTCACCGCTGGCCCGGCGGGCCGGCGCGCTTTTGCTGGCGGTAGCGGCGGCCCTGTCAGTTGGCGGCACGACTGTCATGGCACAGACCAACGACGCCAGGCTCAGTGTGCGGCAGTTTCCGGCAGCCGCCATGCGCGGCGAGATGGTGGTCAGGAACCATCCTGTGGTCACGCTGAACGGCAAGACGGAGCAGCTATCGCCGGGGGCGCGCATTTTTGACCAGAACAACCTGCTGGTGCTCTCTGGCCAACTGGTCAACCGGGATGTGCTGGTCAACTACCTGCGCGATGGCGGTGGCCAGATTCATCAGGTGTGGATTCTCAACAGTGAAGAGGCGCGGGAGCAGCGGGCCGGGTCCAACCGCACCATCTTCAATTTTGTCACCGACCTGTTCGGCAGCAACGCGCCGGCAGCCCCGGGCGCCAGCGCCCCGCCCTGACCCGCGGCCGCCGTCCAGTAGCAGCAGGCCTATCGGCCTGTCCGATTGAATTTCACGAAAAAACAGCGCCTAGCCCAATAAGTACGCCGGGTTATAGCTATCGATCAAGTAGCACGTCATGAGTAAAAAAGTTTTTATCAAAACCTTCGGCTGCCAGATGAACGAGTACGACTCGGACAAGATGACCGATGTGCTGCACGCCGCCGAAGGGTACGAGGCCACGCTGGACATGGACCAGGCGGATCTGATCCTTTTCAACACCTGCTCGGTGCGCGAAAAAGCGCAGGAAAAAGTCTTCAGCGACCTGGGCCGGGTGCGCCACCTGAAGGAAAAAGGCGTACTGATCGGCGTGGGGGGTTGCGTGGCCAGCCAGGAAGGTGCCGAAATCATCCAGCGCGCGCCGTATGTTGATGTGGTGTTCGGTCCGCAAACCCTGCACCGCCTGCCGCAGCTGCTGGCCGACCGGGCCCGTTTGAACAAGCCGCAGGTCGACATCAGCTTTCCGGAAATCGAAAAGTTCGACCACCTGCCGCCAGCCCGTGTGGAAGGCGCCAGCGCTTTTGTCAGCATCATGGAAGGCTGCTCCAAGTACTGCAGCTATTGCGTGGTGCCCTACACCCGCGGTGAAGAAGTCTCGCGGCCGTTTGAGGACGTACTGGTTGAAGTGGCCGGGCTGGCCGACCAGGGCGTCAAAGAAATCACCCTGCTCGGCCAGAACGTCAACGCCTACCGCGGGCCGATGGGGGAGTCGCTGGACATCGCCGACTTCGCCACCTTGCTCGACTATGTACACGACATTCCGGGCATCGAGCGGATTCGCTACGTCACCAGCCACCCGAACGAGTTCACACAGCGCCTGGTAGACGCCTACGCCCGGCTGCCCAAGCTGGTCAACCATCTGCATCTGCCGGTGCAGCATGGCTCTGACCGTATCCTGATGGCGATGAAGCGCGGCTATACCGCCATGGAGTACAAAAGCACCATCCGCAAGCTGCGCGCCATACGGCCCGACCTGGCGTTGAGCAGCGACTTCATCGTCGGCTTTCCCGGCGAGACCGAGGACGACTTTGAAAAGATGATGAAGCTGATTGACGACGTCGGCTACGACACCAGCTTCAGCTTCATCTACAGCCCGCGCCCGGGCACGCCCGCCGCCGCCTTGCACGACGACACGCCGCATGCGGTCAAGCTCCAGCGCTTGCAGCGGCTGCAGGCTGCGATTGATGACAATGTGCGTGCGATCAGCGCCAGCCGGCTGGGCACCGTGCAACGTGTGCTGGTGGAAGGCGCGGCGCGCAAGACGCCCAACGCGCTCTTTGGCCGCACCGAGTGCAACCGGGCCGTGGTATTTGAAGGCCCTGGCCGCCTGGTAGGCCAGCTGGTGGACATCCGGATCACCGAAGCGCCGCAGCGCTCCCTGCGCGGCGAAGTGGTGACCCCCTGCACGACACCGGACAGCCCGGTTGCACTGGCGACGGCTTGAGGCCGGTCAAGGCCGACAGCTGCACATGCTGAAGCGGTTTTCTTTCCGGCAACTGCTGGTCATTGCATTTTTATTGATTGCCGCCTTGCTGGGCGCCGCCTCCCTGCGCGCCCTTTTCACGCTGGAAGACCTCACGCTGCAAAGCCGCCTCAACGCGGCAGAGGCGCTGTCGCTGTCTGCAGCGGCGCAGTCACTCAACGAGCGCAGCATTTCCATGGAGCGCAGCTCGCGCCAGTCGGTGATTCTGGACGACCGTGTCCTGCGGGAGCGGTTTGAAGCCGAAGCGCGTGACGCACTGGAGGTTGTGCAGCGGCTGGCCAATGGCGGCCTGGCCCCGTCGGTTGCCAGCGACTGGCGCCGGCATCTGCAAACCCTGCAGGGCCTGATACGGGGACCGGCTGACACCGCGCTCGACCGGGAGCGGCAACTGGTGCAGCAGTTCCGCGAGCTTGAGAGGGTGAACGCCACCATCAGCGTGCAGACACAGCAGAACATCCAGCAGCGCAACCAGTCGCTGGAGCGCAAGCTGGATGAAAGCCGACGCCGCCTGACGCTGCAGGTGAGCTGGGCGATTGTGCTGGCTGTGGCCATGGCGCTGGCGTTCGGCGTGTGGTTCACCTTGCCGCTGCGGCGCCTGGAAGACGCCATCGTTGGCCTGGGGCAGAACCGGCTCGACCGGGTAATCGACATTCGCGGACCCGCCGACTTGGTGCTGGTCGGCCAGCGGCTTGACTGGCTGCGCCTGCGACTGGTCGAGCTTGATGCCGACAAGGCGCGCTTTCTGCGGCACATCTCGCATGAGCTGAAGACCCCGCTGGCCTCTCTTCGCGAAGGCGTCTCGCTGCTGGAGGACGGCGTGGCCGGCCCCCTGACCAGCGACCAGGGCGAAATCGCGCAGATCCTCAGGCACAACACCGGTGTGCTGCAGACGCAGATTGAAGACCTGCTGCGTTTCAATGCGGCCGCTTTCGAGGCGCGGCAATTGCACCGGCAGCAGGCCGACCTGCTTGGCCTGCTGGAGGCCCAGGCCGATGCGCAGCGCCTGCAGTGGCGGGCGCGTGAGTTGTCTGTGGTGGTGTCCGGAGAGCCGCTGGTGATGGAAATCGATACGGACAAGCTGGGCACGGCCATTGGCAACCTGCTGTCCAATGCCATCCGCTTTTCGCCGCCGGGAGGCGTTGTCCGGCTGGAACTGGGTACACTCGCCAGCGTCGTGCGGATCGACATTCATGACGACGGCGCGGGCGTTGCGCCAGCCGACCGCGAACGTATTTTTGAGCCTTTTTACCGCGGGGAACGCCAGCCGCTTGATGCGGCGCGCGGCAGCGGCATCGGGCTGTCCATCGTGCAGGAATACGTGGCCGCGCATGGCGGCCGCATCATGCTGCTGCCCGACCAGCCCGGCGCCCATTTCAGAATAGAGCTTCCTCATGCCGTCAAATCCTGACAACTCCACCAACCCCGCTTGCGCAGCTGCTGCCTGCGCTCTTGTCACCCGCCTGTCGTCACTGCTGACCGTCAGCGTGCTGGCTGCCTGTGGCCACGTGTTCACATCGCCAGAACCGGTGCCGGTGGCCGTACCCGCCCAACCGGTTGTGGTGCCCAGCCCCGAGCCACGCCCCGTTGAAGTTGCGGTCGCTGCCCGCCCCGAAACCCGAAACGGCGAAGCCACCGTGCGCACGCTGGCCTACGCTGAGCGCATACGGACGATGCCGCCGCCTGAATTGCAGCAAGAGATCGCGCGGCTCGGCGACGTCAGAAGCCCCGCCGACCAGATGCAGCTGGCGCTGGTGCTGGCACAGCTGCGGCAGCTGCCCGATCTGATACGCGCCCAGGAATTGCTGGGCCGGGTGCTGGGAAGCCCCGATACCGAGGGCTTGCACTCGCTGGCACGTTTGCTGGCGTCGCGCTACGGTGAGCAGCGCCGCCTGGAGGAGCAACTGGACAAGCAGACCCAGCAGACCCGCGATGTCCAGCGCCGGCTGGACCAGACCACTGAAAGGCTGGAGGCCCTGAAGGCCATTGAACGCAGCCTCGTTAACCGGCAGGCCACGCCACCAGGGGCGGTTCCCCCGGTACCGCCGGCGAGTCGCCCCCGCTCCGCGCCATGACTGAAGCGACGGGCGCCGCCAAGCCGCGCAGCAGCGGCGCACACCTGCTGGTGGTGGACGACGACCCGGACATGCTGCGTCTGTTGACGATGCGGCTGACTGCCGCGGGTTATAGGGTTACCGCAGTCACGTCTGCCGAAGCCGCACTGACGCAGCTGCACATCGAGCGGCCGCAGCTGGTGCTCAGCGATGTGCGCCTGCCTGGCAAGGACGGGCTCAGCCTGTTTGACGACATCCGCGCCCAGCACCCGTCGCTGCCCGTGATATTGCTGACCGCGCACGGCACCATTCCGGATGCGGTCGAGGCCACCGAGCGCGGTGTGTTCACCTACCTCACCAAGCCGTTTGACGGCAAAAGCCTGGAGGCCAAGATCGCGCAGGCGCTGGCGCTGAGCGCGCCCGTGAACACTGCGCGGCGCGGCAGCCCGGAAGCCTGGCAAAACCAGATCATCAGCCGCTCCAGCAGCATGGCCGAAGTGCTGGCCGAGGCCCGCATGGTGGCGCAATCCGATGCGAGTGTGCTGCTGCGCGGCGAAAGCGGCACCGGCAAGGAAGTGCTGGCACAGGCTATACACCAGGGCGGGGCGCGCGCGAAGTTTCCCTTCATCGCCGTCAATTGCGGCGCCATCCCCGAGGCCCTGCTCGAGTCCGAGCTGTTCGGCCATGTCAAGGGCGCCTTCACCGATGCCGCCAGCAACCACAAGGGGCTGTTTCAGGCAGCTGACGGCGGCACGCTGCTGCTCGACGAGATCGGCGACATGCCGCCGGCCCTGCAGGTCAAGCTGCTGCGGGTGCTGCAAGAGCGCGTGGTGCGTCCGCTCGGCTCCAGCCAGTCGATTCCGGTAGATGTACGCATCATTTCTGCCACGCACCGCGACCTGGACGCTGCCATGGCCCAAGGCCAGTTTCGCGCCGACCTGTACTACCGGCTCAACGTCGTGACGCTGACGCTGCCACCGCTGTCGGCGCGGCCCGAGGACATTCCGCTGCTGGCCAACCATTTCCTGCAGAAGCTGGCCACCAAATACGACAAGCGGCTCAGCGGCTTTGCGCCCGAAGCCATCAAGGCGCTGACCACTGCGGCTTGGCCGGGCAACGTGCGCCAGCTGTTCAATGTGGTTGAGCAGGTATGCGCCTTGTCAACCACGCCGCTGGTCCCGCTGGCCCTGGTGCAGCGCGCGCTGCGCTCGCCCAGCGTGCAGGTGCTGACCCTGGCTGAAGCCCGCCAGCGCTTTGAGCGCGACTACCTGGTGGGCCTCTTGAAACTGACTGACGGCAACGTGGCCGACGCCGCCCGGCTGGCCGACCGCAACCGCACCGAGTTCTACCGGCTGATGCAAAAGCATGGCTTGACGCCGGGGCACTTCAAAGCCGATGGTTCGCCCTCGCCCGCCTGATTTTCAAGCTTTTTAGGTCTCTAGCCCAGGTAATTCGGAGGGTACTAGCTATTCATTTAATAGCATCTCCGCCGGCATGTATTGCCGAAAGAAAAAAGGCCGCGGCCTCACTGATCGGCCGCGCCTTGAAGCTGATGGAGCCAAACGCTTCCATCTTGTGCTGGATGCGGCACGGCAGCACATGCACCAGGCGGTGCTGCGCATAGGTCATGGCGATCGACGCCGGCATCACGGCCACCATGTCGGTCTTGTCGATCAGGTCGGTGGTGGTCAATATCGAGGCGGTTTCAATCAGCCCGCGCGGCGGCGCCACCTGGAGCATGCGAAATTCCTGGTCCAGCACCTCGCGCATCGGGCTGCCCACGGGCTGCAATATCCACGGGTAGTCGAGCAGGTTTGAAAAGGCTACCTTGCGCTGGCCTGCCAATGGGTGCTGCATGCCGACGACCACCGCCAGCGCCTCATTGGCCAGCGGCGAAAAGGCGTAGTCCTGCCGGTGCTCATCGCGGATGCGGCCTATCGCTACATCCAGCGTGCCTTCGCGCAGCAAATCCAGCAGGCGGTCACTGGTGTCCATGGTGATGTCGATGGACAGCAGCGGAAAAGCGCCTTTGAGGGCAATGACGGCATGCGTCAGCAAGGTCGGTGATGGCGCCATGATGGTGCCTACCGACAGCCGCCCGGCGCTGCCTTGCCGAAGCTCGGACAACTCGCGCGTCATCGTCTCGACCGAGCCACGCATGCCGCGAAAGTGCCCCAGCACGCTGTTGCCCGCCGCCGTCAGCTTTTGCCCGCGGCCCACGCGCTCGAACAGCCGCTGCCCCAGCGCCGATTCGAGCTCCTGAATCATCTTGGTGGCGGCTGGCTGCGTCATGCCCAGGTCAGCTGCGGCCTTGCGCAAGGTGCCGTGCTCCCCAATCGCCAGGATCAACGCCACCTGGCGCATGCGAAGGCGGTTGAGTAGCTGGGCGGTTGGAATCTGATCGGTCATGGGTAAGTGAGAGCAACGGAGAATTACTGGAAACGCCAGATGACAAGCGGCCCAGGCCTTCGAAATCATAATCTGAGGTTATCAAATAATCAGATATTTTGAATTTACGTTAACTGTCCACCTGTCTACCATGCACTCTTCGTTGGCTTGAGCCGACCTGACTCTGGAGACACGCAACATGAAAGTTTTACCCGCCCTGACGCTTGCAGCTGCCTGCGCGACGGCCTTGCCCCTGACCGTCACCGCTCAGGAGTGGCCCAGCAAACCCGTCCGCATCCTGGTCGGCTCCGCCCCCGGCGGCGGCACCGATGCCATGGCCCGCGCCGTGGCTGACCGCCTGGGTCCCCTGTTGAAGCAGTCGGTAGTGGTTGAAAACCGACCGGGCGCGTCCAACACCATGGCCGCCGACGTGACGGCCAAATCGAACGACGGCCACACACTGCTGATGGGTGTATCGACCGCGCACGCCATTGCGCCGCACCTGCTCAAGTTGGCCTACGACAGCGACAAGGACCTGGTCCCTGTGGCATTTGTAGGTGCCGTGCCCAACGTGCTGGTCGTCAACAATGCGCTGCCGGTTGATTCGGTGCAGTCGCTGGTCGAGCTGGCGAAGAGCCAGCCCGGCAAGCTGAACTACGCGACCAGTGGCTCTGGCAGCACGCAGCATATCGCGGCTGAATTGTTCAAAGACCAGGCGGGCGTATTCATCACCCATATTCCTTACCGTGGCAGTGGCCCTGCACTGGTTGACCTGATCGGTGGCCAGGTGCAGATGAGTTTTGACACCATGCCGTCCGTGGTGGGCCAGATCAAATCCGGCCGCATCAAGGCGCTGGCAGTGGCCAGTGCCAGCCGCAACCCGCAATTGCCCACAGTGCCCACCATGGCAGAGGCAGGCCTGAAGGGTGTGGAGATGAGCGCCTGGTACGGCATCTACATGCCGGCAGCCACGCCCAAAGCGGTGCAGGATCGCGTGTATGGCGAGGTGACCAAGGTATTGGCCATGCCCGAAACGCAGACGCGGCTAGGTGCTATCGGCGCAGACCTCACACCCATGACGCAGGCGCAGTTTGCCGCTTTTCACGCGGCAGAAAACAAGCGTTACGCCGAGTTGATCGCCAAGAAAAACATCAAGCTCGAATGAGCGTTGCCATGCCCGCGAGGGACGCGGACCTGGAGACGGCACGCCGCGAGTTCCTGGCAAGCGGACATGACGACCTGTTGCCCATCGTGGACGCGCACCACCACTACTGGGACGTCACGCGCAATCCGCATCCCTGGCTGACCGATCTGCCACGCATCGCGTTTCGCTACGGCGACTATGGACCGATCTGCAGCGACTACCTGCCAGCCGACTACGCTGCAGCCAGTGGCCAGCACCGGGTCTTGCGCCATGTGCTGATGGAGGGCGAATGGACACCGCAAGACCCCACGGGGGAAGCCGTATGGATGCAGCAGCTGGCCAGCGCGCATCCGGTGCCGCACGAAAGGCCGCATGCCATGGCCGCGCAAATCTGGCTGGACCGCGCCGATGTCGGCGAGGTGCTGCATGCGTATCGCCAGCCGCCGCTGGCCGAATTCGTGCGTAGCGTACGGCACAAGCCACGCTGCACCACGCAGCATCTGCACACGCCGGATTGGGCCGAGCCCGGCTCCATGCGCTGTCCGCTCTGGCGTGAAGGCTACGCACAGCTTGAAGCGGCCGGCCTGATGTTTGAGTTGCAGGCCCCCTGGTGGCACATGCCAGAAGCCGCCGAACTGGCGCGCGATTTCCCGGGCATACCGATGATCGTGAACCACGCCGGCATGCCCGGCGCGCGCGACGACGTAACGCTGGCGGCATGGCGCAAGGCGCTGCGTCCGCTGGCCGCGTATTCGAATGTGTGGGTCAAGATTTCAGGGCTTGGCGTGCAAGGCCAGCCCTGGACGCCCGAGCAGCAGCAACCGGTGCTGCAGGCGCTGTTGTCCGACTTTGGACCGGATCGCTGCATGCTGGCGAGCAACCACCCGGTCGACGGCCTGGTGGTCAGCCTCTCGGACCTGTGGAGCGGCTTCAAACAGCTGAGCCGCTGTTTGCCACCTGATACGCGGCTGGCCATCTTTTGCGACAACGCCGTGAGTCTTTATCACCTTCACTAGGCCGCCCTTACCAGACCGCTTTTACCAAACCTCTTCACCAATGCCTGAACTGAACCACCGGCCTGTACCCCCAACCCTGGACCCCGTCGTGACCCGATCAAACAAACGCACAACCTTCAAGCTGCTGTCAGCCGCCCTCCTTGCCACCGCAACGCTGGGTCTTGGCTCGCCGGCCCTGGCGCAGGACGTCAAAGCCAAGCTTGGCACGTCCCTGCCGGAAACACACCCGCAAACGATCGGTGCACGCAAGTTTGCCGAACTGGCGGACAAAAAAAGCAACGGCCGCATCAAGATCAGCGTCTACCCGGGCGGCCAGCTGGGCAGTGATCAGCAGATGCAGGGCGGCTTGCGCGGCGGCACACTGGAGTTCACCGTGCCATCCACCGCCACGCTGGCCAACCTGGTGAAGGAATTTGGCGTGATCGGACTGCCGTTTTCGTTTGCCAGCGAGAAGCAGGCCGATGCCGTCCTGGATGGTCCTTTCGGCCAGAGCCTGCTCGCCAAGTTGCAGGAAAAAGACATGGTCGGCCTGGCGTTCTGGGAAAACGGCTTCCGCAACTTTACCAACAGCAAGCGCGCCATCGTCAAGGCCGAGGATCTCTCCGGCTTGAAGGTGCGCACCATGCAGAACAACCTGTACATTGACCTGTTCAACGGCCTGGGCGCCAACGCCGTTCCAATGCCCGTGAACGAGCTGTTTACCGCACTCGAGACGAAAGCTGTCGACGCGCAGGAGAACCCTTTCACCGTGGTGTATGCGCAAAAGTTCTACGACGTGCAGAAGTATTTGTCAGTGACCGGCCATGCGTATGACGCGCTCGTGCTGGTGGGCTCCAAGAAATTCTGGGACGGCCTGAAGGCAGAAGACCGCAACATCTTGCAGGCCGCTGCTCTGGAAGCCACCACGTTTCAGCGCCAGACCAGCCGCGAGTTGAACGCCAAGATGCGCGGCGAGCTGGTCAAGGTGGGCATGCAGGTCAACGACGTGTCAGACGCCGAGCGCCGGCGCATGCGGGAAAAACTCCAGCCCGTCATTGCCAAGCACCAGGCTGCCGTGGGCGAAGACACGGCCAAGGCCTTCTTTGCTGCGATTGCCAAAGCGCCTGAATGAAGTGTCCCTGCGCCATCGGCACCCTTTACTTTTAGCCCCACCTCTCACGTCAGGAGTACCCCGTGAATCAAACCAACCCCGTAGTGGCCCTGACCCTGGGCGACGCGGCCGGTATCGGACCGGAACTGATCGCCCGCTTGCTGAGCCAACCCGGCATCACAGACGCCGCCAATATTGTCCTGCTGGGCGACCCGTGGCTGTGGCAGGAAGGCCAGGCGACCGCACAGGCGCAAGTCGCCACGCAGCCTGTCAGGAGCCTGGAGGAAGTGCGCCAGCGACCTGACCAGCGCCTGCCGGCCTTCCTGGAAACCCGCACCATTGAAAAAGCGCAGGTGCAACGTGGGCAGGCACAAGCGGCCTGCGGCACCGCCGTGCTCAAAGTGCTGGACCTGTGCATGGATGGTGCCAAGCGCGGCGAGGTGGATGCCATTTGCTTTGCGCCGCTGAACAAGCAGGCTATGAAGATTGGCGGCATGCTGCATGAAGACGAGTTGCACCACTTTGCGCAATACCTGGGCGTGACCGGCTACTTCTGCGAGTTCAACACACTGGGTGACTTGTGGACATCCCGGGTGTCCTCGCATATCCCCTTGAAGGAAGCGGCAGGCATGCTCAGCCAAGATCGCATTGTTGACGCCGCCCAACTGATCTACAAATCGCTGCAGGCCAGTGGTACGGCCGAACCCAAGGTCGCCATCGCAGCGTTCAACCCGCACGGTGGCGACGGCGGCGTGTGCGGCCGGGAAGAGATCGACATCATTGCCCCGGCAGTCGAGCAACTACGCGCCAGGGGCTTCCCGGTTGACGGCCCGTTTCCTGCCGACACCATCTTTTTGAAGGCTCGTGACGGCCACTACCAGGCCATCGTCACCATGTACCACGACCAGGGCCAGATCGCCATCAAACTGATGGGGTTCAGCAAGGGCGTGACGGTTCAGGGCGGGCTTCCCGTGCCGATCACCACGCCCGCACATGGCACGGCCTATGACATCGCCGGCCAGGGCAAGGCCGATGTCAACGCCACGCTCAATGCCTTTCGTATCGCCTGCCGCATGGGTGCGGCACGGCTTCATTCCTGAATCAACCAAGAGTCCACGTCATGAAAATCAAATCCGTCCGTGCCCGTGTTTTTGAATGGAAGGGAAAGACCGTTCCGCCACAGGGCAATTTCTGCTCCAACGCGATGGACCTGGTGTACTCCAACACCGAGTCGATGAGCACCTTTCGTTTCCACTCCTGGACGGTCGTCGAAATCGAAACTGACGACGGCATCATTGGCCTGGGCAATGTGGCGCTGGCGCCGGCCATTGCCAAAGCCATCATCGACCAGTACCTGACGCCACTGGTGCTGGGCCAGGACCCCTGGGACTACGAATACCTGTGGCAGCGCATGTACCGCGCCACCCACGCCTGGGGGCGCAAGGGCGTGACGATGGCGGCGATATCGGCGATTGACCTGGCGATCTGGGACATCCTCGGCAAGTCGGTGGGCAAGCCGGTGTTCAAACTGCTGGGTGGCCGTACCAAGGAAAAAATCCCTTGTTACTACTCCAAGCTGTACCGAACGAACCTGGACGAGATGCAGGCCGAGGCACAAAAGTACAAGGACCAAGGCTTCACCGCTTTCAAGATGCGCTTTGGCTACGGGCCGGCGCACCTGCAAAAGGGCGTGGCTGAAAACCTGAAGTCGGTTGAGGCGATCCGGGAAGTCATCGGCTACGACAACGACCTGATGCTCGAGTGCTACATGGGCTGGAACGTGGAGTACGCCAAGCGCATGCTGCCCAAGCTGGAGAAGTTCGAACCGCGCTGGCTGGAAGAGCCGGTGATTGCCGACGACATCGACGGTTATGCCGAGCTGAACCGGCTCACCAGCATCCCGATCTCGGGTGGCGAGCACGAGTTCAGCCTGTACGGCTTCAAGCAGTTGCTGGACAAGAAGGCCGTGTCGGTGGTGCAGTACGACACCAACCGTGTGGGCGGCATCACGGCGGCGCACAAGATCAATGCGCTGTGCGAGGCCTACAGCGTGCCGGTGATTCCGCATGCTGGGCAGATGCACAACTACCACCTGACGATGAGCACCATCGCGTCGCCCATGAGCGAGTACTTCCCGATGTTTGACGTGGAAGTGGGCAACGAGCTGTTCTATTACATCTTTGACGGCGAGCCGGTGGCGGAAAACGGGTTTGTGCAGCTCGATGACAACAAGCCTGGCCTGGGTTTGACGATGAAGACCGAGTTTCTCGACCAGTTCAATATCGTCGAATAAGCGCCAGACCCGCATGACCGCACGATACAAGGGCGTTTTTCCGGTGGTGCCCACCACCTTCACTGAAGCGGGCGAGCTGGACCTTGCCAGCCAGCTGCGTTGCATTGACTTCATGATTGATGCCGGCTCGACGGGCCTGTGCATCCTGGCCAATTTTTCGGAACAGTTTCTGCTGTCCGATGACGAGCGCGAAGTGCTGACCGCCGCCATCCTGAAACACGTGGCAGGCCGGGTGCCCGTCATCGTGACGACCACGCATTTCGGCACCCGGATCTGTGCCGAGCGCAGCCGCCGTGCGCAGGACATGGGCGCAGCGATGGTGATGGTGATGCCGCCCTACCACGGCGCCACGCTGCGGGCGAGCGAAGAAAAGATCTACGAGTTCTTCACCACCCTGTCGGACGCCATTGACATCCCCATCATGATCCAGGACGCACCCATGAGCGGCACGCCGCTGTCGGTGCCTTTCCTGGTGCGGATGGCCAGGGAGATTGAACACGTCGCCTATTTCAAGATCGAGACCGCAGGCGCTGCGTCCAAGCTGCGCGAGCTGATCCGCCTGGGCGGCGACGCCATCGAAGGCCCCTGGGATGGCGAAGAAGCCATCACGCTGCTGCCTGATCTGGACGCGGGTGCCACGGGCGCCATGACGGGCGGCGCTTACCCTGACGGCATACGCCTGATCATGGACGCCTACAGCGCGGGCAACCGTGAGGAAGCCGTGGCCCAGTACACGCGCTGGCTGCCGCTCATCAACTATGAAAACCGCCAGGGCGGCATTCTCTCGGCCAAGGCGCTGATGAAAGCCGGCGGTGTTATTGCCTGCGAGGCGCCGCGCCATCCCTTTCCAACGATGCATGCCGACGTTCGAAAAGGCCTGCTGGAAACCGCCCGGCGACTGGACCCGATGGTCCTGCGCTGGGGCAAGTAGTTTCATTTTTCAATAAACATAAGTTTCAAACGGAGACAAACCATGCAATCACGTACTTTTCTCAAGCTCGCCTTGACCACCGCCCTGCTTGCCGCAGGCCTGAGCGCCCAGGCACAAGTTACCAAAATCCGCTTCGCCCATGCGGGGCCGGAGGCGACGTCCCAGCACCAGGCGGCGCTGGAGTTTGCCAGGCTCGTGAAGGAGCGCAGCGGCGGCAAGCTGGAAGTCCAGGTGTTTCCGGGTAGCCAGCTTGGCAATGACTCGACCGTGATTGGCGCCGTGCGCGGCGGCACCATCGACATGATGATGGCGGGCAGCGGAAACTTTGCCGGCATGCACAGCAAGCTCGACGTGTTGGACATTCCGTTTCTCTTTCGTGACCAGGCCCATGCCTACAAGACGGTTGACGGCGATATCGGCCAGTCGCTGATGAAGGGGCTGGAGTCCAATGGCCTGAAGCAGCTGGCTTTCTGGGAAGTCGGCTTTCGCTCGATCACCACCAAGAACCGTGCGGTGCGGGTGCCCGCTGACGTGAAGGGCATCAAGATACGCACGACACCGAACCCGACCCATGTGCAGGCATGGAAGCTGCTGGGTACCAACCCGGTGCCGATGCCGCTGGGCGAGCTGTACCAGGCGCTGGAGTCCGGCGCTGTCGATGCCCAGGAGCATCCGGTCGACATCACCTACGCTGCCAAGTTCTATGAGGTGCAAAAGCACCTCACCATGACGCGCCATGCCTTTACGGCCATGCCAGTGGTCATGAACAAGCAAAAGTTTGACGCCCTGTCACCCGACCTGCAAAACGTGCTGGTGTCCGCTGCCGCCGACGGCCGCACCTTCCAGCGCAATGCCAACCAGAAGAACGAAGCCGCCATCATTGCCGACCTTCGCAAAAACGGCATGTCGGTGATTGAAACGTTTGATCCGGCGCCCTTCAAGGCCCTGGTCAATGATGACCTGCGCAAGTCGTTCATCGCCAAGAACGGACCCGAACTGCTGGTAGCCGTAGACGCCCTCAAGTAAGCGTCCTCAGGCACCACGCACATGAAACCCCACCCTGTTTTGCGTGCTGTCGACTGGTTTCTCATCGTGCTGCTGGGCACGATGATCGTCCTCGTCTTCGGCAACGTTGTCCTGCGCTATCTCTTCAACTCCGGCATCACGGTATCCGAGGAAGTCTCACGTTTCATTTTCATGTGGGTCACCCTGATCGGGGCACTGCTGGTGATGAAGGACAACGCCCATCTGGGTATGTCCAGCGTGGTTGACCGGTTGGCTGAAAAGGGCAAACGGGTCTGTCGGTTCCTGTCCGACATCGTTGCGATGGTGTGCTGCGGCCTTCTGGCGCACGGCACCTGGAAACAGGTGGTGCTGGGAATGGACGACCGCTCGCCGGTGGCGGGCATACCGTTGGGTCTGGTGTACCTGTGCCTGCTGATCAGCAGCGTCGGAATGGCCGGCGTGCTGATGTATTCCTTGTGGCGACAGCTTACCGGCCGGATGCCAGTGCAGGAACTGACGCCGCATGCTGACAACGCCGTCGACTAGGACGGAGCACCACATGACGATCACTATTTTTATGGTCTCCCTGCTGGGGTTTATGGCGCTCGGCATGCCGATTGCGTTTGCCCTGCTGGCCTGCGGCGTCGCACTCATGGTGCACATGGACAGCTTCGACACGCAGATCCTGGCGCAAAACCTGCTTGAGGGCGTCAATAACTATCCTCTGATGGCCGTGCCCTTCTTCATGCTGGCCGGTGAGCTGATGAATGCGGGCGGCCTGTCGGGTCGCATCGTCAGGGTGGCAGAAGCACTGGTGGGCCATGTCCGCGGCGGACTGGGCTATGCGGCCATCATCACCGCACTCATCATTGCCAGCATTTCCGGCTCTGCAGTGGCCGACACAGCAGCAGTCGCTGCCATGCTGGTGCCGATGATGCGCAACGCAGGCTACAACGTGGGGCGCTCGGCTGGCCTGATCGCGGCGGGCGGCATCATCGCGCCAATCATCCCGCCGTCGATTGCCTTTGTGGTTTTTGGCGTCGCCGCTCAGGTATCGGTCACCAAGCTGTTTCTGGCAGGCATTTTTCCGGGCTTGATGATGGGCTGCGCGCTTGCCATTACCTGGTGGATTTTGTCCAAAAAAGAGGCACCGCCCATCACACAGACGTTTGACTTGAAGCGCTTGCGGAAGGCCTTGCTCGACGGTGTGTGGGCCTTGATTCTTCCGGTTGTGATCATTGGCGGGATGAAGTTCGGAATCTTCACGCCCACCGAGGCCGCGGTGGTAGCGGTGATCTACTCGCTGGTCATCGGTCTTTTCGTGTACCGCGGCATGCACCTCAAGGATCTGCCCAACTTGATGCTGACAGCGGCCAAGACCTCCAGCACGATCATGTTTCTGGTTGCCACAGCCATGGTCTCGGCCTACCTGATCACGATTGCCAGCATACCGGCGCAAGTGACCGAACTGTTGCGTCCTTTCATGGACAACAAGATTCTCCTGATGTTCGTCATGATGCTGATCGTCATCGTCGTCGGCACTGCACTTGACCTGATGCCGACGGTGCTGATCCTCACACCCATCATGATGCCGGTCGTCCGGCAAGCAGGAATCGACCCGATTTACTTTGGCGTGATGTTCATCATGAACAACGCCATTGGCCTGCTGACGCCGCCAGTGGGAACGGTGCTGAACGTGGCCGCCGGTGTCGCCAGGACCAGCCTGGACAGCGTCATCAAGGGCGTGTGGCCATTTTTGCTGGCGCAGACGCTGCTGCTGTTTTTGTTTGTGCTGTTTCCGCAGCTCATCATGGTTCCGGCAAGCTGGTTCCGCTAGCTCCGCCAGCACCAAAGGCCTGTCCATTTCAGCAATCAATCAACAGCGGTACATCAAGAACATGACTTCAGAAACACTCCTCCTGGTGCAGAAATGCGCTCATACCTTCAGCTTTTATGACCTCGCCACTGGGCAGGCCGAAAAACATCTCGTGCTGCCCAATTTCCCGCATGAGTTCACGGTAGACCCGGTGAAGCGGCGCGCGTATGTCGGCCACTACGGCATCGAGACCGCCAGCCATCTGGGCGATGTGGGCGGCCATTCGGTGTTTGTCATCGACCTGGACAAGCGTGAGCATGTCGCCACGCTCAACATCTGGCCCTACTACCGGCCGCATGGCCTGACGGTAGACGCCGAAGGCAGGCTTTTTGTGATGTCCGAGGCGCACAACACCCTGCTGCGGTTTTCAGACCCGGTCAATCGCCATGTGCCCGACCTGGCGGTGTCATCCGGCGGCTACAAGACACACCTGTTTGCCCTGACCAGGGACGCGCAGACAGCCTATGCGCTGAACCTGCTGTCGAATACCGTCACCAAGATCAGGCCCAATGATGCAACGTTTGCGCCAGTGGCCATGGTGCCAGGCCCGGTGCCGGAAGGCAATGT
>JAQGNE010000009.1 GCA_028291985.1 Polaromonas sp. | reverse complement strand
TCGCGCTTGCGGGTCTTCTTCATACTGAGCTTGAGGTCCAGGGCAGCTTGTTTCATGCTCTGTATTTTCTCAGACTGGCCTGGCACCAAACACGCACACGAGTGAGTTATGCAGAGTTTCCTTAAGCTTCTCGATCCACCTCAGGAGGCTCCCATGAAAACTCGTCTTTACACCATGGCCATGCTCTTGGCCATCGCCACCGTTCCTCAAATGGCAAGTGCCAAGGGCTGCTTGAAGGGCGCAGCCGTTGGCGGGGTGGGTGGCCATGTCGCAGGCGGGCACGGCGTCGTTGGCGCAGCAGCAGGCTGCGCTGTGGGCCGTCACGTGGCCAATAAAAAGGAAAAGCAACAGGTTTCACAAAACCAAGTTGCCCCCAAATCTGTTCCAGCGAAGTAATCTGCATGGGTGAGAGACAAAAAAGGCAATAGCGATTGCCTGTTCTCAAATCGAGACGTCATATTTGCCGAGTCTACAAATTCACTTGCCTACATTGGCTCCACAGCCGTGCATAAAAAAAGCACCCGAAGGTGCCTTTTGCTGCATTAAAAGCCCTGGCAGCAGGTTTCATTATTCTTCGACAAAGGCTTCTTCCCGCTTGCTCTTGATGGAAGGCAGCAACACAATGCCCAGCATCAGCAAGGCCGCGGCCAGCAGGCCGGCGGAAATCGGACGGGTCACGAACACGCTCCACTCGCCGCGCGACAGCAGCAGCGCCCGGCGCAGGTTTTCTTCCATCATCGGGCCGAGGATGAAGCCCAGCAGCAGCGGCGCCGGTTCGCAGCCCAGCTTGACGAAGAGGTAGCCGATGATGCCGAACAGGCCCACCATCCACACGTCGAACGTGTTGTTGTTGGTCGAATACACGCCGATGGCGCAGAACAGCACGATGGCCGGGAACAGGTAGCGGTAGGGAACGGTCAGCAGCTTGATCCACATGCCAATCAGCGGCAGGTTCAGGATGATCAGCATTGCATTGCCGATCCACATCGAGGCGATCAGGCCCCAGAACAGTTCGGGGTTGCTGGTCATGACCTGCGGACCGGGCTGGATGTTGTGGATCGTCATCGCGCCGACCATCAGGGCCATCACGGCGTTCGGTGGAATGCCCAGCGTCAGCAGCGGAATGAAAGACGTTTGTGCGCCGGCATTGTTGGCCGACTCGGGCGAGGCCACGCCGCGGATGTTGCCCTGGCCGAAAGGCACTTCGCCCGGCTTCATCTTGATCTTCTTTTCCAGCGCATAGGCGGCAAAGGCGGCCAGCAAGGCGCCACCGCCCGGCAGGATGCCAAGTGCCGAGCCTAGAAATGTGCCGCGCAGCACAGCCGGCGCCATGTCCTTGAAGTCCTGCTTGGTCGGGAACAGGCCCGTCACGCCGGCGGTGAACACCTCGCGCTCATGCTCTGGCTGCGCCAGGTTGCTGATGATCTCGCCGTAGCCGAACACGCCCATGGCGATCACCACGAAGCCGATGCCGTCGGTCAGTTCCGGAATGTCGAAGCTGAAGCGCGCCACGCCCGAGTTCACGTCGGTGCCGACCAGGCCGAGCAGCAGGCCCAGCACGATCATGGCAATCGCCTTGAGCAGCGAGCCCGATGCCAGCACCACCGCGCCGATCAGGCCCAGCGTCATCAGGGCGAAGTATTCGGCCGGGCCGAACTTGAAGGCCAGTTCGGTCAGCGGCGGCGCAAACGCCGCCAGGATCAGGGTGCCGACGCAACCGGCAAAGAACGATCCCAGTCCGGCAGCCGCCAGCGCGGGCCCCGCTCGCCCTTTGCGGGCCATCTGGTAGCCGTCGATACAGGTAACTACCGAGGACGATTCCCCCGGCAGATTGACCAGAATGGCGGTGGTCGATCCGCCGTACTGCGCGCCGTAGTAGATACCGGCCAGCATGATCAGCGCCGACACGGGCGGCAGCGCGTAAGTGGCTGGCAGCAGCATGGCGATGGTGGCGACCGGGCCAATGCCGGGCAGCACGCCGATCAGGGTTCCCAAAATACAGCCAACCAGGCAGTACAGCAGGTTGATCGGCGTGAAAGCCACGCCGAAACCCAGTGAGAGGTGTTGAAGCAGTTCCATTTTTTTTATTCTCCTTAACCGGTGATGAACGCCGGCCACACCTGAAACTGCAGTTTGAGTGCCATGACGAAAGCGATGTAGCTGCCTACGGCCAATATGGTTGCTAAGACAAAGGTGTTCTTGAGCTTCCAACCCTGCTCAGCCATGCTGGCAATGAAAGTCAGCGCATAGATGGCCACGATCAGGCCCATGGCAGAAATACCGAAGTACGGCAAGCCGGCCAGCAGCGCCCCAAACACCAAGTTGGCCATGATGACGAAAAACAGCGGCTTCCAGGCCCATTTGCCGATCTTGTCGCCGTCCATGGTTTCGACCACCAGCGACTTGAAGGTGATGACCGCGCCCAGGATCGTCATCAAGACGCCCAGGTAGAGCGGAAAGTAACCCGGCCCCATGCGCGCGCCGTTGCCCACGTTGTAGGTCGTTGCGCCCCAGGCAAACGCCACGCCGACGCCCATGAACATGAGCCCGGAAAAAAAGTCTTTTTGACTCTTGATATTCATGGTTTGTTTTCTCGGTAAGAATGAATCGTTGAAGTGTGCGTGGGAAAACCCTTCAAAAAATGTGGACTTCACCTATCGCGGGCATACCCCTACTACAAAAGCTGTGCATGCATCTTTTCAGTCCTTGGACTTCACTTGTAAAACTGCCATAACTGCCATAACTGCCTGACTCTCAATATCAACCGATGGTCCGGACCATTGCTTTTTTGGTTGTGTCGCCGCCATGGCAAGTGAAAGAAATGCAAGCCAAGCGACCACGCCATCCCAGTCTGAAGGCCGCGTTGCGTGATCTGCGTCCTTGGACCACACCTGTTTGCAACGCCAGCGCCCTTTTGAATTAATCCGGCCGGTACGGCAAAGCTTTCAATCCCCCTCTGTGCAATCGTTCAGGGCGGCGGTTCAGTTCAACAGGTTTCTTTGCCGCTGATCAGCCGCGGTGCGCTTGGCCTGCAGCGCGGCAGCGGCCGATAAACGCATCTATTCGTTTTGGACGCTTGAAGTGACGCTAGGCGCTTGGCATCAACGCCTGACCAGCAGCTCAAAAGTTTTAAGCCTGCAATTCCAGGTTTTTTAGCTACCACGCCTTAGCCAAAGCAATTCAGGAATAAACAACAATTTTCAGGGCGAAACTTTCCAGGGGAAGGTTGCTCAAAAATCAACCTGTGGCTGTGTCCATGGAGCGTGGAGAAAAGGCAAGCCTGTAGCAGTTCGTAAACCCGGGTGGCGGGGGCACTTGGCCAAACGAGGCACCATGAATGGCGGCAATTTTTTCAACCACTCGAAGACCGGTGCCTAAACCGAGTGAACGGGATCCGGTACCACTCGGTGCGTTTTTAGATGAAGCAGCTTTATCGCTGCAGTGTGCCGAGTCACAAACCTGAAGCCACCTAGCCTGGGAATCAAGCTGGACCTCAACGCGAGTACCAGGTGGCGTATGGCTCAACGCGTTTTCGACCAGGTTTCGAAACACCAGGCCGAGCAGCACTGCATGGCCTTCGACCAGGAACGGGCCGGGACTTTCCAGCGACAGCTCGTGCTGGCTTTCCAAAGCCAATTGCCCGAACTCAGCGACTTCATTCAGCGCAATGTCAGCCAGGTCCACCGCATGCCTGGCTTCAAGCAAGTCGGTGCGGCTGGCCCGCGCGAGCGCCAGCAAGTTGGACAAAACCTGTCCGGCACGAAGCGCATCTTGCTCAAGTTGAGACAGCAGTCGCTCGTGTTCCTCTTTGGACACCGCCTGCCTCAATGCATGGGCCTGCAGCGTCAGGGAAGCCAGCGGCGTGCGAAGCTCGTGGGCCAGCTCACTTGCCAGCTCACGCTCGTGTTCCACTGCGGATTGGTAGCGCCCGGCCAGGGTGTTGATAGAGTCGACCACCGCCCGCAACTCCACTTGCGAATAAGGCCCCTGAAGGGGTACCAGCTTGTGGATGTCCAGCGCATCAACATCGCGTGACAAGGCATATAAAGGCCTGAGTCCCCTATGGATGGCAAAGCCCAGCGCAAGCGCAACGACCGGCAGTAACCAAAAGCCCGGCTCTGCCACCTGCTCGGCAATGTCCTTGGCGAGCTCGTCACGCTCACCCCGGTTGAGAAGCACCATCACTTTGCGGTTGTGATCGGGGCCATCGAAGCGAGAAAACGCACGCCAGGCCACTGCAGGGGACCCCAGCTTGAGGTCTTCAAACCCTTCTTTCGCATTGAAGTCCACCGGCGGTGCTTCACCGACACGCATCAGCACCTTGCCCTGGCCATCCCAGATGATGACGCTCATAGAACGCTGGTAATCGTGATTTTTCAGACTGGACAGGCCAGGGACGCCCCTGAAATCAGTGGGGGCGCTCGACTGGTTGAAGTCCTCTGCAAGCTCCAAGAACGCGACGCTGACAAGATGCCCGTCGGTTAACTCGTCTGCCTCGTGGATGCCGGTGCGGTAGCCCAGCGC
Source organism: Polaromonas sp. (assembly GCA_028291985.1). Classification (GTDB taxonomy): domain Bacteria; phylum Pseudomonadota; class Gammaproteobacteria; order Burkholderiales; family Burkholderiaceae_C; genus Polaromonas. The sequence continues at coordinate 762 of JAQGNE010000009.1, read as the reverse complement.
AACAAAACCGCCCCAGACGATCAAAAGCGCGCCCAGCGCCCAGGCCATCAGGCTGGAAGTCAATGATTTTTGAACAAAATCACAAGCTGTCCTCGGGCACGAAATAGCCCACACCGCGCAGGGTCCGAATCACGCCTTCTCCGAGTTTTTTTCGCAGGTGATGCACATGCACTTCCACTGCATTGCTGTCCAGCGCATTGTCAAAGGTGTACAGGCGCGCTTCGATCTGGGCCCTGGACAAGACACGGGGGCTGACTTCCACCAGCGCGAGCAGCACGCCAAACTCGCGAGCGGGCAGCTCGACCGGCTTGCCGTTCAGCCGCACCCGCCTGGTGGCCGGGTCGATGACGAGCGATCCAACAGTGATCGTTGACTGGGCACGCCCTACGTCTCTTCGCCTGAGCGCGCGTATGCGGGCCGCCAGTTCATCGGGATCGAACGGCTTGGTGACGTAGTCGTCAGCGCCCATGTCTAGGCATTCGATACGCGCGGCCACCTGGTCGCGCGCCGTCATGATCAGAACAGGCGTGCCACGGTCCGGCAGACGCCCCGGCGCGGTTTGCCGCAGGCGGCGCAGTACCTCCGAGCCGTCACCGTCTTCAAGCCCGAGGTCCAGCAGGACGACATCAAAGCGCTCGACCTTGAGCGCCATCCAGGCGGACTCGACACCGCTCGCAATATCGACCGCCCACTGAAGTTGCCCCAAGTGCGTTTGAAGGCCTCGGGCAATGCCAAAATCGTCTTCAACAACTAATACACGCA
>JAQGNE010000068.1 GCA_028291985.1 Polaromonas sp. | reverse complement strand
CATCAGGCGACCTCCAGAAGCGCGCCATGGCAACTGAAGCCGGCGCCAAAGGACGACAACCACCACCAGCCGCCCGCCGCGTCATCGGCCAGCGCTGCATCCAGCACAAAGTAGACGAATGCGCTCGACAAATTACCGTATTCGCGCAGCATGGCGGCGCTGTAGCGCAGATCATCCGGCTGCAGCTCCAGCCGGCGCTGCAGGGCCAGCAGCACATCACGCCCGCCGGCATGCATGATCCAGTTGCTGACATCCTGCGGCCGCAGGCTAGCCCGCTGCAGCACCGTGTCCAGCACGCGGGCCGCATGCTCGGCGGCAAGCGCCGGCACCCCCCGTGTCAGGATATTGCGCAGCATGCCCGCGCGCTGCTCGAACATCAAGGCACGCCGATGCGCCGGCTCGATCAACGAGGTGCTGTCCCTCCATTGAATCTTTCGCCCGGGGGTGGAAGGCTCACGCGAGAGCACCGCCGCCCCGGCCCCGTCGCCGAACAAGCAAGCACTGATCAGCACGCCAGGGTCGTTGTCGAGGTACATCGCAGCGCTGCTGACCTCCACGCAGACCGACAGCACCTGCCGGCAAGTGCCAGCCGACAACAGCGCGTGGCTCAGTTGCAGGTTGGGTAACGCGGCGGCGCAGCCCTGCCCCACCAGATCAAAAGCCTGGACGTCCGCACGCAGCCCCAGCCGCTCGATCACATGGCCTGACAGGCCTGGACACAGATAGCCGGTACAGGTGCTGACCACCACAGCGTCGATGTCGCATGCTGCCATGCCCGCCTGGCGCAGTGCCTTGCTGGCAGCTTCAGCCGCCAGCGCGGGTGCAGCGTTGATGAACCGCCGGGACAGGGTGTCCGGGTCGATACAAAAGACATCTGCCAACGCGGGTACACAAAGGCGCCTGGCTTCTATGCCGTTGTCGCGCTGCAGCACCGTGCGCGCCACCATGTGCGAGCGCGCGTCAAGCCGCTCAAACCATTGTGATTGTTGAAACGCGTCCAGGCATTCGGCCTTGGTGTAGCGCGCTGCAGGCGCAGCGGTTCCGATTCCGACAAAGAACATGGGCGGAGCTCAGTCTGGTTGACGTGACACTCCGCAGAATACGATGCAGCCGCTGCGTTGGCGCTTCGATTGCGTGCATCAGGCGGTAGGACATTGCCGCCAGGCGCAACTGCCGCGTCTCGCAACCTGTGCCAGGCCTCTGATGGCGATTCACCACTGCGTCACTGATGCATTTCGCTCCTGTAAAAGGAGCTAATACCCCTCGTATTTATTGGGCTAGAGGCACTTTTTACTTGAAATTTTCGTCAACCACCTTGCGCATCCAGTCCGGAAGCGTTTTGGCCTTTTGCGCGGGAAAGTCGACCCAGATGGTGGTTGCGCCGCCAGCCGCACAAATAATGCCGGGCTGGTCAACCCGTTCCATCGTTGCCCAGCTTTCAAAGGTGGTGCGGCCAGGGTCACTGACGTACATCTTCATCCGCACATCGCCAGGGTATTCAAGCTGCTTGTAAAAGTTGCAGAACGCGTTGACGATGACCGGGCCTTCGCCAGCGGGGTCTGGCGTGCAGCCAATGCTGTACATCCAGTCGATGCGTATCGTCTCCAGGTAACGGAAATAGGTGCCATTGTTCAGATGGCCCATCGCATCCATGTCGCCCCAGCGGATGGCGATCACCATTTCATGCACGAGCTTTTTTCGGTCTGGAATTTCAAATTTCATGGCTTGTCTATCTGTTCATGACGCCGGCCAGCAGCGGCAGGCACAGCAATAATGGGGCAATGGCAACCGTTGGCCACCTAGCGATGGGCTCGTATGCTGGCCAGGATACCTGCGGCAAACAGCAGACAGGCGGCCGCCTGCAAGGCATCAGGCCAACGGCCGTCCCACAGGAACGAATACACCAGGGCAAACACGGTTTCGCTCACGATCAGCTGGCCGCACAGGCTGGCACTGAGCCGCTGGCTGGCGATGTTCCACAAGACGGTGGCCAGCCATGCCGATCCAACGCCGGTTGCTACCGCCAAAAAAGCAACCAGCAGCCACTGCGGATGGGCTGCAAGCGTCGGCAGCGCAGTTCCGGCGACCAGCCACAGCGCCAGCGCGCCAATACCGGTTGCCAGGCCCAGCCAGTTGGCCCAGGTGGCGGCACTGACCTGCGGATGCCGTTTGAGCCACGCTGCGTTGAGCAGGCCGAAGGCCGTCCACAAGGCCATGGAGACCAGCGCAAAGACAACACCGCGCCAGAAAGTTGCGCCGCTGGCCACCTGGGTTGCTGCCGACGCACCCAGCGTGCCCTTCATCATCAGCGCAAGCCCCAGCGCTGTCATCACCAGGCCCGGCCACAGCGTCATCCAGCGCAGGCCGGCCGGCTTGCCCAGCAGCATCATCCAGATAGGGATGGTGCCGATGATGAGACTGGGCACTTCGGTGCCCGCATCGCGAATTGCAAACACCAGCAGCAGGTAGTAGCCGGTAAAGCCCAGAAAGCTCATGCCCGCCGCAGCCAGGGCTTGCCCGACATCAGGCCAGACAGATCGGCGCAACACCAGCATCAAGGCCAGCGACAAGGCGCCGTAGGACACAAAGCGGCCGGCGGTAAAGTCCACCGCCGACACATCGACCACCATGCGCGGAGCCACAAAAACAAGGCCCCACAGGGCACCGGCGGCCAATCCCGCCAGAACGCCAGCCAGCATGCAGCGTCAGACGCCGAAGCCGTCGTCGGCAGCAATCACAGCGCCGTTGACAAAATGGCTCTGCCCGCTGGCCAGCAGCACCAGCAGGCCATCCAGATCCTCAGGCTTGCCCACCCGCCTGCGGGGCAGCATCTGCACCAGCTTTTTGCCCTGCTCGGTGTCCCAGTGGTGGTGGTTGATTTCGGTGTCGATATAGCCTGGGCAGATGGCATTCACATTGATGCCGAACTTGCCCCACTCCAGCGCCATTGCCTTGGTCATCTGGATAACCGCGGCCTTACTCATGCAGTACACACCAATTTGCGGCAACACCCGCAGCCCGGCCATCGAGGCGATATTGATGATGCGTGCGCCGACAAAGGTGCCGGGCGATGCGCCCTTTGAGCGGGCCAGCATGCGCTTTCCGACCTCCTGTGCCACAAAAAAAGCACCCTTGACATTGGTGTCGAACATGAAGTCGTAGTCGGCGCCTGTGACGTCCTGAAGCCGCTGCGTGGTGCTGACGCCAGAGTTGTTCACCAGAATGTCAACTGGGCCGACTTCTGTTTCGGCGTGCGCCACGCATGCCTTGATGCTGAGGTGGTCGGTCACATCCAGCGCCAGCACATGCGCCGTGCCGCCTTCGGCCTCTATCCGGGCACGCAGGTCTTTCAGCTTGTCAAGGCGCCGGCTGGCCAGCACGACAGCAGCACCGGCGCGGCTCAGGGTTCTGGAGAATTGCGCCCCCAGGCCGCTTGAAGCGCCGGTGACCAGCGCAACGCGCCCCGAAAGATCCAGGCTGTAGGCCATGAAAGGCTCCTGTGCATTCATAAAATTGCATCAAATCGAACGACCGTGCTATTTTCGCCATTCACCGCATAAAATCGGCGTCACAGCCTGCAGTCATTGGACAATCAGCGTGAAATGTCATTATCAGCGAGCCCCACCATGAACAACCAAGAAATCCTGGCCCAGTTTGGTCCCCGTGAAGCGATGGAGTACGACGTGGTCGTGGTGGGCGGCGGGCCTGCAGGTCTGGCAGCAGCTATCCGTCTGAAGCAGCTGGCCGCTGAACGCGGCACCGATGTCTCGGTGGTCGTGCTTGAAAAAGGGTCGGAGCCTGGTGCGCACATCCTGAGCGGTGCTGTGATGGACCCGATTGCGCTGACTGAACTGATACCCGACTGGAAGGCGCTGGGCGCGCCGCTCAACCAGCCGGTAACCTCTGACGAGGTGCTGTTTTTGACCGAAACCGGAACGGTGAAAACGCCTGCTTTTTTTATACCCAATTGTTTTCACAATGAAGGCAACTTCGTCATCAGCCTGGGAAATCTGGTTCGCTGGCTTGCACAGCAGGCTGAAAACCTGGGCGTCGAAATTTTCCCCGGCTTTGCAGCTGCCGAGATTCTGTACAGCGACAGCGGCGCTGTCAGGGGTGTCGCCACCGGCAATCTGGGCGTCGGAAAA
>JAQGNE010000016.1 GCA_028291985.1 Polaromonas sp. | reverse complement strand
AGCATGTCCCACCAGGGCAGCAGCACGCCAAAATTGCTGCCGCCCAGACGCGCGCCCGCGCGCGCCGTCGGTTTCGCATCGCGGCCCTCTGCGGAGACGCTGGGAATTTCGGACCGTCCGGCGGATGGGGCATCCTCCACAGGTTTCAAAGGCCATTCATGGCCGAGCCCGATGCTATCGTGCAGGCGGTGAAAGCGCGGGCTGACCCACAGCCGCTCGCCGATTCGGCCAAACCACAGCCGAATGTTGGCATGCTGAAAACTCTCGCTGAGCTGTGTCACGGCAACAATCGCCACAAACTGACCTGACCCCACGCCGATCAGTTGCGCCACCAACACGATGATCACGTCGCCCAGCACATCGTCTAGCAGGTGGTTGCGGTTGTCACTCCACATCGTCATCTGGCGCTGCGCATGATGCAGCGAATGCAGGCGCCACCACCAGCCCAACTGGTGCTGACCGCGGTGCGTCCAGTACGCCAGAAAGTCAAACACCATCAGGTAGATCAGGATGCTGACGATGGCGTTGTCGGTGACGCCCGGCCAGACCTGGTCCAGATGGAAAGTGCCATAACCGGCGCCGCGCAACGCACCGAGCGCTGCGTCAAACCAGGGCTCCAGCGTGAAAAACAGCAGCAGCCTGAACAGACCCAGGCGGTGCAGCAACGTGTAGAGCACATCGGTGCGCACGGTAGCCCTGTCGGTTACAGGCTCTACCGGGCGCCAGCGCTGCAGCGGCCCTATCACCAGCAGCAGCACCAGCACCTGCAGGCAGCCAGCCAGAAACCATGCAGTGGCCGCGTAGCCGTCTTCCAGCAAGTTGGCCATGCCCAGGCCGAACATCACTGGCTGCACAACTGCGTCGAACAGCCAGCCCTGCGCGCTTGAGAAGAGGTCGGTGATCCAGTCCATGCTGTCGGGGTGCTATTTTCGGGTTGCGGCGGTTTTGGCGGCTGACACCCAGTTGCTGTACTGCGGATGCTGGCGCAAGGTCTTGAAGCAAAATCCGCGCGCCTTCAGCCCGGTGAGCAGCGGCTCCAGCACCGCTGGCGCCCAAGGGTCCTTGCGTGACCAGATGCCCAGATGGGCCAGCAAGATATCGCCCGGCTGCACCTCACGCAATGCTTTGTTGAGCAGCACGTCATTGGGATGCGTCTGACTGGACAGTTCATCGCCCAGAAAGCCGGCAGGCGACCAGCCAACATGGGCGTAGCCGCAGGACTGCGCAGCAGCCAGCAAGGCAGGCGATGTCTTGCCGCCCGGCGCCCTGAAAATCGGCAAGGGCTGCTTGCCGGTGATCGCCTCCAGGCGGCCGGCTGACTTTGCAATTTCGGCGCAGTACTGCTGCGCTGTCCAGACGGCATCCTGGCCTTCTCGCGGGCCTGACGATGCCCGCACCTTGAACCGCGCCGGCTGGCCCGGCAGGTCTGCGCGCCAGTAGGTGTGGTCATAGGTGTGGGAGCCGAATTCGTGGCCTTCTGCGGCACGCGCCTTCCACCACGGCGCCCAGTCATTGCCCAGGCTGCCGTCGCCGGTTTTGGTGCGCTCGTTGGCGGCAAAAAAAGTTACCTTGACCTGATGCCGGGACAGCACGTCGGCCATCAACGGTGCAACTTCCATGTGACCGGTGTCCAGCGTCAGGTAAACCGGCTTGCACATCGACTCGGGGCTGCCGCCCTGCCCTGCAGGCGCTGGTGCGGCCGCAACAACATTTTTTATATCAAAAGTGCCTTCAGCCCAGGACATACAAGGCGTAGCAGCTATTAATAATATAGCGACTGACGGCAGCGCGACTGCCGCCAGGCACGCGGCATACGGGCTTGCACGGCCGGCCCGCCCTGAAAGCCGGCTACCTCGGTGCGTGGTCCAGCGTCCAGACACCATGGGGGCTCTTTCCGACATTTACCTGCTGCACCACTTTACGGCTGGCGACATCAATCACCGTCAGCTTTTTGATCCAGCGCGAGGTGACCAGAATCTGCCGGCCGTCCCGGCTGACGTCCATGCAGTCCGGGCCGCCGGGCGCCGGAAAGGTGTCGACCATCGCCAGCGTCTGGAGGTCGATACGGCTGATTGAATTGGCTACGCGGTTGCTGACCAGCACATGCCGGCCGTCGCCAAACGCGCGAAACGCGTGCGCGCCTGCGCCGGTCTTGATCACCTTGACACGCTGCGGCTCCTTGCCGCTGACGTCATAAACCTCGACTGCGTCACTGCCGGTCAGGCCGATCAACAGTAACTTGTCGTCAGCCGTGCCAAAGACATCTGCCGGAATCGAGCCGGTCTTGCTGCGCCACTTGATGCTTTGCGTGGCCAAGTCCAGCGCGACCAGTTCGTCGCTGTCCTGCATCGTGGCATAGACCGTGCTGCTCTTGCTGTCTATCCACAAATGGCTGGGCGTTTTGCCGGTGGCAATGCGCTTGACCAGCGTCATGTCCCTGCCGTCCCAGCGGTAGATGTCGATATGGTTCAGGCGGTTGGCAGCGGTCACAAACCACTTCATGTCAGGCGAAAACCGCAGCTGATAAGGGTCGATAACGCCGCGCACCGTGCGTTGAACCTCTGCGGTTTTCGGGTCGATAAAGGTCAGCGAATCAGACAGCGCATTGGCCACGATCACCGACTTCTCGTCGGGCGTGAGGTACAGGTGGTGTGGCTGCTTGCCGGTGGCGATGCGGCTGGTCTCGGTCCAGGTCACCGGGTTGATCACGCTGACGCTGTCGTCCAGCGAGTTCAGTACAAAAACCGGTGAAGACAGCGGCGCGGAGGACAGCGGTTTGCCGGCAGGTGGCGTGGATGCAGCCTGCGCGGGCGCGGCGGGTGCAGGCACTGCTTTTGTCTGGGCAAGCGCGGCAACGCTGAAACCAGCCCCCAGCGAGAGCAGCACAGACGCGAAAGCCATCATGGACCGCGCCGGGCGCACAGGGGAGAAAAATGCATTGACAGTCACAAAAACAGGCTTTCTCAGGGCAATCCAATAGTGTACCGGCCACCGCTGCGCCCGCTGCCCGAATTCAGCCAAGTCCGGCCGTTCATGAGGACAAATACCGGTCTATGGCTTAGGATGCCGCGATGGATCTTATGGACATCGGCGGTGTGCTGCTGGAGGTGCGTGTCATCCCTGGCAAGGCTGACAAGGCGCCCCTGGTGTTTTTGCATGAAGGGCTGGGATCGGTCAGCCAGTGGACGCAACGAGGGCTCGATTGGCCTCAGGCGGTATGCCAGGCGAGCGGACGCGCAGGTGTCGTGTATTCGCGCCGCGGCTACGGGAGGTCTCAGGCCGCGCAACGCCACGCCGCAGGCGACATCCGGCCTGCGTTATTGACGCCTCGCTACATGCATGAAGAAGCCTGGGAGGTGCTGCCACGCCTGCTCTCGGCGCTGGCCATTGAGAACCCGGTGCTGGTCGGCCACTCCGACGGGGCAACAATTGCCCTGCTGCATGCCAGCGCCTTTGCGGTGTCGGCCTGCGTGGCCATGGCGCCGCATGTGGTGGTTGAAGACCTCTCGGTCGCAGCCATTGCCACCGCAAAAGCAGACTACGAATCAGGCGGCCTGCGCCAGCGCCTGGCCAAATACCATGCAGACGTCGACGGCGCTTTCTGGCAATGGAACGACGCCTGGCTGTCGGCAGCATTCAAGTCTTTTGACATCCGGCCGGAATGCCGCAACATCTCGGCGCCGCTTTTGCTGATTCAGGGGCTGGAAGACGAATACGGCAGCCTGTTACAGCTCGATGAAATTGCCCATGCGGCGCCGCAGGCGCAGCAGCTCAGGCTGGCCTCATGTGGCCACTCGCCACACCGGGATCAGCCGGAAAAAACCATCGAAGCGCTGGCGGAGCTTCTTGGTCGAACAAACTGATTGCTATTTTTTTAGTAGCTACAGCCCCTTGCGATTAAAGGGCCATGTGCGGATTTTTCCTATAACATAAACCGGTAGAGCTAAGCTTGCTTGATCTCGAGAGGGTAGATTGCCAACGGCAAGCGCCAAACCGCTACGTCACCGGCCATGTCGGCAAAACGATCCGCGTCATAGACAGCCCATCGCGGCCTCAGGCCGCCCAGTGCCATTGTCCTTCCGTCCAGGTGCGCGGCGATGATGAACCTCAGCCGCGTGGCATCCACTGCGGAAATTTGGGCTGCATAGCCATCGACTACCCGGACAAAGAAGGCGGCGCCGGTCTTCGGCACCACACCACTTGCTTTCATCACGCCCAGCAGCAGCGGACCCTTGGGCGTGTGGATTTTGTTGTCATATTCCAGCGCGGGCTTGATCGTCACCGCCGGCAGCGTCGTCAGCGTCGTCAGGGCGGCAAAGTCGAAGACGTGCGCGCGGTCAAAACCTATTTTGCTTGGCCATCATCTGGTCAAGTGCAGGGTCGAGCGCAGCGCGGTTCCCCTTGCCGATAGCCCTGCTCGCCGTCAGCAGGACCGGGCGCCTGCTGCGCCAATGCTCCTCCAGGCACGGCAATCGCGGCTGCCGCCGCAGAGCCGAGAAACTGACGGCGTTGGCTCATGAAAACGCCTGGTGATGTTTTTTAGCTCACGCCTTGCCCGAGATGCTGACGAGATCATTCGCCGTGAGCCAACGCCAGCCTCCGGGCAACAGATCCGGCGGCAACTCAAGGTTGCCGATGCGTGAACGATGAAGCCCGCCGATGTCTTCAACCCGGTTGCCAACGGCAGCAATCATCCGTTTGACCTGATGGTATTTGCCTTCGGTCAAGGTGAGGCTGAGGGTGCGTTCACCCGTCTGCTCGCATGCGGCCGCGCGCACGGGCTTGGGGTCGTCGTCCAGCACCACCCCGCTGAGCAGCTTTTGCACCTGCTTGTCATCGACCGCGTGCTTGGCCGTGACCTGGTAGACCTTGGGCACATGATGCTTGGGTGAACTCATGCGGTGAATAAACTTGCCATCGTCAGACAGCAGCAGCAGGCCGGTGGTGTCCTGGTCAAGCCGCCCTACGGCCTGCACCCCCGCAGCGGCACCACCGCCGCGCTGACGAATCGGCCCCGGCAATAGCGTGTAGATGCTGGGATAGGTGCTGGGTTTTTGAGAACACTCGTAGCCGGCCGGCTTATGCAGCATCAGGTAGGCTTTTTCGAAGTACTCCCACGGCACGCCCTGAACGCTGAACTGCAGCCCTGTCGCTATGAAATCAGTAGCAGGGTCCCGGCATATTTGCTCGGCTACCGCCACAAAACCCTGTTGAATCAGCCCTGCGCACACACGCCTGGTGCCAAAACCCTGTGAAAAAAGAATCTCTTGAAGTTGCATGCTTGCCATGAAGATATTGTCGCCTTGCGCCCGGCACATTACGCGGTGGACGTCAGCACAAACGCGGCGGTGACCTACTTCACAGCCTGCTGAGCTACTCGAGAATGATGGGATGAAACAACGTAGCCGGACCGTCTGGGTAGCCCTACTGGTGTTTGTCGCCACGCTTGCGGCGGTGCTGCTGGTGCTTAACTTCAGCACAGGAGAAAAAAAACTGGACCAGCGCTTGGACCGCCTTTACGGCAGCAGCAGTCCGCAGTTTGAACGCACCATGGGCAGCCTGCTCGGGCCCGGCATCATCGGTGGCAACCAGGTCAAGGAACTGCTGAACGGGAGCGAGATTTTCCCGTCCATGCTGCAGGCTATTCGCCAGGCACAGCACAGCATCACCTTTGAAACTTATATCTACTGGTCCGGCGACATAGGGCTCGCTTTTGCAGATGCTCTGGCTGAACGAGCCCAGAAAGGTGTCAAGGTGCATGTGCTGCTGGACTGGATCGGCAGCGCAAAGATGGAGGACGCCTTGCTTGAAAGAATGCGATCTTCAGGCGTGCAGGTTTTGAAGTTTCACAAACCCCACTGGTACAACCTGGGGCGCATGAACAACCGCACGCACCGCAAGCTGCTGGTCGCTGACGGCAAGATTGGCTTTACCGGTGGCGTGGGCATAGCACCCAACTGGACGGGCAAGGCGCAAGACCCCGACCACTGGCGTGACACACATTTCCGCATCGAAGGGCCCGTGGTGGCGCAGATGCAGTCCACCTTCATGGACAACTGGCTCAAGGTGACCGGCGAGGTGCTGCATGGGGAGCCGTATTTTCCCGCGCTGATGCCCAATGGCACCAGCAATGCACAGATGTTCTCCAGCTCGCCGTCTGGCGGCAGCGACAGCATGCGCCTGATGTACCACATGGTTTTGACGGCGGCAGAGCGCAGCATTGACCTGTCGATGGCCTACTTCGTACCGGACGAACTCAGCAGCAAGGTGCTGCAGGACGCACTGCGGCGCGGCGTGCGGCTTCGGTTGATCACACCAGGGGAATTCACTGACACCGAAACCGTGGCGGCCGCATCACGCGCTACCTGGGGCCCTTTGCTGGCAGCCGGTGCAGAGATCTACCAGTACCAGCCGACCATGTACCACTGCAAGGTGATGATCATTGATGACCGTATCGTTTCGGTGGGATCAACCAACTTCGACAACCGGTCGTTCAGCCTCAACGATGAGGCGAATCTGAACATCTACGACGAAGCTTTTGCCAAGCGCCAGACCTACATCTTCGAGCAGGATCTGACGCAAGCCAAAAGAGTCAGCCTGGCCGATTGGGAGGCAAGGCCGCTGAAGGAGAAACTGGCTGAAAGGCTGGCGTCGTTGCTGGAAGCGCAGCTCTGAAATGGCACGGTGCAAGCTCAACGCCTGGACTTACATCAGGAGTGAAGCCTGACCGCTGTATGTGCGGTCTGTATGCAGCCCGCTTTGACATACCTACATTGTTTTTGAGCACTACCATCATCGCGCGCGAAGCATGCCCTCATTTTGTCCGGCAGCATCTGAGCACCAAGAAAAAAGCCGTCTGCTGAATTTCAGCAAACGGCTTTACATAATGGTGGTGGAGCTGGGGGGATTTGAACCCCCGTCCGCAAGCCTTGTTCGGGCAGATCTACATGTTTAGCGGTCTGATTTGAGTCTCGCCACTTGTGTCGCGCAGTCGCACGCTACACAAGACGCCAGCACCCTATTTTCTCGCCCCGGGTTAAGGTACCCAGCCCGGAGCCAGCCGATAAAATTATCTTTACAGCCGGGAGCATTTAACTTGCGCTAAACACCCCTTGCCCAGCCCATCGGCCTGCTGTTGTAAAGCTCACTGGCAATTAAGCAGCGAGTGCGAAACGTTCGTCGTTTGCAGTTAGTTTGTTTGAATCAGTTTTACGAGCACACTCAGCTCGACATGCACCAC
>JAQGNE010000057.1 GCA_028291985.1 Polaromonas sp. | reverse complement strand
TAGATTCAATGGCAGCCCATAGCGAGGGGTACTCGCCTCGGTGCTCCTGCACCATACGAACAGCGCGTTCGCGGACCTCGGGTGAGAACTTGTTTGACTTCTTGCTCATGGCTCAATCCTCTCAGAGCAAAGAGCCTCCTCAAAATACGGGGCGGTTCAACTGGCACTGGTGGTCAAGATTGCATCGGCCCTAACAATCAGCCTGCCGAGTCCGAGTAGTGCCAGCTCACGCAGGTGCATGCGATGCCAGTCGGTGCTTTGCTTCGCCGGCCCAGCACTTGGTCACGACTCACTTGTCCGAGTGACGCAGCCGAGCTGGAGTTGGCCGAAGGTTGAGCACAGGCAGATAAGGATGCAGGAATGCGTATTGGGCGCTACTGGACGAGGAAGCGTTCAGTCAATCGACACCAAAACGCAGATCCGGTGACAAGGTTACTGTCATTAAAGTCGTAGCGAGGGCTATGCAATCCACGACCGCGATCGGAGGGACCGTTGCCGATCCGAACCAGTGCACCCGGGCAAACTTGGAGCATGTAAGCGAAATCCTCGCTACCCATCATGGGAGGGAACTCGCGCGTCACCTGATCGACGCCGACCAGTTCCGCCGCAACGTCGGCGGCTAGGTCTGCTGCTTCAACCGCGTTGTTGACCACGGGGTAGCCTTCCACGTAGCGTATTTCCGCCGCCGTGCCATAGGCTGAAGCGGTGTCCGTCACCAATTTGCAGATGCGTCCCTTCAAGAGCGCTCGTACCTCGGTGTCGAATGATCGGACGCTGATGCCGATTTCCGCCTCGGCAGGGATAACGTTCAGCGCGTCGCCCGAGCGCAGACGGCCGACCGTCACGACAGCTGAATCATTGGGGTCGATGTTTCGAGATACCACCGTCTGAAGCGCCATCACGATGGCCGACGCCGCCACCAGCGGGTCGGCAGCCAGGTGGGGACGCGCGGCATGGCCGCCGCGCCCCACGATTTTGATGAACACACGGTCACCAGCAGCCATGAAGGGCCCATGCCGCGTCAGGAAACGGCCCTGCTCAATTCCCGGATGGTTGTGCATGGCGAAGACCATGTCACAAGGAAATTGCTCGAAAAGGCCATCTTCCACCATCGCTTTAGCCCCACTGTCGAAGCCGCGCTCCTCAGCCGGCTGGAAGATAAGGTTCAACGTTCCAGAAAACCTCCGCGTGGCGGCAAGGTGCTTGGCAGCCCCTAACAGCATGGTGGTGTGGCCATCGTGTCCGCATGCGTGCATGATGCCCGGCTTGGAGCTGGCATAAGCCAGACCCGTATCCTCGTGGATCGGGAGCGCATCCATGTCGGCCCGTAGGCCGAGAGACTTGGTCCCGTCGCCCACACGCAGTTGCGCCACCAGGCCCGTCTGGCCGATGCCGCGGGTGAGGGAGTAGCCCCATTCTTGCAGCATCTTGGCGACTCGGTCCGACGTAGCATGTTCTTCGAACGCCAGTTCTGGACAGCTGTGGATGTGGTGTCGGAGAGTTGCAAGCTCTTCGGCATAGGGGGTAAGGTCGTCAATAGTGGTGAGGACGGGCTGTGGCATGAAGATAGCTTTCTTATGGCATTCAAAAAATAAGGCATGACCGCATAGAGATCATGCCAAGTCGCAATGCCCCGTCGAGCGATTCGATTCCTTTGCGACTTCGCTAGGTTAAGAACGTGTGGCGGATTCCGGCAATCAGGCCGGCTGCCTTTCCGCCGGGCGTGGGAACGGATGCACCGCTAATGGAACCGCCCAGGGCACCGAAGCGGTAGTTCGTGCGAACCTTGTTGCGGATCTGCAGCCGCAACGTACAGAGTCGTGCGTTTTGACAGGTAGTAGAGGTAGTCGATAGAGAGCTTGTTGGCGCTGTCGCCGTTGTCTTTGGGGTGATAGTGGGAGGCCTGCACGCGGATCAGCGAAGCACCGGACGGAACGGTGGCGGCGCGAGCGTACCTGTTCAGTCCGAAGTCCCGGACTGGGCCCCGGCCGTCCCTGCGCTCGCTTAAGCCGACGCCCACAGCTCACGACACTGAAGTTGTAGGAGCCACCGATGGAGGCAACCTTGTAGTCGTGACGCCGCCCGCGGCGGTGCCGGGGGTCTCGATCGCGGCCAGCCCGCGATTCGCGGAAAGGTCATAAGCCGCGAAGGCGTTGTAGTTCGCCGTGAAGCTGCGACCGAGACGGATATCGCCGAATTTTCCGACGAGGCTGACGGTCGACCCGGCACGAAGTCGAAGCCGTTGGTCTGCGTCGCGCAGCCGCCGACGCCGTTTTTCAGCTGGCCCTCCAGCACGAAGCCGGTCGACATACCTCCGCCACAGTCCTCGATGCCGCGGAAGCCCGGCGCGACGTCGAGAGTTCGCCGCTCGCCAGACCTGTCGCGTGAACGCCGCGAGTCGAGCTCAGACGGCCAACGCCAGCGTCTACGATACCGTAGACATAAACGGACGATTGCGCTGTTGCGAAATTGCTGGCCATAATCACATACTTCCGGGAGGCACCTTTTTCATTGCATTGCTCCAATTGTTAACTAGCAATCGACCGTGCAATGTTTCGGGGCATGCCGCAGCGGTTGCACAGTAAATCTGCCGCGACGAAGTCGATTGGCAGATGGTTGCTCTATGTCTCTATGCGTACGTTGAGCTCGCACACCTGTGTGATCTTGTTCTGCTATTCATAGAGCTCCTTAGTTGGCTCAAAGGCCGCCATCAGGCCGCGAGAGGCGCGCCTTTGAAGTGGCCCATAAGACTGTCAACGTCGTGAAGGAGCACAAGCTGCTGCACCTGTTCCCATGCGCGTTGGGAGGCATCAGCGGAAATCAAAGCAGCTGTGCAGGATTCGAATTTGCGGCGCAGATGCTCCGTGCTGAGCGGATTCAGTGGATGGCCAAGAGGGTTCTCGACAACCCGGGTCAAGACTGTGCCGTCTTGCATAAACACCTTCACCGTTGCCGCACTCGACGAAAGTGCTACGGATTCGCGACTGGCAAGAGCATGGTCGATATTGACCTGAACTCGCGGCAAAAACTCTTGCACGGTTGGGTTCAGCACAGCGGCCGGCTGAAAGTCTCCGATGTTCAACTCACGCCCATTGATTAGCGCTGCAGCCAAGCAATATTCCAAGCTGAAACGCGCCTGCGCCGGTGTCTTCGGACGGCTATGCCGCAGATTGTGCGCGGCAACCTCAGAAATGGTCGCCTCGACGCGCAACACTGCGCCGGCCGTCACTCCTTCAGACGCGACCACGTCAAGGATGGCGTCGACCGGCCGGTGGGTCGAACTGCAGCAGGGGTGGACCTTCATCGACACCCCAAACTCCTTCATGGCAACTGGCTGCCCCAGCTTCGTCAAGGATACCCCGAGGCTAGGCATCCCTGCACCGCAGGTCATTGCGATGTAGCCCCAGTCGCCCTCAAGTGGTTCCTCGCAGGCGTCGACCCCTCCTTCTGCCATATAGGCAGCGGTGATGCCGTTCTTGGCCGCCAGTCCCGCGTGAATAGGTTTTGCAAAAGTTCCGAACTGGCTTTTGGAGCCACCTGCCATGCTTGTGGCCAACGAAATGGCCATCAACGACCGGTCTTCATCAAGCTGCAGCAGGCGGGCGCAAGCTGCCGCCGCACCGATGGAACCGATGGTTGAGGTCGCGTGCCAGCCGTTCGCATAGTGGGCGAGGTTCATCGTCTCACCCAGCCGCGCCAAAACCTCTAGCCCTACCAGGTAGCCGTCGACGCAAGCGGCCCCACTGAGGTGCTCATGCTCTGCGATTGCTAAGATGGCCGGCACAAGCACGGCACTTGCGTGGGACATCGAAGGGTCCAGGACATCGTCAAAGTCGAGGTAATGTGCGGCGGTTCCGTTCAGCAATGCTGCCCACGGGACACCAAGCTTCAATCGACCGCCCACAACCGTGGACGACCCTTGCTCGCCGGCCAATGCGGTGATCGTGCGCTGCAGTCGCTGGCACTGCGGCTCGGCAGCCCCAATGCACATGACCGCCAGGGTGTCAGCGAACGCATTCGTCGTAGCAGCAACGACAGACTGTTCCCAGTCCCGGGATGCGGTTGCTATCCAGTTGGCGATTCGGCGCGTGTTACCTTGTTGAACGGCGGCCATATTGTCCTCACACTTGAATGCCAACGGAATTCACGATGGCTTTCCAGCGCACCGTTTCGTCTTGCATGAACTTCTCGCATTGCTGCCGGTTCATGTAGGGAAGCAGCGGCGTGCCCTGGTTTTCGAACTGCGTCACCAACGCTTGGTCCCTGCGTCCCTCCGCGATGGCGGTATGGACCTTATCCAGGATCGCCACAGGCGTCTTCGCCGGTGCCCACACGGCATTCCAGGTTGCGACAACGGTGTCCCGGCCGAGAATCTCGGTAAGCGAGGGAACATCCGGCGCGACTGCGAGCCTCTCCTTGCTGGACACGGCCAGGGCGCGCAGACGCCCAGACTTGACCAACTGACTCACGACGGCCCACGAATCCATGGCATAGGTCAGCCGGCCTCCGATGATGTCGGTTATGACCGCCTGTGAGCCACCCTTGTAGGGAACGTGCAAAAGTTCAGGCTGTCCCAGGCTCTTTGCCACAACCTTGCAACCGATGTGGCTAGAGGTACCTGCACCATTGGAGCCGTAGCTCAGCTTGTCTCCGTTCTGTTTGACGGCCTTGGCGAAGTCGTCCCAAGTGCGGTAGGGGCTGTCGCCCGCCACTACGAGGACCACAGGAACTAGGATAGTCACAGCGATCGTGGAAAAGTCCTGTTGAGGTTTGTATGGAAGCGACGGATAGATCGCTGGGTTGATGGCGTATGCGGAGGCGGTGCTGTAGAGCAGCGAGTAGCCATTGGGGGCAGCGCGGGCTACGGCCACTGCCCCAATGTTGCCGCCGGCGCCCGCGCGGTTGTCGATCACCACAGGAGTGTCCAGTCTGGTGCCGATGATCTGCCCCCAGATCCGGCTCGCAATATCCGTGTTGCTTCCCGGCGGGAAGGGGACGATGAGGGTGATGGCTCGATCGGGGAAGCTGCTCTCGGCGCCTTGCGCAAAGGCTCCTGTTCCGGGCAGCGAGGACCCAAGCAAAACGGCAGACTTTGCGAGGAAGTTTCGACGTTGTAGTTTCATGGTGACTCTTTTAAATTGGATGTTTGAACATTTGGTTAGCACTGGCTATGCCTACAGGTTTCCCAAATCAGTCTTCTTTGGGGAAGGGGTTCACCTTGCTGGTGACCGCGAAGCGACCGGCGTTCGAGGAGCGGCGATGGAAATCAGCGATCTCGGCGCTGGTGGCGAACCAGACGTCAGACGACCGGCGCATGTATGTCAGCAGCCGATCCAGAAGCCTCAGGCGCTGCGGCCGGCCCGACACCCAATCGTGCACCGTCACCATCATCAGGCTGCCGTATTCCTTGGCCGCCTCAAACTCTTCGACCCAGGACTCGTACACCGCGTTGGGATTAGCAGGGTGGAGCTTGTCACGACGATTCTCGGTGTAGGCGAAGTACAGGATGTCGTCCAGCGTCCACTGCGCGGGCAGTTCGAGGACGCCATCGACTTCGTAGGGATGGTCGAAGCCCATCAGCGAACTGTCGTAGGTGATGCCGCGCTTTTTAAGCAATGCCAGGCTGGAGGCCGAGTGTTCAAATGAGGGCGAGCGGTACCCGAGCTCAGTAAGGCCTGTCTGGGCTTTGAAAATTTCCAACGACTTTGCGAGGTACTCTTCCTGGCGTTTCGGGTGAAGATGGTCGACTCGCTCGTGCAGGTAACCATGCAACGCCGCCTCATGGCCGCCACGCAGGATCCGGGGCAGGAGCTCGGGGTAAGTTTCAGCGACGATGCCAGGCACGTAGCAGCTCACCGCCACTTCGTGCTTTTCGAAAAGTTGCAACAGGCGCGCCATGCCCTGGCGAGGGCCGTACCGACGTTGCTCGAGTTCGCCGATTGACGTGCCTGCAGTTTCTCCGCTCCTCCGGAGGTAGGGTGACTCCGCGTCGACATCTATCGAAAGGATCACCGCGCAGCGCTTGCCTTCTGGCCACTCGTAGCGGTCAAAGGCGATGCGGGGATCCTCATTCATTGGGCTAACCATCACTTCTCCAGTTTCGAAACACAAAGTCTGATATTGATACTTCCGCCGCCGCCCACTGAGAGAATCTGTCCCGTGATGAACGACGATTGCGGCTTGCGAGGAAAAGCGTCGCGTCGCTCAGATCGCCGGGTATAAGGGTCCTGCCCAATGGCACCTGCGTAGCGATGCCCGCAAGATGTTCCGGAGGAAGTCGTCCACCAGCCTTCGCTCCTGCGGCGATGCCGGGCCACACCGCGTTGACGCGGATCTGGTGAGGGCCAAGACGGATAGCATCCTTCGGGTGGGCGGCTCCAGAGCAGCCTTCGATGCTCTGTAAGCTGAGCCGTTGGCTTGAGCCACCTCTGCGGATGCAGATGACGCGTTCACGAAAACGCCTGGGCGGTCTTTCGCAATCCAGCGCTTGGCGAATCGTTGCATGATCACCCTCGGCGCCATGGTGTTGATCTTGAAGATCGGCTCGAACTCTTTGGGCGCGGAATCCAGTAGGTCACCGAACGGATAAATCCCTGCGTTGTTGACCACCACGTCTGGCCGTTCTGCATCGGTCAGCTCGTCGACAAAAGCGCGGACCTTCACAAGATTTGCCAGGTTGAGCGGGTAAACCGAGTGGGATGCGCCAACCGCCAGCCGACGCTGTGCCTCGGCAGCAGAGACTTCAACGTCGGAGAGCATCACGAACGCGGCCTCCTCCGCAAACGCTCGGGATAGCTCGCTACCCAACAGGCCTGTGGCGCCCGTGACGAAGACTCGTTTCGCAGCGAAGGACATGTCCATTACGCGGTAACCTCCATCAGTTCGAACGCGTTGTCGGGCGATGCGCTCCGCCGACCAGACTCCAACTCACGGATAAGTTCGACGAGGCGCGCGACGAGCGGGGTATGCAGGCCGTGCATGTGTCCATATCGAACAACATCAGTAATCTGGGGATCGACCTCGGTAGTACGCTTGCGGACGTACAGGTCCCGCCAAATTCCGGCGTGCGGCTTGCCTGCCCATGCCGTCCTGCAGTGCATCGCGAAAACGTCAAGGCTGGCCCTTGCCGATTCTGGCCGCGCCCCTGGTGCCAGCGACCTCGGGTCGAAGCCATCAAACGGTTCTGGAGATACACCACACGCTGCAGCCACGGCGAGCACTTCCTGCGCCAGCGCAATCCAGAGGGGCGCGAGTGCTTCGTCTTCGAACTGATCTGCCATCGTTCGGTTGCTCATCGCGGTGACGAAAAGCATCGCCCCCAAACATACCTTACTCCACTTGTAGCCCAGGATGTTGGAGGTGTAGCGGGTCTCCGGCAGACCACGCTGCAGAAGCGCCGCCGCTTCGCGTGCGTGCACCTCCTGGCCCTGCGCCATCGGGCCAACCAGGAGCGTGCCAGGTCCGCCTAATTGGATACGACCAGACTCTAGATAGTCCGCGGCGACGTTGACGTGGGCGCCAACCACACGGTCCTCTCCCACGATAGAGGCTATGCGTTGCTCGGTCAGGCCGTTCTGGAGTGACAGCACCCAGCCATTCGACAGCAGATGCGGCCTCAATGACTTCGCCGCTTGCTCTGTGTGATGTCCTTTGACGCACAAGAGAACCCGCCGGTACTTGCGCGACACCTCAGCGGGCTGCATGGAAATGATGGGCCCACAGGTCCGTTCACTCCCCTGATTCATAAGCGTCAGCCCACTGCTGCGCATACGGGCGACATGCGCTTCATCAATATCGACGACGTGAACGGGGACGCCAGCGCTGATGAGCTCGTAGGCGAAAAGTCCCCCAATCGCCCCGGCCCCCCACACCAGTACGGGGTCAGTTTCCGCATGCGCCACATCCGCCATCCTTGCCCCCTTATGTCATAAAGTTTTATCGAATGACTGCGATTCTGGTGTGAGAGGATACCTACGTCAATTTACAAGTTCGCCACTACACTTACCTAATCCGTAAGTAAGACTACGCCAACGTTTGACGGACAGCAGAAAGAAAGGCACGCCACGATGAATTCGAAGGCACTCGACGCGCTCCATGCCCTAGTCCAGAACGGTGGCATCGCCGCAGCGGCGAAGCGGCTGCATCGCACCGAGGCACAAGTGAGCCGGCTGCTGAGTCAGTTGAAGGAAGATGCCGGTTTCGCTCTGCTACGCAAGGACGGTAGGCGGCTCGCGTTAACTGACGACGGGTGGTCCTTCTACCGGAGGATGTTGCCCGTCCTTGAAACTAAACACGCGTTAGAACAGTTCGCACGGGACACGCGTCTGAAGCGCGCAGGGCGCATTTATTTGACCGCGGCAAATCACATGATCGATGGCTTCGTGGTCGATGCAATCATTAAGGCTCACACTCTCCGCCCGCAGTTGTCCTTCACGTTGAACACTCGTATGCCTCTGAGCCCGCAGTCGACCTTGGGCGGAGATGCCTTCGACATGGTATTAGCGCAATTGCCGATCGACCACCCCTCGCTGGTCGCTGCTGAACTCGCACGAATGGATATGGTTCTGGCGGTACCAAGCGGTCACCGCCTTGCGTCAATGTCGGTCGTTGGTGTCGAGGACATCGTGGGGGAGGTTCTGACCTCCCTTCCCTCGCGCAGCATTTTCCGTGGACGTCTCGAGCCGATACTTTCAGGCATGGAGAATCCGCCGGAACAACAATTCGAAGCCTCCTTTGCCTCCACTACATGCCAGTTGGTGGCAGGGGGGTGCGGTGTGGCAATCGTTGACCCGCTAGTGGCCTTAGCTCATCGACACCTTGGCTTGGTCCTCAGGCGATTCGAACCCGCGGTCACGCTGCGGTATGGAGTTGCCTATCCTGAGAACGCCGCGTTGAGCGAGGCCGGCCGCTTTTTCGAAGAACAACTGAGAGACGTATTACGGGCAAAGGTCCAGATGCTAGACGCTGCACTTGCTTGAAGACGTAGGAATTACGTCATCTGTTGAACCATCATGCAGACGCATGACGCGCTCTGCTACGGCGTATTGCAGCCACATGGAGCAGGGGTCAAGGCCTCAAACTGCAGCCGCATCAGGCCAACCGTCGCATGACCCACCCCATCGCCATTAAGGCGTGCAGATCAAGACGGTGCTCCAGCGCACTGAGAACATGCGAAGGCGGCCTCGCCGCGCTCTGATGGATCGAACGCAGTGCCTTCAGAGCAGTTGCAGCAGGGCTAAGAGCCTATCCCTAAATAATGTTGAACTTCAGCGGCACTTTGCGGAACGCGCTGATCGCAGCAGCGATGTGCTTGAGCGCAACGAAGCTGCGTTCGCAGCTTCTCGTATCGCACGAGCAGCTTGAGAAAGCGATTGAACCAGCGGTGGCAGACCTGGACCACCCAGCGCCTCGCCTTCCTGGTCGGATCGCGCCGTTTGACATCGGCCTCCTTGCGTCGACCAACGACGTGGCCAATGTAGCCGTGCGAATCGATGATCTCCAATGCGCGCCGGCTTCGGTAGCCTGCATTCGGCACACAGGTGCTTGCCGCGCCGCGCCGCGTGCTGGGCGTCTTGTGATTGACCATGATGGCTTTCAGTACAGCATCGAGATGCGTGACGTCATGCTCATTTGCCCTGGCCACGACGAGCGACAACGGGACGCCACGGCCGTCCATCAGAAGGTGGCGCTTGCTCCTTTTTTACCCCGATCGGTCGGATTGCGTCCGACCGCCTCTTGGGCCAAGGAAGCTATTGAACATGGCCCCGTCGATGCTCTGCCATCGCCAAGCGATGCCCTCCCTCTGGTCGTACTCGGAAAGCCCGGTTTTCCAGATGGCCGCGAACACGCCCGCAGCTTCCCACTCCAGGAAGCGCTTGTGCACGGCGCTGGCACTGCCAAAGCGCTCCTTGGTCAGCGCCTTCCATTGGCAGCCCGTGCGCAACACGTACACGACCGCCCCGAGCACTTGTCGTGCCGGCTTGGGTGGCCGTCCTGCGCCCGCCTTGCGCACGTATTCCTTGTCCGCGTTGCGCTCGCGCATTGGAATCAGCGGCTCGACGCGCCGCCAGAAAGCATCAGTCACCACCCAGGATTCGACCCGCTTGCTTGTCGCCATGCTTCCGCCCCGACGCCGCGTGAACCACGGCTCTGGACGACAATTTACTATTTACGGATAAGTTCTTAGGGCAGTTCGTCTCCAGGGGCGTCGGAGATTTCTTGTAGAGCGGCTTGCCTACAGGCATCGTATTCGCTCAGTGCTGCTTTAGCGGCGCAATTGCCGTGGGCCAGCGCGTGGCGTCCGGCGCCAAAGCGGTCAATGACAGCGTGGGGAGCTTCGTTGCCGACGCAGCAGCCCTGCTGCGGCCAGGGTGGCCGGCGAAGGCGAACCCAGCGCACCAGCGGCTGAGCCTGCATAGGCCAAGCAGATGCGCCGAAAGCAGCAAATACCACACGCGGCCACGACAGCCGCACACGCGTTGCACTCCGGCGATGCAGGCGGCAGCCACCCCAGCCCTGCGAAGCAGTTTGGTCCCACAGCGGCAACGGTTGGCTGCCGAGTTAGGCAATCCCAAAGCTTATCTGGCGCGCGAGGAAATGCGCCTTACCCGTTTTTTGGGAGGAAATAGCAAGCGAGGATGACCCGCGCATGGCGGCCACCGCACGGCGCTTCTTGGCACAGCAGACGTGGAATGAACGACCGCAGCGCTGAACGGTCCAGATACGCATATTGGAGCGGGTGCTTGGCTCGCAAGTCCATATGGCTCGGTGCTCTGGCAACCAGGCAGCCGGTCAAGTACGGCGCCTCAGCTTCTAAACGTGGCCCATTGAAGGCCCCTATCTCGACCGAAGCCGATGTCAGGCGCGTTTTGGAAGAAGGTTCGGTATCACCAGAGCCGCTCGACACCCCACACGCATGAGCCTTAGTGTCGACGATGGTCTGCTGCAGGTTCTCGAGCACGAGCCGGCGGTGGCGCCGCTTGCGCTGCTACCCGGTCTACGGTACCCCACTGCTACACCGTCAAGCTGAAAACGGCTTAGCAGTCAAGTACCTAGGAAGGTCGGGGGCAGTCTCACGTCCGCTCCGCCAAAAATGAACGGGTTACAACCTTGTGTTGTAAGCCGTTTTTCTTTTGTTCGTTTTCACCGGCTGGCTGTCTCATGTCACAAGGCGGCATGCAAGCTCATAAGCACACTAACATCGATACAGGCCAGCAGTCCTGGCCATGCCTCATCGGGCTATTAGCCAGCCAGATCGTGAATCTGCAAAACACCGGTGACCTGGCCGTTATCGCCAACCACGACCAGTGCGGTGATCTTGGCCGCCTGCATCTGTTTTTCTGCGTCAACGGCGCGCGTGTTCTCCGATATCACGCGCGGTTGGGGTGACATGATGTCGACCGCCCTGAGCGACAGCGGATTGTCCACGCGCTCAAACGTGCGGCGCAGGTCTCCGTCGGTAATGATGCCGATCAACTTGCTGTGATCACCCACCAAGGCAAGCCCGAGCCGCCCGCGTGACACGGTGTTGACCACTTCGCGAAAATGCGCGTCTGGTTCGCAAAACGGCAGGCTGCCCTGGTGCATCACATCAGCCACGCGGGTTAGCAGTCGCTTGCCCAGGCTGCCGCCCGGGTGAAACCGCGCGAAGTCTTCGGGTTGAAAATTCCGCAGCTGCGACAGCACCACGGCCAGTGCGTCGCCCATAACCAGCGTGGCTGTGGTTGAGCTGGTTGGTGCCAGGTTGTTGTTGCAGGCTTCGCGCTCTACCGATATGTCCAGCACCGCGTCCGCATGCCTGGCGAGGGTGGAGGTGACATTTCCGGTCATGGCAATCATGCGGTTGCCCTGGTGTTTCATGAAAGGCAGCAGCCGGATAAGTTCTTCGGTCTCGCCGCTGTTCGAAATCATGAGGGCCACATCATCAGGCTTGATCATGCCCAGGTCGCCATGAAAGGCTTCGCCGGGATGCACTGAGAATGCGGGCGTTCCGGTGGATGACAAAGTGGCCGCAATTTTGTGTCCGATAAGGCCTGACTTGCCCATGCCCAGAACCACCACTCGGCCCTGGACGGCAAGCATGGCTTCAACAGCCTTCTCAAAATGTGCATCGAGCCGCTCTGCCATGGACCGAAGTTCTTCGATCTCAAGGCCGATGACTTCACGCGCTGCAGCTACCGTGTCTGCCATTGACAGCGAGGCCTTCTCTAGCAAGGAACCCTTGACCATTTATTGCACCATCGCATTCATGACCCGGTTATAGCCTTCGACCGAACTGAAGACATCGCTTTTGCCCTGTGCGCGCAAGATCATGTCCGTGAGCTCCCGCACCGCTCCTTTGCCTCCGCGCATGTTCAAGACATGCGTTGCGGCTTTCTGGATGTAAGCCGGCGCGTCGGCTACGGCATATGAGATGCCACATGCGTCAAACGCCGGCAGGTCGATGCTGTCATCGCCAATGCATGCTGTTTCCGCGCGGCCAACGCCGGCCTGTTGCATGATTTGCTGGCAGGCGCCTGCCTTGTCCTTGACGCCAAACTGGCAGAGGCTGATTTGCAGATCGGCCACACGTTTACGCAAGGTGGCGGAATCACGACCGGATATCACGGCCACCCGCACACCGCAGGCTTCCAGCATGCGAAGCCCCAGACCGTCGCGTACATGAAACTTCTTGATCGACTCGCCGTGCTCGTCGTAGTAAATGCTTCCGTCGGTCAGCACGCCGTCCACATCGGTTATCAGCAGCCGCACCCGCGAGAGGCCTGCCTGCTCCGGCGCTTCCGCCTGGGTCTCACCTGACAGGATGCGCCTGACTTCCTCCAGGCCCTCGGGCGTGTCAACACCGGGCCCGGTGGGCAGCACGCTGTATGTCTTGATACGAATCCCCGCATGCAGCAGGCGAAGCTGCTCGAGCGATTCCGCCCTTTCAGCCATGCTGGGCTGCAGGTCGCTGTACCCCGCGAGGACGGATGCGCGATAGCCATACACACCCACATGCTTGAGGTAGCTTGCGGCGCTGCCGTCCCGTGGATACGGAATAGGGCACCTGCTGAAGTAAAGCGCACTACCTTCCGCATCCACTACAACCTTGACGGTATTCGGGTTGACAGCTTCGTCCGCTGAGATTGGGTGGCACAGGGTGCCCACCACCAGCGAGGCGTCAGACCTGAACGCATTGACCAGCAGTTCAACATCCGCCGGTCGCACCAGTGGTTCGTCGCCCTGCAGATTGATATACGCGTCTGCTGGCAGCGCCTGCATGACTTCGACCAGCCGGTCAGTGCCCGATGCGTGGGTTGGCAGGGTCATGACGGCCTTGCCACCGAACGCCATGACGACATCGGCCACGCGCTGGTCATCGGTAGCCACCACCACATCGCATATGCCCTTGACCTTGCACGCCTGCTCATACACATGCTGGATCATCGGCTTTCCGTGGATGTCTGCCAGGGGTTTGCCCGGCAGGCGGCTGGAACCATACCGGGCTGGTATGACGATGGCGCAGCGAAACGCAGCAGGCTCGCTCATCAGGTAATGTCCAGTGGCTGAAATGACTTGACCAGATCGTCGACGGCCTTGATCTGTGCCAGAAATGGCTCCAGCCGGTCCAGCGGCAAAGCACTAGGGCCGTCGCAACGTGCACGGGCAGGATCGGGATGCGCCTCCAGAAATAGGCCGGCCAGCCCCACGGCCAGGCCGGCCCTTGCGAGTTCGGCAACCTGTACACGCCGTCCGCCGGACGCAGCGCTTGCAGGGTCACGCTGCTGCAGGGCATGGGTCACATCAAAAATAATCGGCACTCCGGGGCAAGCTTTTTTCATAACGCCAAACCCCAGCATGTCGACCACCAGGTTGTCATAGCCAAAACTGGTGCCCCGATCACACAGGATCAGCTGCCGGTTGCCCGCTTCATGAAATTTCTCGACAATGTTCTGCACTTGCGACGGGCTCAGGAACTGCGGCTTCTTGATGTTGATGACCCGGCCGGTTTTGGCGAGTGCAACCACCAGGTCGGTCTGCCTTGCCAGAAAGGCGGGCAGTTGCAGAACATCAACCACCTCGGCAGCTGCAGCCGCTTGCCACGGCTCATGCACGTCGGTGATCACCGGCACGCCAAACTCTGCCTTCACAGCCTCAAAAATCTTTAAACCCTCGTCAAGGCCCGGCCCACGGTAGGAATGAATTGATGAACGATTGGCCTTGTCATAGCTGGCCTTGAACACATACGGTATGCCCAGTTTGCGGGTGACGCGTACATATTCGGCGCACGACCTGAGCGCAAGATCCAGCGACTCCAGTACATTGATGCCGCCGAAGAGCACAAACGGCTGCTGGTTGTCTGCCTCGACGCCCGGTGCGATAGCGATCACGCGATTTCCTTTAGTGCGGGGATTATGCCGCGCGTACCTTTGCTACGGGGCTACGCAGGCGGTTGCGCCCGGGGAGCGGCGCTGAATGAACGGTGGCGGGAATCGGTAGCAAGCCTGCACGCAGCGTTGCCATGCAGGCATCAGTTTGAAGTGGCAATGCATCATGCGCGTCAGTCGGCAGGCTCAACGACATAAGCCTGGTGCCCGGGGCCGGAATCGAACCGGCACGCCTTGCGGCGGGGGATTTTGAGTCCCCTGCGTCTACCAATTTCACCACCCGGGCAGGACGAAGCGAAGCCTCAAATTATGGCACAGTGCGTGTATGAAATATTTGACGATTGAAGATGCCATCGGGAACACGCCGATGGTTGCGCTGCAGCGCATAGCGGGCGCCGACATGGCCAGCCGTAATAACGTCATTCTGGGCAAACTGGAGGGCAACAACCCTGCCGGCTCGGTCAAGGACAGGCCTGCGCTGTCCATGATCAAGCGTGCCGAGGAGCGGGGTGAAATCAAGCCCGGCGACACCCTGATCGAGGCGACGTCCGGCAATACCGGCATCGCGCTTGCCATGGCAGCTGCGGTCAAGGGCTACCGCATGCTGCTCATCATGCCGGAAGACTTGTCGATAGAGCGGGCTCAGACGATGAAGGCATTTGGCGCTGAACTGTTGCTGACCCCCAAAAGTGGCGGCATGGAACACGCGCGTGACCTTGCCGAAAAGATGCAGCAGGAAGGCAAGGGCAAGGTGCTGGACCAGTTTGCGAATCTGGACAACCCACGCATTCACTACGAGACCACAGGCCCTGAAATCTGGGAAGGCACGGCAGGGCAGGTAACCCATTTTGTAAGCGCCATGGGCACCACCGGCACCATCAGCGGCGTGTCGCGTTACCTCAAGGAAAAAAATCCTGCGGTGAGAATCATCGGTGCGCAGCCCAGCGAAGGCTCGCGCATTCCAGGTATCCGCAAATGGCCGGAAGCCTACCTTCCCAAGATATATGACCCGAGCCATGTAGACGAACTGGTTCTGGTGAGCCAGGACCAGGCTGAAGACATGTGCCGGCGTCTGGCACGCGAGGAAGGCATCTTTGCAGGTATTTCCGCTGCGGGAGCCTGCTGGGTTGCCGCCGAGCTCGCAAAAACAGTCCGTGATGCGGTCATCGTATTCATCGTCTGTGACCGCGGCGACCGCTACCTGTCGACCGGCGTTTTTCCGGCCTAATAAAAAGGCAGTTGGAAATTCAAGTAAAAAGTGCTGCAGCCCAGCGTGTACAAGGGCTGATAGCTATTGATAGCATAGCAAAACGTCCTTTATGAGCACAGCGTTCAAATATTGTCCCCATTGCGCCGCGCCGCTGAACATGATCGTGCGTCTGGAAGACGGGGGCGAGAAAGCCCGTTTGCGCTGCGCCGCTTGCGGCTACACCCACTGGAACAATCCCACGCCCGTGCTGGCAGCGGTGATTGAATACAACGGGCAGATCCTGCTGGCTCGCAACGCGGCCTGGCCAGGACGGATGTTTGCCTTGATCACCGGATTCATGGAAGCGGGGGAGACGCCGCAAGAAGGTATCGCGCGGGAAATACAGGAAGAAACCAGCCTGCACACCAGCGCACTGAACCTGATCGGTGTGTACGACTTTCAGCGCATGAACCAGATCATCATCGCCTACCACGCGGTTTGCAGCGGCACCATCGCGCTGTCGCCCGAGCTGGTGGAGTACAAGCTGTACTCGCCTGAGAAGGTCAAGTGCTGGCCGGCCGGCACCGGTTACGCACTGGCGGACTGGTTGACATCGCGAGGGCACACGCCGGAATTCGTTGAATGGCCTAAGGCGCAGTGACCGACCTCAAGCATCACACTTACAAGGAAGACCATGATCATTGACAAGGAACTCGACACACGCGGGCTGAACTGCCCGCTGCCGATTCTGAAAGCCAAGAAAGCGCTGGCCGACATGAAAAGCGGCCAGCTGCTACGCGTGGTCTCCACTGACCAGGGATCGTTACGAGATTTTCAGGCGTTTGCGCGGCAGACCGGAAACGACTTGATCGATCAGCTGTCAGAGGGCGAGGATTACATCCACGTGCTCAAGCGGCGCTAGGTTTGCACGCGCCTGCACGGCCGGGACTTCGACCAGCGTTCTAGTCCTGATAGACCACCGGCGTGAGCTTGTTGACGCGGCGCTCCTTGCCCGACCAGCCGATCTGCAGGTTTTCAAGGTAGTTGCGGAAATAGCCGCCCACTTCATGGTGGTTCAGTGCCAGCTCCACCGTCGCTTCCAGGAATCCTTCCTTGCTGCCGCAGTCATAGCGCTTGCCTTGGTATTGAAAGGCATAGACACCCTGATGCTGCATGAGCCCGGCAATGCCGTCGGTCAGCTGAATTTCCCCGCCTGCGCCCTTGTTTTGGTGGCGAAGCTGGTCAAAAACACCGGGCGTCAAGATGTAGCGCCCTGCCACCGCCATGCGTGATGGCGCGACTTCCGGTGCGGGCTTTTCAACCATCGCACTTACCTTGATCAGGCCGTCTCGCACCGTCTCACCCGCAACAATGCCGTAGCGTTGCGTCTGCTCTGCAGGGACTTCCTGCACCGCCAGAATCGACTCGCCCAGTACATTGAACTGCTCGGCCATCTGGCCCAGCACCGACAGCCCGCCCGGCGGGCCCACCATCAGGTCATCGGCCAGCAACACCGCAAAAGGCTCGTCACCCACCAGGTGCTCTGCACACAGGACCGCATGTCCAAGACCCAGCGATCTGGCTTGTCGCACATATGAAAAATGGAGGTCTTTTGGCTGCACCGAACGCAACACCTCCAGCAGCTTCAGTTTCTTGGCGACTTCAAGTTCGTTCTCGAGCTCGTAGGCGGTGTCGAAATGATCCTCAATGGCGCGCTTGTTGCGGCCCGTCACAAAAATCATGTGCCGAATGCCCGCTGAATAAGCCTCTTCCACCGCATATTGAATCAGCGGCTTGTCCACCACCGGAAGCATCTCCTTGGGTTGGGCCTTGGTGGCGGGCAAAAATCGCGTGCCCAGTCCGGCGACAGGAAAAACGGCTTTTTTCAGTTGGGTATGTTTTTGCATTCGAATCGGAGAGTTATACATTCGACGGGGTCAGGGAAAGCGCTTAAAGTGTTGCCCTGTTGGGATGTGCCGGCCGTAGGGAATATGCCTAAGGGATTGCCGGGAAAAACCCAAGTCATGACAGCAGCGTTCACAACCTAAAACAACGAGGTCTCAGGTGGATATCTTACTTCTGGACACTTTGATACCTGAGGCCGTGGGCTGGCTGCAAACGCGGCACACCGTGGAGTATCGGCCAGAGCTGGCGGACGATTTGTCTGCCTTGCGCAAGGCGGCCTACAAAACCCAGGGTATCGTGTTTCCGCGGCAGACCGTTGTCACGCGCGAATTCCTGGATTTTTTGCCCAAGCTGAAAGCATTGGGCCGGCTGCATGTTGGCACCGACAACACCGATCTGGAGGCCTGCCACGAGCGAGGCATCAAGGTGGTGCATGCCAGCAGCGCCAATGTGCGCTCAAACGCCGAATATCTGCTCAGCAGCCTGCTGATGCTATACAGGCGCGGGCTGGTGTCTTCGCTGATGGGCAGCCGCTATCCCACCGCGCAACTTGGCCGCGAGCTGCATGGCAGCACGGTCGGTATCCTGGGCCTGGCACCCACCGGCCATACCCTGGCCAACATCCTGAGCAGCCTGGGCGTGCGCCTGATTGGCTACGATCCGGCGTTGCACCACACCGCACCCATTTGGGAGCGCCTGCGGATCGAACCGGTGTCGCTGCCCGAGCTGGTGAGCCGCGCCGACGCGGTGTCGGTGCAAATGCTCTACGCGCCGCGCTTCAAGGGTTTCGTCAATGACAAGCTGCTGGCCCCCTGCAAGCCCAACCAGCTATGGGTGGGCATCAGCCGCAGCGAACTGTTCAATGAAGCCGCGCTGGCTGCTGCCCTGTGCGACGGGCGGATTGAAGCCTGCGTGCTGGACGGCGCCGAAGCCAGTTTTCTGGGCGAAGGCTCGCCGCTCAGGGGCGTTAAAAACCTGTTCGTGACACCGCGGTTAGGCTCGCAAACCCGCGAGGCGCGCCTGCGCTCAAGCTGGTATGTGGCGCACCGCATCCATGAGGCCATCACCGTGCGGCACGGCGGCTCGGAATCACTCGCCAGCGCGCCGATGGACCTGGAGATGCCGGGCTTTGTATCGCCCTCGCAATGGGCCGATCCGGACTTCATGCACCGCTGATGCCACGCTGCGGTTGATGCCGCAGGTGGCGCTTGGGCAGCGTGCCGGCCGGCGCTCGCCATGCCATGCCGCGCAGTGCAGTGCAGTGCAGTGCAGTGCAGTGCAGTGCAGGCGAGGCTAATGGCAGGCCTAGGCCAGGCGCGCGAGCTGTTCGCCTAATTTTTCAAGCGTGGCGGTGAAGTCAGCCAGCCGTTTGTGCTCTTGTGCCAGAACCGCTGGCGGCACTTTTGCCACAAAAGCTTCGTTCGCCAGTTTGGCCCTGACCTTGACGAGTTCACCCTCCAGGCGCACCGCCTCCTTGCCCAGTCGGGCTTTCTCGGCGGCTACATCGACTTCCATGTGCAGACAGATGCGCGCATGGCCCACCACCGCCACCGGCGCCGCCCGCGCGGCCGATGCCCATTCGGCTTCATCGTCAAATACACGCACTTCACTCAGCTTGGCCAGCGCCTTGATGACGGGCGCGGCACCCGTCATGAAAGCCTTGTCGCCCACCACATAAAGCGGCAGGCGAGTGGCCGGCGATACATTCATCTCGCCGCGCAGGTTGCGGCAGGCATCGACCAGCGTTTTGAGCTGCGTTACATGCGCCTCAGCGGCCGTGTCAATCTTCTCGGGCTGACTTTGCGGGTAAGCGGCAGCACCGACAAATTCTGTTTTCTTGTTGCCCGCCACCGGCGCGACCTTCTGCCACAGTTCTTCGGTGATGAACGGAATCACGGGGTGGGCCAGACGCAAAATGCCTTCAAGGGTGCGGATCAATGTGCGGCGCGTGGCGCGCTTTTGCGCATCCGTGCCGTTTTGAATCTGCACCTTGGCGATTTCCAGGTACCAGTCGCAGAACTCGTCCCATACAAATTGATAGATGCTGCCCGCGACGTTGTCGAGGCGGTAGTCGGCAAAGCCCTTGGCGACGTCGAGCTCGACACGCTGCATGGTTGACGAAATCCAGCGGTCTGCCTGCGAAAAGCTCAGGTAGTTCTCGGCGGCGTCACCGGGCTGGCACTGGGCCGCGCTGTGGTCGGCCAGGCCGCAGTCCTGGCCCTCGCAGTTCATCAGCACAAAGCGGGTTGCGTTCCAGAGCTTGTTGCAAAAGTTGCGGTAGCCCTCGCAACGCTTGCTGTCAAAGTTGATGCTGCGGCCCAGGCTGGCGAGCGACGCAAAAGTAAAGCGCAATGCGTCTGCGCCATAGCCGGGAATACCGGCTGGAAATTCCTTTTCCGTGTTCTTGCGCACGGCGGGTGCAGTCTCGGGTTTTCGCAATCCCTGTGATCGCTTGTCCAGCAGTGGTGCCAGCTCGATGCCATCGATCAGGTCAACCGGGTCCAGCACGTTGCCTTCCGACTTGCTCATCTTCTTGCCTTGGGCGTCCTTGACCAAGCCGTGGATGTAGACGTGCCTGAACGGGACCTGACCCGTGAAATGCGTGGTCATCATGATCATCCGGGCGACCCAGAAAAAGATGATGTCGTAGCCGGTGACCAAAACGCTGGAGGGCAAAAAGAGGTCAATCTCCCTGGTTTTTTCAGGCCATCCCAAAGACGAAAACGGCACCAGCGCCGACGAGTACCAGGTATCGAGCACGTCCTCGTCGCGGGTCAGCGTCTTGCCCGGCGCCTGGACCTGCGCAGCGGCTTCGTTCTCGGCTACATACACCTTGCCGTCCTCGTCATACCAGGCCGGAATCTGATGCCCCCACCAGAGCTGGCGCGAAATGCACCAGTCCTGGATGTTGTTCATCCACTGGTTGTAGGTGTTGACCCACTGCTCGGGTACAAACCTGACCTCACCGCTGGACACTGCATCCCGCGCCTTTTGCGCGATCGACTTGCCGCTCGGGTCCTGCTCGGACACTTTGCTCAGCGCTACAAACCACTGGTCTGTCAGCATGGGTTCGACCACTGCGCCAGTGCGCGCGCAGACCGGCACCATGTTCTTGTGCGGCACGGCTTTTTCAAGAAAACCCTGGGCTTCCAGATCTTTGAGAAGCGCCTTGCGGCAGTCGTAACGGTCCAGGCCCTGGTAGGCCACTGGACCGTTTTCGTTGATCTTCGCGTCCAGCGTGAAGATGGTGATCAAGGGCAGGCTGTGGCGCAGCGCGACCTGGTAGTCGTTGAAGTCATGAGCGCCGGTGATTTTGACCACGCCACTGCCGAAGGCAGGGTCCACATAGTCATCGGCAATTACCGGAATGGCGCGGTCGCACAGCGGCAGGTCAACCATCTGGCCGATCAGGTGCTGGTAGCGCGCGTCGTCCGGGTGTACCGCCAGCGCGCCGTCAGCCAGCATGGTTTCGGGCCGGGTGGTGGCAATGTGCATGCCGCGCAGCGGCGAACCGTCGGCAGCCGCCTGCGGGCCCTTGCTGAAGGGGTACTCGATGTGCCACATGAAGCTGTCGCGCTCTTCGCTTTCAACTTCCAGATCAGACACCGCCGATTTGAGCACCGGGTCCCAGTTCACCAGTCGCTTGCCACGGTAGATCAGGCCCTGCTCATAAAGCTGCACGAATGTCGAGGTGACAACCTTCGACATCTTCGGGTCCATCGTGAAGTACTCATGCTCCCATGCCACCGAGTCGCCCATGCGGCGCATCTGGCGCGTGATGGTGGTGCCGGATTCTTCCTTCCATTCCCACACCTTGGCTACGAAGTTTTTGCGCGCTTCTGCGGGCGTAGGCCCCATGTCGTGGCGGGTTCTGCCGGCTTCGGCCTGTAGTTTGCGCTCGACCACGATCTGCGTCGCAATGCCGGCATGGTCGGTGCCCGGCACCCACAGCGTGTTGTGGCCACGCATACGGTGGTAGCGTGTGAGCGAATCCATGATGGTCTGGTTGAAAGCATGGCCCATGTGCAGCGTGCCTGTCACATTCGGCGGCGGCAGCTGAATGGAAAACGACGGCTTGCCGGCGTCCAGCGTGGGCTCATACTGGCCGCTTTGCTCCCAAAGCAAGCCCCATTGCTGCTCGATGGCGACCGGCTCGAAGGATTTGGTCAGGCTATCCAGCCCCGGCGTTGGAACGATCACCCTGGCATCGTTGGAGGAAGGCGTAGGAGGCGTAGGAGGCGTGGAGGGCTGAAGAGCTGGGGCGTCGGTCATGGGCATAAAAAACGGCATCTGAATCGATGCCGGTGATCTGAAAAGTGCGGGTGGATGAAGCTGGCCGATTTTATTCGACTCAACCAGATAGCGAGGTCAGCTGGCACACAGGCCCACGAATGACCCCCTGCGCTATCAAATATATAGCTGCTTGCGCAGGCAGTACCTGGGTTGGAGGTCGATTTGACTACAAATCAGATGCCTGAAGGCTTTTTGAGTGTCAGCATGCGGTCCTGGGGCTTGAGTTCTATGGTCTTGACTTCGTCACCCTGGCGCACCGTCAGACGCACGGTCTCGTTGGGCGTGGCGCGAGCCCAGAGTTTTTTGTAAAAACCCTCCAGCGTGGTCACCTCCACGCCATCAATGGCAAGCACCACGTGGCCGGGTTCCAGGCCGGCCTCTTCAGCCGGGCTTTCCGTGCTGACGCGCAAAATCTGCACCTGGCCGCCCCTGTCGTTCGACGTCAGCCCCAGCCATGGCCGGTGGCTCTGACGGCTGCTGCCGGATTGTCTTAATTCGGCGAGTATGGGTTTGAGCAGGTCGACCGGTACAAACATGTTGCCTGGCATGCGGCGGTTTCCGCCGGCAGCGTCCATCACCAGCAGTGAACCTATGCCCATCAGCTCGCCTTTGACGTTGAAGAGCGGCGC
>JAQGNE010000043.1 GCA_028291985.1 Polaromonas sp. | reverse complement strand
ATCTGCGCCATGTGCCTTTCCGCGGCACGCAGCCTGCGGTGCTGGACATGATCGGCGGGCAGCTTGCGGCCGTATGCGGCCCCACCGGCGAATTCACCCAGAACGTGGCGGCCGGCAAATGCCGCCTTCTGGCCACCAGCGGTGCCAAGCGCAACAAGTTCACGCCGGCCACGCCAACGCTGATCGAGCAGGGCTTCAAGGACATGGCTTTCAGCGAATGGTTTGGGTTCTTTCTGCCTGCCAAGGCACCGCAGGATGTGGTGCAGCGGCTCAATACCGGCATTCGCGCCGCCCTGGCAGCGCAGGACGTGATCGACGGATTTGCGGTGTCGCAGCTGGAGGTAATGCCTACCACGCCGGCGCAGCTTGCGGGCATGCTCAAGGCAGATACGGAGCTATGGGCCCCGCTGGTAAAGGCTGTCGGCTTTACGCCTGAAGGCTAGCCAGTCTTTTTATGCTATTATTTTGATAGCTGATAGTGCTCGTATCACGGGGTCTGGAGGCCTATTTCGTTTAAAAAACCGGTTTTAGAGACGTCAAGGCCCGCGATGAAGGTTTGTATCTACGGCGCTGGCGCCATTGGTGGCTGGATGGGCAGCAGCCTGGCGCGCGCCGGCTGCCAGGTCAGTGTGGTGGCGCGCGGTGCAACGCTGGCTGCCGTGCAGCAGCACGGCCTGCGCCTGACGCGCGACACCACCACCACAACGCACCTTGTTGATTGCAGCAGCGCGCCGGCCGATCTGGGCGTGCAGGACATCGTGGTGCTTAGCGTCAAGGCGCCGTCACTGCCAGAGGTGGCCCGCCGTATCGGTCCGCTGATCGGACCGGATACCGTGGTGATCAGCGCCATGAACGGCGTGCCATGGTGGTTTTTTCACGGCTTTGGCGGTGCGCTTGAAGGGCGGCAGCTGCAGGCGGTGGACCCGGGCGGTGCGCTGGGCAAGGCTATGCCAGCGCAGCACCTGATCGGCTGCGTGGTGCATGCAAGTTGTTCGTCAACCGCGCCTGGCTGGGTTCGCCACCATTTCGGCAACAAGCTCATCGTGGGCGAGCCATCGGGCGGGCAGACAGCGCGGGTGCAGCGCACGGCAGCCTTGCTGCAACAGGCGGGTTTCGAGGTCGAGGTTTCGCCGCGGATCCAGCACGACATCTGGTTCAAGCTGTGGGGCAACATGACGGTCAACCCGATCAGCGCATTGACCGGCGCGACCACCGACCTCATCATGGCCGATGACCTGGTGCGCGGTTTCATCACCCAGATCATGCTGGAGGCCAAGGCCATCGGCTCGCACATTGGCATCGCCATCGACCAGCAGCCCGAAGATCGCCATGCGGTAACCCGCAAGCTCGGCGCCTTCAAGACATCCATGCTGCAGGATGTGGAAGCCGGCAAGCCGGTGGAACTGGATGCCCTGCTGACTGTGGTGAAGGAAATCGGCGGGCTGGCCGGCGTGCCAACCCCCTGCACCGATGCATTGCTGGGGCTTTCGCGACTGCAATGTCGCCAGAGGGGTTTGTATTGAAGTGCTTTACTGCCCCGGCCAGCGCCCTGCCCACGGTGGCGCAAGCCGGCAGCGCAACACGGCACGGTCTTGAATGACGGCCCCCTCACGCGCCCTGAGCGGCACCGCATTCGCCACGCTGCTGCTGATCGCCTTGATGATGGGCGCCAACCATGTGGCGGCGCGCATCGCCTTCAACAGCGGCGTGGATGTTGCCACCGCGGTGGTATTTCGAAGCGTTGTAACGGCTGCGGTGATCGTGGCGATCTTGCTGACGCAGGGCGTACGGGTGTCATTCACGCCGCGCCACCGGCGTATGCTGCCCGTGATCGGGCTACTGATCGGCGTGCAGAGCCTGTGCCTGTATTCAGCAGTGGCGCGCCTGCCGGTGGCTCTGGCGCTGCTGGCTTTCAACACCTATCCGATCTGCACCGCGCTCTGGTCGCTGATGGTGTACCGGCAAAAGCCCGAACGCGCCATGGTGGTGGCCATGCCGGTGATCCTGCTCGGCCTGGCGCTGGCGCTGGACGTACTGGGAGCGGCCTCGGGCCTGGGCGCATCAGGCCAATGGGCTCGCATTGGTGCAGGCGTCGGTTTTGCACTGGCTGCGGCAGCAACCTTTGGCCTGGCCCTCGTCATTACCCAGCATGAGGCCTCCGATGTCGATGGCCGGGTGCGGACGGCCACCACCATGGCCACTGCCGGCGTGATGGCGCTGATCACCGTCGGCTTGCAGGGCGGCTTTCATTTGCCCCAGGTGCCGGCCGGATGGGTCGGGCTGGCGGCGTTGACCTTTTTATATGGCACGGCCTTCACCATCATGTTTACCGTGCTGCCCAAACTGGGCGTCGTCGGCAACTCGGCCATCATGAATGTGGAGCCGGTGTTTGCGCTGGTGCTGGCCTGGCTGATTCTGGGGCAAGCGATTGCGCCGGTGCAGGTGGCTGGGGCGTTGCTGGTGGTAGGTGCGGTGATGGTGTTGGGGCTAAGAAAGCGCTGAGTCGCAACGGGCGGTGGCGCCATCCAGACGCGACTCGGGCCCGACCAGCGCCACCGCCCAGGCCCGCAGGGTCAGCAGGTAAGCCAGCTAGCCGATGCCCAGGGTGAT
This sequence comes from Polaromonas sp., assembly GCA_028291985.1. Taxonomy (GTDB): domain Bacteria; phylum Pseudomonadota; class Gammaproteobacteria; order Burkholderiales; family Burkholderiaceae_C; genus Polaromonas. Next base: position 49,055 of record JAQGNE010000043.1, on the reverse strand, counting down.
GGCGTAACGCAGTGCCAGCATGTTCGAAGCCATCACCGTTGCAGATGCGATGCAGTCCACATCGCGCCCAGTACCAGAAAGTCAATACACATACCGTGCAGCCACAGCCAGGGCCAGTGCCGCTGGCGCAATTGCCGCTCAACACGACTTCCCCACAGCTGAACCGACCGCCAGTTCGACTGGTTAATCATGCGGACAGCACCGGCACCCGCTGCGCCAGCGCGCACATCAGCTCATACCCTACCGTGGCCGCACTGTGCGCCACGTCATCGATCGGCAACACCGCACCTGTTGATGACCGCCCCCAGAGGATGACCTCGCTGCCCATGCCGGCTGCCGGAACTGGCGTGAGGTCAACCGTGATCATGTCCATGCTGACGCGCCCGACCATGCGGCAGCGTACGCCATTGACCATTACCGGCGTGCCGGTGCTGCAGTGGCGCGGATAACCGTCGGCATAGCCGCAGGCCACGACACCGATCCGCATGGGGCGGTCGGCGGTGAAACTTGAGCCGTAGCCGACGGTGTCACCCGCCGCCAGATCCTGAATACCGATGATCCGCGACGCCAGGGTCATGGTGGGCTCGAGCCCCCACCCGCTGGCGCTGTTCAGCGGAAAGTCGGGTGCGCTGCCATACACCGCGATGCCCGGTCGAATCCAGTCCGAACGTTCTGCCAGGGCGTAGCCGTGGCGCAACACCGCCGCACTGTTGCTCAATGAGCGTTCGCCGGGCAGGTCATGCGTGACGGCATCGAAAGCGGCCAGCTGGTGCGTGATGCCGCGAGGCCCGTCAGCGTCCGAGAAATGCGTCATTAGCGAGATCTCCTCAACCTGCGGCAGCGCGCTCAGGCGTGTCCACGCAGCGCGAAACCGCTCGGGCGTGAACCCGAGGCGGTTCATGCCGGTGTTCATCTTTAAAAACACGCGGTGCGGCAACTGGGTCTTGTGCGCCGCCAGCATGTCGATCTGATCGGCGCAATGAATGCCATGCCATAGCCCCAGCCGTGAGCACAGCTCAAGGTCGCGCGCTTCAAAACAACCTTCCAGCAGCAGGATGGGGCCGCGCCAGTCCAGCGCCCGCATTCGCCGGGCTTCTTCAAGGTCGAGCAGGGCAAAGCCATCAGCGCTGCGCAGCCCGTCAAAAGCGCGCTCAATGCCGTGGCCATAGGCATTGGCCTTGACGACAGCCCAGACGCGGGCGCTTGGCGCAGCGCTGCGCATGCGCGCCAGGTTGTGCGCCAGCGCGGAAGAATGAACGGTTGCAACGATCGGACGGGGCATGGCAGTTGAACAGGTAAAAGGAGCCTTGAACGAAGCCGCCGGACACCAGGTCAGCGGCAGGCACGACGGCGAAAACCGGCATTAGTTGGCGCCCGCGCAGTTTGCGCGCACCCTACATCGGGTTTACCAGCTCAGCCGGAAGTAAGGGCTATGGATTCTCGCATTAGCCCCCATGCTATAAACCAGAACACCTTGGAGACATTCACCAAAATCCCGCTACATCAGACCCGCTGATGCCTAGACTGCAGTGATGAACACTTATTAATGAAGCGCGGTTTTTACACCATCATGGCGGCACAGTTTTTCAGCTCTCTGGCTGATAACGCTCTTTTCGTCGCTGCTGTGGAACTGCTCAAGACCAGCGGCGCGCCCAAATGGCAGCCCGCCGCGCTGGTTCCGATGTTTGCCCTTTTCTATGTGGTGCTGGCGCCTTATGTGGGCGCTTTTGCGGACGCACGTCCCAAAGGGCAGGTCATGTTTGTCAGCAATGCGATCAAGGTGGTCGGTTGCCTGATGATGCTATTCGGCACCCATCCGCTGATGGCCTATGCAATTGTGGGGCTTGGCGCGGCGGCGTACTCGCCCGCCAAGTACGGCATCCTTACCGAGTTGCTGCCCGCCTCGCAGCTGGTCAAGGCCAACGGCTGGATAGAAGGCTTGACCATCTCGTCCATCATTCTGGGCGTGCTGCTCGGCGGACAGCTGGTGGGAAAGTCTATTTCGGGCTATCTGCTGAGTTTTGATCTGCCGCTGATCAATACAGGCATTGACACCTCCCCTGAAGCGGCTATCAGCATACTGATCATCCTGTATGCCATAGCCGCGTGGTTTAACACGCGCATTCCCCATACCGGCGTCGAAATGCGGCCTATTCCGCGCAACAAGCTCGAGCTGCTGCCTGATTTCTGGAACTGCAATGCAGCGCTGTGGCGCGACAAGCTGGGCCAGATTTCATTGGCCACGACCACGCTGTTCTGGGGTGTTTCGGGCAACCTGCGCTATATCGTGCTGGCCTGGAGCGCCGCAGCCCTGGGCTACAGCACTACGCAGGCATCTTCCCTCGTGGGCGTTGTGGCCATCGGAACGGCGGTAGGTGCCGTGCTCGCCTCAATGCGCATGCGCCTGCATCAGGCCACCAGCGTGATGCCACTGGGCATTGCCATGGGTGTGTTGGTGATCCTAATGAACTTCATCAGCAATGTGTGGGTCGCGGCACCGTTCCTGATTCTGCTGGGCGGCCTGGGCGGTTTTCTGGTCGTGCCCATGAATGCGCTGCTGCAGCACCGCGGCCATAACCTGATGGGCGCGGGCCGCTCGATCGCAGTGCAGAACTTCAACGAGCAGGCGTGCATCCTGGCGCTCGGGGCGGGCTACAGTCTGTCCACCGGCCTGGGGATGTCGGCCTTTGGCGCGATCACGGCCTTCGGCGTCGTGGTCGCGGGCTTTATGTATGTGATCCAGCGCTGGCACAAGAGCAACTGCATCAAGCACAAGGAGCAGGTCGACCACCTGCTGAGCATTGCGCGCAGCGACCATTCGCACTGACGACCCCTGTCGACATCTGCCGAACAGCCGTAGAGATGCGGCCGAAGTGACGATTCGACCAGCGCCCAGGCCTGTTTTGGCAGCACACCGAGAGCACTTCCATGACACGCGATGTATTGGTAGCCGGCATCGGCATGATCCCTTTGCAAAACCGGGCGCCAGCGATTCCTACGATGTGATGGCGCGGCGGCCATGCGCCTGGCACCGGCAGACGCAGGCCTTGGCTACGGCAAGGTTCAGCAGGTCTATACCGGTTATGTCTACGGCGACTCCTGTTGCGGCCAGCGCGCGGTGTATGCGGTCGGCAGGCCCGGCGTTCCGGCCTTCAATGTCAACAACAACTGCTCGACCGGATCAACCGCGCTCCTCCTGGCCCGTCAGGCAGTGGCCTCGGGCAGTGTGGACTGCGCACTGGCGGTGGTTTCGAGCAGATGAAGCCAGGCGCGTTGGGTCGGCCTGGAGCGACCGGCCTGATCCGTTTGACCGTTTCGAGCAGGAAGCCGATACCCTGCTGCAGGTTGAAGCGTGCCGCTGGCGATACGCTACTTTGGCGGCGCGGGCCTGGCACACATGCAGCAATATGGCACACCACTCAGCACCTTTGCCAGCATCCGCGCCACGGCCAGCCGGCATGCCGCCAACAACCCGATGGCCCTGTTTCGCAAGTGGTCACCAGCGACGAGGTACTTGCCTCCCCCGTCATGTGGCCGGGCGTGATGACGCGCCTGAGGGCCTGCCCGCCCACCTGCGGCACTGCTGCGGCCATTGTGTGCAGTGCCGCGTTTGCCGAGCAGCATGGCTGGACAAGAGCGTTCGCATCCGGGCACAAGCCATGAGAACCGACACCGCCTCGACCTTCGATGCCCACGACATGCGCCAGCTGGTCGGCGTCAACATGACGCGCAGCGCGGCAGAGCAGGTGTATCACCTGGCTGGCATAGGGCCGGAAGACCTTGATGTGGTCGAGCTTCATGACTGCTTTGACCACAATGAATTGCTGACCGGTGAAGGCCTGGGCCCGTGCCGGGAAGGCGGTGCCGAGAAGTTCGTGAACGACGGCGACAACACCTATGGCGGGCGTTACGTCACCAACCCGTCCGGCGGCCTGCTGTCAAAAGGCCATCCGTTCGGCGCGACTGGCCTGGCGCAATGCGCTTAACTGGTGATGCAGCCGCGTGGCACGGCAGACAAACCCCAGGTCACGGGCGCCAGGCTGGCCTTGCAGCACAACCTGGGCCTGGGCGGCGCCTGTGTGGTGACGCTCTACGAAAAGGTAGGGCAGACCGGGCGGTAGAAGGGACATGCGATGCAGGCTGAACTGCCCGGATGCCCGGCGCCGTTGACCCCAGAGATGAGCGCTAGACTAGGGCGATGACTTCGTACGTTCTGCTGTCGACAGCATCCGGCCTCGGCGCCGCCTTCTTTTCGCAACCGCCTCGCTTCGCACCCCGCTTCCCTGCGACCAGTCCCGCCGGTCATTGGCTGCCGTGACCCGCGTTCCGGTGCTTCTTCCAGCCGGTGCGCTGGTGCTCAATGCTTTCGTCTGGGGTGTCTCCTGGTGGCCGCTGCGCGAGCTGCAGGGCCACGGCCTGCATCCGCTGTGGACCACGGCACTGGTGTATGCGGTGGTTGTCAGCTGCATTTCGCTGTTTCGCCCCGGTGCCTGGCGGTCGCTGGCAGCGCACCCCCAGCTGTGGTTTCTGGCCGCGGCAGCCGGCTTTACCAATGTCGGGTTTAACTGGGCGGTCACTGTCGGCGATGTGGTGCGGGTCGTTCTGTTGTTTTACCTGATGCCTGCCTGGTCGGTTCTGGTTGCCTGGGTCATGCTGGGTGAACGACCCAGGCCTGCTTCGCTGCTGCGCCTGGTGCTGGCCATGGCGGGCGTGCTGGTGGTGCTGAAAGCGCCCGATTCGCCCTGGCCGGTGCCGCAGGGTAGCGCTGACTGGCTGGCCATCATGGGCGGCTTCAGCTTTGCCGTCACCAATGCCGCGCTGCGCAAGTACCGCGATACCCCGAGCGAGGCGCGCATGCTCGCCATGTTTGCCGGCAGCGGTGCCATGGCTGCATCGGCCGCGCTGCTCGGCATGTCGCAACTGGCGTTGCCGGCGCCAGCGCTGGCCATGGCTGGTCTGCCGGTCGTGGTCGGGCTGGCGCTGGCTTTCATGGCCAGTAACATGGCGCTGCAGTACGGCGCAAGCCGCCTGGCGGTGAGCACCACCGCCATCGTCATGCTGACCGAAATTCTGTTTGCCAGCGTGTCGTCAGCGCTGGCAGGCGCTTCCGAGCTCAGCCTCAGGACGCTTGCCGGCGGCAGCCTGATTGTGCTGGCTGCCTTGCTGGCTGCCCTGGCGCCCGCAGAGCGGCCACCCGGGCAGGCGTAAAGTACCCACCGTTCGCCACCACAGGAAGCTACCCATGAGCAACGCCGCCAACACCACCGTGTACGACTTCGAGGCCCGCCAGATCAATGGCAAGGACATCCCCTTGTCTGTATTCAAAGGCAAGGTGCTGTTGATCGTCAACACGGCCAGTCAGTGTGGTTTCACGCCGCAGTTTGGCGGGCTCGAGGAGTTGCACAAGACGCATGCAGGCAAGGGGCTGGCAGTGCTGGGCTTTCCGTGTAACCAATTTGGCAGCCAGGACCCCGGGGCCGACGGCGAGATCGAGTCGTTTTGCCAGGTCAACTATGGCGTGACGTTTCCGATGATGAGCAAGGTCGATGTCAATGGGCCTTCAGCCCATCCTCTGTACCAGTGGCTCTGTGCCGAGGCACCGGGCCTGCTGGGCAGCAAGTCGATCAAATGGAACTTCACCAAGTTTCTGGTTGGCAAGGATGGCAAGGTCATCAGGCGCTACGCGCCGACCGACAAACCCGCCGACATGACCCAGGACATCGACGCAGCTCTGGCCGCCTGAATGTGAGCCCTATTGGGCTGTAACCCAATAACTTCAGCGGTCTTCAGCTATAAACTCTATAGCATTTTTCGCAGCCGGCGAGCAGTTTTCGTACAAGCTGGACAGGCCGTGTCCCACCAGCGTCCCAGTTGGGCTAAATATAATTTATCGACATTCACAGTCGGTTCAGGCCCTACACATCACGTGCCCATCGCCAAGAAAACGCCCCCGTTACCGAACGCCGCGCCTGCATTGGCGCACGCGCTGCCCAAGACAAAAACCGGCATCGATGGTCTTGACCAGATCACTGGCGGCGGATTGCCGACGGGACGCCCAACACTGATTTGCGGTGCCGCAGGATGCGGCAAGACCATGATGGCTGCCGAGTTCCTGGTCAACGGCGCGGTCGATTTCGGTGAGCCGGGCGTGTTCATGATGTTCGAGGAAACCTCCACCGAACTGACCCAAAACCTGCGCTCGCTGGGCTTCGACCTGGACAAGCTGCAAAAGCAGAAAAAGATCGCCCTGGACTATGTGCGCGTCGAGCGCAACGAGATCGAGGAAACCGGCGAATACGACCTTGATGGTCTCTTCATACGGCTGGGTTACGCGATAGACACCATCAAGGCCAAGCGCGTGGTGCTGGACACCATCGAGGCCCTGTTTGCGGGCGTGTCCAACCATGCGATTCTTCGCTCCGAACTGCGCCGACTGTTCCGGTTTCTGAAAGACAAGGGCGTCACCGCGATCATCACTGGCGAGCAGGGCGAAAACACCTTCACCCGCTATGGCCTGGAAGAATATGTGGCCGACTGCGTGATCCTGCTGGACCACCGGATCGTGGATCAGGTGTCCACACGCCGCCTTCGCGTTGTGAAGTACCGCGGATCTGCTCACGGCACCAACGAATACCCCTTTCTCATCGGCAGCCAGGGCATCACGGTGCTGCCGGTCACCTCGCTCACGCTGGCGCACCAGGCCTCGCACCGGCGCGTGCTGTCGGGCATTCCCGGCCTGGACGCGATGCTGGGTGGCAGCGGGGTATTCGAGGGCAGCAGCGTACTGGTTTCCGGCGCGCCAGGCACCGGCAAGAGCAGTGTTGCGGCCAGCTTTGTAAACGCGGCCTGCGAGCGCGGCGAACGCGCCATCCTGTTCGCCTATGAAGAGTCTGAAAGCCAGCTGCTGCGCAACATGCAGTCCATCGGCCTCAACCTGGAGCGCTGGACGAAAAAAGGCCTGCTCAGGATAGAGTCCACGCGGCCCACCCTGCACGGGCTGGAGCAGCACCTGGTGCACATGTATGAAATGGTCAAGGCATTCCAGCCGGCGGTGGTGGCTGTCGATCCCATCAGCAACCTGACCTCCAACGTGGAAGATCCGGGCCTCAAGCTCACCCTGATGCGCCTGATCGATTTTCTCAAAAACGAAAACTGCACGGCGCTCTTCACCAGCCTGACCACCGATGGCGCCGTAGGCACACTGGTGACATCCGAAGTGGGGGTGTCGTCACTGATGGACACCTGGATGCTGCTGTCCAACCTGGTGGCCAACGGCGAGCGCACGCGAACGCTGCAGGTGCTCAAGTCGCGCGGGATGCCGCACTCGAACCAGGTTCGCGAATTTGTCATGTCCGACCGTGGGGTCGGGCTTGTGGACGTTTACTTGCATGGCGATCAGGTACTGACCGGAACCGCACGTATTGCCCATGAGGCGCAGATATCTGCCGCCACCGACCTTCGCGGACGCGACCATGCCAGGCGCCTGCGCGACCTGGCCAACCGGCGCAAGACGCTGGATGCGCAAATTGCAGCGCTCACGCGGGAAGCCGAAGAGCGCGCCGGCGAGATCGAGTTCGCCATTGCACGGGAACAATTCGAGGCCGACGGCGTGAGCCGACGCAGCCGCGCCATTGCACAGGGTCGCGAGACCCCGGCCGCCAATCCGCGCAAAGGCCAGAAATGAGCCGGTCGCCCGCAGCTAAAGCCGCCGCCTCAGCCGCGCACCTGGAATGGCAACTGCGGCTTTACGTGGCGGGCAACACCGCCCGGTCCACCGCCGCGCTGAGCAACCTGAAGACGCTGTGCGAGACGCACCTGGCGGGTCGTTACCAGATCGAAGTGATTGACCTGCTGAAAAACCCCAAGCTGGCCGCCGGCGACCAGATCCTTGCCGTGCCAACACTGGTGCGCAAGTTTCCGGAGCCCCTGCGCAAGATCATCGGCGACCTGTCCAACGACGAGCGTGTGCTGGTCGGCCTCGATGTGCGGCCCCTGAAATGAGCTGATGGCGCAGACCCTCCCATCAGGCGCTGCCCGCGCCGCGCAGTCGCCAAAACCCAGGCAGCGCTATCGCCTCTACATCAGTGCCGTGTCACCGGTGTCCTCCCGTGCCGTGGTCAACGCCCGCCGTTTCTTCGACAGGTACCTGCCGGGCGCCCACACGCTGGAAGTGCTTGACATCTCCTCCAACGTCGAGGCCGCGCGGGCCGATCAGGTAATCGCCTCGCCCACCTTGCTGCGGGTGTTTCCCGAGCCCCAGCGCCGCTTTATAGGCGACATGTCCAACACCGAAAGCCTGCGCATGGCTTTGGGCCTGAAAGCAGGTGAGGTGAGCTGATGCAGAGCCGTCACGCGCTGGCGCAAACCGCGCCCCACGATGCAGCGGGCAGACCGTCTGGCGACGACGCGTCCAGCACGCTTTGCCATGAAAACGCCGAGCTGAGAATCCGGCTGCGAGAAATGCAGGAGACGCTCGATGCGATTCACATGGGCGATGTCGATGCCCTGATCGTCAATGGCGACATCTACACCCTGCAAAGCGCCAGCGCCACCGCCGACCGCTTGCGGCAGGATGTGCTGGACCAGATGGAAGACGCTGTCTTTGCGTTTGACAATGACGGCAACATTGTTTTCATCAACGCGGCAGCCGAGCGGCGCTACGGCGTCAAGGCCTCCGAGATGACCGGGCTGGGCCGCGAATACCTGTTCACCGAGCATCTGGCGCCTGAGGTCCAGGAAATGGAATCGGGCTGGGGCGACACCGAGCAGCCACGGGTTGCGCGCTTGTCCAAGCATGTGCTGAGCCGCGGTGGCTCGATCTATGTCGAGACGGTGAATTCTGTTTTGCATGACGGGCGCGGCCATGTGCTGGGCTCGCTGGCGGTGGTACGGGACGTGACCGAGCGCATCCACGCAGCCGCCCTGCTTCGCGAAAGCGAGCAGCGCCTGCGCCATATCAATGAAAGCCTGGAAACCACGGTACAAAAGCGCACGCGTGAGCTGATGGTGGCCGAGGACGCACTGCGCCAGGCCCAGAAAATGGAGGCAGTGGGCCACCTGACCGGCGGGATTGCCCATGACTTCAACAACCTGCTGGCGGGCATGAGCACCAGCCTGCAAATGCTGCAGCGCAGGCTTCAGGCCAACCGCACCGATGACCTTGAACGCTACCTGGCGATGGCGCAGGAGTCGACCCGGCGGGCCGCAGCCCTGACCCAGCGGCTGCTGGCCTTTGCGCGGCGCCAGACGCTGGAGCCGATACCGGTGGACATCAACCAGCTGACGGCTGGCCTGGTCGGCATGATAGAGCGCACCGTCGGCCCGAATATCGATATCGATGTGCAAAGCCAGACCGGGCTGTGGCTGACAAAAATCGACGGTGCGCAGCTTGAAAACTCGCTGCTCAACCTCTGCATCAATGCCCGTGATTCCATGCCCGGAACCGGCGGCTGCATCACCGTGCAAAGCGCCAACATGAAGCTGGATACCCAGCTGGCCGGGCAGTTTGGCATCGCGCCGGGCGACTACGTGTCGCTGGCCGTCAAGGATGCCGGCAGCGGCATGCCGTCCGAAGTGATTGCTAGAGCATTTGATCCCTTCTTCACCACCAAGCCGGTCGGCCAGGGCACCGGCCTGGGCCTGTCGATGGTGTACGGGTTTGCGCGGCAGTCGGGCGGCCATGTGCGGGTGTTTTCCACTGTGGGCAAGGGAACCACCATCGAGATGTTTTTTCCGCGTTACTTTGGCCCGCCCGCGCCTGCCGAGCTGCCCGAAGATGCGCAAAACCCGGCCAGCGGAGACGGCAACGGCGAGACCATCCTGATCGTCGAGGATGAGGAAACCATACGCGTGCTGATGGCGGAAGCGCTGCAGGAATCGGGCTTTCAAACGCTGGTGGCCGAAAACGGCCCGGCGGCCCTGCGCATCTTTGAAAGCGGCGTTCCCATCGACCTTCTGGTGTCGGACGTGGGCCTTCCGGGCGGCCTGAACGGACGCCAGATTGCAGACGCAGCGCGGGTCAAGCGGCCGTCGCTGAAGGTGCTTTTTGTGACCGGCTACGCTGAAAACGCGGCCATTCGCGAGGGGCAGCTTGAAGGCGGCATGGCCGTGCTGACCAAGCCGTTCGACCTGACTACGCTGATTACCCGTATCCGCAGGATGATGCTGTCACGTACCTGAGCCGACCAAGCCTGGTTAAGACTGACCCGGCAGGCGGGTTGTAGAAGCTGCCGCACAATGACGGTCTCCCCTATGCCCCTGTTTATGTTCAATGCATTGATCATGCTGGCCACCGTTGCCGGCATGGAGCTCTTTGCCTGGTGGGCGCATAAATATGTGATGCACGGCTGGGGTTGGGGCTGGCACGCGTCGCACCACGCACCGGCCAGCGGCAGGCAGGGGCGGCTGGAGCGCAATGATTTGTACGCACTGGTATTTGCTGGCGTTGCGATTGCTCTGATTGCGATAGGAAATGGCGGCGCCGCAGGGCTGGAATTTTTGCAATGGATAGGCGCCGGCATGACCGCCTACGGCTTGCTTTACTTTGTGGCGCATGACGGGCTGGTGCACAAGCGCTGGCCCTTGCGCTGGGTGCCGCGCAGCGGCTATCTGAAGCGGCTGTACCAGGCCCACCGACTGCACCATGCAGCCCAGGGGCCGGCAGGTTGTGTTTCGTTCGGCTTTTTGTGGGCACCCTCTGCCGCATCGCTCAAGCAGCAAATGCAGCTGCAAAAAAAGCAGGCTGCAGACGCCCGTCACTAGCGCTGATATCGGATGGCCGGTTGCGTCGGCTCAGCGCCGCGTATGCTCCAGGCATTCCGGCAGCGCCTGGCAAAAATTCAAGCAAATAATAGCCACTGCCCAAGTAATACAAAGGCTGACAGCTATTAAACTAATAGCGCTTAAGCGTTGGCTTTAGCTGATCAGGGGGCTCAAGACCCTCGATTCAGGCCGGTCGCCGCCACAGCTGGTCCGGGCGCGGCGGCGGCGTGATGCCGTGCGCGGCCACGGCAACCGCAGCACCGCGCGCCACAAACCACAGCTTGTCCAGGCGCGAGGTGGATATGCGGGTGTCCCAGGCATGCGCGCCATGCGCCTTGACCTTGCGGCCGATCTCGCGGTACACGCCGCGCGCGGTAGCGATGGACCAGGCCGAGCGCAGCGGCAGCTCGCCGATGCCCGCCACCGCCGAGCGGTAATACGGGTCGGCCGCATCCACCAGCTGGGCGGCCACGCGGCCCAGTGCCTCGCGGTGCTGCGGGTCCAGCAACTCGCCAGGCGTCAGGATGCCTTCCTTTTTCAGCCATTCGGCTGGCAGATAAACCCGCCCGATCACAGCGTCCTCGACCACATCGCGCGCGATATTGGTCAGCTGAAAAGCCATGCCCAGATCGCAGGCGCGGTCCAGCGTGTCGGGGTTGCGGGTGCCCATCACCATGGCCATCATCACGCCCACCACACCGGCAACGCGCCAACAATACTGCAGCGTGTCATCCAGGCTCAGGTAGCGCTGGTTTTCCACGTCCATGCGGAAACCGGCCAGGTGCTCCAGCGGGTAGAACTGCGGTATGCCGTGGCGGCAGACCACCTCGGCAAGTCCGCTAAACACCGGGTTGGCGCAGGGCTCGCCAGCGCAGGCGCGGCGCGTGGCGTACTCAAGCTCGGCCAGGCGCACCAGGCCGTCGCTGCGGTCGCCCTGTGCCTGGTTATGGCCGAGCTGCTGGCCATCGACCACGTCGTCGCAGTGGCGGCACCAGGCGTAGAGCATGACGGCGCTTTCACGCGTGGCCGGTTTGAAAAGCCGCGCGGCGGCCGCAAAACTTTTGGAGCCCACCCTGATGGACTGCGTGGCCTGCTCCAGCACTGCGGCATCGGTCATGACAGGTCCCCCAGCATCAGGCCGGCGGTGGCCTTGGCCGATCCCACCACGCCCGGCACGCCGGCACCAGGGTGCGTGCCCGCCCCGACGATGTACAGATTGGGAATGACATCGTCGCGGTTGTGCGGCCGAAACCAGGCGCTTTGCGTCAACACCGGTTCCAGCGAAAAAGCCGAGCCATGGTGCGCCGCCAGCTCCCCCTTGAAGTCGGAGGGCGTGAAGATGCGGCAGGTCACCAGGTCATCGCGCAGGCCGGGTATGTAGCGCGCCTGCAGGTAATCCAGGATGCGGTCCCTCAGGCGCGGGCCTTCCACCGACCAGTCCAGCGGCGCCTGCCCCAGGTGCGGTACCGGTGCCAGCACATAGTGGCTGGAGCAGCCGGGCGGCGCCAGGCTGGGGTCGGTGGCGCAGGGCGCATGCAGGTAGAGCGAAAAATCATCGGCCAGCGCGTCGCCATTGAAGATGTCGTCGATCAGTTCGCGGTAGCGCGGGCCGAAGCACACGGTGTGGTGCTGCAGTTGCGGCTGCTGGCGCCTGAGGCCGAAATGCACCACAAAGAGCGACATGCTGAACCGCTTGGACTTGAGCCTTTGAGCTTCTGCCGCGCCCCGCGGCACATGGCCGAGCAGGCGCTCATAGGTGTGAACCACATCGGCGTTGGAGGCGACCTGTCCGAAGGGCAGGCTTTCGCCATGCACCCGCACGGCAACGGCGCGTCCTTGCTCGACTTCAATGCGGTCCACCGGTGCGGTCAGCCGCAGCGTGCCGCCCATGTCTTCAAACATCCGCAGCATGCCGCGCACCAGCGCGCCCGTGCCGCCGCGCGGAAACCACACACCCCACTTGCGCTCCAGCGCATGAATCAGCGCGTAGATCGATGAGGTGGCAAACGGGTTGCCGCCCACCAGCAGCGAGTGAAACGAAAACGCCTGGCGCAAATGCTCGTTTTCGATGAACCGGGCCACCATGGAATACACGCTGCGCCAGGCCTGCAGCTTGGCCAGTTGCGGTCCGGCCTGCACCATGCTGCGAAAGCTCAGAAACGGCACCGTTCCGAGCTTGATATAGCCCTCTTCAAACACCGCTTTCGAGTACGCCAGAAAGCGCTGGTAGCCCGCCACATCGGCAGGGTTCAGCGCATGGATCTGCCGGTCCATCGCCCCCTGGTCGTTGGCGTAATCGAAGTGCAAGCCGTCCTCCCAGCAGAGGCGGTAAAAAGGCGCAACCGGCAGCAGGTCGACATAGTCGGACAGTTTGCGTCCGCTCAGGGCAAAGAGCTCTTCCAGCGCGCTCGGATCGGTGATGACGGTGGGGCCGGCGTCAAAGGTGAAGCCCTGGTCCTGGTACACATAGGCCCTGCCGCCGGGCTTGTCGCGTGCCTCGAAAAGCGTGGTTTGCACGCCCGCGGCCTGCAGGCGTATCGCCAGGGCGATGCCGCCAAAGCCGGCGCCAATCACGGCTGCCGTGTTGCCCGGCGCGACCGCACCATATGAAATCTGGCCTGCGGTCAGCGCTGGCGACGCGGCCGATGCAAAGGGCGAACTCATTGAAAACTCTCCGGCACCAGGCTGTGGGCGGGTTTGGAAAGCGCGGCACGCGCGGCAGCCGCCAGTGGCACCGGTGGCTTGCCGCTGAGAATGCGCACCTTGTCCAGCAGGCTGGGCCGGCCCGCATAAAAACGGTGGATGAGCGGCGCCGGCAAGCCATAAAAACGCTGCATGACGCGCCAGCGCTGGTCCGGCGCTGCTGCCTGAAACAGCATGCGGTTGAGCAGCCGAAAGAAACCCTGCGCGCGCCATTGCCGCCTGGCATGGGCGCTGATGGCATTGAAAAGCGGCACTGCGGACACATCAGGCAGCGCTGCAACGCGGTCTGCCAGCCGCACCGCATCGGGCAGCGAATACCCGGTGGTGGGATGGAAAAGGCCGGCCGCCAGCCCGGACCGTGCAACACCATTGACGTCAGTCCAGAAGGCGTCGATATCGCCGTCGAGCGTGATCGGCAGCGCGCCGCGCTCTTCGCGCAGCAGGGCAGCAACCGTCCAGCCCCGCGCCTGCACATAAGCCGCAATGTTGCTGCGCAACCGGTTCGGATCAACCGTGCTGCCATCGGCATAAAAGGTATCCTCGACCAGCACCGTGTCGGCACTCAAAGGCAGGACATAGACAAAGCGGTAGCCGTCATGCTGCACAACCGACGCGTCCATCAACACCGGCCCGCGCAGATCATGCGGTGCGGCCAGGCGCAGCTCTTGCCCCAAAAATTTCTGATAGCCCAGGGCCAGATGCGGGCTGTTCTGCACACCGCGCCCGTCGATCACCGCGGCAGCCGTCAGCGTCTGGCCATCGGCCAGCACAACCGCGCGAGGCCGGACCTGCGCTACTGGCGTTTTCAGTCTGATGCGTGATCCCAGGTCCGTGCGCAGCATCGCATCAAAACGTTGCGACGTGATGCTGGCATAGCCTGCCTCCATCAGGCGCTGCCGCTGTGGAAACACCACCTCGTGATGCGTCCAGCGGTGGGTGACCAGAGGCGCCATCCAGGCCTGCTCGGCCGGGTTGAGGTCGCCGTCATGAAAAGACCAGGTATGGTTGCCGCCCAGCGAATTGCCGGCCTCCAGCAGCAGCACGCGCAACCCGGGACGCTGCATGCGCAGCCGCCAGGCCAGCAGGCCGTTGGCAAGCCCGCCGCCCACCAGGATCAGATCAGCGTCGCCGCTGGCAGGCGAGCTATTCGACATGCAGGTGGTTTTCCGTGAATGCTGCGGCGGCGGCTTCGGCCAGGAGCTGGCCTGTCAGAACCGGCTGGCGAAGCAGCGCAGCTGCCTCGACAATGTCTGCCGCCATCTCGACACCGCCCGACTGGCGCACGTCCTCGCCCAGCGCATGGGAGCGTTCTGCAAACGCGGGCTCATGCAGCACACGGCGCAAGGCGCGGGTAATGGCAGCGGTGCTGGCCAGCGCCGGCAACAGCCGCAATCCGGCGCCGGCATGCACAACGCGCGCCGCCACGCCGGGCTGGTCAAAGGCGATCGGTAGCGCCAGAAGGGGCGTGGCCGCATCAAATGCATCCAGCACGGTGTTCAGGCCGGCATGGGTGACAGCCGCATTGGCCTGGGCCAGCGCGGCACGCTGCGGCGCGAAGCCGCACACCCAGGTGGCACCGGCTTTCTTGAGTGCGGCGGCCTCGGCAGCACCCAGCCGGTTGCAGTGCGCCAGCAGCAGCTGCACATCCAGCGCTTTGCAGGCCCTGGCGATGCGCATGAAAAGGCCCAGCCGCCCGCCCTGCAGCGTGCCCAGCGAGGCAAACACAAACGGCCGGCCGTCGTCGTCGGGCAGTTCAAGCGCCGGCTCATCCTTCAGCGGGGGTCGGAGCGGGCCGGTGTGGTGAAAGTGCGGCGGCAGCTGCTGGCGTGGAAAATCAAACGATGCGGTGGTCTGGCTGATCTGCGCCCAGGGCGACAGGCAGTCGGCAAGCGACCGGCGCGGTGCAAGCTTGAACCCACGGGCATGCTCGGCAATGACCTGGCCATGCGGGCGCATCAGCCAGTCGTACACGCGCTCGCTGGTCGCACTGATTTTCTTGCCGCGCTCGTCCACGGGGTACGCCCATGGCATCACTGGCAAGGGCAGGCCCTGCTCCCGGTTGACCGGAAGCGCGCAGGCAACCGACACATAGGGCAGCCCCAGCGCCTCGGCCAGCAGGCCGCCGGCCGCTTCCATCTGGTCGGCAATGACGGCATCAGCACGAAGCGCTCGCAAGGCGCCTGGCCCTTCACGGCACAGCATGTCTGTCATGGCGGCCACATCCTGGATGACACGGCGCAGGCCGAACAGCCCGCCGGGCTGTGCAGCGCGTTCCACCAGGGTTTTCAGGCTGCCAGCGGGGTAGGTGCGGCCACCCACGGCGTAGAAGCCGATCCGCTTGTCGGTGAGCAGTGCACGCACGTCCGCCTGGTGCACCCAGCTGACGCGATGCCCACGCGCGATGAGATTGCCCGCGAGCGCTTCCAGGGCCCTGACATGACTGACAAACGGTGGCGCGATAACGGCGAAATGAAGCATGGTTAAAAGTTGGAGGCGCGGACCAGCGGCGCGGCGCGCGCGCGTTTCACACGACATCCATGTTTCATGCAAAGCCGGCTTCACATGCGTAGGACATTTGCGCTTTCGAAACTGCTGAGTAACTTTTTATCCTGCCCAGCCTTATAAACGCGCAATCGTCTTTATGCGTCATTCGCCGCATCACCATGTCCCTTTCGGCATATCTTTCGACCAGCTCCCTGCCTGACCGTCTGGCACCGACGCTGGACGACCTGCGTGATCGCATCGATACCCGGCTGGCCGAGTTGCTGCCACCGCCGGCAGACGAGCATGACCAGATCGCTGCCGCCATGCACCATGGCGTGTTGGCGCCCGGCAAGCGCATCAGGCCGCTGCTGATGCTGCTGGTGGGCCGCGGCCTGGGCCATGAGTCGAAAGCGCTGCTGGACCTCTCATGCGCGGTTGAAATGGTGCATGCCGCATCGCTTTTTCTGGACGACATGCCCTGCATGGACAACGCCCGCCTGCGCCGTGGGCGCCTGGCCGTGCATGCCCGCTACGGCGAAGACGTGGCCATGCTGGGCGCCGTCGCGCTACTCAGCCACGCCTGCTGTATCGTCGCCGGTGTACCAGCGCTAAGCGGCACGCAGCGCGCGCAGCTGGTGTCGGTGCTTTGCGAGGCAGTGGGTGCCAACGGGCTGGTACGCGGCCAGTACCGGGACCTGCGTGAAGGTGCACTGGAACGGCCCGCCGGCGAGATTGCCAGTGCAAACCAGCAAAAAACCGGATCGCTTTTCGCGGCTGCCTTTGACATGGTGGCCATCGCTGCCGGCGCCGAGGACAGCACGCGCAGCTGCCTGCGCGCGGCTGCCGTGGACCTGGGACATGCGTTTCAGCTGCGCGACGACCTGGAAGACGGCGCCGACGCCCAGATCACCATCACCAAGGACCGCAACAAGGATGCGGGCAAGTCAACCATGGTCGCCCTGCTGGGCCGGGATGCGGTACAGGAACTGCTCGACAACCACCTCATCCTTGCGGAAACCCGCCTGCGTCAGGCGCTGCCTGCCGATGATGGCGCCGTGACGCTGTTGCGCACCGCTTTCAGGCCGCCGCCGC
The DNA here is from genome assembly GCA_028291985.1 of Polaromonas sp. Lineage (GTDB taxonomy): Bacteria > Pseudomonadota > Gammaproteobacteria > Burkholderiales > Burkholderiaceae_C > Polaromonas. Next base: position 32,015 of record JAQGNE010000043.1, on the reverse strand, counting down.
GCAGGCCGTTTCAGCCTTGCACTGCGGCGCTCAAGCTGCAAGCCTAGTCTCCACATCCGGGTTGCGCGCAGCAGAGGATTCAGTTCAGTCCCCGCCGGGAGCAAGTCGCATCGGGATGAATGCAATACCGTCATGGCCGACCCGCGGCCCGGTCGGCTGGAAACCCAGGCGTTGGTAAACCGGAACCGAATACGGACTTGAGTTGCCGGAAAGTCCCGTCGTTTTACCGGCCATACAGCTGTGCCGTGCGCACTTCCAAGCCCTGGTGCCGCCACGAATGGGCAGCAAAAAATGCTGCAGATGGCAGTTGTCACTAACCGCGAACACGACGGACGGCGCGTCTGCGTCAAAACCTAACTGGTAGCAGAAGTTATGCGCTGTTACGCAGCGCGCAAGCGCATCAGGCTCGATTTTTCGCAGAATCACAGCTGCCCCAGGCCCCTCGGATGCAGCGTGAAACCATGTGCCAAGCTTTGATCAGCTCGCTGATGGCTGCGGCATCAGCCAGGGTAGTGGTGCGTACCTGCGTCAAGGGCCGGCCGCGCCAGGGCGGATCAAAGGCATGAGAACGCGGCAGCAGGCCACGCCGCTGACGAAGTATCAGGCAACAACTTTCAACGCCCCAGTGCCGCGTCCGCGCATAGCGCGCACTCGTCGCACGACACCAGCCGAAACAAATGCGGTAACCACAACCAAAAAAGGCAGCGCCAATGCTGCCTTTTTTCGCCTGGCGCTAGCGGTAGGCCAGCGCGGGGAGGTTACTTCTTGTCGTTCTTGTGGCTTTGGCGCCCTGCCTCAGCGTGCTGCTCGGGCGTACCGCCGCGGGTGCCACCTGAGCTACCGCCAGAACCGCCGCCGCTAGCGCTACCGCCCTTGCTGTCATCGTTTTTGTGGCTCTGACGCCCTGCCTCGGCATGCTGCTCGGGCGTGCCGCCGCGCGTACCGCCTGACGAGCCACCGCCAGAACCCCCGCCGCTGGCGCTACCGCCCTTGCTATCGTCATTTTTGTGACTCTGGCGTCCTGCTTCGGCATGTTGCTCGGGTGAGCCGCCCTGTGTGCCTGAACTGCCGCCTTTGCCTTGGTTGCTTGATGCCATGATGAGTTCCTTTGTCTGGATGAAGGATTGGATACAGCATGGTTGCTGCACCGGCTTTACGGTGAAAGCGTGTTCGCCGTTCGTTCATTGATATGCGGACGACGGGAGCAAAAGGTAGGCATACCGTCGAGATAGTTGTAGGAGGTTTGCCAACTGGCGTTAGCAGTTGACGAGCGGTGTCACACCCGGTTAAGACGGTTGAAAAACGTAAGACCGACGCAGTCATAGGCACTACAAACAGCGTTTGTCAGCACAAGCGTATCGTCCACTTAAACGCATGCATCGCCACTTGTTCAGCAGGCCATCAAATCCTGAATCTTGTAAAAACAGGCCGCCAGACCTTATCCATACGCAGTCCGCTGCTATTATTTTATGAGCGCCTCATCCAGCAGCTCAACCCAGTGCCGCACCGGCGTGGCGGTGCCGCTCTGCAAATGGGAGATGCAGCCGATGTTCGCTGATGCAATCGTGTCAGGCTTGGCGTCAAGCAGGTTGGTCAGCTTGCGATCACGCAGGCTGTACGCAATGTCGGGCTGCAATACCGAGTAGGTTCCCGCCGAGCCGCAGCACAGATGCGCCTCGCAGCTGGCCAGTTTGACCTTGAACCCCAGTTCACCCATATGCTTTTCGACACCACCGCGCAACTGCTGCCCGTGCTGCAAGGTGCACGGCGGATGGAAGACGATCTGCCCTGCGTTGGCAGACACCTTGCTGCGCAAGCGCTCGACCAGGTCTGGCAGCAGCTCGCTCAGATCACGCGTCAGCGCGCTGATGCGCGCTGCCTTGTCGGCATAGGCGGGCTCATCCCTGAAAATATGGCCATAGTCCTTGACGGTGACGCCGCAGCCCGAGGCATTCATCACGATGGCCTCGACGGCCGCGCCATTGAAGCCATCCAGGTAGGGCCACCAGGCGTCGATGTTGCGGCGCATTTCTGCCTTGCCGCCGTCATGGTCGTTCAGGTGGAATTTGACAGCGCCGCAGCAGCCGGCCTTGGCGGCCACAACGGTTTCGATGCCTGCGGCGTCCAGCACGCGTGCGGTGGCCGAGTTGATGTTCGGCATCATGGAAGGTTGCACGCACCCCTCCAGCATCAGCACCTTGCGCGCATGGCTGCGAGTGGGTAGCTGGCCTTGTGGCTGGCGTGCCGGCACCTTGTTTTTCACCGCATGCGGCAGCAGACCGCGCACTGCTTGCCCGGCCTTCATGGCGGGCGCAAACAGCGGCGATGGCAGGCCTTCCTTCAAGGCCCAGCGAACGGCTTTTTCGCCCATCGGGCGCGGCACTCGCTCATCCACCAGCTTGCGCCCGATGTCGACCAGATGGCCGTACTGCACGCCGCTCGGGCAGGTGGTTTCGCAGTTGCGGCAGGTCAGGCACCGGTCCAGGTGCAGCTGCGTCTTGCGGGTAGGCATTTCGCCTTCCAGCACCTGCTTGATCAGGTAGATACGGCCGCGCGGGCCGTCAAGTTCATCGCCGAGCAGCTGGTAAGTGGGGCATGTGGCGGTGCAAAAGCCGCAGTGCACGCACTTGCGCAGGATAGCTTCGGCCTCCTGGCCTTCAGCGGTGTTTTTAAATTCAGGTGCGAGATTGGTTTGCATGACGTCTACAGACTTTCATATCGGCAAGTGAGCCTCGGCCCGCATGCGCAGTACACGCCGCCGGTCGGCAAAAAGAGGCGGCAGGGCCAGCGCCATCAGCACCAGCGCCAGCGGAACGACCCCGACGAAACCCACATACTTGAACGCCAACGCGCCGGCCAGACCACCCGTGACGAAAAGGCCCAGCAAGGTCACCAGCAAATTGAGCTTGGCACGGTTGGCGCGCACGTGCGATTCAGGCGGGCTCGCGCTGCGGTTCCAGTAGAGCAGCTTGCCCAGCTCAATACCGAGGTCGGTGATCACGCCGGTCATGTGAGTGGTGCGAATCTGGGACGACGACACCTTGCTGACCAGTGCATTTTGCAACCCCATGGTGAAGGCCAGTACCAACAGAGCCAGGGGCACGGCAAACGGCGTCTGGCGTGTCATCGTCGCGCCCATCAGCCCGAAAACCATCAGCAGCACGGCTTCAACCAGCAGTGGCAAGGCGTATTCACTGCGCAACCAGTGGTGCCGCGACCAGTTCACCAGCACCGCCGTGAAGGCCGCGCCCGCAACGAACGCCAGCAGCGCACCGAGTGCGCCGAGCACCAAGCGTGCGTTGCCAAGCACCAGGTTGTCAGCCAGCATGGAGGCAAATCCGGTCATGTGCGAGGTGTACAGGCCGATCAGCAGAAAACCGCCCGCATTGACGGCGCCGGCTGTAAATGCCAGCACACCCCCCAGCATGCGGTTGGTAAATGGCGTGCGGTGCTGACCGGTGATATGACGCAAGCGGCGCATGGTTCTGGCCTGATGCTCTGCTACCAGCTGGGCGACATGCGGCCGCGGTTGAAGATGCCCGCCGGATCAAACTCATGCTTGAGCTGGCGGTGAATCGCGTCCAAAGGCGGCTTTAGGGCATCGAAACAGGCTGCAGCCCTTTTGTTGCCCGGACTATCAGCTATAAATAATGTAGCATGACCACCTGCTGCAACAGCTTGCGCGCGCAGGCTGGCCGCATGCTCGGCCGCGGCCCTGACCCATCGCTGGCCGCCATGCCACTCGATCAGCGGCTCATCCGGCAGATCGAGGACCGGCGCCGTTTGCGGCACAGACAGCCGCCACAAGTCCAGGCCGGGCGCGCGCTCTGCAAACCATGGCAGGGTCTGGTTGCGGCAGGCCTGCCAGTCGGCGGCTGCCTCGGCATTGTCTTTTTTCTCACCGCCCAGCGTTTTGCAGGCCCCATCTACCGCGGCGACCGCGCCGCGCAGCCGCAGGTAAAGCGTTCCGACACCCGCATCGTTGACCCAGCAACTGGCGTTGAGCGGCAAGGGCTGGCCGCCCCAGGCATTGAGCCATTGCAGCGCCTGGGCCTGGCTGCATTCAAAACGCAGCGTAGCTTCTGCAGGCGCCACGGGCAGTACCTTGAGGCTGATTTCTGTCAAAAGACCCAGCGTGCCCAGCGCCCCGGCCATCAGCCGCGACACGTCGTAGCCCGCCACATTTTTCATGACCTGGCCGCCAAAGGTCAGGTGCTCCGACTTGCCATTGACCAGGCGCACACCCAGCATGAAGTCGCGCACGCCGCCAACGCTGGCCCGCGCCGGCCCCGCCAGGCCGCTGGCCACTGCCCCGCCCACGGTGGCGGCGCCGGTGCCAAAGTGCGGTGGATCAAACGGCAGGCATTGCCCATGCTCGGCCAGCAGGGCCTCGACCTCCACCAGCGGCGTTCCGGCCAGCATGGTGATCACCAGCTCGCTCGGTTCGTAGCTGACCACACCGCGCAGCCATGTGGTGTCGAGCAGATCGCCCTGCAGCGCTTGGCCGTAAAAATCCTTGGTACCGCCACCGCGAATACGCAGTGGCTGGCCCGTGCCGGCAGCGGTGCGCACCTGGTTTATCAAGTGGGCAAGGGGGTCGGAATCTCGAATCATGGCGCGATGTTACGCGGCTACGACTTCGGGGGTTTTGATATTTTTGAACGCCAGCCGTGCAGATTTCTAACGCCCGGACGCTCAGTCCCTGAAGTAATTGACCGGCAGGCCGGGCACGTCAACCCGCATGCTGAAGACGCAGCCGGAGTCCGGGTACTGCGCGAGCTCGCCATGCGGCCGGCCATGGCGCGCCGTGGTGAGGTAGAGCGTCTTGAGGTCGTCACCGCCAAAGCACGGCATGGTCGGGCAGCGGGCGGGCACCGCAATATCGGCCAGCACATCGCCGGCGGGCGACAGCTGCAGCACACGCGCACCCTCGAACATGGCAACCCAGTAGTTGCCCTGGATATCTACCGCGCAGCCGTCCGGCCGGCCGCCGTAGCCGGCATCGCCAGGCTTCCAGCCGTCGGGCTTGCCCGGCCATTGCCTGAAGACGCGGCCACCGCTCATGGCGTTGGTCTGCATGTTCCAGTCCCACACACGGATCGTGTGGGTGCCGGTATCGGCCCAGTACACCTGCCTGTTGTCGGGCGACCAGCCCAGGCCGTTGGCAATGGTGGCGTCGCCCGCCATGCGCGCTAGCGTGGGCACCTTGCCGCTGCGCGCGTCCAGCGAATACAGCTCGGCCAGTGGGGCAGTACGCGGTTCATACATGCTGCCCGCCCAGAAGCGCCCGGCCGGGTCTGCCTTGCCATCGTTGAAGCGCGTGGTGGCGGTGTCATGGGTGGCGGGCGCGAGGCACTGCAGCGCACCGCCCCATTCACGCGCTCGGTAAATGCCGTCCCGCAAGGCGATCACGAGGCCGGTGCTGTCCGCGCGAGGGCCTGTGGCGCGCGCGGGCGCGATGCAACCCGGCTCGGAAGGCATGGCCCAGCTTTGCACCGTGCCGATGAAAATATTCAGGCGCCTGATTTGCTTGCCGGGAATGTCTACCCAGTAGAGCATCTGCTCATCGGGGTGCCAAAAAGGAGATTCGCCAAGTTCGTCGGGCTGTGGGGTAACGGTCTGCCAGTTCATGGCTTCATTCTAGAAACGTCTGGTGCAGGTCGGGAGCGCAACCGGCCCGCCTGCTTGCAGGCCAAAGCCCTGGCCTTGAACAAAAAAAGGCCCACCCGCTTGACGCAGATGGGCCGAACATCCAAAGGAGACTCTCTCAAACCAGCCGGACCTCCCGAGACGTTCAGGAAGCCCGGCTATTCATGCAGCGGCCCAACGGCAGCTGCTGTTAGCTGTGGTACGCGGTTTCACCGTGCGAGGTGATGTCAAGGCCTTCGCGCTCATCTTCTTCGCTGACGCGCAGACCGATGGTCAGGTCAACAATCTTGTAGGCGATGAACGAGACCACGCCCGACCACACCACGGTGATCAGCACGGCCTTGGCCTGGATCCAGACCTGTGATGCGATGGAATAGTCAGCGGCAGCCACCATGGTCACCGTGCTCCAGTCAGCCACGGCGCTCGGGCCACCAAGGTTGGGCGAATTGAAAATGCCGGTCAGCAGCGCGCCGACGATGCCGCCGATACCATGCACGCCGAACACGTCGAGCGAATCATCGGCGCCCAGCATTTTCTTCAGACCGTTCACACCCCACAGGCAGGCAAAGCCGGCAACCGCGCCGATGACCAGCCCGCCGCCGATACCGACGTTGCCGGCCGCTGGCGTGATGGCCACCAGGCCTGCAACCGCACCGGAAGCCGCGCCCAGCATCGATGCCTTGCCGCGCATCAGCGCCTCGCCCACACACCACGCCAGCACCGCAGCCGCAGTGGCACCCAGCGTGTTGACGAAAGCCAGCGCGGCGAAGCCGTTTGCCTCCAGTGCAGAACCGGCATTGAAGCCGAACCAGCCCACCCACAGCAGCGCAGCACCGACCATCGTCAGCGTCAGGCTGTGCGGTGCCATCGATTCCCGGCCGTAGCCGATGCGCTTGCCGATGACGTACGCGCCCACCAGACCAGCCACCGCTGCATTGATGTGCACCACAGTGCCGCCCGCAAAGTCCAGCGCGCCGGTCTGCCAGATATAGCCGGCCTTGCCGTTCATCGCATCAATGACTTCCTTGCCGGTGTAGGCGTCAGGGCCCATCCAGAACCAGACCATGTGGGCCATTGGTGCATAGCTGAAGGTGAACCAGATGACCATGAAGAGCAGCACAGCGGAGAACTTGATCCGCTCGGCAAACGCGCCGACGATCAGCGAGCAGGTGATACCGGCAAAAGTGGCCTGGAAGGCGGCGAACACGATCTCGGGAATGACCACGCCTTTGCTGAAGGTGGCCGCGTTGGCAAAGGTACCGGCAGCGTTGTCCCAGATGCCCTTCATGAACAAACGGTCGAACCCGCCGAAGAAGGCATTGCCTTCGGTGAACGCCAGGCTGTAGCCGTAGATGAACCAGAGCACGACGATCATCGAGAAGGTGACCAGGACCTGCATCAGCACCGACAGCATGTTCTTGCTGCGCACCAGGCCGCCGTAGAACAGCGCCAGGCCGGGAACCGTCATCAGGATCACCAAGATGGTGGACAGCATCATCCAGGCGGTGTCGCCCTTGTTGGGCACGGGTGCAGCAGGTGCTGCGGCAGCAGGCGCTGGCGCGGCTGCGGGAGCAGCAGCCGCCGCCGGAGTCGCTGCAGCGTCTGCGGGCGCCGAAGCAGCGGGCGCAGCAGCAGAGGCCTGCGCCAGCACGGCCGTACCAGCGCCCAGCAAACTCAGCCCAAGGACCAGGGAGGCAAATAGTTTTTTCATGTCTGTGTTCTCTTTTTGATGGCTTGTGGTGCGCACGCTTTACAGCGCTTCCTTGCCGGTTTCGCCTGTGCGAATGCGCACAACCTGCTCGAGGTTGTAGACAAACACCTTGCCGTCGCCGATCTTGCCGGTACGGGCTGCGCTTTCCACGGCCTCAATGACACGCTCTACCAGGTCGTCGGACACAGCGGCCTCGATCTTGACCTTGGGCAAAAAGTCGACCACGTACTCGGCGCCGCGGTACAGCTCGGTATGCCCTTTCTGGCGGCCGAAGCCCTTGACCTCGGTAACGGTGATGCCTTGCACACCGATGCCGGACAGGGCTTCCCGCACCTCATCGAGCTTGAACGGTTTGATAATGGCCGTGACGAGTTTCATGTTCAGGTTTCCTCCAGATGAAATAGTGGGCAGCGTTACCAGGCGCTGCTCGCCGCATTACAGGGTTTGCCAACACCCCGCCAGCAGAGCTGTTCGGCGATGATGTGACCGGCGCCGGCTCATCCAGGAGCCGCAGGCTTTGTTAACTTGACGAGCTTGTGTTAGCACGTACCGTGCCAAATCAGGCCTTCAGGTGTATCCGGACGTTAGGGATGTGGCGCACTGATCTCATGCGCGGGTGCATCAGAGTTCAGCAAACGATGAAAACGCACGTATTTGGTGCAAATCGCCAGGGAGTGGTCGAATGAGTCTTGCTTTAGTGCACAGCCGCGCCTTATTGGGCCTGGAAGCCCGGCCGGTGTGCGTAGAGGTGCATCTGGCCAATGGCCTGCCCAGCTTCACCCTGGTCGGACTGGCGGAAACCGAGGTCAAGGAAGCGCGCGAGCGGGTGCGTTCGGCCATCCAGAACGCCGGGCTTGAGTTTCCGGGCAACAAGAGAATCACAGTTAATCTGGCGCCAGCAGACCTGCCCAAGGATTCCGGCCGCTTCGACCTGCCGATTGCGCTGGGTATCCTGGCGGCCAGCGGGCAGATTGACGCGAAAAAGTTGGAAGGCTACGAATTCGCCGGTGAATTGTCTTTGGGTGGGGACTTGCGGCCGGTTCGCGGCGCGCTGGCCATGAGTCTTGCGCTGGCCAGCGCGGACGCAGACCACATCCCGCGCCTGGTGCTTCCGGAAACCAGCGCCCAGGAGGCGGGGCTGGTGCCCGGCGCAACCATTTACCAGGCGCAGCACCTGCTGGATGTAGTGCGCCAATTTCTGCCCGGCGATGTGCCGCCGGAGCCCGCCGACGGCTGGCGCCGGGTGGAGGCGGTGCGGCCGGCGCTGCCTGGCGCCTATGCCGACATGGCCGATGTGAAGGGCCAGGCCGGCGCGCGCCGCGCGCTCGAAATTGCTGCTGCGGGTGGCCATAGCGTCCTGATGATGGGCGCTCCTGGCTCCGGCAAGTCGATGCTGGCGCAGCGCTTTGCCGGCTTGCTGCCGCCCATGACCACCGACGAGGCGCTTGAAAGCGCCGCTGTAGCTTCCTTGGGCGGGCGGTTTTCGATCGACCAATGGGCCATCCGGCCGACCTGCTCGCCGCACCACACCGCAAGCGCCGTCGCGCTGGTCGGTGGCGGCTCTCCACCGCGGCCGGGCGAGATATCGCTGGCGCACCGCGGCGTGCTGTTTCTTGATGAGCTGCCCGAGTTCCCCAGGGCCGCTCTGGAGGCCTTGCGCGAGCCGCTGGAGTCGGGCCGCATCACGATTTCACGCGCGGCGCAGCGGGCCGAGTTTCCGGCCCGCTTCCAGCTGGTTGCTGCGATGAACCCCTGCCCTTGCGGCTACCTGGGCTCTGGCTTGCGCGCCTGCCGCTGCTCGCCCGACCAGGTGTCGCGCTACCAGGGCAAGCTCAGCGGCCCGCTGCTGGACCGGATCGACCTGCATGTCGAGGTGGGCGCGCTTGCGGCCAACGAGCTGGTCAACGCACCGGCCGGGGAAGCGAGCGCGGCGATACGGCAACGCGTGATCGAGGCGCGCGAACGGGCTCAGACCCGACAGCGCAGCACCAACCAGGCGCTGGAAGGCCAGGCCATTGACGAGCAATGCCGGCTGGACGAAGCGGCAGCCAAGTTTCTCAACACGGCTGCGGCACGGCTGGGCTGGTCGGGCCGCAGCATTCACCGCTGCCTGAAGGTTGCGCGCACGATTGCCGACTTGGCGGGTGCATCAACCGTGCAGCTCCATCATGTGGCCGAGGCGGTGCAGTACCGGCGCGCGTTGAAAGCAGCCCATTAAATGTAATCAAACCGCCATCCAGCCCAACAAATATGGGCTGCTTCAGCTATCTTATAGATAGCAACAGACAAGGGATCGTTGGTCCAGCCCTGATCAGGCCGCAGACGACACGCTGCGTTTTGTATGCACGCCGCATCGAGTGCGCGACGAGCGTATGCACGGAGCGAAACAGACCGCGGTATCCTGGCGGCGCTTGCCGCTCAGTGGGGGCTGCCCGCTACGGCCACCTCGCTGACCGCATGGAACAACCCGCAGATCACGTTTTCGGGAATGTTGCGGGTAATGAAAACCAGCCGCGTGCCGGTATCAGCGCTGGGCCATCTGTCCATCCTGATCGGCGGATGAAAAATATGCTGGACGCACTGAACCACCACAGGATGCTCATCGACGTTGACGATACCTTTCACGCGCAGCAGATCAGCGCCGCGCATGGACGTCAGCAACTCCATGGCCGCTGAAAACGCCGCCCAGGTGAAGGGCCTGTCAAAGCGCAGCGACAGGGTTTGGATGCCTGCCATATGCGCAGTACCCGACTGCATCGGAAACACCAGCGAGCCGACGCCCGCAGTGCCCGTCTCACCCAGAAAACGCAGGGTGTGCGGGCCGGCGCGGGAGCTGGTCAAGCCAATGCCGGTCACTTCTGAAGGATCAATCTCGCCGTTGAGCACGGTTCGGATCGTCGCGCTTCGGTTAATGGCAGCGATGCGATCTATCAGCCGAGCTGCCTGTGGGGCGTCAACCAGATCGGTCTTGGTGATGAGCACACGGTCTGCCAGGGCCACCTGCTTCTGGGCCTCGGCTTGCGTGTCCAATTGCGCTGGCCCGTTGACCGCGTCGACCAGCGTGATGATGCCGTCAAGGCGGTAATGGGCGCTGAGCATGGTGTCGCTCACAAGGGTCTGCACAACAGGTGCCGGGTCAGCCAAGCCTGTCGTCTCGACGATCACCCGGTCAAAATCCGGGATCTGCCCGGCGCGGCGCTTGCCAAACAAGTCGCGCAGGGTCTCTTGCAGGTCAGTGCGCACTGTGCAGCAAATACAGCCGTTGGCCAGCAGGGTGATGTTCTCGGAAGAAACCTCCACCAGGTCGTGGTCTATGCCGATCTCGCCAATTTCATTGATCACAACTGCAGCCCGGTTCATTCCCTCATGCTTGAGCAGACGCGACAGCAAAGTGGTTTTACCACTGCCCAGAAAACCGGTGATCAGCGTAATGGGCAGCTTGCCTGCCAAGGGTTCCCGCTCTGAATTGTTCATCGTCTAGGCCTCGCAGTCCTTCAGCGTCAGACATCCATCTCGAGCACATACAGCCCGCCGGTAAAGCGGTCCACGGTGTAGACGATGCGGTTTTCATCCACATGGACATCGTTGAGCTGCACCGCGCCCACCGGCGAGAGTTGCGGCGCCCCGGGTACGTAATAGGCGATCTCCTGCACCTGGTAAGGGTTACGGGTGTCGTACACCCGCACGCCTGCGTTGAAGAAAGTACCGATGATGATGGTGTCCGATCTGAATGAAGCCGGGCCGGGCAGATTCTCATGCAGGTTGTGCGCACCAAAACGCCCGCCTCGCTGGGCAAAGGCATCAAATGGCGGTGCCGGAAAAGTGCTGATTGGGACCGGATTGGATTCGTTGCGTGCGTCCACCACCCAGACCAGTTTGGGCCAGTCGGCTCCGTTGTCCTGCACACATTCATCGCTCACGATCCATAGGCCGCGGTCGAAAAGCGGCAATACCGTATGCGTGAAACCGTTAAATGGCGGGGAATGGTTCCACTTCGATACCACCTTGGGCGTTGCCATGTCCGAGATATCGAGTACCACTGCGCCGCCGTCGATGTACCCGACGTAAGCACGGTCCGGGCGCTGGGGAAACACGTTGGTGTTGTGGGTACGAAATCCGGTGTCGAACTTCGCGGGTAGCCGTGGTGGCTGCGGTGTCGTGTCACCCACGCGCGTGCCTGGAAACCACCAACGCCCGGCTTCAACCGGACGGGCCGGGTCGCGCACATCAATGATGCGGTAGAACTGGTCATCCAGCGGGTTGTGCGGCTGAAAGTCGGGTGCGCCCGAAGCCATGTGCACAAAGCATCCATCGACAAACCACAGGGCATGCACGCCGCGAGAATAAGGCCCGGAGCAGTCGAAATGCGAGATCAGCCGCGGCTGTTCGGGAATGCTGATGTCGAACAGGTCAAAACCGGCAGGCTTCATGCCCGGCACCTGACACTGATAGGCCACTGCCATCAGGTTGCCGGAAACGTCGAGCGAGTTGGAGCGCACCTTCATATGCGGCAGTTCCGTCTGCACGATCACGCGCGGCTGGCGTGGGTCGGTCACGTCCACGCCGGTAAAGTTTTTGGGAGCGGCTTCATGCGCCAGCCACAGGATGCGCCGGCCATCGGCGGTAAGTTGCATGGCAATGCCTTCGCCCAGACCGCCAAAACCTTCCAGCTCATGATGACTCAGCAACGTCATGTTGAAAGCCATCGTGGTGTCGGCGCGTGCGGCCCGGCTCGGCGTGTGTAATGTGTTCATGCGTTGATTCTCGTGGTCTTCCTGTGATGGCGTTGTGTGCTTCTGGGCATTCAGTGGCGAGGCCTCCGGGCCTGTCGCCCGAAGGCTACTGATGAAGAAGGCGGGTCAGTTCCCGGGCTGCAGTCTCCAGCATCGGCAAGATGGTCATCAGCCGTCGTTCGTTCATGCGTGCTTGCGTGGCAGCCACGGTGATCGCGGCAATCGGGCTGCCCGACAGATCAAAAATCGGCAATCCCAGCGCGCGCACGCCGGGCACTGCATGATTGCCGGTCAGGGCATAGCCATTGCCCCTGGTCAGCGCGCATAGCTCGCGCAGCTTTTCGACGCCGAGATCGCCGTATGCACCGAGCCGCGGCTCGACTGCCGCAATAACCGTTTCCATCTCGGGCTCGGACAGAGCGCTCAACAGCGCCAGCCCTCCTGCGCTCACACCCAGCGGCTGGCGGCTGCCAACCGGCACTGCAGGCGTCTGGATCGGGTAGCTGCCTTGCGTTCTGGATATGCACACCGCGTCGTGCCCGCTGCGTAGAAACAGAAAGGAGGTATCGCCGGTCTGCTCTGCCAGGGCGGTACACACCGGCTGGCATATGTCTTTGAGGTTGAACTGGTGCGTGGCGGAGATACCCAGCTCAAAGAGCAAGGGGCCCAGGCTGTAGCGGCGATTGCTGGCGTTCTGCACGAGCATGCCTTCCTGCTTGAGCGCTTTCAGCAGACGGTGCGCCGTGGGCCGCTCAAGGCCCATCTGCCTGGACAGGTCCACCAGACGAATGCCTTGCGGCGCCTGGGCGGCCACCAGCCGCAGAGCCCGTATGGCTCTGCTGACAGTTTGCGTACCCGCAATTTCCGCGGCCTCAGATGGAATGGAGCACCTCGCGCATCAAGGATCAGGTGCCTGGTCAGTCCAGTACCACATTGGCCAGGCTGACCGCCTTGATCATCTTTTCTGCCTCAACCTTCATCAAGGCGGAAAACTCGGCCGGCGAGCTGGCCAGGTCTTCTGCGCCGGCATTGGCCAGCGTGAGCTTCATCTCCGGGCTGGACAGCGCTTTTTTGACTTCGGCACCCAGGCGCTCAACAATGGCTGGTGGCATGCCTTTCGGCCCCATCAGGCCGCTGTACAGCACCACTTCCAGGGGAATGCCCAGCTCCTTCAGCGTCGGAACATCGGGCGCAGCAGAAACGCGCTTGGCAGATGTGACGGCCAGACCGTTGATTTTCCCGCCCTTGACCTGGCTGATCGCCGGCGGCATGGTGGAAAAGGTATACACCACATCACCCGCAATCACCGCCTGGGTGGCTGGCGAGCTGCCTTTGTAAGGCGCATGCAGGGAGTTCGTACCGGTGAGGCTTTTGAAGGACTCACCAGCCAGATGCGTGATGGCGCCGTTACCCGACGAGGCATAAGCCACCTGATCAGGCTTGGCTTTGGCGAGCGCTACCAGGCCCTTCACGTCTTTTGCGCCTGAGGGCAGGCTCGAAATCAGCATCAGCGGTGTGGAGGCCACCAGGCTGATCATGGTGAAGTCATTCCAGGAGTCGTACTTGAGTTTTTTGTAAGCCGCTGCAGCGATGGCATGGCTGGTCATGTCCTGAAAGTACAGCGTGTAGCCATCAGGCGCTGCGCCAGCGATGTAGGCAGATGCGATGGTGGTGGCGGCGCCGGGCTTGTTTTCCACGATCACGTTTTGGCCCATTTGCGCAGTCAGTCGCGCTGCCAGCGCGCGAGACAGCACATCAGAGATTCCACCTGGCGTGAAACCGAGGACCAAGGTGATCGGCTTGGAGGGGTAAGGTGCAGTCTGTGCGGCAGCGGGTGCAGCAAGGCCGACGGTACAAAAAAGCGCTGTCCAAAATGTACGGTGAAGTGATTTCATGCAAATGTCCAGTTGGTGACGGTTTCGGTGAAGTGACTACAGACGGATCGAACAAAAGCGGGATCAGGTGGCATTTGACCCCGATGCCATCAGCTCGGCGCAACAGCGTTGGAGCGCGCTTTCCAGGGTCCGCATTCATCGTAGGACGCACCAAGTTTGCCTGTCAACACAAGCTTCACTTGTTGCACTATATGGACTCATTGGTCGCGATTGATGTCGACATGCACCACTTGCGACGCCAGTTTCACCGTCATGGGGCAATGCACCATTAAGATTAATCGCTCATCTTATGTTCGCTACACGCCGTGACGATGCCTCCGCATGTTCCAGTATGTGGACTAAATCAACAGCGCATTGACAGCCGTTTTGCGCGCAGATTAGGATGATTCCGGACGCCAGCAGATGGGCTCACCCATCCCAAAGGCCATTGGCCATACAAAACCCCACGGAAGACGAACTGTGACCCGACCCTTGCTGCCACGACATAACCGCTATGACTACGTTCCGCTGAACGAACGCAAGGATTACAGCTGGCCCGGCGGTGCGCGGCTGGCATTTGTGTTCACGACCAATATTGAGTGCTACGCGTTCGGCGCCGGCCTGGGACACGACCCGGCCAAGGTGGGCGAGCCCCAGACCCACCGCAACTACTCGTGGCGCGACTATGGCAACCGCATTGGCATCTGGCGCCTGTTCGAGCTGCTTGACGAACTCAACATACCCGCCGCGCACAACACCAACAGCCTGGTGTACGACTACGCGCCGCAGATCATGGACGAGATTCGCCGGCGCGGCGACGAGATCGTCGGCCACGGCCGCACCAATGCCGAAAACCACCGTGGCATGTGGGAAGCCGATGAGGAGCGCATCATCCGTGAAGTGATCGACAAGTTCGTCGCCCACGAGGGCAAGGCGCCCACCGGATGGATGGGCTCGGGTGCCTACGAGACCGCCAACACGCCTGACCTGCTCAAGGAAGCCGGCTTCAAGTACCTGATGGACTGGCCCATGGACGACCAGCCCATCTGGATGCGCACGCGCAGCGGGCCTATCCTGTCGGTGCCGTACCCAGTGGAGCTGAACGATGCGCAGATCATCACGCACCGCAAGCAGGACGCTACCGAATTCTGCGACATGATCGTGCATCAGTTCGACGAGATGATCGAGCAGTCCGCCCGGCATCCGCTGGTGATGAACATCTCGGTCCACCCCAATGTCTTCGGACAACCCTTCCGACTGCGCGTGCTGCGCAAGGCGCTACAGCACTGCGTGCAGGGGCCGCACCGGGACAAGCTTTGGCTGGCTCGGCCTTGCGAGATTGCCGACTACTGCTACAGCCTGCCGCCCGGCCTGATTCCTGGTAGCTGAAGCCGCCGCGCGTCCCTGTCGTTTGCGCCTCTTTCAGGTCAGGGCAACGCGCCCGAACATCCTGCGTTGTCCCGTTCATCCACATCACCCGGAGCATTCATGAGCATTCCCGTTGGTTCCAGCGTTCGAGCACGCGCCCCTTACCAGTCCATCGTCAACCGCCCGCCGTTGGCCCTTCCGGGCGGGGCGCGCGTGGTGATCTGGAACATCGTCAACGTGGAAGTATGGGAGCCGACCGGCGCCATGCCGCGGGCGGTGCTGTCACCCCCGATGGGCAGCCCGCTGCTGCCCGACGTGCCCAACTGGTCTTGGCACGAGTACGGCATGCGCGTGGGCTTCTGGCGCATTCTGGAAGCCCTGAGCGACCGCAAGATGAAGGCCACCTTCGCGCTGAACGGCGCCACTTGCCGGATGTATGAAGAGGTGTGCACGGCAGCACTGAAGGCTGGCTGGGAGTTCATGGGGCACGGCCTTGTGCAGCGCCCCATGCACAAGGTGGAAGACCAGCTGGCCGCCATCAAGGAGACCATGGAGGAAATCCGCAGGTTCACCGGAAAAGCACCGCGCGGATGGGAAAGCCCGGGCCTGACGGAAACCGATGACACACTGGACAACCTGGCAGCCAGCGGCATCGAATATATCGCCGACTGGGTCTTGGACGACCAGCCGGTAGCGCTCACATCAGCCAAGGGTCCCATCACCTCCATACCGTACACCGTTGAGCTGAACGACGTGGTGATTTCTGCCGTGCAGCAGCACCCGTCTGACGAGATGCTCAAGCGCGGCAAAGCGCAGTTTGACCGCCTGTACCGGGATGGCGCCAAAACCCCGCGCGTGATGGCTATCTCGGTGCACCCCTACCTCAGCGGCGTACCGCACCGCATCGGCTACCTGGAGCAGCTGTATGACTACGTGATCGGCCATGAGGGCGTGCTGGTCTGGACGGGCGAGGAGATTCTTGACTGGTTCCTGGCACAACAACGCGAAGCAAAGTAAGCCGCGTATGACCTTGCCGCATATTCTTGTCGTGTCGCTGGGCGGCACCATCACCATGACCGCCAGCGCCGCTGGCGGCATCACACCCACACTGACTGCAGACCAGCTGTTGTCCAGCGTGCCGCAGCTGTCATCGGTCGCATCGCTGGAAGCCCTGACGCGTTTCAGCCTGCCCGGCGCGTCGCTGTCCATTCAGAACCTGGCAGAAGTCGCTGTGCTTTTGAAAGAGCGGTTTGCTGCAGGCATCGACGGTGCCGTGGTGGTGCAAGGCACCGACACGATAGAGGACACCGCCTTCGTCCTGGACCTGCTGACAGACGGCACGCGCCCGGTGGTGGTGACCGGCGCCATGCGCGGCCCACAGGCACCGGGTGCCGATGGGCCGGCCAACATCCTGGCAGCGGTTACGGCTGCCGCCGACCAGCGCTTGGCCGGGCTGGGTGCCGTGGTGGTGCTAAATGACGAGATTCATGCAGCGCGATGGGTGCAAAAGTCCCACACGGCGCTGACCAGCGCCTTCACGTCGCCCGGGACGGGATGTATCGGCATCGTGTCAGAGGGCCGGGTCGAACTGATGATGACGCCCCGTCGCGACATATCGCCCCTTCCTTCCCTGCTGCACAACGACAGCAGGGTGGCCATGGTGTCCCTGGGTCTGGGTGAAGACGGACGGCTGCTGCCCGCCCTGAAGGAGCTGGGCTACGCCGGTGCCGTTATCGAGGGAATGGGCGCGGGGCATGTGCCGGCGGCGGCTGTTGCAGCTGTGGCGCAGTTGGTCACGCAGATGCCGGTGGTGCTGTGTACCCGGGTGCGCGGCGGGCGTGTCTTCACCAAAACCTACGGCTTCGCGGGCTCGGAAATGGACCTTATCGCTAAAGGTGCGATTCCCTGCGGCCATCTGAGTGCCGGCAAGGCGCGTCTGCTGCTCACGCTGCTGCTGTGCTCCGGCTCCGGCGCCAGTGCCGAGCGTATCCGCCAGGCTTTTCAGACAGATGGCTGCCCATCAAACCCAGCACCCCAGGATTGACCATGTTTGTGACCTGCAACGCCCTGAACCACGACCAGTGCACCCATGCCAGTGAAGAGACCGCGGGCAGTTTGGGCGGCGATGCCGCTGACAACCGTGCAGAAGTGCAACGCCAACCCGGCCGCAACCGCATTGGGCGCAGCAGTACCGGGCCGCTTCGCATTGACATCCATTGCCATTACTTCAACGCCGACGCAGCCGGAAAAGCCGCCCCGCTCAAGCCGTTTGAAAAAGAGCCCTCCATCGTCTATGCCAATCCGCTCACGCGCGAGATCAACATGGGCCAGATGAAGGTGCGCGGACCTCAGCTCTCGGACATCGCCGTGCGGCTGCGCGACATGGACCGCATGGGTATTGATGTGCAAGCCGTCTCCCCGGCACCTGCCCAGTATTACTACTACGCCGAGGCTGACTTCGGGCTTGAACTGGCGCGTGGTATCAACGACGGGATCGCAGCAATTGCTGGCGCGCACCCGGACCGATTTGTGGGTATCGGTACCGTACCGCTGCAAAACGCCGCCATGGCAACCCGCGAATTGGTGCGCTGCGTTACCAAGCTCGATATGCGCGGCATCGAGATCGGCACCAATGTCAACGGCATCGACTTGGCCGACAAGAGACTGGGCCTGGACAAATTTTTTGCGAAGGCCGAAGAACTCGGTACCGTTCTTTTTCTGCACCCGATGGGCTTTACCCATGCCGACCGCATGACGGACTATTACTTCAACAACATCATCGGCAACCCGCTTGAATCCACGCTTGCAGTGGCGCACCTTATTTTTGGCGGTGTCGTTGATCGGTTTCCCAAGCTTAAGTTCTGTGTGGCACATGGCGGCGGCTATATGCCACATGCCTTCGCCCGCATGGACCATGGCTGGAAGGTGCGGCCCGACGCGCAGACAGCCATCAGCAGGAAAAAGCCGTCTTCCTATCTGAAAAAGTTTTACTTCGACACCGTCACATTCGACACCGGCCTGCTCGCCACACTGGTCGAGCAGGTGGGCGCCAGCCATGTCATGATGGGCAGCGACTACCCCTTCGACATGGGCGATGACGACCCGGTGGGTCTGGTGGAGCGCGTGTCGCAACTGTCCGATGCAGAACGCCAGCAAATCATGGGAAGGAATGCGGCCAGGCTGCTCAAGATCGGCAAGAGCGCCCGCAAAAGCTGATGATCAGATCCTGCTTCCAGGCAGGCGCCAGGCGGTAGTTGTGAGCATCAGGCCGCACAGCCCAGCGCGTCCATTGCAGAGGTAACTAGAGGCTGGGCGCGAGCAGCCGCTGCAGGTCTTGCGCTTTCTCGCCTCGGCGCGCGGCCAGATCATGCAACTGATCGTCCCCGATCTTGCCGACATTGAAGTAGGTGCTGTCGGGGTGGCTGAGCATGAAGCCGCTGACGCTGGCAGCTGGCGTCATGGCCAGGCTTTCCGTCAGCGCCATGCCGATGTCTTCGGCGTGCAGCAGCTTGAACATGTCTTTCTTGACGCTGTGGTCCGGGCAGGCCGGGTAGCCCGGCGCTGGACGTATGCCCTGGTATTTTTCGCCAATCATTTCCTCGATGCTCAGTGATTCCGTGGCAGCATAACCCCACAGGTCCTGACGAACACGCTGGTGCATGGCCTCGGCAAAAGCCTCGGCCAGTCGGTCGGCCAGTGCCTTGAGCATGATGGACGAATAGTCATCATGGTCATCCTGAAAATACTGGTCTTTCTTTTCAGCGCCAATGCCGGCTGTGACGGCAAAAACGCCGATGTAGTCGGGAATATGCGGATCAAAGTGGCCCTCAGCCCCTGCTGCACCTGAGCGATTAGCTATCAATTCGGGAGTCAGAACTTTTGGCGCAACGAAGTCAGCCAAACATCGGCTGGGGCGCATCACCCCATCCACGGCGGTTTTCTCGGCTTGCTGGCGCAGGCCATACCAGGTCATTGCCACCTCCGTGCGTGACTCGTCGGTGTAGATCTCGATGTCGTCGCCCACGCTGTTGGCCGGATACAGGCCGATCACGCCGTTGGCGGTGAGCCAGCGGCCCTCGACCAGCCTCTTGAGCATGCGCTGGGCATCGGCATAAACACGCACGGCCTCGGTTCCGACGACCTCGTCTTTCAGGATGGCAGGGAACGGACCCGCCAGGTCCCAGGTCTGAAAAAACGGCCCCCAGTCGATGTAACGGGCCAGCTCGGTCAGGTCGAAATTCTTGAAGATTCGCCGTCCGATGAACTTGGGTTTTGGCGGGGTGTAGTGGGTCCAGTCGATAGCGGTTTTGTTGGCCCTAGCCTTGGTCAGGGGCCACATCGGCGTCTGCTTTTTGTTGGCGTGCTGGGTGCGCACCTTGTCATAGTCGCTGTTGAGTTCGTCAATGTATTTGGCCGCCTGGTCAGACAGCAGGCTTTGCGCCACGCTGACGCTGCGCGACGCATCGGGAACATACACCACCGGACCTTCATAGTGCGGCGAAATCTTGACCGCCGTATGCACCCGGCTGGTGGTGGCACCGCCGATCATCAACGGGATTTTTTTGATGCGAAAGTGGTCATCTTTTTGCATTTCGGCGGCCACATACTGCATCTCTTCCAGACTGGGTGTGATCAGGCCTGACAGGCCGACGATGTCCGCGCCTTCAACCTTGGCGCGCGCCAGAATTTCGTGGCACGGCACCATCACGCCCATGTTGACCACGTCGAAGTTGTTGCATTGCAGGACCACCGTGACGATGTTCTTGCCGATGTCATGTACATCGCCCTTGACGGTGGCGATGATGATTTTTCCCTTGGTCTTGACATCCCCGCCGGCCGCCTCCAGCGTCAGTTTTTCGGCCTCGATGTACGGCAGCAGATGCGCCACCGCCTGCTTCATCACGCGCGCGCTCTTGACGACCTGCGGCAAGAACATCTTGCCCTGGCCGAACAGGTCGCCCACCACGTTCATGCCGTCCATCAGCGGGCCTTCTATGACATGCAGCGGCCGGCCGCCTTCTGCCTTGATGGACTGCCAGACTTCCTCGGTGTCTCCGGTGATGAACTCGTTCATGCCATGTACCAGCGCATGCGACAGGCGCTGGCGCACCGGCAGCGCGCGCCACTCGTTGCGCTTGCTGTCGTCCTTGGCGCCGCTCTTGGCGGTCTCGGCAACTTCGATCAGGCGCTCGCTGGGCGTGAGTTGCTCCTCACCGTCCTTATAAACAGGCATGCGGTTGAGCACCACGTCTTCCACCCGCTCGCGCAGCACCGGCTCCAGGTCGTCATAGACGCCCATCATGCCGGCGTTGACGATGCCCATGTCCATGCCGGCCTGGATTGCGTGGTACAAAAATACGGTGTGAATGGCTTCGCGCACCGGGTCGTTGCCGCGAAAGCTGAAGGACACGTTGGACACACCGCCCGACACCTTGGCACCGGGCAGGTTGGCCTTGATCCAGCGGGTGGCGTTGATGAAATCGACCGCGTAGTTGTTGTGCTCTTCGATGCCGGTGGCAATCGCGAAAATATTGGGGTCGAAGATGATGTCTTCTGGCGGAAAGTCCAGCTCATCGACCAGCACCCGGTAAGCCCGCTCGCAGATTTCGATCTTGCGCTCGTAGGTGTCTGCCTGGCCCTGTTCATCAAACGCCATCACCACGGCGGCGGCGCCATAACGCTTGAGCAGCTTGGCTTGGTGCCTGAAGGGCTCCAGGCCCTCCTTCATCGAGATCGAATTGACAATGCCCTTGCCCTGTATACAGCGCAGGCCGGCTTCGATGACGCTCCACTTGGAGCTGTCGATCATGATGGGCACGCGGGCGATATCGGGCTCGCTGGCGATCAGATTCAGAAAGCGCACCATGGCGGCCTGGCTGTCCAGCATGGCCTCGTCCATGTTGATGTCAATGATCTGCGCGCCGTTTTCGACCTGCTGGCGCGCCACCACCAGCGCCTGCTCGTATTCGCCATTGAGGATCATGCGGGCAAAAGCCTTGGAGCCGGTGACGTTGGTACGCTCGCCAATGTTGACGAAAAGCGTTCCCTGTCCAATCGCGACGGGTTCAAGTCCCGACAGCTTCATGGGCGGCACGGCTTGCGGGGCAGAGGTATCGGGCGGGTTTTCAATCATGGCTCACCTTGGGGCTACCTTGGAATAAGGGGTCGCGAAGGTGAGCGTCGTTGCTGCGGGAGCTTGCAAGCTCTGCCGTAACCCAAGCCTGACGAACCGATGAGTTCGTTGCAACGCTCCTTGAGTTACCATCATTTTAAACATCGCGGCGGCGCCGGGCCAAGCCGGTTGTCCACGCCTTCCAACCACGGACCCCATGCTTGACAATCTCTTTGGCAAAAACCGAAAAGGGGCTTCCGGACTGCCCGAGCAAATGCGGCCTAAAGAACGCATGCGCGCCGTCGAAGGCTCATCGATGGCAGAGCTGGCGGCAAAACTGCTGATCGCTCCGACAGCGCTGATGCAGCTGGCACCCGAAGACGCACTGACCGTGGTCAGCTACATGATTCCGCGACGCATCGCGACCGGCACCACCTTCATCAAGGAGGGCGACAAAACCGACACCGGCTATATGGTGCTGCTGCTCGAAGGCGAGGTCACGGTCGAGAACATCATCGTGAGCCGCCATGAACCGGTAACCGTCACGGTCCTCGGCCCGGGCAGCCTGATCGGGGAGATGGGTCTGGTCGATGGCAAGCCGCGCCTGGCATCGTGTACCGCCAGCACGGCCATCAGCTGCGCCATCCTCTCCCGCGCGGCGCTTGAAAAGCTGGGCGAGGAGGACCCGAAAACCGCGGCCAAATTGATGTTTGCGGTGTCGCTACGCATTGCCGAGCGCCTGCGCGAGACATCTGAAAAACTCAAGAACTACAGCCAGCTGGTGCAGGCCATGCAGCAGGAAATTGACCATTTGATGCCGACCTAGGCGCTACCCTCCTCCGTAGCACCTCACGGATCACGCAGCACCAGCAGCATCTGCTCGACTGCATAACTGCAGTCTTTCGGGCCGCGCAGGCAGTTCTCCGCAATCGGCTCGACCTCTACTTGTTTGGCGGGCATCGTCGGCCGTATCACGCTGAGCTGCCCTGGCGCCGTCACGGTCACACTGTAGTCCGGGTATTGACCGGTGATCTTGCCGGCCAGCAGCTTGTCCCAGGACGGTGGTTGCTGGCCGCAGGCCAAGAGCAGTGACGCGGTGACAAGCAAGAGCGCGGGCAGCAGCGTCGATTGCCGGATCACGCTGCCATTTTGTAGAACACACCCGGGTTGACACGCCGCGCTGCCAGCGGCGTGACGGCATGCGCAATGGCGCCGATATGGTCGGGCGTGGTGCCGCAGCAGCCGCCTACGATATTGACCAGGCCTTCAGCCGCAAACTCATGCAGCAGGCGTGAGGTGACATCCGGCGTTTCATCAAAGCCGGTGTCGCTCATCGGATTGGGCAGGCCGGCGTTGGGATAGCAGCTGATGAAGGTGTCGCCGGCCACGCGGGCCAGCTCCTGGATGTAGGGGCGCATCAGCGCAGCGCCGAGTGCGCAGTTGAGACCTACCGCCAGCGGGCGCGCATGGCGAACGCTGTGCCAGAAGGCCGTCACCGTCTGGCCGCTCAGGATGCGGCCCGAGGCATCGGTCACCGTGCCGCTGATGATGAGCGGCAGGCGCTCGCCCGAGTTGTCAAAGTATTCGTCAATGGCAAAAAGCGCTGCCTTGGCATTGAGAGTGTCGAATATCGTCTCGACCAGCAGCACATCGCTGCCGCCCTTGACCAGCGCATCGGTCTGCTCGTAATAGGCTTTTCTCAGCTCTTCAAAACTGGTGTTGCGGGCGCCCGGGTCGTTGACATCCGGGCTGATACTGGCCGTCTTGGGCGTAGGGCCGAGCGCGCCGACCACAAAACGCGGCCGCTCGGGCGTCGAAAATTTGTCGCAGGCGGCGCGGGCGATGCGGGCCGAAGCCTCGTTCATCTCTACAGCGAGGCCCGCCATGTCGTAGTCGGCCTGGGCCACCGTGGTCGCGCCGAAAGTGTTGGTCTCGATCATGTCGGCGCCGGCGGCCAGGTAACTCTCGTGGATGTCCTGAATCACATCAGGGCGCGTCAAGCTGAGCAGCTCGTTGTTGCCCTTGACGTCCTTGTGAAAATCCTTGAAGCGCGCACCCTGCCCGCCCGGCCCGGCATAACCCTCACCGCGGTATTGCGCCTCGTTCAGCTTGAAGCGCTGGATCATGGTGCCCATGGCGCCATCGAGTATGGCGATGCGCTGGGCAAGGATGGCGGGCAGCGCCTGGCCGCGGGTGTAGGCTTGCGTTTTCATGCAGGCATTTTAGGGGCGCTGCCGCTGCCGTGAGTCAGCGCAAGGCGTGACCACCGGGAACGGGCTGGCGCTGCTTGCCCTGGCGCAGCGCCGGTACATGGCACGCAACAGCGTGCAGCATCGTGCAATTGACCGACAATCAGGCCTGCTGTACAGCCTGGCATGCCGGCGCAGCGGCGGACGTGACTTTTCAAGCGTTTCAGGACGCCAGCCCAATGGATGAGGGGGCAATTCGCTATCATTTTTACAGTGAAAGTCGAGGACCTGACTACTGGGCTGCGAGCGTCGGCCCGGGATCGGGCAGCCTTCGCATGCCTGACCACACCTTCCTTTTTTCCAAGTGTCTGTATACCTTTGAGCTCCGATAGCGCCCTGTCACCGCCCACCCCGCAAGAGGTGCTGGCGCAAATTTTTGGCTATGCCGATTTTCGCGGTCCGCAGCGCGAGATCGTTGACCATGTCGTGAACGGCGGCGATGCGCTGGTGCTCATGCCCACCGGTGGCGGCAAGTCGCTGTGCTACCAGATTCCCGCCATCGTGCGGCAGAACGCCGGGCATGGCGTGACCATCGTGGTGTCGCCCCTGATTGCGCTGATGCATGACCAGGTGGGCGCGCTGCATGAAGCCGGCGTCGCCGCCGCGTTTTTGAATTCCACCCAGAGCTTCGAGACCAGCAGCGCACTTGAAAAACAACTGCTGAACGGCGAATTGACGCTGCTCTATGCGGCGCCAGAGCGCATCAACACGCCGCGCATGAAGGATTTGCTGCGCACGCTGAATCAGCGCGGCAAGCTCAGCCTGTTTGCGATTGACGAGGCGCATTGTGTCAGCCAGTGGGGCCATGATTTCAGGCCCGAGTACCGCTCGCTCAGCCTGTTGCATGAGCTGTTTCCCCACGTGCCGCGCATGGCGCTCACGGCCACCGCCGACGCCCTGACCCGGCAGGACATGGTGGAGCGCCTGAAGCTGGAGGATGCCCGTCAGTTTGTCAGCAGCTTTGACCGGCCGAACATCCGCTACACGATTGTCGAAAAAACCGACGC
Source organism: Polaromonas sp. (assembly GCA_028291985.1). Classification (GTDB taxonomy): domain Bacteria; phylum Pseudomonadota; class Gammaproteobacteria; order Burkholderiales; family Burkholderiaceae_C; genus Polaromonas. Next base: position 7,312 of record JAQGNE010000043.1, on the reverse strand, counting down.
CACCCGGCAGCTGCTGCGCTTCATTCAGACTGAGCATTCCGGCGAGGCGGGCATTGTGTATTGCCAGTCGCGCAAGCGGGTGGAGGAAGTTGCCGACATGCTGCAGGACGCCGGCATCGATGCGATGGCTTACCACGCCGGGCTGGACAGCGCCCTGCGCCAGCAGCGGCAAGACCGCTTTTTACGCGAAGACGCCATGGTGATGGTGGCCACGATTGCCTTTGGCATGGGCATCGACAAGCCGGATGTGCGTTTTGTGGCGCACCTGGACATGCCGAAAAACATTGAAGGCTACTACCAGGAAACCGGCCGCGCCGGCCGTGACGGCCTGCCTTCCGATGCGTGGATGGCCTACGGCCTGAACGATGTCGTCAACCAGCGCCGCATGATAGACACCAGCGAGGCCGCCAGCGAAGAGTTCAAGCAGGTGATGCGCGGCAAGCTCGACGCGCTGCTCAGCCTGGCGGAGGACACGGGTTGCCGGCGTGCGGCTTTGCTGCGGTATTTTGGCGAGGAGCTGGACGGCGGCGACGTCGCCTGCCAACGCAGTCCAACTCCAGGGGGGACCCTCCGCCAAGACGAACGGGGTCAGGGGTTTTTCAAGCAGGGGCCGCGCGACCGGCTTTGCCGGACCGCAAGCGCATCCTTCGATACCTCAGGACGAACGGAAGCCCCCTCGGGGGGCAGCGAACCACACGCAGTGGGGAGCGTGGGGGCCAACTGCCGCAATTGCGACAACTGCCTGAACCCGCCGGCGGTGTGGGACGCGACAGACGCCGCGCGCAAGATGCTCAGCTGCCTCTACCGTGTGCAGCAGGCCAGCGGCATCAGCTTTGGCGCCGGCCACATCATGGACATCCTGCGCGGCAAGGCCACCGAGAAGATGGCGCAGTTTGGCCACGACAAGCTGTCGACCTTCGGCATTGGTGCCGATGTGTCGGAGCCGCAGTGGCGTGCTGTGTTGCGCCAGTTGATTGCCAGAAACATGGTGTGGGTAGATACCGAGGCCTACAGCACGCTCAAGCTGCTACCCGATGCACGCCAGGTTTTGAAAGGCGAGACCAGCCTGGTGCTGCGCGAGCAGGCCGCTGCTGGCAAAAGCAGCCGCGCCAGGAAGCCGACCAAAACCTCGGCCAAGGGTATGGCCGAGGCGGCGCTCAATACCGGGGCGCTCGAGCGCTTGAGCAGGTTGAAGGCCTGGCGCGGCGAAGTCGCGCGGGAGCATAACCTGCCGGCGTTTGTGATTTTTCATGATGCGACGCTGCGCGCCATTGCCGAGAAAGCGCCGCAAAGCCTGGGTGAGCTGGAAGGCGTGAGCGGCATCGGCGCGAAGAAACTGCAAGCGTATGGCGCCGAGGTGCTGCGCGTCTGTGCTGCAAACAGATAGCGGATACTGTATTTTTCATTGTTTTAGCGCCCCAGCCCAATAGACACGAGCCGTTATAGCTATTTAATTTATAGCAACATACCGGATGTTTCGGTGGGTGCCGGGCGCATCGCACTTCGACCAACGCCACAGGTGCGGTTGCGGTTTCGGTTGCGCGCCACAGCGCATCACGCGTCCTGAAGCACCATGCAATGCGCTACTGAAAGCCGCCAGTTGCCTTTTGGCGAGAGGGCAGTCCCATAATCCTGCAGGCCAGCAGCCACGGCGGCGTGCGGTAACAACCCCTCTTTGCGACCAAGGATTCCCATGCTGAGCCTGACCGATGTTGAGCGCGCTGCCTTGCGGCTGCGCGGCCATCTGCTCGACACGCCCTGCGTCGAATCGCGCACGCTGTCCAACATCACCGGGGCGCGGATTTTTCTGAAGTTCGAGAACCTGCAATACACCGCTTCCTTCAAGGAGCGCGGCGCCTGCAACAAGCTGGCGCAACTGACCGAGGCGGAGCGCCAGCGCGGCGTGATCGCCATGAGCGCCGGGAACCATGCGCAGGGCGTGGCCTATCATGCGCAGCGCCTGGGCATCCGCGCGGTCATCGTCATGCCGCGCTTCACGCCGGGCGTGAAGATCGAGCGCACCCGGGGCTTTGGCGCCGAGGTGGTGCTGCAGGGCAGCACGCTGGATGAATCGCGCGCCCATGCCTTGCAACTGGCCGAACGCGAAGGCCTGGTGTTTGTCCATCCCTACGACGATGAAGCCGTCATGGCCGGCCAGGGCACGGTCGGGCTGGAAATGCTGCATGCCGTGCCCGACCTGGAGGTGCTGGTGATTGCCGTGGGCGGCGGCGGGCTGATCGCCGGCATGGCCACGGCGGCCAAGGCGCTCAAGCCGGGCATCGAGATCATCGGCGTGCAGACCTCGCGCTTTCCCGGCATGGTCAACGCCATCAAGGGCACGCACCATCCGCAGGGCACCAGCACGATTGCCGACGGCATCGCGGTCGGAACGCCCGGCGTGCTGGCGCAGGCCATCATTGCCCGGCGCGTCGATGACCTGCTGCTGGTCGACGAGGGCGACATCGAGCAGGCCATGGTGATGCTGCTGGAAATTGAAAAAACCCTGGTCGAGGGCGCGGGCGCGGCCGGGCTGGCGGCGCTGCTGAAATATCCGGCGCGCTTTGCCGGCCTGAAGGTCGGGCTGGTGCTGTGCGGCGGCAACATCGACCCGCTGCTGCTGGCGGCGATCATCGAGCGCGGCATGGTGCGCGCCGGGCGGCTGGCGCGCCTTCGGGTCGGCGCGCGCGACGTGCCCGGCTCGCTGGCCCGGATCACCGCCACGGTCGCCGACGCCGGCGCCAACATCGAGGAAGTGCACCACCAGCGCGCCTTCACCATGCTGGCCGCGCTGAACGTCGAGATCGAGCTGGTGGTGCAGACGCGCGGCCGGCCGCACATCGAGCAGGTGCTGCAGGCCTTGCGGGCGGCGGGCTTCGAGGCGGAAGAGCAGCACTGAGCAGCGCTGCGCGAGTGCCAGGAAAGGCGCTTTCAGACAGGCCCTGCCCTTTTTACAGTGACTTGAAGCAGTTCAAGGCGTAGCCCACATGCAGCGCCGCCCCCATGTAAAGCACATCCTCGTCGATGTTGAACTGCGGATGGTGGTGCGGAAAGCAGGCGCCGGTTTTCGCGTTGCGCGCGCCGATCAGCGCCATCAGCCCCGGGTACACCTCCAGGAAGTCGCCGAAATTCTCCGACACCATCAGGGACGGAAACTGGATCAGCGGACCGGGGCCGAACAGCTCGCGCACCGTCTGCGCGGCCACTTCGCTGCAGCGCGGGTCGTTGGTGAGCAGCGGGCCGCCGCGCCGGATGGTGATGTCGGCGGTGGCGCGCAAGGCCATGGCGGTGCTGTGCACCACCCGGCGCAGGGCCGCCTGCAAATGCGCCTGGTCCGCCGGGTCGGTGGTGCGCAGGGTGCCGGCCAGCACCGCCCGGTCGGGAATGACATTGGCCGCCTCGCCGCTGTGCAGCTTGCCGAAGGTCAGCGCGGCCGCATGCGTCGGGTCGATCTCGCGCGCCATCAGGTGCGAGACATTCATCACGATGGAAGACGCGACCACGATCGGGTCGATTCCGCGGTGCGGATTGGCCCCGTGGCAGCCCACGCCGGTCACCACGATTTCAAAATTGTCGCCGGCGGCCATGCGCGGGCCGGCCTGCACCGACACCTTGCCGGTCTCGATCTCGGACCAGAGGTGAATGGCGAAGGCGCTCTTGACAGGAAACGGCGCCAGCGCCTTGAGAATCTCGGCGGTGCCGCCGCCGCGCTCTTCGGCCTGCTGGAAGCACAGCTTGACCGTGCCGTTCATCGTGCCCTTCAGGTGCTGGAAGACTTGCGCCGCGCCCAGCAACATCGCCACATGCCCATCATGGCCGCAGGCATGCATGACGCCCGGCGTTTGCGAGCAGTAATCCAGGTGCTCGTTTTTTTCATGAATGGGCAAGGCGTCCATGTCGGCCCGCAGGGCGACCATCTGGCCGGTGCTGGTGCCCTCGATCGTGGCGACCACCCCGTGGTCGCCGACCACCTCGAACGCGATGCCCATGGCAGCCAGCTCGTCCTGCACCAGCCGGGAGGTGCCCTGCTCCTGAAAGGACAACTCGGGCAGGGCATGCAGCCTGCGCCGCAAGCCCACCATGTAATCCTGGTAACCCCTGGCAATTTCCGTCACGGATGCGTTCATGTCGTTTGTGTCATTCATGCTGTCTGTTTCCTCATGGGTTGCCTACCTCCGTGCCGCCGCCCTGGCGAGCTGCCAGCGCTTTTTTGACCAGCGGCCACAGGCCCAGCAGCCCCAGTGCCGGCCCGGGCAGCAAGATCCACAGGGCCTTGCTTCCCAGCAGGTCGATGAAATTCAGCAGCAGGGTGATGCTGACGATGGTGATCGAAAAGCCGATGGAATTTTGAATCGCCAGCGCGCTGCCCACCGACTGCGGCGGACAGCTGCGGGCGGACAGGGCAGAGAACTGCGGCGAGTCGGCCACCACGAAAAACCCCCAGGCCAGCAGCACCCCCAGGCGCGCCAGCAGCCAGTCCGGGCCCAGCAGCGGATAGACCAGGCACAGCAGGCCCGACGCCAGCAAGGCGCCAGCCGCCACGGGCACGCTGCCGACCCGCAGGCTCAGCCGACCGCCCAGCACGCTCCCCAGGAACCCGGCGGCAATGCCCAGAAAACTGATGGCCGCCACCGAACCGGGCACGGCCGGGTCCCATTGGCGGGCGTCAAGCAGCCACTGCGCGGCCAGCCACGGAAGCACCGCCCAGAAGGCGTACAGCTCCCACATGTGGCCGAAGTAGCCCAGAGCGGCGGCCCGGAAATCCGGAATCCTGAACACGCCGAAGGCCCGGCTGAACGAGGCGCCGCCGGGTCCAGCGCTCTTTTTCAGGTGCGGGCCGTCGCCCAGAAAGTAGACCAGCGCGGCGCCCGCCACCGCCAGCACGGACGACACCTGGACCACGCTCTGCCACGGCAGGCTCGCGCCCAGCGCACGCACGCCGTGGGGCAAGGCGGTGCCCAGCGTCAGCATGCCCACCAGCAGGCCGAGGGCGGCGCCGGAGCGGGCGCCGACCCAGCCGACGATCATCTTCATGCCCAGCGGGTAGATGCCGGCCAGGCAGACGCCGACCGCGAAGCGAAACGCCAGGCCCGAGCCGAAACCCGTCCAGCCACCGGAGAACCCGGCGTTCACCACCGCACCGGCGATGCAGGCCAGGGCGAAGATGCGGCTGGTCGAATACCGGTCGGCCCAGCCGGACCCCGCCAGCCAGAGCGTCCCGGCGATGAAGCCGGCCTGGGTGGCGGCAATCAGCCAGGCGAAGTGGGCCGGCCCGATCTGCCAGGCCGCCATCAGGTCGTCGGCGGCGCTGTTCGGGCTGAACCACAGCGACGTGCCCAGCCACTGGGCCAGCACGATCAGGCCGACCGCCCCTTTGCCCGGCTTCATGCCTGCGGGCTCAACCCGCGTGGGCCAGGGCCGACGCCAGGTCGTCGATCAGGTCGTCGGCATTTTCCAGGCCGACCGACACCCGCAGCAGCCCCTGCGGCGTCTTGCTCTCCGGCCCTTCGATGGAGGCACGGTGCTCGATCAGGCTTTCCACGCCACCCAGGCTGGTGGCGCGGGTGAAGATTTCCACGTTCGCCGCCAGCGCCATGGCAGCAATCTTGCCGCCCTTGACCTCGAACGACAGCATGCCGCCAAAGCCGGACATCTGCCGGGCCGCCACCGCATGAAAGGCATTGCCTTCGAGCCCCGGGTAGTGCACCACGCTGACCTGGTCATGCCGTTGCAGGAACTCGGCCACCTTTGTCGCGTTGGCACAGTGCGCCTGCATGCGGTAGGGCAGGGTCGGCAGGCTGCGCATGACCAGCCAGCAGTCAAACGGCGAGGGCACGGCGCCGCCGAACAGCTGCGCCGTGCGCAGCTGGGCAAAATGCTCGTCGTCTGCCCGGGTCACGACCGCGCCGCCCAGCACGTCGCTGCGCCCGCCGAGGTATTTGGTGGTGGCATGCATCACCATGTCGCAGCCCAGCGCCAGCGGCTGCTGCAGCACCGGGCTGGCGAAGGTGTTGTCGGCAATGGCGCGGGCGCCGTGCGCATGGGCAATCTCGGCAATCGCGGCGATGTCGACGCATTGCAAGAGCGGGTTGGACGGGGTTTCGATCCAGATGATCCGGGTTTGCGGCGTCAGGGCGGCGCGGATGGTGTCCAAGTTCGTCATGTCGATGAACGACGCGGTGACGCCCCACTTGGCGAACAGGTGCTTGAGCACATTGGCCGTGCCGTGGTAGATGTCGACGGGCGCAATCACATGGTCGCCGGGCGCCAGGCCCTGGAAGACGGCCGTCACCGCCGCCAGCCCGGAGCCGAAGGCCGCACCGCCCGCGCCGCCTTCCAGCGCCGCCAGCGCCGCCTCAAGGGCATTGCGGTTCGGGTTGTGGTTGCGCGAATACAGGAAGCCGCGCGAATAGCCCCCGTCGGCATCGCGCTCGAAGGTGGTGGACAGGTGGATGGCTTCGGTCACCGCGCCGGTGCTGGCGTCCACGGAATGTCCCGCATGCACGGCCAGGGTTTCGAACTTGTTTTTTTTTCCTGATTTCATGATGGTCCAGGGGTTGCTTTTCAAAAGAATGTTTGCGCGGGAAACGGGTCAGAAGGCGGGCACCAGGTTGCCCTTGAAGCGCTCCAGGATGAATTTTTTCGATTCGGGCGACTGCAGGGCCGCCGCCAGCTTTTTCATGGCCGGGCTGTCCTTGTTGTCGGCGCGTGCGGCCAGCAGGTTGACGTAGTTGGACTGGCCGCCTTCGAGCGCCAGCGCGTCCTTGCTCGGGCTCAGCTTGGCTTCGAGCGCGAAGGTGGTGTTGATGATGGCCAGGTCCACCTCGCCCAGCACGCGCGGCAGCATCGGCGCCTCCAGCTGCTTGATCTTGATGTTCTTCGGGTTCTGGGCGATGTCCTTTTCGGTCGCCATGTTGTTTTTCGCATCCACCAGCTTGATGACCTTGGCCTGGTCGAGCAGCTGCAGCGCCCGGCCGCCATTGACCGCGTCGTTCGGAATCGCCACCACCGCGCCGTCCTTGAGGTCAGCGATGTTGGTGACCTTTCGGGAATAGGCGCCGAACGGGGCGATCAGCACGTCAACCACCGACTGCAGCGAGGCGCCCCGGCTGCGGTTGAATTCGTCCATGTAGGGCTTGTGCTGGAAAAAATTGGCGTCGATGCGTTTTTCGACGAGCTGCACATTGGGCTGGACGTAGTCGGTGTAGACCTTGATGTCGAGCTCCACCCCGTCCCTGGCCAGCATCGGCTTGAGGTGCTCGAGCAATTCGGCATGCGGCGTCGGGCTGGCGCCCACCACCAGCTTGTCGGCGGC
>JAQGNE010000027.1 GCA_028291985.1 Polaromonas sp. | reverse complement strand
ACTGGTGGCCTGGGGCGGAATCGAACCACCGACACAAGGATTTTCAATCCTCTGCTCTACCGACTGAGCTACCGGGCCAAGCCTAAGAGTATATATCAGCCTATTCTGCCGGTCGGCGCTTTCGGTGCTCACTTTTATCCGGTGCTGCGCTTTCCGCGGGAAAGATCTACGCCGAGCTGCTTGAGCTTGCGGTACAGGTGGGTGCGTTCGAGACCCGTCTTTTCTGCCACGCGCGTCATGGAACCGCCTTCCTTGGCCAGATGAAATTCGAAGTAAGCCTTTTCGAACTCGTCCCGGGCGTCACGCAGCGGCTTTTCGAGCACGAAGCTTTGCACCGGCTGCGGGCCTGCCTCTACCGGGGCAATAACCATGGTCCCCATCATGGCGGACTCGACAGTCAGGTCGCTGGGGTGCGACAGTGCACCGGGCGCTACAGCCTTTCGGCCCGCAGACTTGGTCAGGCCCTGCTCTACCGCCTTCAATAGTTTTTGCAGCGTAATCGGCTTTTCGAGGAAAGCCATGGCGCCAATCTTGGTGGCTTCAACCGCGGTGTCGATGGTGGCGTGACCGCTCATCATGATGACCGGCATGCTCAAGAGCCCGCTGGACGACCACTCCTTGAGCAGCGTGACGCCGTCGGTGTCGGGCATCCAGATGTCGAGCAGGACCAGGTCGGGTTTCATGCGCGCGCGCGCGGCCCTCGCCTGCGCAGCGTTCTCGGCAAGTTCGACCTGATGACCCTCGTCATTCAATATCTCAGAGAGCAGGTCACGTATGCCCAGCTCGTCGTCAACCACCAGAATATTTGCCATGATTTATTGTTGTCCTCGCCTTCTACCTGCCGATGCGAAAGGGGCTTTCCAAGGCCAGCAAGGCATTGCTAGGCCACGGTTGCGAATGATAACGACACCTGTGCGCCCTGCACAACGCCGTCCTCGACGCGGTTCGCAATGTCGATGCGGGCACCGTGCTCGTCCGCGATCTTCTTGACCACGGCCAGACCCAACCCCGTGCCTCGCGCTTTGGTGGTGACATAAGGCTCAAACGCACGTTTAAGGATGTGCTCGGGAAAGCCGCTTCCGTTGTCGCGCACCATCAACCGCACCCGTTTGGAGCCCTCGGAATACTCGGTCCTGACGGTAACACGAGCATTCGGCTTTTCCTCTTGCGCGTCCTGTGCGTTTTGAAGCAAGTTGTGAATGACCTGGCGCAACTGCTGCGCGTCACCGCTGATCGGCGGTGCCTTGGCGTCCAGCTCGGTCCTGACCGGAACCAACGCGTTATCGCTCTGGTAAAGCTGCATGACGTCGTTGATCAGCGCATTGAGATCCACCGCCTTGAGCTCGGCTGCCGGCAGGCGCGCATAGTCGCGGAACTCATTGACCAGCCGCTTCATGGCATCGACCTGGTCGACGATGGTTTTGACAGAGCGGGTCAGCAGCGTCTGTTCGGCTTCACCGACTTTTCCGGTCAGCTTCATTTCCAGGCGCTCTGCCGACAGCTGAATCGGTGTCAGCGGGTTCTTGATCTCATGCGCCAGCCGCCGGGCCACCTCGCCCCAGGCCTGCGCGCGCTGGGCCGATACCATTTCTGACACATCGTCAAAAACGAGCAGGTTTTCCTCGGTGCCGGCCATCCGCGCACCACGTGCGATCAGGGTGATGGCGTTGTCGGGTGACCCGGGCATCGCGGTATGCAGCTGAAAGGACTGCTGCCACTGCTCCTGGGTTTGCGCGGCGGGCTCGCTCCGCTTGTCATTGTCAAAGCTGGCGAACTGGGACTGCACATCCTTGGCAAACGAGTCCAGTCCGGGGACTTCCGCCAGAGGCTTGCCGTAGTAGGCCGGCAGCGGAACCCGCAGGATCCGCGTTGCGCCGGGGTTGCCTGACTGGATGCGCCCTGCACCATCCAGAACAATCACGCCTGCAGTCAGATTGTCCAGAATGGTTTGCAGGTTGGTTCGGGCAGCATCCACCTGGCTCATGCTTTGCTGCACAGCGGTGCGCGCGTCGGCCAATTGCTGGGTCATCTCAGCAAACGACCGGGTGAGTCCGCCCAGCTCGTCCTTGCCGCGCAACACGGCCTTGGGCGTCAGGTCGCCCCTCGCCACCTGCCTGACGCCTTCTGCCAGCAGCAACAAGGGCCTGGCAAGCTGGTTACCCAGAATAACCGCCAGCAGCACTGCGCCGAATACCGCCAGAAAAAGGCTCAGGGTGAGCGTTCCAATGTACATCTTGCGCAGCCCGACACGTGCCAGCGCCCTTTCCTGGTATTCGCGGTTGGCCTCCTGCACCGCAATCGCATTGACCACCACATTGGCCGGAATGGCTTCGGTGACCTGCAAAAACCGCCCCTCCCGCAACAGGCCCACATTCGGGTTGTTGACCACTGCAATTGCCTTGATGCGTGCCGGACCCGACACGCCTGACGCGGTGGCGCCGCTGCTGGCGAGCTCGCCGGTGCCGGTCAGCACCACCTCGTCCAGGCCTTCGATCTGCGTGACGACCCGCTGCGCCCGTGCGTTGCGAAACTGCTGGGCAGCAGGTCTTTCCGGGTTAAGGCTGAAGCGGGAGTCACCCACGCTGGCAATCACCTGGCCAGATGCAGACCACAGCACCAGATCGTTCGCGGAGAGTTGCTCACGCAGGCGCTCCAGCGCCAGCCCGGCAACCGCATCGGGGGTGTCGGCCAGCTGCGCAGCAGCGCGCCGTGTTTTATTGGACAGGTCAAGCGCCAGCGCATCGAGCGTGGCGCGCCCCAGGTTGAGACCCGCGTCCAGGGCGTTTTCAACCCGCACATCAAACCAGCTCTCAATGGACCGCGACACGAACTGATAAGACACCACATAGATCATCAAGCCCGGCGCCAGCCCTACCAGCGCAAAGATGGCTGCCAGTTTGAGCAACAGCCGGCTGCCAAAGCGGCCGCTGCGCAGCCTGAGCAAGAGGCGCACCGCGATCCAGCCGATGACCAACAGCAGCACCGACGCAACAACGATATTGAGCACCAGCAACCGCGCATAGTTGCGTTCGTAAAGCTCGCGGTTGCCGGTAGCCTGGGTCAGCAAAAACATCAGGACCAGGCCCAGCGCCACAATGGCCGCCACGCCAACCCCGACCGTCCAGCGAAAAGCGCGGCTGCTGCGCAATGATGAAACCTGGTGCTGGATCGTCATCGGGTGATGGCCCTTGCCCTCAAGGTGGCGTTGCGGCAGGCGCTGCCTGGCCCGGCGCTGAATGGCCTGCGAGGCCGGAACCGGCTGGCGCAGCAGGCCTGGCTGCGTCAGCGCCCTCCCGCTCCAGTCGCAAAGGCTCGTTGACCTCTACCGAAATGCTCCAGTCTCTCTGGCCTGCCACGCCAATCTGAAAGGGCCGCGGCAACTGCGACAGGTCAAGCCGAAAGCGAAACTGGAGCTTGTGTGCGACGTCTGCTTCGACTTCGCTGTTGTCGGCGATGCGCCAGCGTGACAGGCGCTGCACGGCCGCCAGGGCTTCGGGCAGGCTGTCGTAGTTCTGGTTGAGCGTTGCACGCAAGCCGGCAGAGCTGTTGATGAGACCGGCGACGATGTTGACGCGCCAGCGGCGCGTGAGCGGTTGAAACGCCAGCCGTATCGTGCGGGTGGCGCTGGCCACGCGGCGGTCGGTCCAGTACCAGCGGTCGCGGTAAATATCGGCCTCGGCGACGAAAAAGAGCGGAATGCCCTTGCTCAGGGCGTCCTCGACAACCGGGCGCACCTCAAAGGCCACCACCGCCGACAGGTAGATGCCGTCATCTGCCTGCGTGGTGCGCAGTTGCTCAAGCTCGGCAGCAGAAGCGTGGCCAGCGCCCTGCAGCATGAACAGGCACAGGCACAGCGGCAGCATCCGCCGCCAGAACGCGTCAACCCGGGCGTTTTTCAAGAAGAGCGTAATAAAAGCCGTCATGGTCACCCGCCAAATTGTCCGGGAAGACCATGCCAGGGGCCGCCGTTTGAGGCAGCAAATGACCGGGCGATGGGCGTAAAACTGCGTCGGTGTGGTGCGCAACAAACGTTTGTATCTGATCGTTACCCTCTGCGAGAAACACCGAACAGGTGCAGTAGACCAGTCGCCCGCCCGGCCTGAGGAGCGGCCAGAGCGCGGACAGTACTTTCGCCTGTATGGCAGCCAGCTGCGCAATGTCGGTTGGCCGGCGCAGCCAGCGCACATCGGGGTGACGCCGGACGATGCCTGACGCGGTACAGGGTGCGTCTAGCAGGATGCCGTCAAACAACCGGCCGTCCCACCAGCCGCCGGGCTGGCCTGCGTCGCCCACTGCGATGTCCGCATGCAGGCCCAGCCGGTCCAGGTTTTGACCGATGCGCTCGCAGCGCTTGGCGTCGATGTCCAAGGCTATGACATCGGCATCGGCCAGTTCAAGCAGATGGGCGGTTTTGCCACCGGGCGCGGCGCAGGCGTCCAGAATCCGTAGCGGCACTGCGCCGCCGGTCAGCTCTTTGAGCAGCAGCGGCGCCGCCAGCTGCGCGGCCGCATCCTGCACCGAAAAAAAGCCTTCAGCAAAGCCTGGTAGGGCAGTGACAGGTCGCGCATCTTTCAGGACAACACCGGCAGCACCGACTGCATATGCTCCTATATTAATAGCTGCAAGCCGTTGTAAATACTGGGCTTGAGTGGTTTTTTTGGCATTAATTCGTAATACCAGCGGTGCCTGCAGGTTGTTGGCCTTCAAGATGGCCTGCCAATGGTCAGGATGGTCCCGGCGCAATCGGTCTATCCACCACTGCGGATGGTTCCAGACCGCCTGCGGGCTCTTCTGCGTGCTGGCGAGCAGGTCATCCTGCGCACGCAGGAAGCCCCGCAGGCAACCATTGATGAAGCTCGCCTGATGGCGCGTGGCCTCGTTGCGCTTGGCCGCCTCAACCGCCTGGTCAACCAGGGTGTAAGGTGTGTAGGGCGTGGCAGGTCCCGGGCCGGCGTCAGGGTCGCGGGAATGTGGTATCAGGCAGGCCAACGAAACGCAGAGCAGCGCGTCTGCCTCGGGTGGCGGTGGCCGCCTGGACAGCTGCTGGCGCAAAGCTTCTGCCATGCCCTTGAAGCGCAGCGCATGAAAACCCAGCGCCTGCACGCCGGGCCGCAGCGCGGCGTCCACCTGCTCCAGCGCAGCTGTCATCGACTTGCCGGCGCGTACCGCCATCAGCAAGGACGCCGCGCCCTGCAGCTGGCGCCAGAGCGGCACGGGATGAAGAGTATCTTGCATGGTTGTCGGTTGCGCCATCAGGCCGTGGGTCAGCATCTTTGAAACGGTTGGGCCAAGCTGAAAATTCAGCGATTGCCGCATGGCCGTCTATGACAGGGGAGCGGGCAGTCGGACGGCTCTGTATTAGACCAGCGTATGAGCCGCCACAACCGCTGACACGATAGCGCCAGCTTGCCCATCACCGCATGTTTTAGGTAAAAATCGCCTCTAGCCCAGTAGATGCGAGGGGTATGCGCTATATAAATCATAGTAATGCCATTGCATCATCAACAGGCGGGCGTTTGGGCCCCGCAAATGATCTGCCAGCCGCGCTCAAAAAATAGCGTCGGCTCTGGTTTCGCCTGATGCGGCGGGCGCATAGCGCACATGGGCCGGCCATAAATGCGCCGAATGCGTTCAGTCAGCGGGAGATGGGTGTCAAACCAGGGGGTGCCAGCGCTTGCGCCGTTCACCAGCAGCATGTGCTGCACTGACGGATGGACCGCGTATGACCGCCCCGTCGCGCCCGGCCGCTGGCCCGCCACCTTGCGCAGCACGCCGCCCAGGCGTCCCGGCTGCGGCTGAATTGCACGGCCCGTGCGTCGGCCAGAAACTCCCGCTGGCGGGAGATGGCCGCCTTCAGCGCGCGGCCGCCGTCCAGCCAGCGGCCATGATGGCAAAGCCCGGGAGGGCCAGCGCCGAGCGACGGCCGTCGTCGTCAGCCTGGCACATGCTGCGTCCCATGTTGAAGATCATCTCAGGACCGAACACCATGCCGGCAAGCCGCATGTTGAGCCGGGTATCGCCTTCCCGGATATGGCTGAGCTCATGCGCAACAAGGCCCTGCAGTTCGTCACGGCTGAGCTGATCCAGTGCGCCCTGGCTGACGGCCACCACCGCGCCGTTTTCGTCCCAGCCACAGGAAAGGCATTGATGGCCTTGACGCGGTCCAGCACCATGGGTGTTGGCGGTGTCATGCTGGCGGCAATCGCCAGTTCGTTGACGATGTTGCAGAGCTGTTGCTCCCGTTCGCGACTGGATGGCCGGGCTTCACGTGCGCCCGCGCGGCGCGCAAAGCGCTCGCCCGGGCCCTGGAGGTGGGAAGTTTCAACCCACCAGCCGCCCAGCACAAAGAGCAGGGTCAGCCCGCTGTTGACGGTAAAAAAGTAGGCGGGGTAACCGCCGCCCGGCAACACCACGCGCCAGGTCAGCGCCAGACCGGCGTTGACGGCCAGAACCAGCCCCGTCACCGTCAGCACAAACAGTACCAGCAGGCCCCCGGTCTGCGCACGGGCTTCTTCCTGATGCCTGAAAAATCGCATGCTTGGCCCGCCAGACAGCTACATCTGCACCCGTAACGGCTGGCGTTCGGCCGCGCTTTCGGTAGACTGCAGCATGGCCGACGGCACAAAGCTGAAGATGCGTGCGATCAGCACCGCCGGGAACTGACCCTGGGCATTGTTGTAGTCGAACACCGCATCGTTATAGGCCTGGCGTGCAAAGGTCACGCGGTTTTCGGTGCTGGTCAGCTCCTCGCTCAGTTCCCGAATGGTTTCGTCGGCCTTGAGCTCGGGATAAGCCTCTGCCAGGGCAAACAGATTGCCCAGGCTGCGGTCCAGTACCTGCTCGGCCGCCACAAGTGCTGTTACCGACCCGGCGTGGGTGGGGCGGCTGCGCACCGCGTCGCTGGCATTGCGCGCCTGGTTGCGCGCGGCGATCACGGCTTCAAGCGTCTCGCGCTCATGCTGCAGGTATTTTTTGGCAGCCTCGACCAGATTCGGAATCAGGTCATAGCGCCGCTTAAGCTGTACGTCGATCTGCCCAAAAGCATTGGCGATCACGTTTTTCAGGCGCACCAGGCGGTTGTAGGCCCCGACGGCCCAAAACACCAGCACGGCGGCAGCAACCAAAAACATCCAATGATTCGATGACATAGGACTCCGTTGAAAGCCTGAACCTAGAGCTCGACCATAAACCAAAAATGGTAATCAAATGTGTCTTCTGGTTTCGCGGAAAACGGCATGAACCCGCGAATGACAAAACATGTCCGCTTGGTTTAGCCATTCGCCGATGATCCGCATCCCTATACAAGTCGTCGTCAATTTTGTTTGTGTCGCCAAGGTTCTACTGGCATGTGTTCAATGTCGACCGATGCCAATCGCGCACCTACCATCGTGCCGGTACAACGGTTCATGCCAACATCGCCGCCCAGGCTGAGCGCCGATAACAACGCACGTTTTTGTAACTAGCAACCGGCAACCTGCCCGGGGGGCTGTCCAATGAGATGATGGCTTGCAAAAGCCGTCACCTATTTTCAGCGTTTCTCATCCGGTCAGCGGAGGCCCGATAAGCGCCATGTTTTTGGTAGCTGTCAGCACTTGCATTACAAATGCTAAGAGCCTAAAACAACATAAAACGATGGGGAAAGGGTTGAGACTAGCGCTGGCCCCTGTCTGCGCAAACCGGAGCCGGCAGCATAAAAAAAAGCCCCGCACCCCGTAAAGGGATGTGGGGCCAGGCCGGCAACCGCGAACGGCTGCGGACCCTTTGACTCCGCGTGATTACTCGGCCGAGTCGCTTTCAGGCTCGCCGCCCGCAGGCACGGCTTCCAGTTCGGCTGCCTCTGCTTCGGCAATGGCGCGGCGCTCGGCGTCGTCCATCAGATCCTTGGCAGCACGCGCTTCGTGATAGGCCATGCCGGTGCCGGCAGGAATCAGGCGTCCGACGATCACGTTCTCTTTCAGGCCGCGCAGCTCGTCGCGCTTGCCCATGATGGCAGCCTCGGTGAGCACGCGGGTGGTTTCCTGGAAGGAAGCCGCGGAGATGAACGAATCGGTCGACAGCGACGCCTTGGTGATACCGAGCAGCAGGTTGCTGAACGTTGCCGGGATCTTGCCGTCAGCGCGCAGGGCGTCGTTGGCATCCAGGATGACTGAACGCTCGACCTGCTCGCCAGCGATATAGCTGGACTCGCCGACGTTTTCAACGACCACACGGCGCAGCATCTGGCGAACAATCACTTCAATGTGCTTGTCGTTGATCTTCACGCCTTGCAGACGGTAGACGTCCTGCACTTCGTCGACGATGTAGCGGGCAAGTTCTTCCATGCCCAGCAGGCGCAGGATGTCTTGCGGATCGGCGGGGCCGTCCACAATGCTCTCACCCTTGTTGACCACCTGGCCTTCATGCACCAGGATGTTCTTTTCCTTCGGCACCAGGTCTTCCCAGACTTTGCCTTCAGGGTCAGTGATCTGCAGGCGAACCTTGCCTTTGGTTTCTTTACCGAACGACACGGTACCGGTCATCTCGGCCAGTGTGCCCTTGTCTTTTGGCGTACGGGCTTCAAACAGCTCGGCCACACGCGGTAGACCGCCGGTGATGTCGCGGGTCTTCTGGCCCTCAATCGGAATACGGGCCAGCACCTCGCCGGGGCCCACGTCCTGACCATCACGCACCTGAACCAGCGCGCCGATCTGAAAGCCAATCGTCACCGAGTGATCGGTGCCGGGGATCTTGACTTCATTACCGGTTGCGTCAATCAGCTTGACCTGCGGACGGATCACCTTGGTCGCGCCACGACGCTTCGGATCGATCACCACCAGGGTGGACAAACCGGTCACCTCGTCCAACTGCCTTGCAACCGTAACGCCCTCTTCCACATTCTCGAACAGCATCTTGCCGGCGAATTCGGTAATGATGGGCCGGGTCAGCGGATCCCAGTTGGCCAATATCGTGCCGGCCTTGACAGGCTGGTCCGCCTTGACGGCAAGCGTCGCGCCGTACGGTACCTTGTGGCGCTCACGTTCACGGCCATGCTCGTCATGAATGACGATCTCGCCGGAACGGGCAATGACGACCAGGTCGCCCTTGCTGTTGGTCACATAGCGCATCGGTGCGTTGAAACCAATCACGCCGTTGGACTTGGCTTCCACGCTGGATGCAATGGCTGCACGCGATGCCGCGCCGCCGATGTGGAAAGTCCGCATCGTCAGCTGGGTGCCTGGCTCGCCAATCGACTGGGCTGCAATAATGCCGACGGCTTCGCCGATATTGATGAGACCGCCGCGACCCAGATCACGGCCATAGCACTTGGCGCACAGGCCAAAGCGGGTTTCGCAAGTCAGCGCGGTGCGTACCTTGACCTCGTCAACGCCAGCGACTTCCAGCTCTTCGATCAGGTCTTCGTCCAGCATGGTGCCCGACTTGGCCAGCACTGCACGGTTTTCAGGGTGCAGAACATCTTCAACCGCGGTACGGCCTAAAACCCGGTCGCGCAACGATTCAATGACCTCACCACCCTCGACGATAGCGCGCATGACCGAGCCGTCTTGCGTGCCGCAGTCGTCTTCCGTGACCACCAGATCCTGCACCACGTCGCACAGGCGGCGCGTGAGGTAGCCAGAGTTCGCGGTTTTCAGCGCCGTGTCGGCCAGGCCCTTACGCGCACCGTGGGTAGAGATGAAGTACTCCAGCACGTTCAAGCCTTCGCGGAAGTTGGCGGTAATCGGCGTTTCAATGATGGAGCCGTCAGGCTTGGCCATCAGTCCACGCATGCCAGCGACCTGACGAATCTGGGCTGCAGAACCACGGGCGCCGGAGTCGGCCATCATGTAGATGGAGTTAAAGGACTCCTGCTCGACTTCCTTGCCGTTGCGGTCAATGACCCTCTCCTTCGAGAGCTGGGCCATCATCACCTTGGACACTTCGTCGCCCGATTTGCCCCAGATGTCCACCACCTTGTTGTAGCGCTCGCCAGACGTCACCAGACCGGACACATACTGCTGCTCGATCTCTTTGACTTCTTTCTGCGCACGCGAAATGATCGCGCCCTTTTCCTTAGGCACCAGCATGTCATCGATGCAGATCGAGATGCCGGCCTTTGTCGCCAGGCGGAAGCCCGACTGCAGCAGCTTGTCGGCAAACACCACTGTCTCTTTCAGACCGCACTTGCGAAAAGAAACGTTGATCAGCTTGGAGATTTCTTTTTTCTTCAACGCCTTGTTGATGTTGGAGAAAGGCAAACCTTTCGGCAGGATCTCGGACAGCAGCGCGCGGCCGCCGGTGGTTTCTACCAGCTTGGTCGACGGAATGAATTCTCCGGTGGCCTTGTCCTTGGTGTACTCGGTCAGGCGCACGCTGATGCGCGCGTTGAGGTCGAGCTCACCCGCGTCGAAGGCGCGGCGGACTTCGCCGGTGTCGGAAAACACCAGGCCTTCGCCCTTGCCGTTGGTGCGGTCGCGGGTCGTGTAGTAAAGGCCCAGCACCACGTCTTGCGACGGAACAATCGATGGCTCGCCGTTGGCGGGGAACAGGATGTTGTTCGACGCCAGCATCAGCGTGCGGGCTTCCATTTGCGCCTCAACTGACAGCGGCACGTGGACAGCCATCTGGTCACCGTCGAAGTCGGCGTTGAAGGCCGAGCAGACGAGCGGATGCAGCTGGATGGCCTTGCCTTCGATCAGGATAGGCTCGAACGCCTGAATGCCCAAACGGTGCAGCGTTGGCGCACGGTTCAGCATCACCGGGTGCTCTTTGATGACCTCTTCAAGGATGTCCCACACGACTGGCGTGCCGGATTCAACTTCCTTCTTGGCAGCCTTGATCGTCGTCGCGATGCCCATGGCTTCGAGGCGCGAGAAGATGAACGGCTTGAACAGCTCCAGCGCCATCAGCTTGGGCAAACCGCACTGGTGCAGCTTGAGCGTTGGGCCGACGGTAATGACTGATCGACCGGAGTAGTCGACGCGTTTGCCCAGCAAGTTCTGGCGGAAACGGCCTGACTTGCCTTTGATCATGTCGGCCAGAGACTTGAGAGCGCGCTTGTTGGCGCCCGTCATGGCTTTGCCACGGCGACCGTTATCCAGCAGCGAATCAACCGCTTCCTGCAACATGCGCTTTTCATTACGGGCAATGATCTCGGGCGCTTTCAGTTCCAGCAAACGGCGCAGGCGGCTGTTGCGGTTGATGACGCGGCGATACAGATCGTTCAGATCAGAGGTAGCGAAGCGGCCGCCATCGAGTGGTACCAGAGGACGCAGGTCCGGTGGCAGCACAGGCAGCACATCCAGCACCATCCAGTGTGGCTTGATGCCAGACTTCTTGAACGCTTCCATCAATTTCAAACGCTTGGCGTTCTTCTTGATCTTGATTTCGGAGCCGGTCAGGTCATTGCGCAGCTTCTCGATTTCAACATCTAGGTCCAGCCCTTCGAGCAGGTCCTTGACGCCTTCTGCACCCATCTTGGCGACGAACTCGTCGCCGTACTCCTTCTGCTTCGCATCGAAGTCGTCCTCGGACATGATGCTGAACTTCTTCAGCGGGGTCATGCCGGGGTCGGTGACCACGTAGGCCTCGAAGTACAGCACGCGCTCGATGTCGCGCAGCGTCATGTCGAGCACCAGGCCCAGGCGCGACGGCAGCGACTTCAGGAACCAGATGTGCGCGCACGGTGCGGCCAGGTCGATGTGGCCCATGCGCTCGCGGCGGACCTTGGTCTGCGTGACTTCAACGCCGCACTTCTCGCAGATCACGCCGCGGTGCTTGAGGCGCTTGTACTTGCCGCACAGGCATTCGTAGTCCTTGATGGGGCCAAAAATCTTGGCGCAAAAAAGACCGTCGCGCTCGGGCTTGAAAGTGCGGTAGTTGATGGTTTCGGGCTTTTTGACCTCGCCGAAAGACCACGAACGGATCTTCTCGGGCGAGGCCATGCCGATCTTGATGGCATCGAAATGCTCATCGGGCGTGAACTGCTTGAACAGGTCGAGTAACGATTTCATGACTTAAATCCTTATCTAATCAGTTGGGGACAGAGCAGACGGCTTTGCCGTCCTGGTCTGTCCCGCAAGGCCACAGGATCAGCTGCGTTCGAGTTCCATGTCGATACCGAGCGAGCGAATTTCCTTCACCAGCACGTTGAACGATTCCGGCATGCCGGCGGTGATCGCATGCTCGCCCTTGACGATGCTTTCGTACACCTTGGTCCGGCCGACCACGTCGTCGGACTTGACGGTGAGCATTTCCTGCAGCACGTAGGCGGCGCCATAGGCTT
>JAQGNE010000012.1 GCA_028291985.1 Polaromonas sp. | reverse complement strand
GGCTGCGCGATGCACGCTGCGGGGCGCCGAAGTTTGTGCTGCATGACGGCCCGCCGTACGCCAACGGGAAAATCCACATCGGCCATGCCGTCAATAAGATCCTGAAGGACATGATCGTCAAGGCGCGACAGCTCGAAGGGCTGGACGCGGTCTATGTTCCCGGCTGGGACTGCCACGGCCTGCCGATTGAAAACGCGATTGAAAAGTTACACGGCCGCAACCTGCCGCGTGACGAGGTGCAGGCCAAGAGCCGCGCCTTCGCAACCGAGCAGATCGCGGGTCAGATGGCTGACTTCAAGCGCCTAGGCGTGCTGGGCGACTGGGACAACCCGTACCGGACCATGGATTACGGCAACGAGGCGCAGGAAATCCGGGCGCTCAAGCGTGTCATGGAACGCGGCTTTGTGTACCGCGGCCTCAAGCCCGTGTACTGGTGCTTCGACTGCGGCTCGTCGCTGGCCGAGTTCGAAATCGAATACGCCGACAAGAAGTCGCAGACGCTGGATGTTGGCTTCAAATGCGCCGAGCCTGAAAAGCTGGCTGCTGCATTTGGCTTGACGGGGCTGGACAAGGACGCTTTCGCTGTCATCTGGACCACCACCGCGTGGACGATTCCTGCCAACCAGGCACTCAACCTGAACCCGGAGCTGACCTACGCACTGGTTGATACCGAGCGCGGCATTCTGCTGCTGGCCGAGTCGCTGGTCGATAAATGCCTTGAGCGCTACCAGCTCACCGGCCAGGTGTTGGCAACCACGCCCGGCAAGACGCTGGCCCTGATCAACTTCATGCATCCGTTTTACGATGTTGACCCCGGCTACCGTCGCTTCAGCCCGGTGTTTCTGGCCGACTACGCCACCGCCGACGACGGCACCGGCATCGTGCATTCATCGCCTGCTTACGGGGTGGAGGATTTCAACTCCTGCACCGCCAACGGCATTGCGACGGGCGACATATTGAACCCGGTGCAGGGCAATGGTCGCTACGTCGATGACCTGCCCCTCTTTGGCGGCTTGAACATCTGGAAGGCCGCGCCGCTGGTCATCGACAAGCTGCGTGAGCACGGCAGGCTGTTCGCCACGTATGGTATCGAGCACAGCTATCCGCACTGCTGGCGCCACAAGACGCCGGTGATCTACCGCGCTGCCGCGCAGTGGTTTGTGCGCATGGACGATGGCGCTGGCGTCTTTACCAAGGACAAGGCCAGCAAGACCTTGCGCCAGCTGGCCATGGCGGCGATTGATGAGACCAGCTTCTACCCCGAAAACGGCAAAGCCCGGTTGCAGGGCATGATCGCCGGGCGGCCCGACTGGTGCATAAGCCGCCAGCGCAGCTGGGGCGTGCCACTTCCATTTTTCATTCATACCGCCACGGGCGAGCTGCATCCCCGCACCATGGACATCATGGACCAGGCGGCAGCCATGGTCGAGGCTGGCGGCATTGAAGCCTGGAGCAAGGCCAGCGCCGAGTCCATCATCGGGGCAGACGGCGAGCATGGCGCAGAGCACTACATCAAAAGCACCGACATTCTTGATGTGTGGTTTGACTCCGGCACCACGCATGACCACGTGCTGCGGCACAGCCATGCCGCGCAGTCGAGCTGGCCGGCTGACCTGTACCTGGAGGGCCATGACCAGCACCGCGGCTGGTTTCATTCGTCATTGTTGACGTCTTGCGCGATGTACGACCACGCGCCGTACAAGGGCCTGCTGACGCACGGCTTTACCGTGGACGGCAAGGGCCGCAAGATGAGCAAGAGCGAAGGCAATGTGATTGCGCCGCAAGAAGTCTCCGGCAAGCTGGGTGCTGAAATCATTCGCCTGTGGTGCGCCTCCACTGACTATTCGGGCGACCTGGGCATTGATGACAAGATCCTTGCGCGCGTGGTGGACGCCTATCGCCGCATCCGCAACACGCTGCGCTTTTTGATGGCGAACGTCAGCGACTTTGACCCGGCCAAGGACGCAGTGCCGTTTGACGAGATGCTGGAAATTGACCGCTACGCGCTCAGCCGCGCAGCCCAATTGCAGGCCGACATCCTGGCGCATTACGCGGTGTATGAGTTCCACCCGGTGGTCTCCAAGCTGCAAATCTATTGCAGCGAGGACCTGGGCTCCTTCTACCTGGACATTCTGAAGGACCGGCTGTACACCACCGGCGCGAAGTCCCTTGCCAGGCGCAGCGCGCAAACCGCGCTGCACCAGATCACGCATGCGATGCTGCGCTGGATGGCGCCGTTTTTAAGCTTTACCGCCGAGGAAGCCTGGAAAACATTTGGTGGATCGGACTCGGTGTTTCTTGAAACCTATCTGACGTTTCAGCCCCAGGACGATGCGCTGCTTGCGAAGTGGGCGCGTGTTCGCCAGATCCGGGATGCGGTGAACAAGGACATCGAAACGTTGCGCGCCGAAGGACTGGTGGGCTCTTCGCTGCAGACAGAAGTCAAGCTGGAGCTTGGGCCCGCCGATCTGGCGTTGCTGGGTTCGCTGGGCGACGACCTCAAATTTGTCTTCATCACCTCTGCTATTGAAACAGTAGCTGGAAGCGGCCTAGTTACACGGGTTACAGCCAGTTCTCATCAAAAATGCGAACGCTGCTGGCACTACCGCGCTGATGTCGGCATGGATGCGGCTCATCCGACGATTTGCCGCCGCTGCACCAGCAACCTGTTTGGTGCGGGCGAACCAAGAAGCTTCGCATGATGGCCAGGTCCAACTTCTCCAAATCGTCCAGCGGCGTACTGCCCTGGCTGGGCCTGGCGCTGCTGCTGCTGCTGGCAGACCAGTTCACCAAGGTGCTGATCCTGGGCTATTACAAACTGGGCGACGCCACCTATGTCACCAGCTTTTTCAATGTGGTGCGGGTTCACAATGCTGGCGCGGCGTTCTCGTTTCTGGCGTCCGCGTCGGGCTGGCAGCGCTGGTTTTTCACCGGTATCGGCATTGTGGCCGCGGTATTCATCATTTGGATGCTGAAATCACACCCGGGTCAGAAGCTCTTTTCGTTTGCACTGGCATGCGTGCTGGGCGGTGCGATCGGCAATGTGATCGACCGGGTGGCCTATGGCTATGTGGTGGATTTTCTCGATTTTCATTACGCCGGCTGGCACTTTCCGGCCTTCAACGTGGCGGACAGTTCCATCACCGTCGGTGCAGTGTGCCTGGTCCTCGATGAGCTGCTTCGGGTAAGACGCAGCAAGTCCTGAACAACCGCCAGGGCGTTGTTGCAGGACTTTTCTGACTCCCGGTAGTGGTCCGGTGTGCGCTTCCGGCCCAACTTAGCAGCGTATAGTGAGTTGGACATTTATGAAGCATTTACTGAATCTGTTGGCAGCCATCGCCCTGCTGGTCTGGGGAACCCATCTCGTACGCACCGGCATCCTGCGCGTGTTTGGCGCCAACCTTCGACAGGTGCTGGCGCACAGCATCAGCAATCGCTACACCGCCGCCATTTCAGGCGTGGGCGTCACCGCGCTCGTTCAGTCCAGCACAGCCACGGCGCTGATCGTCTCGTCGTTTGTCGGCCAGGGGCTGGTGACGTTGCCGCTGGCGCTGGCAGTCATGCTGGGGGCAGATGTGGGCACCAGCATGATGGCGGTTGTGTTCTCGTTCGATTTATCCTGGTTGTCGCCCCTGTTGATACTGTTGGGCGTCATGCTGTTTATCTCACGGCAGGACACCACTGCCGGCAGGGTGGGCCGCATCCTGATCGGTGTGGGTCTCATGCTGCTGGCCCTGCGGCTGGTAGCCGATTCCACCGCGGTTTTGACGCAGGCGCCGGCGGTGAAGGCCCTGCTGGCGTCACTCGGCAGCGACCTGCTCCTTGAAATCACCCTGGGCGCCCTGCTGGTGGTGTTGTCGTATTCCAGCCTGGCCATTGTGCTGCTGACGGCCACGCTAGCCGCGTCGGGTGTGGTGCCGGTTTCCGTCGCCCTAGGCCTGGTGCTCGGTGCCAACCTTGGCAGCGGGTTGCTGGCAGTTCTGACCACGCTGCGCTCGGCCATACCGGTACGGCAGGTACCGCTGGGCAATCTGTTCTTCAAACTGATGGGTGTGGCAATTGCGGCGCCGTTTGTCGGTCTTTGGCTGAAATACGCCAGCCCCTACCTCGGGCAGCCGGCCCAGGTTGTGGTGCTTTTCCACCTGGCTTTCAACCTGCTGACCGCGGTGCTTTTTATTGGGGTCACGCAGCTGGTCGCCAGCCTGGTAGAAAAGCTGCTCCCCAAGCCGCAGAAAAAAAGCGCAACCGGCCGGCCGCATCACCTGGACCCCTCGGCCCTGGCAACGCCTTCGCTGGCTATCTCATGCGCAGCCCGTGAGGCGCTGCACCAGGCCGATGTGGTTGAAACCATGCTGCGCGGACTGCTGGAAGTCATCGTCCGCAACGACCTCAGGCTGGCTGAAGAGTTGCGCAAGCTCGACGACACGGTGGACTCGCTCTATTCGTCCATCAAGTACTACCTGACCAAGATATCGCGCGAGGCGCTGGCCGAAGACGAAAGCCGGCGCTGGACCGACATCATCAGCTTTACCATCAACATGGAGCAGATCGGCGACATCATCGAGCGCGTGCTGATTGATATTGAAGACAAAAAAATCAAGCCGGGCCGCAGTTTTTCAGAAGCCGGCATGGCCGAAATTGTGGAGCTGCATGAGCGCCTGACCGACAACCTGCGGCTGGGTATGAGCGTCTTTTTGAACGGCTCGGTCCGTGATGCGCAAAAGCTGCTGGAAGAAAAAAGCCGCTTTCGTGACCTGGAGCGCGCCTATGCCACCACCCACCTGAGCCGGCTGTCGGCCAATACGGTGCAAAGCTTTGAAACCAGCTCACTGCATATTGATCTGATCAGCGATCTGAAGCGCATCAATTCGCATATCTGCTCGATTGCCTATCCGATTCTCGATTCAGCTGGCGCGCTGGCACCGAACCGGCTCAGGCAACCCACGCTGGTCGAGCCATCGCCCTGAACCAGCGCGCAAGCCTCAAGGCAGGCCCAGAAGATTGGCGCTGATGAGCGCCGCCTCCAGCGTGAACGCGCCCTGCAGCATGTCATCAGGAGCCATCACGCAAGACTGCTCAACCTCACCGTCCTGGTTTTCCGGCACCAGGCCACCGGAAACGGTGCAGTGATACCACTCGAGCCGCTCACGCAGGTAGCCCTGGCCAGCGCCATCGGCAGACGGCCTTGCCGTCATGATCGTGCCACCGTGACGCACGGTTGTGCAGATCAGCAACATGCAGGCCGGCTTCTTCCCGGGTTTCGCGAGCGAGTGCGGTTTGCAGCGTGTCATTGCTGGACACCATGCCGCCCATCATCGTGTCCTATAAACCGGGATCATTGGGCTTGTTGAAAGCGCGCTGCTGCACCCGGAAGCGCCCGTCGGGTGCCCGGCCCAGCAGGTGAACCGCCAGCGTCGTGATACCCAGCGGCCTGACTGCCGCCCTTCCACACTGCCCACCGGCCTGCCCAGCGCATCCACCACTGCCAGTTGCCCATCGCACCAGGCGCCCGTCAGCCCGCGCTGACGCAGCAAGGCGCCGATGCTGTTCAGGCTACGGCTCCCATCACCGAGCACATGCCAGCGGTGCACACCCCATTCACTCTTCTTTCAATAGCATCAACCCATCGTATTCATTGGTACGGAGAGCGATTTGGCTTAAAAATCCGGATTCGACCGATCCGATATCCTGGCCACCCGCCTGCAAGGCAATGCGTGGCCGTACCGGGGCAACACAGGCTGCGGCGCGCCGCTGTTACAGCCACGCGCTGACTTCGATGGCAGCAGGCAGGCTACAGCGTCAGGATAGTGCAGCCGGTGGTCTTGCGAGCCTCCAGCGCACGGTGTGCGTCAGCCACCTGGGCCAGCGGAAATTTCTGGTCGATGCGGATGACGACCTTGCCGCTGCCCACCATCGCGAACAATTCGTCAGCCATCTCCTGGGTCGACTCACGGGTGGTGATGTGCGAAAACAAGGTCTGGCGTGTAACATACAGCGACCCCTTGGAGCCGAGGATGCCAGGCGCGAACGGCGCAACCGGACCCGATGCATTGCCAAAACTGGCCATCAGTCCGAAGGGGCTCAGGCAATCGAGCGACCGGTCAAAGGTGTCCTTGCCGACCGAGTCGTAAACCACCTTGACACCTTTGCCACCGGTGATTTCCTTGACCCGCGCCACAAAGTCTTCGGTGGCGTAATTGATGACATGGGCTGCCCCCAGCTCTTTGGCCAGCGCGCATTTCTCGCTCGATCCTGCAGTGCCAATCAGCTGCAGTCCGAGCGCCCTGGCCCACTGGCAGGCGATCAGCCCGACGCCACCGGCAGCCGCATGAAACAGCACATGGTCGCCAGCTTTGAGGCCGCCCTGCGGAAGCGTGCGGCGCAAGAGGTACTGCGCGGTGAGGCCCTTGAGCATCATCGCGGCACCGGTTTCAAACGAGATTGCGTCCGGCAGCTTGCAGACGCATTTGGCAGGCATGACGCGCAACTCGCAATAGCTGCCCGGCGGCTGGCTGGCATAGGCCGCCCGGTCGCCCACAGCAAGATGGGTAACGCCCTCGCCCACTGCTTCGACCACGCCTGAGGCCTCCATGCCAAGCTGCAGCGGCATCGGCAGGTTGTACAGCCCGCTACGCTGATAAACATCGATGAAGTTGAGGCCGACGGCCTTGTGGCGAATACGGATCTCGCCAGGTCCGGGCTCCCCAACGGTGACATCCACCAGCTGGATTTCTTCAGGGCCGCCATGCTGATTGATGCGTACGGCTTTGGAAATGTGGGTCGATACGGAAGGAGGTGTCATGTGAGGGCGCTTGTCCTGTTGATGGGTAGCTTGATGAGCGGTAATGCCGGTATCGTGCCACGAATCCTTGCAGGCTGCACAGGCGGCGTGCGCTTCATGGGGGGGAAGGCGTGTCACGCGTGCGAACAGTGCGCAGGTAGCGCGCCGGTAGCGAGGTGCAGCAGGTACAGTCATGCGATGAACCAACGTCTCAGTCCGGCCACCCTTGTGATGCTGGTGCTTCCCCCTTTGTTATGGGCCGGCAATGCCGTCGTCGGGCGCCTGGTAAACAACCTCGTGCCGCCGATGACGCTCAACTTTTTGCGCTGGGCGCTGGCCTTTTTTATCCTGCTGCCCCTGGCGCACCGTGTGCTGCGCCCTGGCAGCGAGGTATGGCCACTGTGGAGACGCTTCACCCTGCTTGGGCTGCTGGGCGTGGGTTGCTACAACGCTCTGCAGTACCTGGCCCTGAAGACCTCCACGCCGCTGAACGTGACTCTGGTGGCATCCAGCATCCCGATCTGGATGCTGCTGGTGGGAAGGCTTTGCTTTGACCAGACGATCACGCGCCGCCAGATGGCAGGCGCGGCGCTATCCATCGCGGGTGTGCTGGTGGTACTGTCGCGTGGGCAGTGGGCAGTGCTGGCGCAGGTCCGGCTGGTTCCGGGCGACTTCTATGTGCTGCTGGCCACGCTGTCATGGGCGTTTTACAGCTGGTTGCTGGCCCAGCCGCAGGAGCCCGAAGCCCTGCGTGCCGACTGGGCGGCCTTTCTGATGTCGCAGATCGTCTTCGGACTGGGGTGGTCCGGACTGTTTGCAGCCGGCGAGTGGTCGCTGACCGATGCCAGCATCACCTGGGGCTGGCCACTGGCCGCAGCGCTTGCATTTGTGGCTGTCGGCCCGGCAGTGATTGCCTACCGCTGCTGGGGAATGGGCGTACAGCGGGTGGGCCCGTCGATTGCCGGATTCTTCTCCAACCTCACGCCACTTTTTGCAGCGCTGCTTTCGGTGGCCTTCCTGGGGGAGTTGCCAAGGCTCTACCATGCGGCGGCATTTTTGCTCATTGTGGGCGGGATCGTGGTGTCAGCGCGGCGCTGACTATCTGTTGAACTGACATCTACAGACCCCGGCCGAAAAGGGGTTTTCTCATCCATTGCGCTGGCCTCAGCTTCCACCCTGTGGGATGGCTGCAGAACTGACACTTTCCCGCGCTGCTTGGCTCATGCGCAGCAGTCGGACCCGGGACCTGATCGGCATTAGTTCAAAAGCTGCCCGGCAGCATCTTTTCCCAGCGCGCCTGACGATTTCCTCGATCCCCGTCAGGGATGGCTCGCAGGCCGCAAGCCACGTGTCAGTCGTGAGTGGCCTTCCGGCCTGCACGCACCAGCGTCAACACCCGCCAGCGGTTGCGCATCATTTGCGGCGCGTTGATAGGCATGCTGCTGGCCAGCGTGGTTTGCCATCCGGCTGGCGACAACCTTAAGCCATGTCATGCCTGGCTGGTCGCACCATGGGCGCCAGCGCGGTGCTGGTCTTTGGAGTCCCAGGCAGCCCGATGGCCCAGCCCTGGCCGCTTGTAGCGGGCAATACCGTTTCTGCGCTGGTCGGAATCGCGGGCGGGCGCGGCATGCATCTGCGGTCGCCATAGCTCGCGGTGGCGGTGGCAATTGCACTCATGCTGGCCCTGCGTTGCCTGCACCCGCCGGGCGGTGCAACTGCGCTGACGGTGATGACGGGCAGCCTGAATGACCGGCTGTTCGCGCTGTTCGCGCTGTTTCCGATGCTGCTGAATTCGGCGTTTCTGGTGCTCGCCCGCATCGCCTTCAAAAACTCCACCCGCAGGGCTTATCCCATACCCGGCGCCGGTGGCAAACAAGGAACAAGGCCTCGATGCCGACCTGGACGCTGTGCTGGCCCGCTACAACCAGGGGCTGGACATCAGCCGGGACGACCTCAAGGCGCTGGTTGCAGAAGCCCACGGACACGCTTACGACGGCAAGCTGGCCGCGGTCAGCTGCGCCGACAGCATGTCGCGCGACCTGGTCACTGTCGAGTGTGGTACCTCGCTTCAGGTGGCATGGGCCCTGCTGCGCGACCGCCGAATCAAGGCACTGCCAGTGGTAGACCTCAGCTTCAGGATTGCCGGCATCATCACGCTGGCAGATTTTCTGCGAGCAGCTGAACTCGATGTCTACGAGGGCTTTGATGACAAGCTCAGAAGGCTGGTCAGGGCGCCACGAAGCGCCTACGTCAGCATGCACCGACATCTGGTCGACCTGGTGCCCCTGTTTGGCAGTACCGGCCACCACCATATACCCATCATCGGGCCCGGCGAACGCTTGGTCGGCATGATCACCCAGTCAGATCTTGTGGCTGCGCTCGGTCCTGCTGTCGACCCTGCAGCATAGTCCTGCGCACGTGTCGATGGAGGCCCTGACTACTACTCGGGAATGGCCGCGATGTAAGCCGCGGTCTGACCGGCCCGCTGAAGTCCCGAAACCGCGCTTTCAAAAGCGTCCGGCTGCATGCCGGTGGTCGACATTCTGGCGCGGATGCAAGCTTCGAATTCTTTTCTGAGAGGCTGCACATCCACGCCCCATTGCGAGCCGGCTGACGTAAACAGCGAATCGCACAGTGCGTGCAGACCGGCCAGCAATATGACGCCTTCGCCATGCTGGTCTGCCAGGGTCTGGCCCATCGTGCAGCAATCCTTGAAAACGGACGGGCTGACGTTCTTCATATGCATTCCATCGGTTGACTGCAGCACATCGCTACAGGTACCTACAGTTTGAACTGTTGAGCTTCAACTTCCAATATGAAGGGCAGATAACCGGCTAGAGATGATGCCGCGAGTTGCTAAAAGACAACCGCCGCCAATGCAACGCGGCGAAAACCAATTCTTTAGGATTCGCCATTGGCAAAACAGATGCCGGTTCGCGTCAGCCTATACCTGCCGGCTGATGGCTGCCATGTGCTGGGCGATGGCATCAGCATCCTGCGGTCGCACCAGCCGGGTTAATTCCATGCCGTCGCGTAGGAACACCAGCGTGGGCCACAGTTTGACCTTGAAGGCCCGGCCGAGGCCGCGCCCGCTGCCGTCCTCAATCTTGATGTGCTGCACGTCTGCGCATTGCTGAAAGGCCGAGGCGATAAGAGGCTGTGCGGCCCTGCAATAGCCGCACCACTCGGTACCGAATTCCAGCAGGACCGGGCCGACAAGAGCCGCAATCTCGGGCGGCGTCGGCTCGGGCTGTGCAAATTGATCGGTAAACCCCTGTGATGCAGCCATACTTGGAATGCTCCTTCAGAAAACCGCGCAGGTTACTGCCGCTCTTGCTCAGGCGGGCAGCGCGTGCTCATCAGTAAGTGCCCGGGTAGGCGCCGCCGTCGGCCAGTATGTTCTGGCCTGTCATGTAGCCGGCATGAACGCTGCACAAAAACGCACAGATGGCGCCAAATTCTGCCGGGTTACCGAAGCGCTGCGCTGGAATACCCTTACGGCGCGCGTCCATGATGGACTCGATAGACTGGCCTGTTTTTTGGGCAGCGCCATTCATCGTTCCGCGCAGGCGGTCGGTGTCAAAAGCGCCTGGCAACAGGTTATTGATCGTCACGCCTTGGGCCGCAAGGCGGCTGGTACGCGCCACACCGGCCACAAAGCCCGTCAGGCCGCTGCGCGCCCCGTTGGACAGCCCCAGCACATCGATTGGCGACTTGACCGAACTTGAGGTGATGTTGACGATACGGCCGAAGCCGCGCGCAGCCATGCCATCAACGCTTGCCTTGATCAGCTCGATCGGGGTCAGCATGTTGGCGTCAACGGCCTTGATCCAGGCATCGCGGTCCCAGTCGCGGAAGTCGCCCGGTGGCGGGCCGCCTGCGTTGGTGACCACAATATCGAAGTCCCGACGCACGTCAAACACTGCAGCCCGGCCTTCGGTTGTGGTGATGTCGGCGGCAATGGCTTGGGCGCTGCCACCGCTCCCGCCCGCGGCTGCACGCAATCTCTCGGCCGCAGCTTCGAGCTGCTCAGCGCCACGCGCAACGATCAGCACATGGACGCCTTCACGGACCAGCGCCTCGGCGCAGCCGTAACCCAGCCCCTTGCTCGCGCCGCACACCAGAGCAAACCTGCCCGCTATTCCCAAGTCCATCATCAATCCTTTGTTTGTAGCTACAACCAACGACCGCCACACCTGATGGTGGCATCACGAATCCAGCGCCGGCGCCTGCCGCCCTGCCCGGGTAAATACAAAAATCCCTGCGATCACCAATACCGTTCCCGCGGCCACCCAGGCGGTGAACGGCTCGCCCAGGATCAGCACGCCCATCAGGATGGTTGACAGGGGGCCGACCATACCGGTCTGCGCGGTCAGGCTGGCGCCTATCCTTTCAATCGCCATCATCACCATCAGCACCGGCACTGCCGTGCAGAGCGTGGCATTGAGCAGCGACAGCCAGATGACTTCCGGCGCCACCACAGCCGCGCTCATGGGCCTTAGCACCACAAAGTGAAGCAGGCACAACAGGCAGGCTACCGTGCTGGCCAGACCCACCAGGCGCAAAGAGCCCAGACGGCGCACCATTTCGCCGCTATAGACCAGATAGACAGCGTAGCTGACCGCGCTTAGAAAAACGAGCAACGTGCCCCACACCGCCTCTTGTCCCTGCACGCTGATTTCCTGGGCAAACACCAGCACCACGCCGCAATAACTGATGGCCATGCCCACGACCTGGCGTAATGTAGTGCGGCGCCGGTACAGCACCAGGCTGAGCAGCATGACCAGCGTCGGGTTGAGGTAGAGAATCAGCCGCTCAAGCGACGCGCTGATATAAGCCAGGCCAGCGAAATCCAGAAAGCTGGCCAGGTAGTAGCCGGTAAAACCCAGCCACGCCACGCCCAACGCGTCTTTCAGGCTCAGAGGAGACTTGCCGCGACCGGCCCACCAGGCCATGGCCGCAAAAATCGGCAGCGCAAACAACATGCGGTACATGATGAGCGTCACCGCATCGACGCCATAGCGGTAAGCCAGCTTGACGATGATGGCCTTGGCGCTGAAGGCCATCGCGCCCCCGGTGGCCAGCATCAGCCCAGGCAGCAGCGTTTTACGGTTTGCTACATTATTCATAGCTAATTGCCCTTGTATTACAAGGGCCAGAGGCCTTTTTACTCAAATGTAGTTGCCGTCATGCGCTGGCGCGAGCGTTGGCAAAGGTCATGATGACGGGCAACTGGACAGCCAGCCGTCCAAGGCGTCAATAACCGGCGGCCAAGCCGTCACGCCGTGAATCGCTTGCCGCCACATAACCATCTGTCTTAGGGTCGCCCGCGCGCCAGATGAACTGGCCCGCACCGAAGTCCTGGTACGAATCGTTGATGACTTCTATCTGGTGACCACGCCCCTGCAGGCCCTGCACCGTAGCGGAATCGAGGGTTCCCTCTACATTGATCTCCAGCCCTGCGTTGAAGCGCCAGCGTGGTGCGCAGCATGCCGCCTGCGGGCTTTGGCGGTAGTCCAGCATGCGCACCAGCGTTTGCATATGGGCTTGCGGCTGCATGTTGCCGCCCATGACGCCGAAGCTCATGACGGGCTGGCCGTCTTTCGTCAAGAAGGCCGGGATGATGGTGTGGAAGGGGCGCTTGCCGGGCGCGACCTGGTTAGCGCATTCATTCAGGCTGAAACCGTGGCCGCGGTTTTGCAGGCTGATGCCAAACTCGGGTTCGACGCAGCCCGATCCGAAGCCCATGTAGTTGCTTTGGATGAAGCTGACCATCATGCCGTTTTCATCGGCTGCCGTCAGGTAGATGGTGCCGCCCTTGACCGGGTTGCCAGCGCCGAAATCCTGCGCCCTTTTCATGTCGATGAGCTTGGCACGTGATGACAGGTAAGCGTCATCCAGCATCTGTTCAGGCGTCACCGACATGGCCGACTGCTCGCCAACATATTTGTAAACATCGGCAAAAGCCAGCTTCATGGCTTCGATCTGCAGGTGCTGTGAATCGACGCCATCGACCGGCAAGGCGGCCAGGTCGAACTTGTCGAGAATGCCCAGCGCGATAAGCGCTGCGATTCCCTGGCCGTTCGGTGGAATCTCATGCAGGGTGTAACCACGGTAGTCTTTGCCTACGGGCGTCACCCATTCCGGGCGGTGCTCTTCGAAGTCTCTGGTGGTCAGGGCGCCGCCGTTTGCACTGCAGAATTTGGCAATCGCGCGCGCAATTTCGCCGCCGTAATAGGCAGTTCCCTTGCTTTCAGCAATGGCGCGTAAGGCCCTGGCTGCCGCCTTGAATTGGAACAGCTCGCCAACCTTCGGCGCCCGACCCCAGGGCAGAAAAGCCTGCTCGAACCCGGGTTGCGAACGCAGCTCTTGCGCGGCTGCTACCCATTTCTGCTGAACCACCAGCGGCAGCAAATAACCGCGCTCGGCGATCTCTATCGCCGGCTCCATCAGGTCCGCAAAAGGCAGTTTGCCGAACTTGTCGCTCAATGCCACCCAGCTGCTGACCGCCCCTGGCACGGTTACCGAATCGATGCCCCGCTTGGGCGGGGTCTGGGCATGCGCGCCGTACTTGCGGCGAAAGTATTCCGGAGTCCAGCTCTGCGGCGCCCTGCCCGAAGCGTTCAGCCCGTGCAACTCCTTGCCATCCCACAAAATGCAAAACGCATCGCTCCCCAGGCCATTGCTCACAGGCTCGACAATCGTCATGGTCGCTGCCGCTGCGATCGCCGCGTCGACCGCGTTGCCGCCTTTTTGCAGCATGCGCAGTCCAGCCTGCGCGGCCAATGGATGCGAGGTCGACACCACATTTCGCGCAAACACGGGCAGGCGGGTGGAGGGATAGGGATTATTGAAGTCGAAGTTCTCAATGCTCACGGTGGGCTTTCGTCAGATAAAAGTAATTACTAAAGCGTACGAATGCACCGGCACGAAAGGCGGCCAAGCCGTGCCGCCGGACATAAGATGCCGTGCCTTTTCAGTCGGCCGTGATTTTCCGGTCGGTGATGATTTTTTTCCACTTGGCAGTGTCGGCTTTGACCATCGCTGCAAAGCCTTGCGGCGTGCCGCCCGTGGGCTCGGCGCCGAGCCGCGCAAAGCGTTCCTTGACATCACTCTCGGCAAGCGCTGCGTTCACGCCCTGATTGACCTTGGCAACCAGATCGGATGACAGGTTTTTGGGGCCATAGATGCCAAACCAGGTCACCGATTCGAAGCCCGGAAGTGTCTCGGATACCGCTGGCAGGTCAGGCGCAAGTGCGGTACGTTTAGCGCTCGTCACCGCCAGTGCACGCAGCTTGCCATCCTTGACGTGTGGCATACCGGTCACCAGCGAGTCAAACAACACATCAACTTTTCCGCTGATCAGGTCGGGCATGGACAGGGCCGTGCCGCGGTAGGGAATATGCACCATGTAAGTCTCGGACTGCGCCTTGAAATACTCGGTCGTCAGATGAACGATGGTGCCATTGCCGCTGGACGCATAGTTCAGGCGCCCAGGGTTCTTGCGTGCGTGGTCCATGAACTCGCGCATCGTTCTGGCCGGTGACGTATTGGGCACCAGCACCACGTTGGGCGAGATGGCCACATAAGAGATCGGCGTGAAATCGGTCTCGGCGTTGTAGGGGATGCGCGGGTTGATGGCAGGGCCGATGCTGTGCGTGCTGGAAGTCGACAGCAAAAGGGTATAGCCATCCGCCGGCGACTTGGCAGCAGCGTCGGCGCCAATGGTGCCGCCCGCGCCGGGGCGGTTGTCAACCACGATGGTCTGGCCCAATTTTTCGCCGAGTTTTTGTGACAGCGCGCGTGCCAGGATGTCGGTCGCGCCTCCGGCCGGAAAAGGCACGATCATGCGGATCGGGCGTGACGGATAGCCTTGCGCGGGCGCTGTTGCGGCTACTTGCGATAACGCTGTGCCGGCGGCGCAAACCGCCAGCCCGGCAAGGGCTGTGGAAATGATATGTCTACGTTTCATCTGGCTATTGTGCAACGGTTTTTCGGCCGCAGTTGGCGTGGAGCACTGCTGCAAACAAAATCTGCGCGGCAGCAAAACCGCTTTTGCGCAAGGTGTTGGATGGTGCCCGCGTCACCGCGCAGCCTGTACCGCATGATGGCGCATCACGCGCAAAATTTCGACGCGTCAGAAGGGCTGCTGCTCCAGCTTCAGATGAATCTTTCGAATTGACCACCAGACGGCTGCGGCAATCAGCGGAATGGCCAGCGCAGTGGTCAGTTCCCCGCTAAGCGGCCAGCCCAGATGATGGGCCGCTTTTGCGAGGTGGCTGATCAGGCCCACGATGTAATAAGTGATCGCGGCAACGGACAGGCCTTCCACCGTGGACTGCAGCTTCATCTGCAGGTCCTGCCGCCGGTTCATCGCGGCCAGCAGTGACTGGCTGCTTTGCTGCTGCTCGATTTCAACCCGTGTGCGAAGCAGGTTGCTCATGCGTGACACCCGCTGCGACAGCGCATCCTGGCGCCGGGTGGCCCATTCACAGGTGCTGCGTGCCGGCGTAAGGCGGCGCTTCATGAATTCGCCGATGGTCTGCAGGCCGGCCACCCGGGACTCGCCAATATCGCCAATGCGCTTGTCGACCAGTTCGAAATACGCCGCGCTCGCTGAAAAGCGCGCATGCGATGCAGCATGCTGGCTTTCAACCTGGCCCGCCAGCGTGGTGAGACGATCCAGCAACTGGGCTTCTTCATCCCGCGACGTCACACGGATAGACTGCGCCAGCTCTGCCAACTGGCCTTCTGCAGTGGCGAGTGCGTTGTACGCCTCATGCGCAGCCGGCAAGCCCATCAAGGCAGCCATGCGGTAGGTCTCAATCTCCAGCAACTGCTGCACCAGCCGCCCCAAACGGCGCTGCGTCATGCTGCCGGCGCCTTGTAGCGCCAGCAGCATGCGTGAAAAGCCGTCAGCGTGGATGGTGAAATCGGTGAGGACCTCGGCCTGCCCGTCAGCAATTGAGGAGCCCACCAATGTGTCTTCGTGCAGCAGACGCTTGACCAATACATGGCTGTCGGTCTGGGGTCGGGGCAGCACCCATAAATGCAGGCTGCACAGACACTGGCCCGGCAACCTGGCGAGCCATTCCTGTGGCACCACATCAGCTGCCGTCAGGGGCTCCCGCTGTTGCGCCAGGGTCTGCACGTCATCGCCGCTCAGCGGACGGGTGAAGGTATACGACACGAACTCGGTATGCAACTCCCAGCGGAGGCGAAACAGGCCAAGATCCATCCGCATATGCGTCGACTGGCGATCAGGCTGCGGCAGATGATGGTTGCGAAGTAGTTCTGACACATGCTGGCGGCTGGCTTCTCGCTGGTTGGCATCACACAGCATCACCACATGGGAGATAGCCAGCGGCCATTGCATGGCTTCGGGCGGCCTAGCATGGATTTCGTTGTGCAGGGCTTCCCGGCTGGGGTGCTGCTGGATTCTGGGGTGGGTCGACATGCCGCTCGCTGATGAGAAGAACACAGGAGCCCGTTCAAAATAGGGGCTCAGCGCAAAGAACCGCTATTTTGGCAGCGAAAAAAAACGGTCCCGAAGGACCGTTTTCAGTGATGCGCCTGTTGGCTCGTCATTCCTCGACAAAAGCCTCTTCGCGTTTCTTCTTGATCGATGGCAGCAACACGATGCACAGCAACAGCGCGCAAGCTGCCAGCAGTCCGGCTGACAGAGGTCGTGTGACAAACACGCTCCAGTCACCCCGCGAAAGCAGTAAGGCGCGGCGCAAATTTTCTTCCATCATCGGGCCGAGGATGAAACCAAGCAGCAAAGGCGCGGGTTCTGTCCCAAGCTTGACAAAGATATAGCCGATAACCCCAAAGATCGCGACCATCCAGATGTCCCAGGTGTTGTTGTTGGTCGTGTACACGCCGATGGCACAGAACATCACAATGGCCGGAAACAGCAGGCGATAGGGAATGGTCAGCAGCTTGATCCAGATGCCGATCAACGGCAGGTTCAGAATCACCAGCATGGCGTTGCCAATCCACATTGATGCGATCAGTCCCCAGAAGAGCTCGGGGTTACTGGTCATGACCTGAGGCCCGGGCTGAATGTTGTGGATCGTCATGGCGCCTACCATCAACGCCATCACGGCGTTGGGCGGAATGCCCAGCGTCAACAGCGGGATGAAGGACGTTTGCGCACCTGCATTGTTGGCAGATTCCGGACCAGCTACGCCCCGGATGTTGCCCTGGCCGAATGGCACTTCGCCTGGCTTCATCTTGATTTTCTTTTCAAGCGTGTACGCGGCAAAAGCCGACAACAGCGCGCCGCCGCCAGGCAGGATACCCAGGCAAGAACCCAGCGCCGTTCCGCGCAGGATGGCGGGCGTCATGTCCTTGAAGTCCTGTTTGCTGGGGTAGAGGTGGGACACTTCTGCGGAAAAGACTTCGCGCTCGGCTTCTGGCTGAGCCAGATTTGAAATGATCTCGCCGTAACCAAACACACCCATCGCGATCACCACGAAGCCGATGCCGTCAGTCAGCTCGGGAATGTCAAAACTGAATCGGGCCACCCCCGAGTTGACGTCGGTGCCAATCAGGCCCAGCAAAAGGCCCAGAACAATCATGCCGATGGCCTTGAGCAGCGAGCCTGATGCCAGAACGACCGCCCCGATTAGACCGAGCACCATCAGTGCAAAATATTCGGCCGGGCCGAACTTGAACGCCAGTTCGGTCAGCGGAGGAGCAAACGCGGCAATGATTAGCGTGGCCACGCTACCGGCAAAGAACGAGCCTAAACCCGCCGCAGCGAGCGCGGGCCCGGCCCGCCCCTTCCTGGCCATCTGGTAGCCGTCAATCACCGTGACCACCGAGGACGATTCTCCTGGGAGGTTGACCAAAATGGCAGTTGTCGAGCCGCCGTAGGACGCGCCGTAATAGATACCAGCCAGCATGATCAGCGCCGACACTGGTGGCAGCGCATAAGTGGCCGGCAGTAGCATGGCGATTGTGGCCACTGGTCCCACGCCGGGCAAAACCCCGATCAGCGTACCCAAGACGCAGCCGATCAGGGCATACAGCAGGTTGATGGGCGTGAATGCGACACCAAAACCAAGAGAAAGATTTGCAAGGAGTTCCATATTTTTTTCCTTAGCCCGTGATGAACCATGGCCACACGGGGAACTGAAGCGACAGCAACTTGACGAAGGCGAAATAGCTTCCGACAGCAAGCACGGTCGAAAGGATCAGGGTAGTCCTGAATTTCCAGCCAGCTTCAGCCATGGATGCAATGAATATCAGGGCGTAAATCGCCACGATCAGTCCCATGGCCGGAATGTTGAATCGCGGTATGCCGGCGAGCAGAATACCGAACACAACATTGGAGGCAATGATGAAAAACAGCGGCTTCCATGCCCACTTGCCTATCTTTGCACCGCCTTCAGTTTCAACAACCAGGGACGTGAAGACGATGACAACACCAATTACTGCCAACAACACACCCAGCAAAAGCGGGAAATAGCCTGGACCCATGCGAGCCCCGGTACCGACGTTATAGGTGCTGGCGCCCCATGCAAAAGCGCTGCCAATAGCCATGAACATGAGGCCGGAAAAAAAGTCTTTTTGACTCTTGATATTCACGGTTAATCTCCTTTATAAAGTTGAACTGATGCATTGTGCAGTTAACAGGCGCGCTGTGGCTATGTGGCTTTCACCTACATTCTTCACTGTGCAGCTTGCCAACTGTCAAGTTGGCGTCAGCGAAAATTACCGAGCGAGCCCTAAAAGCGGACAGATGTCACGCGCAGGTGCATAAGTACACTATCAATTCAGCGAAAGCGGGTTAGAGGCATGACGTCTCACCGCTTTCGGGGTGACGATGCCCCAGATCGCGGCATCCTCCAGGCGGTGCCGGCAGTACCTGCCGAAAAGGTTGTCCTGATCAGGACATTGGCGGCGTGACCGCCAGAATCTCCTCGATCGTGGTGACGCCCTCGGCCACCTTGAGCGCACCGGCCAGCCGAAGGGGCCGCATGCCGTCGCTCACCGCCTGGCGACGCAGGGCTTCCATGTTGGGCTCTTTGGTCACTTTTTCCTTGTAGCCTTCGGTGACGGACAGCAGCTCGTACAGCCCCATACGGCCACGAAAGCCCGTCATGCGGCAGTCCACGCAGCCAACGGCTTTGTAGGGCCGGTAGCCACCACTAATCTGCCAGGGTTTGACAATTTCGGCGAGCACCTCGCGCGGCGTGTCTTCGTCCCTTGCCTTGCACGCATTGCACAAGGTACGTACCAGACGCTGCGCCAGCACGCCCAGCAGCGTGGCATTGATCAGGTACGAGGGAACACCCAGCTCCATCAGGCGGCTGACGGCAGATGGCGCATCATTGGTATGCAGGGTGCTGAAGACCAGATGGCCGGTCAATGCCGCTTGCACGGCCATGTCTGCCGTCTGCGAATCGCGGATCTCGCCCACCATCAGGATATCCGGGTCCTGCCGCATCAGCGCGCGCAGGCCTTCGGGGAAGTCAAAGTCAAGGTGCGCCTGCACCTGGGTCTGGTTGAATGAGGGCTCGATCATTTCGATCGGGTCTTCGATCGTGCTGACATTGACCTCTTCGGTTGCCAGCCGCTTCAATGTCGAGTAGAGCGTGGTCGTCTTGCCAGAGCCTGTCGGCCCGGTCACCAGAACGATGCCGTAGGGCCGCTTGACCAGCTGCTCCCAGCGCTCGGCGTCATGGTCTGAAAATCCCAGTGCATCGAGATTTTTCACGGTGGTGTCGGGATCGAAAATCCGCATCACCATCTTCTCGCCAAACGCGGTAGGCAGGGTCGACAGGCGCATCTCGATCTCGTCGCCGCGCGGGTTGCGGGTTTTGATTCGACCGTCCTGCGGCCGGCGTTTCTCAACCACATCCATGCGGCCGAGCAGCTTGATGCGCGCTGTCATGGCGTTGTGCACGCCCATTGGCAACTGATAGACCGGGTGCAGCACACCGTCTATCCGAAAGCGAATCACGCCCTGCTCGCGCCGGGGCTCCAGGTGGATGTCACTGGCACGCTGGTCAAATGCGTATTGCCAGAGCCAGTCCACCACCTGCACAACGCCCTGGTCGTTGGCATCGAGTTGCTTGTTGGATTTGTTGAGCTCTACCAGCTGCTCGAAACTGGCGGTGCCTGCGTTGCCGCCAGACTTCAAGGCGGCCTTCACCGACTTGGCAAGTGCGAAGAATTCAGCGGTGTATTTGGCGATGTCCACCGGGTTGGCGACCACCAGCCGCACACTGCGCCGCGCCTGGCGCTCCACCTCGGGCAACCAGTCGGTGATGAAGGGCTCTGACGTGGCGATGACGACCTCCGATGGCGTGACCTGCACCGGAAGCACCTTGTGCCGCTCCGCATAAATCGCCGACATGGTGTCTGCCACCTTTCCCACATCCACCTTGAGCGGGTCGATACGCAGGTACTTCAGGCCGGCTCGCCCGGCCAGCCACTGGGCCATGGTTTCAATATCCAGCGGCTTGCCGTCGGACAGCCGGGTCATGCTGACGCTGGCCAGTCGGATTAACGGCGGCTGCGCGCTTTGCACCTGGGCGCATCGGCTGATGGTGCGCTGCGCTTCCGAGCTGCTGATCACGCCGTCTTCGCCGAGCCATTCCACCAAGGTGCGCCAGTCAAGGGGCCCCGCATGACGAGCCCGGCTTCCCGCGGATCGAACCTGTAGCGCAGGTGCGGTCACCACGGGCGGGCGGGGAGGCGAATTGGAAGAAGACGGTGAGGAAGGAAGCGCGGCACTGCTCATCATTTCACTTTAACGCATCGGCCGTGGCATTCACCCTACACCACAGGCCTGAAGAGCCGAAGCCACTTTTTGGCGGGCAAGTCCCATCGGGACTGGATCTCGGCGGCCTTCAACGATAGCTGCGCGCTGTCTGGCCTGCTGGGTTCGCGCTGCGCCAGCACCACGGTGTTGCCCTCACGGGTAGGCCTGAATGCCCACACCGCTTGCGGTCCAAACGCCTCGGCGATTCTGGCCAGCGACTGCGTGTAGCTGGAGTCGCGGCCAAAGAGATTGACAGTCATGATGCCGTTTTCAGACAGCATGTTGTAGCAGTCGCTGTAAAAATCTTCGCTGTCGAGTACCGGTGCCGCCGCCTCATGGTCATACAGGTCGACATGCAGCAGGTCGGCGGTCTCCTGATGCTCATGCTTTTTGATCTCCAGCGAAGCGTCGGCCTCGATCACCCGCAGGCGGACATCATCACGCGGCAGCTTGAACCAGATGCGGCAGGCCGCCACCACCTGCGGGTTAATCTCTATCGCCGTGGTTTTCATGCGCAGCTTCTTGTAGCAAAACTTGGTCAGCGCGGCTGACCCCAGGCCCAGTTGAACCGCATGAAGTTTGGAAACCGCAGACAAATCGACAAACAGCAGGCCCCCCATCATGCGCTGCACGTATTCAAGTTCGATGTCGTAAGGGGCGTCCAGCAACATTGAGCCCTGGACCCACGGCGTGCCCAGGTGCAGATAACGCACATCTCCAAAATCCGAGAAATTGACCTCCGGAAGCGCGGTATCGTGAGATGTTGGGGCGGGGGTCGGCGCTGTTTTTCTGGCCATTTGATCAGTTTGTCATCAAGGTATAGGGCTGGAGCACGGTGCGCCACGCAGCTAATTTGCGCTCAAAGCTCCAGGCGGCGTTGGCCGGGCTGCTTGAGGGTAGCCGGTACATGTGCAGCGCCAGCGCCTTGAGGTGCTTTGCCTGCCGAAAACTTTCGCTGCCATTGAAGGCGATTGCCTGAAGCTGCGGACACGCATCCAGAAGACACGCCACATCATTGGGTACGGCCTGCCGGATATGGCTGTCGAGGCTGCCCACGCGTTGGCAACTGGCGTACACATCCCACAGACCCAGTTGGTTTTCCAACAACCATTTGCTACGTATTTGATAGCTACTTCCCCTTACATCTATTGGGCTACGTCCATAAATAGCTTGCAATATCGCCCAAAACTGGTTGCGTGCATGCCCATAGTACTGCTGCGCCTTGAGCGAGGCCTCACCCGGAAAGCTGCCCAGAATCAGCATGCGGGTGCGCGGCGACACCAGCGGCAACAAACCCACCAGGGTGGTGCTCATGCGCCCTGCAACGTGCGCAGACGCGGTAATGCGGCAAGGGAATTGGCACGCGTGGCAATGGCCAGTTCCTGCACGGTGATGCCGCGCAGTTTGGCAAGATGCCGGGCAATGCGCGGCAACTCGGCAGGCTCGTTGCGTCCCTGTGCCTGTCCGGCGGCCCGGTCGGCAGCCGTCTTGTAGATCCAGTAGGGCGGGATGTCTGGCGAGTCGGTTTCCATCACCAGCGCATCAAGCGGCAGCGACTGGGCAAGCCGCCTGAGTTGCAGGGCCGGCGCATAGGTGACAGCACCGCCGAAGCCCAGTTTGAAGCCGAGTCTGATGAATGCATCGGCCTGCACCGCGCTGCCATTGAAGGCGTGGGCAATGCCGTGCCAGCCGCCCTCAGGTGCCAGTTCGCGCAAATGCTTGAGCAGCCTGTCGGCCGAGCGCCTGACATGAAGAATCACCGGGAGACCATATTTGCGTGCCAGCTTGAGCTGCTCACGGTAGAAAAATTCCTGGCGCTCCCGCATCGGGCTTCGGGTCAGCTCGGGCACAAAAAGATCAAGTCCGATTTCCCCCACCGCAACCAGCCTCGGGTCATGCTGGCGCCGCTCGAGCTCAGCGTCAAGCACCGACAGGTCGGCTTCAGCGGCGCGCGGCACGCACAAGGGATGAATGCCCAGCGCATAGCTGCAGCTGAACGTGTGCGCCAGCTGGTGCACGGCCTCAAAATTGGACGCAGCCACAGCCGGCACCACGCAATGGTCAACGCCTGCTTCGACTGCGCGCCGCACGACACGAGCGATGTCGGCGCCAAACTCGGCAGCGTCAAGATGACAGTGGGTATCGATCCAGTTATCCATGTGCTTGGATCATTGCTTGAAGTTGAGGGGCCAAGGGTGCCGTTGGCGACCGCCGATGTTGACACACGACCGCACATCTTTGCAGAAGAAGCCTGCACCATCGGCTGCATTGGTGCAGCAGCCATTGCCTGTCAGTCACGCCCTGACAGGTGGGCCATGCCGTGCGCCAACAAGCGCACGCCTAGCTGCACCGCCCGGGCCGCTGGAAATAAAAGCCGAACGAAGCACGCGGATGCGGGAATCGTGATAGTGTGTTTGCCGATATGCATGTTTGACAGCGGTATGACTCAACCATAGGTGACGCAATGCGAAGGCCTGCCCTCTACAGCAGTTCCAGCCGTTCTGGCCAGGACGCACAGCCGCATGATGATGAGCTTGCTTCTACCGCGTCTTCGGCGCAGGCGGACCCCGGATCCGGCATGCATGAGCGGCCAGCGGCGCCCGGCCGTGTCAAGCGGGCGCTGAGCCACCTGTCCTTGCGCAATATCTACTTTCTCTGGTCAGTGGTTGGCCTGCTGGCCGTGCTGCTGGCCCTGAGTTTTTCGGCGTCGCTGCAAAAAGGTTCTCGAAAGCTGACCCAGGACGACATCAATGCGGCGGTGTTGAAGACACTTGAAACCACGGTACTGCCATCCGCCGCTGCCAGGGCTTACCAGACGATCGCACCGTCAGTAGTCCGGGTGGTGGCGGTCGGCAAGGACAACGCGCCACCGGCCAGCGGCACCGATGCGAAGAAAGGCGTGCCCAAGGGCGAACATACCGAATACGGTGAGCGCAGCGTAGGCACCGGCGTGGTCATCGTCGACAAGGGAATCATCCTGACCAACCTGCATGTGGTGCAGGGGGCAGACACCATCCGGATCACCTTTGCCGATGGGCTGGAAACCACCGCCACCATTACGGGCGCACAGCCTGAAAACGATCTGGCGGTGTTGCAGGCGCACAAGATTCCCGACGACATGATTGCCGCCACGATGCGGTCTACAGCAGACCTTCGCCCCGGGGATGAAGTCATGGCCGTTGGCTATCCGTTTGGCATTGGACCTTCTGCCTCGGCGGGCGTGATATCGGGGTTGAAACGCAACTTCCGGTCGCCAGAAGGCAAGCAGGAAATGACCAACCTCATCCAGTTTGATGCGGCGGCCAATCCCGGCAATTCGGGCGGTCCGCTGGTGACGATGGATGGCGAGGTCATTGGCATCGTGACGGCCATTTACAACCCCAACCAGCAGCGCAGCTTTGTCGGCATCGGGTTCGCCGTGCCGATTGAAAACGCAGCGTCAGCCGCCGGAATGCCTCCTTTCTGACCTTGCTTTGGGTGATTGGCACTTTCCTCCGCCTGCTTTTCCTTCATCATTCCATCACTACCCTCACGCTCATGACCATGTCCTACCCTACGCATGAAGACACCGCTCAGCTGATGGAGCAGATACTTTACGAGGTCAAACGGGTGGTTGTGGGGCAGGACCGTTTTCTCGAACGTGTCATGGTGGCGATACTGGCGCAGGGCCACCTGCTGGTGGAGGGTGTTCCAGGCCTTGCCAAAACCCTCACCATCAAGACGCTGGCCGATACCGTCACCGGTAACTTCAAGCGCATCCAGTTCACGCCGGACCTTGTGCCATCCGACCTGGTCGGAACCCGTATCTACAACCAGAAGACCGGCGACTTCAGCACATCCCTGGGTCCGGTCTTCACCAACCTGCTGCTGGCCGATGAAATCAACCGTGCACCGGCCAAAGTGCAGAGCGCGCTGCTCGAAGTCATGCAGGAAAGGCAGGTCACGATTGCCGGGGTGTCGCACAAGCTGCCCGCTCCCTTTCTGGTGATGGCCACGCAAAACCCGATTGAGACCGAAGGCACCTATCCGCTGCCAGAGGCCCAGGTCGACCGCTTCATGATGAAGGTGCTGGTGGACTACCCGACCGATGAAGAAGAATTTGTGATCGTTCAGCGCGTCACCGGCCCGGCAGTCACCGTATCGAGTGTGGCAACCACTGATCAGCTTGCCGCTCTGCAGCAGGAATGCCGGCGTATTTACGTTGACCCGTCGCTGGTGCAATACGCCGTGCGGCTAGTGTCGAGTACCCGCAATCCGGCCCGCCACGGCATGAAGGATCTGGAGCGCTTCATCACTTTCGGCGCAAGCCCGCGCGCCACCATCAACCTCACCGAAGGTGCCAGGGCACTGGCCATGCTGCGCGGCCGCAGTTATGCGTTGCCGGAAGACATGGCTGATCTGGTGCCCGATGTCCTGCGCCATCGGCTGGTGCTGACGTATGAAGCCTTGGCGGAAGGCCTGACGGCTGATGCCATCGTCGGCAAGATCATGGCAAAAATACCGCAACCCGCCAAGCCGCTGGCCCATGAAAAACTTGCCGCCTGAACCCCCCGCTAAAAAGATCGACAAGCGCCCTTTTGGCGGCGGGCGAAGCTCGGCTACGCAGGCGACCGCACCCGCCATAACCATGCCTGCCAGGCCCAGCGCCGAGGCGACCCTGCGAAGGCTCGAGTGGACGGTGTTGCGTCGACTTGACGGGCTGTTGCAAGGGGATTACCGTACCTTGATGCGCGGCGCGGGCATGGACCTTGCCGACCTGCGGGAGTACCAGCATCGTGACGATGTGCGGCACATCGACTGGAACGTCACCGCCCGCCTTCAGCAACCGCATGTCCGTGTGTTTACCGAAGACCGCGAAATGTGCG
This sequence comes from Polaromonas sp., assembly GCA_028291985.1. GTDB lineage: Bacteria > Pseudomonadota > Gammaproteobacteria > Burkholderiales > Burkholderiaceae_C > Polaromonas. Next base: position 16,983 of record JAQGNE010000012.1, on the reverse strand, counting down.
CCTGGTTTTTGCTGGACCTCAGTCCCTCGATGGACTTCGGCTCCGGAGAGCAGCGCAAGCGCCAGGTGTCGACCGAGTTCGTGGCGGTGCTGTCACGCATGCTGACGCGGCACGGCAACCGCGTCGGGGCGATGCTGTACGGCTCAGGGGTTGACACCGTGATTCCAGCTAACAATGGTCGCCGGCATGTGCTTCAGATGCTGCACAAGCTGGAGACCCGGCCCGAGAGTACCCACTGCGGCCCGACGCGCCTGCACGAGTTGCTGGAGTCTGCGGCCCGGCAGGTACGCAGGCGCTCGACGATTTTTGTGCTGTCAGACTTCATCAGCGAAGAAGGCTGGGAACGGCCATTGGGCATGCTGGCCCAGCGGCATGAGGTGCTGGCGGTTCGGCTGGTCGACCCGCTGGAGCTGCAACTGCCAGACCTGGGCCTGATTCCGATACGAGATGCTGAGACCGGCGAGCAGCTTTTGGTTGACACCCACGATGCCGGATTTCGCAAGCGCTTTGCCCGCATAGCCGCCCAGCGCGAAGCCGACCTGCGTCAGGGCTTTTCCCGCGCGGGCGTCGACACGCTGGAGCTGTCAACGGATGATGACCTCGTCAGTGCGCTGATGCGCTTTACCGATCTGCGCAAACGCCGCAGCAGGGCGCAGGGCGGCCATGGGCCAACTGCTCACTTGCGGGCAACCGCTCCACTGGCGTTTGCCTGAAGGACAGACATGACATTCCTGTGGCCTGAATTTCTGTTGCTGCTGCTCGCATTGCCGCTGCTGGTGCTGCTCTACATGTGGCTGCTCCGACGTAAAAAGAAAAACGCCTTGCGCTATGCCAGTCTTTCGATCATTCGCGAGGCTATGGGCAAGGGCCAGAGCTTTCGACGGCACGTGCCACCGCTGCTTTTTCTGCTGTCGCTGGCTGCGATGCTGGCTGCAGCATCTCGCCCGTTAGCTGTCATCAGCCTGCCTTCGCAGCAGGAAACTATCATGCTGGCGATGGATGTATCGGGCAGCATGCGTGCCACCGATGTACAGCCCAATCGCCTGGTGGCCTCGCAAAACGCGGCAAAGGCATTTCTCGCCGAGCTGCCGCGCAATGTGCGGGTTGGCATCGTTGCTTTTGCGGGAACCGCTGCCGTTGTCCAGTCGCCTACCCTCAACCGAGAGGACCTGACCGCCGCGATCGACAAGTTCCAGTTGCAGCGCGGAACCGCCATCGGCAACGGCATCGTGGTGTCGCTGGCAGAGCTTTTTCCGGATGCCGGCATCGACCTTGCGTCCATGCAGACCGGACGGGAGCGTCAGCGTGGCGTAGCCATCGACCAGCCCGCGAACGATGGCAAGGACGGCAAAAAACCTTTCGTTCCGGTAGCGCCGGGCTCGTATACGTCTGCCGCCATCATTTTGCTGACTGACGGGCAACGCACCACTGGCGTCGACTCGATGGATGCCGCCAAGGTTGCAGCTGACCGGGGCGTGCGTGTCTATACCGTTGGCATTGGCACCGTGGATGGCGAAACCATCGGGTTTGAAGGCTGGTCCATGCGAGTCAGGCTGGACGAGGAAACACTCAAAGGGATTGCCCGGAACACCCAGGCCGAATACTTTTATGCAGGAACGGCAGCAGATTTGCAAAAGGTGTACCAGTCGCTGAGCTCACGCCTGACGGTGGTCAAAAAGGAAACCGAGATCTCTGCCATCTTCGCCCTCGTGGCCGCAGCACTCGCCCTGCTGTCAGCCGGCCTCTCGCTGGCATGGTTCAACCGAATTCTTTGATCGCGAGTGGGATCCAGACAACCAGGGGCGCGGCCCGTTTGTGCTCAAACTATATGGCATTCGCGCCGAAGCAATGCGAGCGCATCATTGAACCCGAGGGTGGAATCGCTCAGAAGCGTACCTTCGCCCTCCTCCACAAACGCGTCCCATAGCGCTTCATAGTCGTGCTGGTACTGTGCCGGCGCATGGTCGGCGATATATTGCTGCGCCAGACGGGGCTGAAAGCCTGACTTCCTGATTTTTCTGAGCAGCGCTGCGGCTGATTTTTCGCTGAGCAGCGTCTTCGGCGTCTGGCCCGCAGCGACGCAAAGCAGCAGTGTCAGCAGCGATCCGTCATCGGTATTGCCACCGGTAACCTTGTTCCAGGCATCACTGACCATACGGTCATGCTGGTCAACTTCGCCAAGGGCATCTTCTGTCCAGAAATAGCGACCCATGAATGAGGGGGTAGCGTCAAAAAGCTGCCGGGTGGCCAGCGCAGCGTCCAGTATTTTCGGCAGGTCGTCGGTCACCGAGCGCGCCACGCCTTCGACCACTTCTGCAAGATGCGCTGGCATGCCTGCTGGCGCGGCAAACTCGGGGCCTGGCCCTGCAGCGACTGCCGCCTGCTTTTTTGCCCCGGCGCTATTGCTGTTAGCCCCGCCCTTTCGAGAGGACCCGTAGCGCCTGCGCAGATCACCAATGATTTTGTCAAATGCGATCCAGTCGGGCATTTCGTCGCGGCCGGCCGCAGCTACCAGCAACGCCGTCCGGATCACAGCTTCTGCGTCTTTGCCCGCTTCTTCCAAATCGGCTTCGTCCAGACCGAGCCGTCCAGCCAGCCATACCGCCGCGTCAACAACCTGCGCCACCTGCCGTCGCTTGGCCAGCTCGGCCTGGTAGTCGGTGAAGCTTCTCAATGACCATTTAGCGAGCAACGGAATATGCTCGTCGGCAAAACCCCTGCGCTCATGCATACCGAAATGGCTGTTCTGCGGCATGGCTATCAATGCCTTGAGCATGTCAGATCCGCACTTGGAGCGTGACATGAAAGAGTGATCGCGCAGCAAGCCAGCAGCTTGCGACAGATCGCCGCCGGAAGCGCTCTCCAGATGAAGGCTGACAAGGTTGACGATTCGGTCCCGGGCCTTTTCAAGCTCGGGCCGCAGATACTCGCTGCCGAAATAGCGTGCGATTTGTACCATGCCTTTCGGCGCATCGCGGCGGATATCGTCCAGCTTCTGAGTGTTGATGACGCCGTGCTGCAAGCCGTAGTGCAGCGCTTTTTCAAAAAACTGACGCGCGTCGTAAAGAGAAACAGCAGCAGGAGCCCCAGCGGCAGCGAATACGGTTTTTGGCATGGTAGCGCGCCAGCACTGAGCCGGCATCGTGATCTTCAAATGGCGGATTCTTCATCGGAGTCGCGCGCACTCGGTGTGGCTTTGCCCCGGTCGGTTTCACTGGTTTCGACTTTCCCGTCATCCTCGTCGGTATTGTCTTCATCACCGAAACCGGCCTCGAACGCACTGGCCTTGGCCCGCAGCACCATCAGCATCTCGATGAAAAGGTCGGGGCACTTGTGGCGCAGGATCCAGGCAAGCTCCATCCAGTCCTGGTCGGCCACTTCGTCCTGCTGCAGAACAGGTTTGGCATAGGCTGAGGCCAGTAACGCCGTCTGTGACAGCATTTCCCCGTGGTCTTCCATCGCATCGAAGGTACCGCTTCTGGCAAAGGCTTCGATACGGCTCCACTGGTCTGAAAAATAGTCCGCCAGGGCTTCGCTGCCGCCTTCCAGGTCGCCCATCGCCTCAAGAAAATCAACCGGCTCGGCATCTTCCCGGAAAACGATGGAGTTGACCATGCCGCGCAAATGGGTGCGTGTCAGGTCCTTGTACTGTTTCTCGATCACGACCGCACGGGCAAACTGAGATGGCGTCACCAGCAGGTTGATCACCGACTCTTTTGAGTTGTCGTATTCACGAATCACCGCCAGCACGTCTTTGGGCGGCAGTTGCTCCAGCACCACCATCAATGCGGCGTCACCTTCGGTGTCCGCCAGTTCCACCAGCGCAGACTCTGCACCCACGATGTCACCCGCGGCAATCAGGGTCTGGGTTTTTTCGATCAGGGCCAGGTGGTTCATATGCAGCTTTTCATGTCGTCAATCCTTGCGGTCAAAGCCTTGCTCGACCATCCAGTCATCGCCCGCCTCGCGGCGCGCCCTGGCATCGCCCGGGCCGTCGCCGTCTTCGGCCTCGTCATCAAACGCGTCTTGATCGTTGTCAATGTCTTCGTCATCTTCGTCCCCGTCAGTGGACCTGCCGTCTTGTGCCATGCCTGCTGCCTGCGGCCTGCCCGCCATGTATTCAAGCCCGGCCACAACCGTCATAAACCATTCGCCCTGAGGCTGCTTCAGCACGACATCGGCCAGGTCTTGTGCCCAAGGCGCCAGCTCAATTGCATCGGCAAGGCTGTGCCATTCTGGAAACTCGTCTGCTTCATGGCTGAGCAGATGCTCCATCACGCCCGGCAGCCGAAACTTCAGTCCCTGGTGAAAAACCACCGCGACCATCTCGGGGCTCAACTCCATCATGTGGACCAGAAAACCGATTTCGCGGCGCTTGTCGGCCAGACGCTGGCGCAGCACATTGCCGCCCTCCGAGTCGAACGCCAGGTCATCAAGCTCGGCCTGATAGGCCGAGCGGAGCTGCTGGAAGAAGGGGGACACCATCATGGCGCGGGATTTTTCATGCGGGTCATACCTTCGAGCAGGGAATCAAAATAACCGGACCAGATGTCGCCAGCGGCAAGCAAAGGGTCGTCAAGCAGGCCGCGGCGCCGGTTGTCGTCATAAGACTGGCGTTTGTCAGCGTCAGAGAGTACGTCATAGGCCTCCTGTACTTCGCGAAAGCGTGCCGCAGCATCTGCCGCAGGGTTTCTATCAGGATGCAACAGCGACGCTTTTTGCCGAAAAGCTTTCTTAATATCGGCCAGGGTCGCGGCGCTGTTGAGTCCTAGGGCGGCGTAGTGGTCAATCACGACAAGGGTGTTCCGGTTTCAATCTGGGCGATGCCGGCGGGTGAGTGCCGGGGGTATTCATATGGGGCTTGCCGCCAGAACTCAAGTCCGCCGGGCGAATTCTTGGCCAGCGCGAGCTGCCGTCACGCTGCGGCAGCGGTCACGGCAGAGGGCACGGCGCTTATTCCCATGGCGACAACCTGCCCTCCATCAGCCGGAACCTTCGCGTGCAGCGGGATGCCAGCGACTCATCATGGGTGACCATGATGAAGGCGGTATTGTGGTCCCGGGCTAGCTGAAGCATCAGCTCGAACACGCCATCGGCCGTGCTGCGGTCAAGATTTCCGGTAGGCTCATCCGCCAGCACGCAGGCCGGCCGGGTCACCAGTGCCCGGGCGATGGCGACCCGCTGACGCTCGCCTCCCGACAACTCTGCCGGGCGGTGGTGTATGCGGTCTTTCAAGCCCACGCTGGCGAGCATGCTGGTAGCCACCTGCTCGGAATCAGCCGGCGCCATGCGGCGAATCCACAGCGGCATGGCAACGTTGTCTCGCGCTGAAAATTCCGGCAACAAATGGTGAAACTGGTATACAAAACCCAGGTGCTGGTTGCGCAACTGGCCCTGACGGTCTGCCGATAGCGCCGACAGGTCCTTACCCATCAGCTCTACCCTTCCACTGGATGGCGCGTCCAGCCCGCCCATCAGGTGCAGCAAGGTGCTTTTTCCGGAACCCGAGGTACCGACGATGGCCAGCGTTTCACCCGGATGCACCTCCAGGTTGACACCCTTCAAAACGGTCACATCCAGGCGGCCTTCGGTGAAGCGCTTGGTCAGCCCCTGCGCACTAAGGACGACTTTCCCAGCCAAGCCGGGGCTGCCGGACTGGCCTTGCCAGACCGCACGCGCATCCTTCGATACCTCAGGACGAATGGGCGCTCCCTGCAGAGGCATCGATCCACACGAAGTGGGGAGCGTGGGGGCCATTTCACTCATAGCGCAGCGCCTCGGCCGGATTGACGCGGCTGGCACGCCAGCTGGGGTAAAGCGTCGCAAGAAAAGCCAGGATCAATGCAATAACCGTGATCGGCATGATGTCGCTGTACTGGGGCTCGCTCGGCATACGGCTGATGAGATAAATATCCTTGGGCAGAAAGCTGGCGTTGAGCATCCGCTCCATGGCGGGCACGATCACATCGATGTTCAGCGCGATCCCCAGCCCCAGCAGCAGGCCTGACAAAGTGCCTATCAGGCCCACCATGGCGCCCTGCACCACAAATACGCCCATGATGCTTTTTGGGCTTGCTCCCAGCGTTCGCAAAATGGCGATGTCGGCACGCTTGTCGGTTACCGTCATGACCAGCGTGCTGACCAGGTTAAAGGCCGCTACCGCAACAATCAGGGTCAGGATGATGAACATCATGCGTTTTTCAAGTTGCACTGCCGCAAACCAGGTCTTGTTCTGACGGGTCCAGTCACGAATCAAGAGGTCTCCGCTCAGGCTGCTGGACAACTGCACCGCCACTTGACGCGCCTGATGCAAGTCCTGCAGCTTGACGCGTATGCCCGTCGGGCCCTCCAGCCTGAAGATCTTGGCGGCGTCGTCCTGGTGCATCATGACCAGCGCCGAGTCATATTCGAAATGGCCGGAATCAAAGGTGCCAACTACCGTCATCTGCTTGAGCCGTGGCACCACGCCGGCAGGTGTCACCTGGCCGCTGGGCGCAATCAGGGTGACGGTGTCGCCCTGGCCAACATTCATGGCGCGGGCCAGTTCGCCCCCCAGCACCACGCCAAATTCTCCAGGCACGAGCCGCGACAGGACCGGCCCGGTGGTCACAGCCAGATCGGTCACCTGCCCTTCCAGCGCCGGGTCTATACCTCTGACCAGCGTGCCTTTCATATCTTCACCCCTTGCCAGCAAAGCCTGTGCCGCTATGAAAGTTGCAGCGCCGGCCACCTGGGGGTTGGCCCTGATTTCAGACAAGGTTTTTTGTGGATCAGGCAGCGCAGCGTTGTTGGGCGCAAATATCTCGATATGCGAAATCACGCCCAGCATGCGGTCGCGCACTTCTTTCTGGAATCCGTTCATCACGCTCAGCACAATGATGAGAGCGGCCACGCCCAGCGCAATGCCGAGCATGGAAACGCCCGAAATAAACGAAATGAAGCCGTTTCTTCGCGTTGCACGGCCTGCCCGCGTGTAGCGCCAGCCCAAAATCAGTTCGTAGGGGATTTGCATAAGCGGCGATTGTGGCATCCCGGACAATAGCGGCATGCCCGCTGAACAAACACTCCACCTTGTCGTTCCGTTCGCAGGCTGCAGCGGTCCGGCCTGGCCGGAAGCCCTTCAAAAGATGCCGCCTGCGAGCCTGAAAAACCTGAGCCGGCTGCTGCAGCGCATGACGCTTACCGCCACCGACAGGGGCGATGCACATTCACTGTCACCACCGCATGAGCGGGTACTGGCCCGCTATCTGGGGCTCGTGCCTTTTGAAGGCGCACTGGTTGACGGCCTGATTCCCTGGGCAGCCCATCATGCGGCAGATGCCACCGGCAAGGCCTGGGCCTTCATCACGCCGTGTCACTGGGCGATGGGCCGCGAACACGCCACGCTGACCGATCCGTCGACCCTCGCGCTCACGGAGGGCGAATCGCAAGCTCTGATGGCCGCCATGCAGCCCTACTTTGAAACCGAGGGCATAGCGCTCCATTTGTCGCAACCTGGCCGCTGGCTGGCTGAAGGTGAGATTTTTCGCGACCTGCCAACGGCCTCGCTGGACCGCGTGCTCGGCCGCAATGTCGATGCCTGGCTGCCGGGCGCGAAAACAGCACCGTCACTGCGGCGTCTGCAAAACGAGATGCAGATGCTGCTGTATACCCACCCCATCAACGACCAGCGTGCGGCAAACGGGCACCGCAGCGTCAACTCGTTCTGGATCAGCGGAACTGGCGCCATGCCGCAGCCCGCGCTGGTTGCGCGCGACACAGTGACAGCGCCCCGCGCGCTGGCTGAGGCAGCTGTTGCAGATGACTGGGGCCGGTATGCGGACGCATGGGCCGTGCTGGACGCCGGCGAGGTGTCACAACTGCTGGCGCATCAGCGCAGCGGTGGCGCCGTGCGGCTGACCCTCTGCGGTGAAAGCAACTCACAAACCTACGAATCGGGCAAACGCGGTGTACTGGCCCGTTTTTCAAGTCTTTTAAGCCCCCAGCCCGCATCGAATGTGCTCGCGAAGCTATAAAAACCATAGTAGAACTTTTACCGGAAATGCGTTATTCATGAAACTCCACATCCGCGATGCGCCGCCGCGCAGCATCTGGGCGCTTGAGCAGGCTGGCGTGCATCCGCTGCTGGCCCGCCTGTACGCTGCGCGCGGCGTGCACACGCCCGATGAGCTGGACGACGGCCTGACTCGGCTGTTGTCACCGTCTGCGTTGTCAGGCGCGGGGAGCGCAGCCCGCTTGCTGGCAGACGCCCTGGAAGTTGACCGGAAAATCTGCGTGGTTGCCGACTATGACTGCGATGGCGCCACCGCCTGCGCAGTGGCGCTGCGGGGCCTGAAGCTGTTGGGCTTCAGGCACGTGACCTATCTCGTCCCCGACCGGGTGGTGGACGGCTATGGACTGACAGCGCCCATCGCCGAGCGCGTCAAGGCGCTGGGCGCCGATGTCCTGGTAACGGTAGACAACGGCATCGCCAGTTTTGAGGGCGTGGCCCGCGCCAGGGAACTGGGCATGCAGGTACTGGTCACCGATCATCACCTGCCGGCCCTGAGCAACGGCAGCCTCTTGCTGCCCGATGCGGACGTGATCGTCAACCCCAACCAGCCCGGCTGCCAGTTTGAAAGCAAGTCCATCGCCGGCGTGGGTGTGATGTTTTATGTGCTGCTGGCGCTGAGGGCTGAGTTGCGCCAGCGGGGAAAGTATGTGGCCTCCACGCTCCCCACTTCGCGTGGCTCGCTGCCCCCCCAGGGGGCTGAACCCGCTCGGGGCGGCCCTTCGCCGGGTTCGCTGCCTCAAGCCTCTGCAGAGCCGCGCCTTGACACCCTGCTACCGCTGGTGGCGCTTGGCACGGTCGCTGACGTGGTCAAGCTGGATGGCAACAACCGCCGCCTGGTTTCGCAAGGCCTGAGAAGAATCCGGGCTGGCCATCTGCCAGCCGGCCTGGCGAGCCTTTTCACGGCCGCCGGTCGCAATGCCCGTACCGCTACGACTTTTGATTTCGGCTTTGCGCTGGGGCCGCGCATCAATGCAGCCGGCCGCCTGAGTGACATGACGCTGGGCATCGAATGCCTGCTGACGGACGATCCTGGACGTGCTGACGAGCTGGCGCGCACGCTGGAGGGCATCAACCGGGAGCGCCGCGATATTGAAAGCGGGATGCGCGAGCAGGCTCAGCTCGCTGCCGACGCCATGATCGACGAAGCAGACGAGCCACCGCCCGCCATAGCCATCTTCGATCCTGAATTTCATGAGGGCGTGGTCGGCATCGTGGCATCGCGCATAAAGGACAAGCTGCACCGCCCCACCTTTGTGTTTGCGGCCAGTCAGGCGCCGGGAAAATCGCATGAGCTCAAGGGCTCGGGCCGCTCTATTGCGGGTTTTCACCTGCGCGACGCGCTGGACCTGGTGGCCAAGCGCTGCCCGGGCGTACTGATCAAATTCGGCGGCCATGCCATGGCGGCAGGCTGCACCATCAGGCAGGAGCACTTTGAGCAGTTCGAGCACGCGCTGCAACAAGTGGCCCGCGAACAGCTGGACGCGGCAACGCTGATGCGCCAGCTCGATACCGACGGGCCGCTGGCTGCCGTCTACAGGCGCGCCGACATGGTGGACACCCTGCACCAGGCGGTCTGGGGCCAGGGTTTTGCGGCACCTACCTTCAGCGAAGAGCTCGAGGTGGTGTCCCAGCGCATCGTGGGGGACAAGCATCTGTCGCTCAAGCTCAAACACCAGGGACAGCCGGTGGACGGTATCTGGTTCGGCCACACCGAGCAGCTTCCCGCCAGGGTAACGCTTGCGTTCCGGCTGGACGCTGACGAATACCAGGGCGTGCGGCGGGTGCGTTTTCTCGTGGAAGCAGTAGAGTCCTGAGCCACAGCATCAGAGCGGAAGCCCTTGCGGTGCCGCTGACGTCAGACAGGCGCGGTAACGGTTCGGGGGTGGAGCATTCGGCAGCGCTCAGGCGTCTACCCCTTATGAATGCTACATACCACGCTATGAAGTAAGTAGCAAAAAGTCGCAGTTGCGATCGCAGCAGCGTGGCCGACAACTCCCAGAAATCGGCGCGGAAGGTTCGCAGATCTTCCGACAAGCTCGACTGGAGTCTTTGTCTGACGGCACGACTTTCTGCAAGCCTACAGTTTTGCCGGGAACTCCGGGCACCATACGCTAGAGCCAGGCGAAGCTTGACCACAAGCGGCTGCAGGTTCAGCGTTTAGCTTTGTGGTTTGCATCCATCAATCAATTGCCAGCCAGCCGTAAGCGACTGGAGCAGGCGAAACAACTTAAGGAAACTACATGAACACCATCATCTACATCGTCGGCCTGGTCGTCATCATCGGCGTCATTCTGTCGTACTTCGGATTCCGTTGAAGTCCTGCGCCGCTAACAACGTAGCTGGCGCTGACTGCAAAAGCCGCCACCCCTTCGCAGGGTGCTGCGGCTTTTTTCATTGACGCAGGCGCCTCAACCGCCGGCGATGTGCGGTATGGGCCAGTGGCGCTCAGCTGCCGATGTGGTATTCCCCGCCGCGAACCAGTGCACGCTGGTAAGCCGGACGCGCGTGAATCCGGCGCAGGAAGTCCATCAGGCGCGGCCTGCTGCCGTCCAGGCCAGCGCGCACCGCCGCCGCCTCCAGCGGAAAGCTCAGCTGTACATCGGCCGCAGAAAAGTTGTCACCCGCGAACCAGGTCGATTTGGCCAATTCGGCCTCCAGGTAGTCCAGGTGCGTCGCCAAATTGGGGATGATGAAACTGGACTTGATCTTGCTGGATATTGCCTTGGCAATCGGTTTGGCAAAAAACGGCATCGGCGAAGTTTCTATCTTGTCAAACACCAGCTTGAGCAACAGCGGCGACATCAGCGAGCCTTCGGCGTAATGCAGCCAGTAACGGTAGCGCAGATAGGCAGGCGTGCCTTGCGGTGGTGTCAGCCGCAGACCGAGCCCGTAGCGCTCGATCAGGTATTCGACAATCGCACCGGACTCCGCAATGGTCAGGTCCCCGTCGCTGACCACCGGTGACTTTCCCAGGGGATGTACCGCCTTGAGTTCCGGTGGTGCCAGCATGGTCTTGGGGTCGCGCTCATAGCGTTTGATTTCGTAATCAAGGCTTAGCTCTTCAAGCAGCCACAACACCCGCTGTGAGCGTGAATTGTTCAGATGGTGAACCACAAGCATGGGAAGCCCTTCTTTGCATCAACCTTGCAAACACTGCAGACCGTATTGACCGCCTGCTGGCCGCGACCTGCATGGTAACGGCAAGGATGCCGTGTGGTCATGCATCCACGCCTAAAATAGGGGCGTGATCCTTCCACCTTCTGCCCCCGATGCAGGGCCCGCCCACATGGCTACCCTAATCCTTAACGCAGACCTTCATTGCCATTCGGTCGTCTCGGACGGCACGCTGGAGCCTGAGGCGCTGGCCCAGCGCGCCAGCGCCAATGGCGTTGAGTTGTGGGCGCTGACAGACCACGATGAGATCGCAGGCCAGCACCGCGCTGCCGCGGCGGCCCGGGCAAACGGCATGCGTTACCTCACCGGAACCGAGATATCGGTCACCTTTGTGGGCGAGACCGTGCATATCGTGGGGCTGGGGTTCGACCCTGATGATGCCGGCATGCAGGCGGGCCTTCGCAACACCCGGGGCGGCCGCGGTCAGCGAGCCCAGGAGATGTCTGAGGGACTGGCGAAAGTCGGCATCAAGAACGCGTATGACGGCGCCCTGAAGTTTGTCGGCAATCCGGAACTGATTTCGCGCACCCACTTTGCGCGTTTTCTGGTCGAAGGTGGCTTCTGCAAGGACACCTCAGAGGTCTTTCGCAAATACCTGACCGAAGGTAAGCCGGGCTATGTGCCGCACCGCTGGGCCAGCCTGAAAGATGCCGTGCAGTGGATCACGCAGGCCAAAGGCGTGGCCATCATTGCCCACCCGGCGCGCTACAAGTTCACCCCCAATGAAGAGTACGCGCTTTTCACCGAATTCAAGGCGCATGGCGGCCGGGGCGTTGAAGTCGTGACCGGCAGTCACACGGCGCTGGAGTATGTGAAGTACGCGGAAACCGCCCGGGAATTCGGCCTGGCGGCCTCGCGCGGCAGCGACTTTCACAGCCCTGACGAAAGCCATACCGACCTTGGTGCGCTGCCGTATCTGCCGGGCGGCCTGACGCCGGTGTGGGAGCTGTTGGCGGACCGCATTCAGTGAGCGGCCGTCTTCCACCCTCGGCCAGTGTCACGGCACCCGCCATATCCGCAAAGAGCGAAGTGGCAACAAAAAACGCACCCGCCGCGCTGGCTGGCATAGGCCTGGTGGTCGCGGCAGTGGCGTGCTTTGCAACGCTGGACACCACCACCAAGCATGTCAGCGTCAGCGTGCCGCTGGTCATGGCCATGTGGTTTCGCTATGCGTTTCAGGCGCTGGCCACGACGGCGCTGGTGCTGCCGACGCGCGGCCTGTCGGCGCTGCGCACAGCGCACCCCAGGTTTCAGGTGCTGCGGGGCGCGCTGCTGCTGATGACGAGCCTGCTTGCGTTTTTCAGTCTGCGTTACATGCCGGTCGGCGAATTCACAGCCATCATCATGATCACGCCGCTGGTGATCACGCTGCTCGCCTCGACCTCACTTGGCGAAAAAGTCTCGCCCCTGCGCTGGGCGCTGGTGATTGGCGGTTTTGCAGGTGCGCTGGTCATCATCAGGCCAGCGCAGCAGGCCTTCAGCGCCGTGGCCTTGCTGCCGCTTGCGCTGGTGGTGTGCAACTCGTGGTTTCAGGTGCTGACCAGCAAGCTGGCACGCACCGAAGACCCCTTCACCATGCACTTTTACAGCGGCTGGTCGGGCACGCTGCTGGCATCGCTGGCATTGCCTTTTTTCTGGACGGAACTGCCTGATGGTGCGCTATGGGGCTGGCTGGCGCTGATCGGCCTGATGGGCACGGTCGGCCACTTCCTGCTGATTCTTGCCTACCAGCGCGCGCCCGCCGCGACCCTGACGCCTTTTCTGTACGCGCAGATTGCCTTCGCGATGCTGGGCGGCTGGCTGGTGTTTTCGCATGTACCCGACCAGCTGTCCCTGGTGGGCATCGTGATGATTGCCGTGTGCGGTGCCACTGGCGCCTGGCTGGCTGTGCGCGAAAGCCGCGTGCCGATTCAGCCTGCAGAATCCTGACCCCCGGCAAACATGGCCCAATATTTCGAAGTCCACCCCGACAATCCGCATGCCCGGCTCTTGAAGCAGGCTGTGAACCTGCTTGAACGCGGCGGTGTTGCTGCCGTGCCCACCGATTCCAGTTACGCGCTGGTCTGCCATCTGGACGACAAGGCAGCAGCTGACAACCTGCGCCGCATACGCGGTGTGGACGACAAGCACCACCTGACGCTGCTATGCCGCGACCTGAGCGAGCTGGCCAACTATGCCCGGGTGGACAACCGCCAGTACCGCCTGATCAAGGCCGCAACGCCTGGCCCGTACACCTTCATCCTGGAAGCCAGCAAGGAGGTACCCCGCCGCCTGAGCCATCCTTCGCGCAAGACCATCGGGCTGCGCGTGCCCGGGCACAAAACCCTGCAGGCCCTGCTGGAGCTGCATGGCGCCCCGCTGCTGGCAACCACGCTGATACCGCGCGGATCCACCGATCCCCTCAATGATGCGGGCGAGATACGCGACCTGCTGGAGCATGAACTTGCCGCCGTTATCGACGCGGGCGCCTGCCACCAGGAGCCGACCACGGTGATCGACCTCACCGCCATGGGCGATGGCGGCGAAGCGGTGCTGGTACGCCAGGGAAGGGGCGAGCTGGCGGCGCTGGGGCTCTGAAACGTATCTGCAGCGCGTGGCGCAGCTGCGGGCATGCGTATTGCTCTCCGTCGCAAACGCTACATTATTAATAGCTGCATTCCTTCGAATATAAAGGGCTACCAAGCTATTTCCTTTAAATTTGCCGACCTATCGGATAGCGCAGCCCTTCAGGCTTGCCCCGTAGGGTCTGCATGAACCGTCTGAGACAATTCCGGCATGGATATCGCCAACCTGATTCAAACCGTCGCCATTTACGCCCTGCCGGTGTTGTTCGCCATCACCATCCATGAGGCAGCGCACGGCTACGCTGCGCGGCGTTTGGGTGACAACACCGCGTGGATGCTGGGCCGGGTGACGCTGAACCCCGTCAAGCACATCGACCCGATCGGAACCATAGCCATGCCGCTGGTGCTGTACCTAGCCACTAACGGTGCGTTCTTGTTTGGCTATGCGAAGCCTGTGCCGGTCAATTTCGGCCACCTGCGCAAACCCAAGCGCGACATGGTCTGGGTTGCCCTGGCTGGACCCGCGTCCAATCTGGCACAGGCGATTGTGTGGGCTGTCGGGCTGGTTGTGATGGTCGGTTCGGGTGTCGATGAAACCTTCTTCATCAAGATGGCGCAGGCCGGAATACTTGTCAACCTGGTGATCTGCGCCTTCAACCTGTTCCCGATACCGCCCCTGGACGGCGGGCGTATTCTGGTCGGGCTGCTGCCCTTCAGGCAAGGACAGTGGCTTGCACGGCTGGAGCCCTTCGGATTTTTTATCGTGATCGGCCTGGTGCTGTTGAAGGTGCTGGGCACCTACTGGCTGCAGCCGCTGATCTCTGTCGGCTATGCGCTCCTCAACATCCTGACATCACCGCTGATGGCCTTGTTTCGCTAGGACACTTTTACCATGAACGCTTCCATTCCAGCAGCCCGGCGGTTTCTGACCGGTATCACCACCACCGGCACACCGCACCTGGGCAACTTTGTCGGCTCGATACGGCCATCGGTAGCGGCCAGCCTGGGCGCCGGCGCCGAAAGTTATTACTTTCTGGCCGACTACCACGCGCTCATCAAGTGCGACACGCCTGAACGCATCCAGCGCTCGACGCTGGAGATTGCCGCAAGCTGGCTCGCCTCGGGGCTGGATCCGGACCGCGTCACCTTCTACCGCCAGTCAGACATTCCCGAAATTCCGGAGCTGACCTGGCTGCTGACCTGCGTCACCGGAAAAGGCGTGCTGAACCGGGCGCATGCCTACAAGGCTTCCGTCGACAAGAACGAAGCGGCCGGCAACGACGCCGATGCTGACGTCACGGCCGGCCTTTTCATGTACCCGGTTTTGATGGGTGCAGACATTCTGATGTTCAAAGCGACGCATGTGCCCGTCGGCCGAGACCAGATCCAGCATATCGAGATGGCGCGTGACATGGCTCAACGGTTCAATCACCTGTACGGCGAGTATCTGGTTCCGCCCGAAGCCCTGATTGAAGAATCGGTTGCCACCCTGCCCGGGCTCGATGGTCGCAAGATGAGCAAAAGTTATGACAATACTATTCCGCTTTTTGCGTCGAAGGACCAACTCAAAAAGTTGATTGCCGGCATCG
This sequence comes from Polaromonas sp., assembly GCA_028291985.1. Lineage (GTDB taxonomy): Bacteria > Pseudomonadota > Gammaproteobacteria > Burkholderiales > Burkholderiaceae_C > Polaromonas. The sequence continues at coordinate 1,603 of JAQGNE010000012.1, read as the reverse complement.
TGACGGACTCTCGCCTGCCGGGGGAAGCCAAGGACACGGAAGGCTCGGCCCTGTTCCAGATCTTCCAGTCGTTTGCAAGCGCAGATGAAACCGCCAACATGCGGCAGGCGTTTGCCGATGGCATCAGCTGGAAGGATGCCAAGGCCAGCTTGTTCGACCGCATTGACCGTGACATTGCGCCCATGCGTGAGCGGTACGAGAAACTGGTGAGCCAGCCATCGCACCTGGAAGATATTTTGCAGGCAGGCGCTGCCAAGGCACGCAGCCGGGCGACACCTTTGATGCGAGAGCTGCGCGAGGCAGTAGGTCTGCGCACATTGGGCACCGCCACACGCCAGATCCCAAAAAAATCGGAAAAAACCAGCGCGCCAAGCTTCAAGCAGTACCGCGAGGCAGACGGTCTGTTTTACTTCAAGCTGCTTGGCGCTGATGGCAGTTTGCTGCTGCAGAGTGAGGGCTTTGCAGCGCCGCGTGAGGCCGCGCAGCTGATCGCACGTTTGCAGCAGGATGGCCGGGCCACGCTTGCGTCTTCGGGTAACGTGGTTCATGCTGCCGCGGGAGTTGCAGAGGATGAGGTTAACGACGCCTTGAAATCGTTTGTCAGTAGCAAGTAGCAGCGCGCTTCGCAACCAGCACAAACCGTCGGTTGCAAAAATAGCGTTCCTACATCTATTGGCGTCAATTCTTGCGTCAAGTAACACCTATTGACGTAACTGTCGTGCTTTGAATCGAGCTTGTCAGGGGTATGCTGGTATTTTTCCCCGCGTGCTACTCGCTAGCTCATGAGCATCTTTGTAATTGACGAGCATCCCCTGATGCGTGAAGCCATAGCGGCTACGCTGCGCCGCCTGAGCCCTGCGATGGTTGTGGCCGAGCTCGGCAGTCTGGACGCTGTTGATCCTGCGGCAATTGAGCATGGAACGCCTGAGCTTATTTGTGTCGAACTGCTGCTGGGCGGCAATCATGGCGTTTCTGCCGTGCATCAGCTTAAACGCCGGTTCGCCACGGTTCCGGTGGTGGTGCTTTCCAGCGCAGCCCCGGACCGCTACGAAAAGCTGGCCTTCGATGCCGGCGCCCAGGCGTACATACACAAATCAGCGTCAAAGGTCGAGATCAGCAACACCCTGCGCGATTTCATGCCTCATGAGCAGGACGATCATGCAGGCTTGCCGCCCGAAAAGCTTTCCAAGCGGCAAAAACAGCTGCTTATATTGCTGGACAAGGGCATGAGCAACCGTGATATCGCGGAGCTTTTGCGCATCAGCGAACACACGGTGAAAGTTCACCTATGGCGCATGTTTCGAAGGCTCAATGTGAAGAGCCGGTCGCAAGCCAGCCATCTGGCGCGCACCCATGGCTTGCTGGAGTTACAGCCAAACAGGTAAACCGGTGAAGGCCGTCGACTGTTGGCCAGTGCGTCGACCGGTCACGGTTAGCGCTTTGGATACCGACCGGGCATGGTCCATTGTTTCGATGCTAAGTAAGGACCGATTCGCGCATCGCCAAGGGTCATTTCCCCTTGGAACGCGGCCTATTCTTTTCCCAGATGGCCAGCAGGATCAGGCCGTAACTCACCAGTCTGACGATGAAGTAAGCCGGACTG
>JAQGNE010000014.1 GCA_028291985.1 Polaromonas sp. | reverse complement strand
TGATCGGTGGCGAATCGAAGAACCTCGTATCCGTTGCAGCGAAGATAAGCGTCCCGCTGTTCGTCGTACGCGACGCTGTCCTGGTGCTGTGAACCATCGAGTTCGACGATCAGCATTGCAGTGAGGCACGCAAAGTCCACGATGTAGTTGCCCACGGGATGCTGCCGACGAAATTTCACGCCGAGCTGTTCCATCCGCAATCGCGACCAGAGTTTCCTTTCGGAGTCGGTCATGCCGCGGCGCAATGCGCGGGCATTCGCTTGGGCGACAGGAGTTGGGTGGTTGTGCATGCTTGCCCCCATCCCGACCTTCCCCCGAAGGGGGAAGGGGGAAGGAGGAAGAGAAGTCACTCAGTTCCGCACCGGCTTCCCCGTACTCAGCATCCCCATGATCCGCTCCTGCGTCTTCTCGTGCGTCAGCAGCGAGCAGAACGCCTTGCGCTCCAGCGTCATCAAATACTCTTCAGTAACCAGCGTGTTGGCATCGACATCTCCGCCGCATACCACATGGGCGATCAGGCTGGCGATGTGAAAGTCGTGCGCACTGATGAAGCCGCCATCGCGCATGTTGACCAGCTGGCCCTTGATGGTGGCCAGGCCATTGCGCCCAGCCACCGGAAACGCACGCTTGTGCGGCGCGCGGTAACCCGAGTCGAACATCGCACGCGCTTCGTTGATGGCGATGTACAGCAGCTCGTCCTTGTTGGGCACGATCACATCGCTGTCCAGCAGGTAACCGATCTTGCGGCTTTCAATCGCGCTGGTGCCTACCTTGGCCATAGCCGCGCCGGTAAAGCCTTCGGTTAGGAAAGGCAGGATGTCCTTGTTGGTGGACGTCGCCGCGTTTTCAGCCGCGCGCCGTGCAATGTAAGCCAGTCCGCCAGCGCCCGGCACCAGGCCCACGCCCACTTCAACCAGGCCGATATAGCTTTCCATGGCGGCCACGCGCTTGGCCGAATACACCGCCATTTCGCAGCCACCGCCCAATGCCAGCCCGCGAATCGCCGACACAACGGGCACGGCGCTGTAGCGCATCTTGAGCATCACGTTTTGCAGTTCAGCCTCGGCGCCTTCAACCGCGGCGGCGCCGCCCATCATGAAGGCAGGCAGCATGGCCTGCAAGTCTGCACCGGCTGAAAACATCTCATGGTTGGACCAGATGACCATGCCCTTGTAGCTTTTCTCGGCCAGTTCCACACCCATGGCCAAGCCTTCCGCCACATCGGGGCTGATGGCATGCATTTTGGTCTTGATGCTGGCGATCACGATGTCAGCGGCAGCATCCAGCGTCCACAGGCGGATCGCGTCATCTTCATGCAGCGTGGTGCCGGCGGTTTCAAATGCAATGGCCTTCGCACCCAGCACGTCTTCAGGGAAATGCTGACGTTCGTACACCGGCAGCTTGCGGCGTGGAATGAATTTGTTGGCTGAGGCGCTCCATGAGCCCTCGGGCGTGTGCACGCCCTGCGCTTCGGCTACCGGGCCCTTGAACACCCAGTCGGGCAGCGGCGCGCTGGAGATCGCCTTGCCAGCATCAATGTCTTCCTTGATCCAGTTGGCCACCTGTGTCCAGCCGGCCTGCTGCCACAGCTCGAACGGCCCCTGTTTGGACCCAAAGCCCCAGCGCATCGCAAAGTCGATGTCGCGCGCGGTTTCGGCAATGCTTTCCAGATGCACCGCGGCGTAATGGAACTGGTCCCGCAAAATGGCCCACAAAAACCGTGGCTCGGCGCCCTCGGCTTCACGCAGCAGGCGAAGGCGCTCGCCCGCGGGCTTTTTCAGCATGCGGCCGACGACCTCATTGGCCTTGGCGCCGCCAGGTACGTACTCCATGCTCTCCGGGTCCAGCCGCATGATGTCGCGGCCCACCTTCTTGTAAAAGCCGGCACCGGTCTTCTGGCCCAGGCTCTTTGACTCCAGCAATTTGGCAAGCACCGGCGGCGTACCGTACATGCCTTCAAACGGGTCCGGCGTTTTGCCCTCGCCCAGGTTGTCCTGCAAGGTCTTGATGACATGCGCCATCGTGTCCAGGCCCACCACATCAGCCGTGCGGAAGGTGCCCGAGCTGGCGCGGCCCAGCTTCTTGCCGGTCAGGTCATCGACCACGTCATAGCTCAGGCCAAAGTTCTCGGCCTCCTTGATGGTGGCCAGCATGCTGGCGATGCCAACGCGGTTGGCAATGAAGTTGGGCGTGTCATGAGCCCGAATAACCCCTTTTCCCAGCGCGCTGGTGACAAAGGCTTCCAGGTCGTCCAGCACCTGGGGTTCGGTTGTCGGTGTGTTGATCAACTCCACCAGCGTCATGTAACGCGGCGGGTTGAAAAAGTGGATACCGCAAAAGCGCGGCTTGATCGACTCGGGCAGTGCTTCGCTGAGTTTCGTGATGGACAGGCCCGAGGTGTTGCTGGCAACAATGGCGCCGTCGGCAATGAAAGGCGCAATCTTGTTGTACAGATCGGTCTTCCAGTCCATGCGCTCGGCAATCGCCTCAATGATCAGGTCGCATTCCTTGAGCACATCCAAGTGTTCTTCGTAGTTCGCCTGCTGAATCAGCGATGCGTCCTCCGGCACGCCGAGCGGGGCGGGCTTGAGCTTCTTCAAGCCCTCAATGGCTTTGGTGACGATGCCGTTCTTCGGACCCTCTTTGGCAGCCAGGTCAAACAGCACGACCTGCACCTTGACATTGACCAGATGCGCAGCAATCTGCGCACCCATGACGCCCGCACCCAGCACGGCAACTTTTTTCACTTGAAATCGGGACATCTTGTCTTTCCTTATCTATTGCTAATCAAGCCCAGCCGCCGCTCCCCGCTTTCACAACCAAGGACGCATTGGAACCGGCTCAGCCGGGCCAGCAGCGTCGCCCCTTGAGGGGGAATGCGACTACACGAAGTGAGTCGCAGGCGGGGTGCGCCTGAATAGGACCGGCGTCAATTGACGCGGGTCCAGGTCTGCGTACGTCCAAACGGACCAAACGATCCGCGCACATCCAGCTTCTTGCCGCCGTCCACCGGGATCATCTTCAGCGTGTAACTGCGGCCGTTTTCAGGATCAAGAATCTTGCCGCCCTCCCACACATCGGCGTCAGGCGATTTCTTGGCGCCACGGATGATTTCCAGGTTCAGCATGGGCTTGTCCTTGCGGTCGTCCCCGCATTCGGTACACACCGCATCAGGCACCGCCGACTTGGCCAGACGCTTTTCGATCCGGCCGCTCAGGACACCGTCTTTTTCAACGATACGAACCTCGGCCTTGGGCTCGCTGGTTTTCTCGTCAAAGCTGCGCCACAAGCCGACAGGGCTGCTTTGGGCCAGCACGCCCAAGGAAAATGCTCCCAAAATAATAGCTACCAGCGCTTGTTTCATAGGGCTCCAGCATAAAAAAAAGCTCAAGAAACGGATCAGGCCAGCGCTGCATCGGTTTCCATCAGTGACTTGGCGCCGCTGCGCGCGGTGCGCATCAGGGTTGCGGTTTCCGGCAGCAGCCTGGCAAAGTAAAAGCGCGCTGTCTGCAGTTTGGCCACATAGAACGGATCGGTGTTGCCATTGGCGATTTCACGCACCGCGACCTGTGCCATGCGAGCCCAGAAGTAACCAAACACCAGGTGGCCGGCAACGCGCAGGTAGTCCACCGCAGCAGCGCCTACTTCATCCGGATCCTGAAAACCCTTGAAGCCCAGCTCGGTGGTGAACTTGGTCATCTGGTCAGCCAGATAGGCCACCGGGTTGATGAACTCTGCCATCTTCTCGTTGACGCCTTCTTCTTCAACCAGTGCGGCGATCAGCTTGCCGAATTTTTTGAGCGTCGCACCGTTGTTGCCCAGCACCTTGCGGCCCAGCAAATCCAGCGACTGGATGGTGTTGGTGCCTTCATAAATCATGTTGATGCGGTTGTCCCGCACAAACTGCTCCATGCCCCATTCCTTGATAAAGCCGTGGCCACCGAACACCTGCATGCAGGCATTGGTCGAAATATGGCCGTTGTCGGTCAGGAAGGCCTTGACGATAGGCGTGAGCAGGGCCACGACTTCTCCGGAATCCTTGCGCACCTTCTCATCCGGGTGGTTCAGTTCCTTGTCGAGCAGCAGGGTGCAGTAGATAGCCAAGGCGCGTCCGCCTTCAGCATAGGCCTTGGCGGTCAGCAGCATCTTGCGCACATCGGGATGCACGATGATGGGATCGGCAGGTTTGTCCTTGGCCTTGACGCCGGAGAGCGAGCGCATCTGGATACGGTCCTTGGCATAGGCCAGCGCGTTCTGGTAAGCCACTTCGGTCAAGCCCAGCGACTGGTTGCCCACGCCAAGCCGGGCGGCGTTCATCATCACGAACATGGCGGCCAGACCTTTGTTGGGCGCGCCGACCAGGGTGCCGACAGCCTCTTCCAGCACCATCTGCGCGGTGGCGTTGCCGTGGATACCCATCTTGTGCTCCAGCCCGCCGCAGTAGATGCCGTTGCGCGCACCCAGCGAGCCATCAGCATTGACATTGAACTTGGGAACGATGAAAAGGCTGATGCCCTTGCTGCCCTGCGGCGCATCAGGCAGCCGGGCCAGCACCAGGTGCACGATGTTGCTGGTCATGTCGTGCTCGCCAGCGCTGATGAAAATTTTGTTGCCGGTAAGCTTGTAGGTGCCGTCTCCTTGAGGCTCGGCCCTGGTGCGCAGCAGGCCCAGGTCAGTGCCGCAATGCGGCTCGGTCAGGCACATGGTGCCGGTCCATTCGCCGCTGACCAGCTTGGGCAGGTAAAGCTTTTTCTGGTCATCCGTGCCGTGCGTATGCAGGGCCTCATAAGCGCCGTGCGACAGGCCGGGGTACATCGTCCAGGCCTGGTTGGCCGAGTTGAGCATTTCATACAGGCACTGGTTGACCACAAACGGCAGGCCCTGGCCGCCGTATTCGGGATCGCAGCTCAAGGCCGCCCAGCCGCCTTCCACATACTGCGCATAGGCTTCCTTGAAGCCCTTGGGCGCGGTGACCTCATGCGTGGTGCGATCCAGCGTGCAGCCTTCCTCGTCCCCGCTGATGTTGAGCGGAAAAGTTACCTGGCTGGCAAACTTTCCGGCTTCTTCCAGAACCGCGTTGATGGTTTCGGCATCCACATCGGCATGTTTGGGAATGCGCTTGAATTCGTCCACGACATTGAACACCTCGTGCATGACAAATTGCATGTCGCGCAGAGGTGGGTTGTATATCGGCATGTAGAAACTCCTTCGAAAAAATAGCGGCGAAATGGCCAGAATCAGGCAAGAGACGGCTGGTTGCTGAGAGCAGTTGCGTCGGGTTTTCCGTAGCGCGAAACAATATGCTCGAAGCCCTTGTTGGTCCGCTCGATGGAACCGGGCGTTTTGAGAAAGCGGGCCTCGTAATGCAGGGCCAGGATCAGGCCGTGAATTTCAAAAGCCATCTGGTGCTCGTCGGCTTCGGGGCGTAGATGGCCGGCTTCCTTGGCCTGAACCACCGCGCGGTACATCGCTTCCAGCCAGGTTTTGACCGAGCCGGCGAGGGCGTCGCGCACCGGGCCTGGCCGGTCGTCAAACTCGACAGCGCCGCTGATGTAGAGGCAGCCTGAATCGATCTCGACCGAGGTACGGCGCATCCAGTTTTGAAACATGGCCTGCAAGCGCGGCAATCCGCGCGGAGCCTGCAGCGCAGGATAGAAGACCTCTTCCTCGAAGCGCACGTGGTATTCACGAATCACGGAAATCTGAAGCTCTTCACGTGAGCCAAAATGGGCAAACACGCCCGACTTGCTCATGTGAATCACCTCGGCCAGCGCCCCTATGCTCAGGCCTTCCAGCCCGATCTGCGTTGCCAGCCCCAGCGCTGCATCCACGATCGCAGCCTTGGTTTGCCGGCCTTTTTGCATGGCCAGGCCAGCGCCCTGCCCTTCCTTGGACGCGCTGCGGGACATCTTGATCGGGGGGGCGTTGACGGGCATGGTGATAGAGCTGCAATAAAACGAACGGTCGTGCTATTTTGCAGTAAATTAGATGCCCTCACGTCATTTCTGCAAATAAACCTCGCAAATAGAGAAATTCGTCTAGCGCCAGCAAGGGTAACCCTACCCCGACACGCAGTCGCCAGAGCGACGTCGAACCGGCGACCGGCTGCGGCTCCGGCTCCGGCTGCTTCAGAATCAGTTGGGCGGGAAGAGCACCGGTTTACGCTACTTGTTTAATAGCGTACAGCCCTTGTATTCATTGGCCTAGCGCCTATTTTTATCCGAAAACAGGCTTTGCAGGCCTGTTTTGGTGTGTGATGCCAGCCCTGCATCACATGTCAGACGGCTGAGCAGGTATCAACGCCACCGTGATGACCAACGGCCTTGAGGCTGAGCTTGTGGACGCCCTCAAGCTCAGCCTGCCCCAACGCGTCAGGCATCACGCCCCGCCGGCGCCGCAGGCAGCGATGCGAGGCGATGTGCCGGCCCTTACAGCTTGAAGGGCACCACCACCTGGCGCTGCTCGCCGAGGCCTTCAATGCCCAGCGTCATGACATCGCCTTTTTTGACATACAGCGGCGCCGGCTTGCCATCTTTCTTCATGCCCATACCCACGCCGGGCGGTGTGCCGGTGGTGATCACATCGCCGGGCATCAGCGTCATGAACTGGCTGACATAGCTGATGATCTTGGCCACGCCAAAGATCATGGTCTTGGTGTTGCCGGTCTGCATGCGCTCGCCGTTCAGGTCAAGCCACATATCCAGCTTTTGCGGGTTGGGCACTTCATCCCGTGTCACCAGCCAGGGGCCTATGGGGCCGAAGGTGTCGCAGCCCTTGCCCTTGTCCCAGGTACCGCCGCGCTCGATCTGGAATTCGCGTTCGCTCACATCATTGATGGTGCAGTAGCCGGCCACGTGGTTCAATGCGTCCTTCTGCGACACATAACGGGCCCGCGTGCCGATGACCACGCCCAGCTCGACCTCCCAGTCGGTCTTGAGCGAACCCTTGGGCAGCATCACCGGATCGTCCGGGCCCTGGATGCAGCTGTTGGCCTTCATGAAGACGATAGGCTCTTTGGGAATCGGCAGTCCCGACTCTTCTGCGTGATCAGCAAAGTTCAAGCCAATGGCGATGAATTTCGCCACGCCATTGACCGGGCTGCCGTAGCGGGGTTTGCCGCGCACCAAAGGCAGTTTCTCGGTCTTGATCTTGCGCAGTTTGGCCAGAGCCGCATCGCTGAGCTGGTCGGGGCCGATGTCGGGGATCACTCCGCTTAAATCACGCAGCTTGCCGTCTGCATCAATCAGGCCCGGCTTTTCCTTACCGGGGTTGCCATAACGAACGAGTTTCATTGTTTTCCTTTGTATTGCAGATTGGACATGGGAATTTGGATCGTCTCCACGCTCGATTATCGTGATGCACGAAGGGCGGGCAGCCACCGGGTCCCACGGACAGGAGCACGATGGATCGGCCGATCAATACGTAGCCCGGCCGCCCGACAGGTCAAAGACGGCACCGGTTGAAAACGAGCATTCACCGGTACACAGCCAGGCCACCATGGCAGCCACTTCTTCAGGCTCGCCGAAGCGCCCCATCGGAATTTTCGACAGCATGAATTCAATATGCTGCGGGCTCATCTGGTCGAAGATGGAGGTCTTCACCGCTGCGGGCGTGACGCAGTTGACGCGTATGCCGGTATCGGCGAGCTCCTTGCCCAGCGATTTGGTCAGCGCTATCACCCCGGCCTTGCTGGCGCTGTAGGCACTCGCATTGGGGTTGCCTTCCTTGCCGGCCACCGATGCGATGTTGACGATGCGTCCGTAGCCGGCGCGTTGCATCACCGGCACCACTTCGCGGCAGCAGTAAAAAAGTCCGTTCAGGTTGACCTGCATCACCTGGCCCCAGGCCTCTGGCGGATAGTCCCACAGCTTGGCGTTGGGCCCGGTAATGCCCGCACAGTTGATGAGCAGGTCGATGCCGTCCCGATGCGCCAACGTCTGCTGCACCGCCTGCACCACGCTGGCGTGGTCGCTCACGTCAACCGTTACCGCATGAACCGGCTGCGCCAGTTGTTGCTGCGCTGCCTGCATGGCGGCCGGGTCACGGTCCCACCAGGTGACGCTGGCGCCCGAGGCCATCAGCCGCCGGCTGATGGCCAAACCCAGCCCCGCCGCACCGCCCGTGACCACCGCATGCCGGCCCTGCAGGTCAAGCTGGTTCGAGCCACCGGTGGCAGGCTTCATATGGTGATGCCGCCGTCGATGTTGTAGGCCTGTCCGGTAACAAAAGCCGCTTCATTGCTGGCCAGAAACACCACCAGCGGCGCAATCTCATGGGCTTCGGCCAGCCGGCCCAGCGGCTGCCGCGCAATGAAGTTCCTGCGTGCTTCAGCCGGGTCGGCAAACGCATTGATGCGGCCTTGCAGTGAGGGCGTATCCACCGTGCCCGGGCAGATCGCGTTGCAGCGGATGCCGTCGCCCACAAAATCGATCGCCACGCTTTTGGTCAGCCCCAGCACCGCGGCCTTGGTCGTGCCATACACAAAACGGCTCGGCAAGCCCTTGATGCTGCTGCACACACTGGCCATGTTGATGATGCTGCCGCTTTTTTTGGCCCGCATGGCCGGCAACACCGCCTGAATCATCCAGAACTGGCCGCGCACGTTCAGGTTGAAGGCAAATTCAAGATCGGCATCGCTGGCGTCCAGCACCGTGCCACCATGCACAAAACCGGCGCAATTGAAGAGCACATCCAGCGCCGGCAAGCCGCCTACCGCGCGGGATATGGCCTGCTTGTCCAGCACATCCAGTTGCAGCGTGCTGATGTTGGCGATGCCCTGGTACGCCTGCAAAAGCTCCGGGTTGATGTCGGTGGCCCATACTTTTGCGCCTTCCGCTGCCAGCGCCAGGGCACTTGCCCGGCCGATGCCTTGTCCCGCAGCCGTGACCAGCGCGGTTTTACCTTTGAGTCTCATGCGTATTCCTACAGGGTTTTGCCGGATGTTGCGAAGCCGCCGCCGTGCGATTATCAATTGGCCTTACCACTTGTCCAGTTGTGGCTAACCCTTAACACGCTTCCATCCGCCCGCCCGTTCCCGCAACACCGATGCCACTTCAGACTGTCGAACCGCAACGGCTTTACCGCCAGATTGCCCAGCAGATTCGCTCGCTCATCAGCGCAGGCGAGTTTGCGCCCGGTCAGCGCCTGCCGGCTGAACGCGACCTGGCGTGCCAGCTTGGCGTGAGCCGGCCGTCGGTGCGCGAAGCCCTGATCGCGCTGGAGGTCGAGGGCTGGGTCGAGGTGCTGACCGGCTCCGGCGTTTATGTACTGGACCGGTCGGCGCGTGAAGCAGCGACACGCAGCTCGCCCAAGCTGTCGCCCGATGAATGGGGACCGCTCGAACTGATTCGGGCACGTAAGGTGATTGAAGGCGAAATTGCCTTCATGGCCACCAGCCACGCCAAGGCAGAGCACACCGACGCCATGCTCCGCGCGATCCGGCACATGCAGGAGGACGCCGACCGGGGGGTGCTGCCTCTGGACGGTGACCGGGCGTTTCACACCGCGCTGGTCGAATCGTGCGGAAACATCGTGCTGGTCGAAACCGTTCAGCGTTTTTGGGACTCCCGGCGCGGCCCGCTGTTTGAAGCCCTCGGCGGGCATTTTGAAACCATGGATTCCTGGCACGCCGCGATTGCCGAGCATCGGGCGATTCTGGACGCCGTGCAAAGGCGTGACGCGCAGGCGGCCCGCCTGGCGATGCATGAACACATGGACCGCTCCCACGCGCGCTTCAGCGTCAGCTGGACACGTACTACCCCCAACAAGGCCCTGAAAGCGCCGGCGCTCCCGTAAGCCTTGACGCGCTTGCCCCCAGGTAAGCCATTTCCATTTCTCGGTGCCACTTAAAACCTACCAGGAGACTTTCATGACTGCATTCAGGAACAAACGATCCACTCTAAAAACCATAGCTGTATGCGCTTTATTGACCGGGGCTACAGGCCTTTTTAGCGTTGCATCTGCGCAAACCAAGCTGAAATGGGCGCATGTCTATGAAACCTCCGAGCCGTTTCACAAGTATTCGGTGTGGGCCGCCGACGAGATAAAAAAGCGCAGCAACGGCAAGTACGACATCCAGGTTTTTCCGGCATCCACGCTGGGCAAGGAAGCCGACATCAACCAGGGCCTGACGCTGGGCACAGTGGACATCATCCTGACCGGCGCCAGTTTTGCCGGAAACACCTACAAGCCGCTGGCCGTGAGCTACTTTCCGTTCATCTTCCGGGACCCCGAGCACCTGTTGAGGTACGCAAAAAGCGATGTCTTTCGTGAGCTTGCAAAAGGTTATGACGACAGGAGCGGCAACCACATCACCGCGCTCAACTACTACGGCGCGCGCCATGTGACATCCGCCGCATCCAGGCCTGTCAGCAAGCCCGAGGACATGAAGGGCTTGAAGATCCGGGTGCCGGACGCACCGGCCTACCTGGCATTCCCAAAGTCGCTGGGGGCCAACGCCACGCCGATAGCCTTTGCCGAGGTTTACCTGGCGCTGCAGAACGGCACCGTCGATGCGCAGGAAAACCCGCTGCCGACGATCGAGGCGAAGAAGTTTTTTGAGGTGCAGAAAAACATTTCCCTCACCGGTCACATCATCGACTCGCTGCTCACCGTGACCTCCGGCCAGCTGTGGGGCAAGCTGTCTGCCGATGAGAAAAAAATGTTTTCGGACGTGATGCTGGAGGCGGCTGAAAAAACCGGCCGTGAAATCATCGCCTCCGAAACCCGGCTGGTCGACGAGTTCAAGAAAAAAGGCAACAACGTCATCACGGTGGACAAGAACGCGTTCCGGGAAGCGGTGCTCAAGAACACCAAGCCGACTGATCACGGCTACCGGCAACAAGACTATGACCGCATCACTGCGCTGAAGTGAGCCTGCATGCTCCACGCCGCGGCAGCGCGGCATGGAGCCCACCCCTCTGGAAAGCGCCATGAGCGAAAAAATAATCAGCGATGACGGTGAGTTTCATACCGAAGACGAGACGGTCGATTTTTCGCACACCACGCCGGAGGCATGGTTGGCGTTGGCCTTTTTCTGGGTGCTCGGATTGACGGTGTTCTACCAGTTCGTGACCCGTTATGTGATGAACGACTCCGCTGCCTGGACAGAAGAGATCGCTCGCTACCTCCTGATTGCCGTCGTGTTTGTGGGCGCGGCGATCGGGGTTGCCAAAAACAACCATATCCATGTGGACTTCTTCTACCGCCACATGCCCGCACGGATGGGCCGGCTGATGTCCACCGGGGTTGATGGGCTGCGCATCGGGTTTTTTGCCGCAGCGGTTGTGATGACGGTGCAGATGATGCTCAAGATCGGCAACCACACCCGCATGACGATTGTCGACATGCCCATGAATGTGGTTTACGGCATATGCCTGCTGGGCTTTGCCATCATGCTGTTTCGCTCGGTCCAGGTTGCGGTCATCCATTACCGGCGCGGCTTCAGTGTGCTGGAGCGGCCCGAGTCCACCATGCTGGATCGTTAACAAGGTCGTCATGCTGAAAATCTTTTTTCTGATCTTCATGGGCGCGGGCGTCCCGGTGGCCATTGCCATGGCGGGCGCATCGCTGGTCTACATCTGGTCCAGCGGAAGCCTGCCGCCTTTTGTGGTGATCCACCGGATGATCTCGGGCATTGACAGCTTTCCGTTGCTGGCGGTGCCGTTTTTCATCCTGGCCGGCAACCTGATGAACAACGCCGGCATCACCACCCGTATCTACAACTTCGCACTGGCCCTGGTGGGCTGGCTCAAGGGCGGACTGGGCCATGTCAATGTGGTGGGCTCGGTGATTTTTGCGGGCATGAGCGGCACCGCCATTGCCGATGCCGCCGGCCTGGGCACGATTGAAATCAAGGCCATGAAGGAGCACGGCTATACGTCGGAATTTGCAGTCGGCGTAACCGCAGCGTCGGCCACGCTGGGGCCCATCATTCCACCCAGCCTGCCCTTCGTGATCTACGGCATGATGGCCAACGTATCGATTGGCGCGCTTTTTCTGGCGGGCTTGCTGCCCGGGCTGCTGATGGCGTTTCTGATGATGCTGACCGTGGCCTGGTTCGCGCACAAGAACAAGTGGGGCGGCGACATTCGTTTTTCATCCAGCCGCTTCGGCAAGGCGCTGTTCGAGATGGCAGTGGTGGCCGGCTGGCCACTGGTGATGTGGCTGCTGATCACCAAGGCTGGCGCCCCGGCGCAGACCACCGTAGCCATCGGTTTGGTCGCGCTTTTTGTGCTCGACAAGCTGTTTCGCTTCGAGGCGGTACTGCCCATCATGACACCGGTTCTGCTGATCGGCGGCATGACCACAGGCCTCTTTACACCCACCGAGGGCGCGATTGCCGCCTGCGTCTGGGCCATGGTGCTGGGCTTTGCCTGGTACCGCACACTCAAGTTCCGGATGTTTGTCAAGGTCTGTCTGGACACGGTGGAAACCACAGCGACGGTGTTGTTCATCGTGGCGGCTGCCTCGATATTTGGCTGGATGCTGACCGCCACCGGCGTGACAGCCGGCATTGCGGAATGGGTACTGGGCTTCACGCAGGAAGCGTGGGTGTTCCTGCTGCTGGCCAATCTCTTGATGCTGTTTGTAGGCTGCTTCCTGGAGCCCACCGCGGCCATCACGATTCTGGTTCCGATCCTGCTGCCCATCACGCAAAAGCTGGGTATAGACCCGGTGCATTTCGGGCTGGTGATGGTGCTCAATCTGATGATCGGCCTGCTGCACCCGCCGATGGGCATGGTGCTGTTTGTGCTGGCGCGGGTGGCCAAGTTGTCTGTCGAGCGCACCACGATGGCCATCCTGCCGTGGCTGGTGCCGCTTTTGATCAGCCTGGGCATCATCACCTACTTTCCCAGGGCGGTGTTGTGGCTGCCGAAGATGTTTTACTGAAGCTGCATGGTTATGCGACTCAAGCGTAGAGATCATGCCGACGCGACGCTCAGCTCCGCGGCTGTCCTCCGGCCTGCGGCCTCCTCCTTGATGCCGCTACGCCGAACACCGCACCGACATGATCTTGCGACCGCCCTTGTTTTGGAGTCAAGCAAACCCACCCAGCTAACAGCATGGAGGCTGGGGCGGGTAGCGCAGCGAAATCAAGGAGGAGCAGTGGCCCGAGGCCACGCGGGGGACATTCGCGGAGCTACCCGCCCCAGCCTCCCAGGCCCGCACACCCGAGCACGCTGTCCTGAATGCAGAAATTCACATCCATACATTAAAGACATCTCACCATGACCCCCTTCATCAGACTCCACCCAGACGACGACGTCGTCATCGCGAGAACCCAGCTTATAGGCGGCACGTCCATCGAAAGCATCACCACCAAAGGCCTGATACCGCCCGGACATAAGGTAGCTACACGCGCCTTGAACACAGGCGATGCCATCCGGCGCTACAACCAGATCATCGGCTTTGCCAGCCGCCCCATTGCGCCCGGCGAGCATGTGCATACCCATAACCTGAACATGGGGCCCGACAAGGGCGACTTCGCACGCGACTATGCGGTAGGCGCCGATATCAAGCCCGCCGTGCCACTGCGCGAGGCCACTTTCATGGGCATCAAGCGCGCTGATGGCCGGGTGGCCACCCGCAACTACATCGGCATCCTGTCCAGCGTCAACTGCTCGGCCACAGCAGCGCGGGCGATAGCCGATCATTTCTCACGCCAAACCAATCCGTCGGCGCTACAGGATTTTCCCAACGTCGACGGCGTGGTGGCGCTCACTCATGGCACCGGCTGCGGCATGGACACCGAAGGCATGGGTATGCAGGTGCTGGAGCGCACGCTGGCCGGCTACGCCACGCACCCCAACTTTGCCGGCGTGCTGGTGGTCGGCCTGGGCTGTGAGGCGAACCAGATCAACGCCTGGCTGGCGCACAGCGCCTTGCGGGAGGGCGACAACTTTCGCGTCTTCAATATCCAGGACACCGGCGGCACCCGCAAAACGGTCGACCGGGGCATTGCGCTCATCAACGAGATGCTACCGCGCGCGAATGCCGTCAAGCGCGAGCCCTGCAGCGCGGCGCACATCACGATTGGCCTGCAATGCGGCGGCTCGGATGGCTACTCGGGCATCAGCGCGAATCCGGCGCTGGGTGCGGCGGTGGATCTGCTGGTGGCACATGGCGGCACGGCAATTTTGAGCGAGACGCCCGAGATCTATGGCGCCGAACACCTGCTGACGCGCCGCGCCGTGCGTCCGGACATCGCCGACAAGCTGATCAACCGCATCAAATGGTGGGAAAACTACACCCGCATCAACGGCGGCGAGATGAACAACAACCCGTCGCCCGGCAACAAGGCCGGTGGCCTCACCACCATTCTTGAAAAGTCACTCGGCGCGGTGGCCAAGGGCGGCACCAGCAACCTGGAAGCGGTTTATGAGTACGCTGAGCCGGTGACCGAGCACGGTTTTGTTTACATGGACACGCCGGGCTACGACCCGGTCAGCGCTACCGGCCAGGTGGCCGGCGGCGCCAACGTGATCTGCTTTACCACCGGCCGCGGCTCGGCTTATGGCTGCGCGCCGTCACCGTCACTCAAGCTGGCCACCAACTCGGCGCTGTGGCAGCGGCAGGAAGAAGACATGGACATCAACTGCGGCGACATCATCGACGGCGGCGTGTCGGTCCAAAGCATGGGCCAGCGCATTTTTGAAATGGTGCTGGCAACCGCGTCCGGCGAGCAAAGCAAGAGCGAAAAACACGGCTATGGCCAGAACGAATTTGTGCCCTGGCAGGTTGGCGCGGTGATGTAAGCCCGTTTAAACACTTTTCATATGCAAAAAATACTTCCAGCCCAGCAACTGCGGGCACAATTAGCTACTGTTTTAATAGCGGCCGGCAGCTCTGCCGAAGAGGCCGCCACCGTTGCGGCCAACCTGGTGCTGGCCAACCTCAGTGGCCATGACTCGCACGGCGTAGGCATGTTGCCGCGTTATGTGGACGCGGTACTTGAAGGCGGCCTCAAGCCCAACAGCGACGTCCAGATCGTGCTGGATAGCGGTGCGCTGCTGACGCTGAACGGCCAGCGCGGCTATGGCCAGGTCGTCGGTGAGCAGGCGATGGCTCTGGGCATTACCCGCGCCAAAAGCCACGGCAGTTGCATCATGTCGCTGGCCAACGCGCATCACCTCGGCCGCATCGGGTACTTTGCCGAGATGGCCGTGGCCCAGGGCCTGGTGTCGCTGCATTTTGTCAACGTGCTCTCGCGGCCCGTGGTGGCGCCCTTTGGCGGGGCCGACGGGCGTTATGGCACCAATCCGTGTTGCATCGGTATCCCGCTTGCAGGACGTGACCCCTTCGTGCTGGATTTCGCCACCAGCCGCGTGGCGCAGGGAAAGATGCGCGTTGCCCACAACGAAGGCCGACGCGTCGAACCCGGCACGCTGATCGACGAAGACGGATTGCCCACCACCGACCCCGGGGTGGTGGTGGTGCCGCAAAGCAAGGGCCTGTTTGGCGCGCTGCTGGCCTTTGGCGAACACAAGGGTTACGGCTTGGCCGTGGCGTGTGAATTGCTGGGCGGCGCCCTGACCGGCAGTGGAACCTGGCACAGGCCAACCAACCCCGGCGTGCGTGCGGTGACCAACGGCATGCTGACCGTGTTGATCGATCCGGCCAAACTGGGCACCCAAACGGTGTTTGAGCAGGAAGCCCTGGCCTTTGTAGCGTGGCTGCAGGCCGGGCCGGTGGCACCTGGCTTCGACGCAGTGCAGCTAGCCGGCGACCCGGAGCGCGTCTGCCGCTTGCAGCGCGAGGCTGAAGGCATCGCTATCGATAGCCAGACCTGGCAGGAGCTCGTGGGTGCTGCTGCCAAGGTCGGCGTGCGGCTTTAAGAGCCTTGGCGACAGAAGGAACATGGGCCGCAGAGCTTCAACGCCTTCTGCTGCCCAAAGGTCAAGCCGCTCCGCTCTCAGTCCAGGTTCAGCTCGACCAGTGCTGGGCCCAGGCCCACAGCCTTGATGCGCTGCAGCCAGTGCGTGACAGGCGCCGTCCAGCGCTCATCGCGCGGCAGTTCTTCGCCCCAGATGGTGGCGATTCCGAGCAAAGCTTTTACCGTTGCGGGCGCGTCGCCTGCGTGCCGCCGTGCCGTTGCCTGCAGCATCTCCCCGTTCGGGTCCTTCAGGCTATAGGCCTGGGCGTGCTCGTCTACACCGCGGCAATACCGCATCCAGGCTGCCGCCGCGAATGCCAGGTGCTTGACCTTGCCGCCGCTTGCGAGTTGCGCCGCCACGGAGGGCGGCCAGCGCTGCGGAATCTTCAGCGAGTTGTCGGTCGCGATCTGGTGCACGCTGTGCTTGAGCGCCGGGTTGGCGAAGCGAGCCAGCAGTGCGTCGCGGTAGGCCGCGGTGTCGGGGCGCGCCAGGCCCGGCATGATGTCCTGCGTCATCAGCGCATGCACAAAGCTGCGGATCTGCGGCTGGGCCACGCAATCGCTCACCGTAGGTAAACCGAGTACTGCCCCCATGCAGGCCATGGCCGAATGACTGCCATTAAGCATGTAGAGTTTCGCCTGCTCGAAGGGGTGCACATCGGTCACCACCTTGACGCCCACGGAGGCCAGCACGTCGGCATCGGCCGGCTCGGCGAAGCGGTTTTCAATCACCCACTCCCAGTAGCCTTCGGTGCCCAGCGCGCACTGGTCGCTTACGCCCAGTGCATCGGCGGCTTCCTGCAGGCGCTCGGGTGTTGCTGCCGGCACGATGCGGTCGACCATGCTGTTGGGAAAAAAGCAGTGCGCGTCCATCCAGCCGGCCAGCGCTGCGTCACGGCTGCGGGCATGATCGGTGCAGAGCTGCTGCAGCTTGCGGCCGTTGTCGTTGAGGTTGTCGCAGGAGGCGACGGTGAGCGCACCCGCCTGGGCCGCGCGGCGTGCGGCGAAGCCGTCCACCAGCAGCGCGGCGAGTTCGGGGCCGTAACCCTTCTCTGTCACTGTCAGCGTTACCCAGCGGGTGGCTGGCGAAGCCAGCGCGGCCACCACCTGATGGCGCTCGCGCGCAGCCACGCAGGTCTGCAATACCGAGCCGACCACCACCCAGGAACACCCTTCCCGACTGTTGATCTGCACGGAATACAAACCGTCCTGCGCCGCCATCGCATCGGCCAGCCGGGTCGACTTCATGGCCACGCCGAGCAGCCCCCAGCGCCCGTCTCCGCGCTGCATCAAGGCATCAAACACCATGGCCTGATGAGCCCGGTGGAACGCGCCCAACCCCAGGTGCACCACGCCCGGCAGGTTTGCGGCACGCGGGTAGCCGGGCCGGCCCAGCGGCTGGTTTGCAGGTCCGCGCAGGGACTGCAGCGTGCTGCTGTTCAAACACTCACTCATCCTTGTTCCTTTACAGATTCGAATCAGCCGCTGCCAAAGGCTATCGGCATGTCCTGCGCCATCTTAGGGACCCCGGGAACCATCGACATAGTGGTAAACCACCATAACCGTATTTGGTAAACCATCAATAATCTGGTCTAACCAATTTAGACCATGGCGATTCAAAACAGTCAACAAGCACCCGAGGCCGAACCGTTAGCGCCTGTCCAGGGCGCAGACCGGTCTTATCAGAAACTGGCCGCACAGATCCTGGAACTCATCGGCCAGGGCGAATTCGCGTCGGGCGCGCGTCTGCCGTCGGAACGTGCGCTGGCCGAACGTTTCGACGTGAGTCGCACGTCCGTGCGGGAAGCCATCATTGCGCTGGAGTTGCAGGGCGCGGTTGAGGTACGCGGCGGCTCGGGCATCTATGTAGCCCAGTTGCCCGTCATCCGCTCGCCGGTGTTCATGCCACAAACAGGCCCTGGCCCCTTTGAGGTGCTGCGCGCCCGCTGCCTGATCGAATCCGAAATCGCCTCGGTGGCCGCTGTGACCCGGCAGGACGCTGACCTGGACCGCATCTTCGCCGCGCTGGCCGCCATGCGCGAACACATGGACGACAAGCTGGCCAACGGCTCGGCCGACCGCCTGTTTCACCTGCGCATTGCCGAGTCCACCGGCAACAGTGTGCTGCTGCAGATGGTCACCGCGCTGTGGGACCACGCGCGCGGGCCGCTGTGGTCGCAGATGGAAGCCCACTTCCACTCCGCCGCTTTGCGTGCCGCTTCGCAGGAAGACCACCAGCGCGTGTTCACTGCACTGTTGGCGCGGGATGCGGAAGGTGCGCGCAATGCCATGCGCGCCCACCTTGAGCGCGTCATCGGCGAATTTGCACAGGCTTGGCGGTGAGATGGCCCCCACGGTTGCGCACTGCGTGTCGCGCCCTGCCCCCCGAAGGGGCTTGGTGCCGCGGCTCCGAGCCTGCAAGTGCAGGCTTGGACGGCACCGAGAAGGTGCTGCGTCTCGCAGCCCGAGGCGCCAGCCGCTGCGCCTGCGGTCTGGCGAAGCCAGTCCGCAGGCCCCTGCTTGAAGGGAGAAAAGCCGCTTCCGTTGCGCACTGCGTACCGTGTCCTTCGGCCCCAGCTGGCGGTCAGGCCGTACTTGAGTTTTCGGCGTACTGAACATTTCGCATAGACAGATCAACAACGCGCGCCGGCGTTCGGCGCACATCACCTGGAGACCGAAAATGAAACAACCTTCCTTCTTGAGGCGCCGGCTGCCGGCGCTGGCCGCAGGCCTGCTGATGGCTGCTGCCGCCGGTCAGGCGATGGCGCAGGCTGTCCCCGCGCCCGGCACCAGCGCGCGCATTGACGCGATCAAAAAATCCGGCGTGCTGCGCGCAGCCGTGCTGTCCAACCCGCCGTGGCTGGTTGAAAACACCACTGGCTCGGGTGACGCGTGGGCCGGCCCGGCGTGGATTCTGGCCAATGAATATGCCCGCCAGCTCGGCGTGAAGCTGCAGGCAGTACCGGTCTCGCATGAGACCAAGGTGCCGGTGCTGGCCTCCAACCAGGCCGACATGACGATCTCGCCGCTGTCAGTCACGCCCGAGCGCCTGAGGGTGGTGGACTTCGTGACCTACTCGGCCACGGCTTTGTGCGTGTTCGGCCGTGCCGACAACCCCAAGGTTGCCAACGCCAAATCGATCGACGAATTCAACAGCCCCGACATCACGGTGGCGTACTTCACCGGCGGCGGCGAAGAAAACTGGGTCAAAAAACGCTTCCCCAACGCCAAGCTGCGCGGCGTGTCCACCGCCGGCACAGCCGCACCGGTCGAGGAAATCATGGCCAAGCGCGCCGACGTGACGCCGATCAACCGGGTGCCATGGTCCGCACTGAACCGCAAGGTCAAGGGCCTGAAGGCGCTGCCCGAAGGCAACAACTGCCAGAACAGCACCGAACAGGCCGTGCCGATCGGTCTGGCTATCGACAAGAACCAGCCTGAGTATTTCAACTGGCTCAAGGCTGTCAGCGAGACGATAAAGCCGAAGCTGGACGCTGACGAAGCCCGCATCATCAGCACGATGTGACCCTGGGCGGCGGGCAGGCGCGGGAAGCACCCGTACCTGCCCGTCCGCCGGCGTATCGCTACACAGGCCCCGCAGGGGTTCGTCTCCATGGAACTTGATTTTTCCCCCCTGATGGCCAGCTGGCAGTACCTGCTGGGCGGCCTGGGCGTCACCCTGCTGCTGTCGGTATTGACCGCTGCAGGCAGTCTGGTGCTCGGCACTGCTCTGGGCCTGGGCCGGGTGTACGGCCCAGCCTGGCTGCGCATCCCGATTGTTTTTTACATCGACACCCAGCGCGCGATTCCCGTGCTGGTGATCCTGGTCTGGTTTTATTTTGCGGTGCCTCTTCTTACCGGCATCAGTTTTCACCCTTTTTGGGCCGCGCTGATGGCGCTGACGCTGCACATTGCCGCCTATGTGGCCGAGATCGTGCGCGCCGGCATCGAGTCCATCCGTCCCGGCCAGGTGCGCGCCGCGCTGGCGCTTGGCATGTCGCGAGCGCAGATCGTGCGCAAGGTGGTGCTGCCGCAGGCCCTGGTGCGCATGCTGCCGTCCTTCGGCTCCGTACTGTCGATCACCATCAAGGACACGGCGATTGCCGCCGTGATCGCCGTGCCCGAGCTGATGAAACGCGCCGAAACCATCGCCGGCCAAAGCTACCGGCCGATTGAGGTGTTCACCACCGTGATGGTGATTTATTTCATCATCCTCTTTCCGGGCTCGCGTCTCATCGACCGGCTCTACCAGCGCGTGGCGCATCTGGGGCGCTCATGAATCTCGACTGGAACATCGTCTGGCAACACCGCTGGGACCTGGCGCACGGCGCCGGGCTTACCGTGCTGCTCACCGTACTGACCATGCTGGCGGCAGTGCCGGCCGGTATCGTGCTCGCGCTGATGCGGCTGTCGCGCTCGCGCGTGCTGTCCACGGCCAGCCTGTGGTTCGTGGAGTTCTTTCGCAACCTGCCGCTGATCCTCGTCGTGTACTGGGCGTTTTATGTGATGCCGGTATTTCTGCACATCGAGTTCTCGGCCTTCACCACCGGCCTGATCGCGCTGTGCCTGAACGTGTCGGCCTACAACGCGGAGACCTTCCGGGCCGGCATCAACTCCATCCGCAAGGGGCAGATGGAAGCAGCGATTGCCGTCGGCATGAGCCGCTGGCAAGCCATGCGCAAGGTCATCATCCCGCAGGCCTGGCGGCGCGTGCTGCCGGTGCTGGCCAGCACCTGGGTGTCGCTCTTCAAGGACACCTCGCTGGTCTCGGTGATCGCCGTCGGCGAGCTGGCGCACGTCGCGCTGCAGATTCGCTCGTCGAGTTTCCGCGTGCTGGAAATGCTCACGGCCATGGCGGTCATCTACTGGTTGATGGGTTATCCGCAAGCCAAGCTGGTCGACTGGATACACAAACGATTCGAGGTCAAGGAATGAACGGCAACAACATGACAACCCCCACAGCGGCTCACGGTGAACGCCGCGGCGCGCACCTGCCGCCGGTGGTGGTCTACGACAACGTGCGCAAGCTCTACGGCGATTTCGTGGCCATCGACGGCGTGTCGGTGCAGGTCAACAAGGGCGAGGTGATGTGCCTGATCGGGCCCTCCGGCTCAGGCAAGTCCACCCTGCTGCGCTGCACGAATGCGCTGGAAACCGTGGACGGCGGCCGCGTGATGTTTGACGGCGTGCCGCTGCCGACCGACGAGACCGAAGCACGCCAGGTGCGCCGGCGCATGGGCATGGTGTTCCAGAACTTCGAGCTGTTTCCGCACAAGAGCGCGCTTGACAACGTGGCCATCGGCCCCGTCACCGTGCTGGGCATGAGCGAGACCGAGGCGCGGGCCCGCGCCATGAAACTGCTTGAAAAAGTCGGCCTTGCCGACAAGGCCGGCAACTTCCCGAGCGGCCTGTCGGGCGGCCAGCAGCAGCGCGTAGCAATCGCGCGTGCGCTGGCGATGGAGCCCGAGGTGATGCTGTTTGACGAACCGACGTCGGCGCTGGACCCGGAGACCATCGGCGAGGTGCTCAACGTGATGAAGCGCCTGGCCGACGAGGGCATGACCATGGTCGTTGTGACGCATGAGATGGCTTTTGCCCAGCGCGTGGCCAACTGGGTGGTGGTGTTCGACCACGGCAAGGTCGTCGAGCAGGGCCCGCCCGGCCAGATTTTCGAGAACCCCACGGCCGAGCGCACGCGCGACTTCCTTGGACACCTGGGCTGGAGCGGCTGAGCCTCTTCCCGACAAACGTCTTCCCGATAAATATCCTCCACAGCAACAGCACCAGACGGAACTTCCGGAGCCTTCATGAAAATCACCAACGCACGTGTCATCGTCTGCAGCCCGGGCCGCAATTTCGTCACGCTCAAGATCGAGACCGACGAGGGCCTGACGGGCATCGGCGACGCCACGCTCAACGGGCGCGAGTTGTCGGTGGTCAGCTACCTGACCGAACACGTCATCCCCTGCCTGATTGGCCGCGACGCGCACCAGATCGAGGACATCTGGCAATACCTCTACAAGGGCGCCTACTGGCGGCGCGGCCCGGTGACCATGAGCGCGATTGCCGCGGTGGACACGGCCCTCTGGGACATCAAGGCCAAGGCCGCCAACCTGCCGCTGTACCAATTGTTGGGCGGGCGCAGCCGCAACAGCGTGATGGTCTACGGCCATGCCAACGGCAGCGACATCAGCCACACCGTCGAAGAGGTGCTGCGCTACAAGGAAATGGGCTACCAGGCAATACGCGCGCAAAGCGGCGTGCCCGGCCTGGAAAAAGTCTACGGCGTGGGGCGGGGCAGCATGTTTTATGAGCCGGCCGACGCGACCCTGCCGAGCGAGCACGACTGGAGCAGCGAAAAATACCTGCTGCACACGCCCAAGCTATTTGACGCAGTGCGCCAGGCCGTGGGGCCGGACACGCACCTGCTGCACGACGTGCACCACCGACTGACGCCCATCGAGGCCGGCCGGCTCGGCAAGTCGCTGGAGCCCTACCACCTGTTCTGGATAGAGGACGCGACGCCGACCGAAAACCAGGAGGCGTTTCGCCTGATTCGCCAGCACACCACGACACCGCTGGCCGTGGGCGAGATTTTCAACACCATCTGGGACTGCAAGGATTTGATCCAGAACCAGCTGATCGACTACATCCGTGCCACGGTGGTGCATGCCGGCGGCATCACGCACCTGCGGCGCATCGCCGATTTTGCGGCCATGCACCAGGTGCGCACCGGCTGCCATGGCGCGACCGACCTGTCGCCGGTCTGCATGGGTGCGGCGCTGCACTTCGACACCTGGGTGCCCAACTTCGGCGTGCAGGAATACATGCGCCACACCGAGCTGACCGACGAGGTATTTCCGCACAGCTACCGTTTCGACAAGGGTTTTATGCACTGCGGCGAAACGCCCGGCCACGGCGTCGACATCGATGAAGAACTGGCGGCGCGCTACCCTTATCAGCGCGCTTATTTGCCGGTCAACCGTTTGCAGCATGACGGTACCCTGTGGAACTGGTAACGCTTGCGCCGGCCCAAGCCCGGTGTTTTTGAGCGGCCCCGCGTCGCAGCGGTGCTGGTGCACCGGTCAGGCCGGCACTTCGCGCACCGCCTGGCCAGCTACTGCAAACACCCGGTCGCCCGCCATGCGGCTGATCGGATGCATGCCGGTGAAACTGCCAAAGGCGGGCAACACCCCGACCGCGCGCTCGCCCGGGTCGCCAAACCAGAAGCATGGCAGCCGCAGACGGTCGCGGCCGGTGCCGCTGAGCGACACGCAGGGGTGCCAGTGGCCGGCAAGCACATAGCTGCCGGGTACCCGTTGCGGGTGGTGGCATAGCGCCAGCTGACCTGCACCCTCGCCGACAATCAGGGGCTCATCAACCACTGCCATGCCCAGTGCAGTCGGCGGGTCACCAGCGCGATCATCATGGTTGCCGCGCACCAGGGTTAGCCGCAAGGCCGGATGGGCTGCCCGCCACCGAGCCAGCAGATTTTGGGTACTGGGCGCGTGCGCCCAGGCGGAGTGCAGAAAATCGCCTAAAAAAACCACCTGCCGGGCACCGGTTTGTGCCACCAGCGCATCAAGCCGCTCGAGGGTGCCGCCCGTGGTGCCTTCCGGCACCGGAACCCCGAGCCGGCGAAACGTCACGGCTTTTCCGAAATGCGCGTCGGCAATCAGCAGCGTCCGCAGTTGCGGCAACCACACCGCGCCGCCGGGTAGCAATTGCAAAGGCTGCGCCAAGCCTGAAAGTGTGATGTCAAGCATTCAGGCAGTTGCGGTATGGGTTTTATGTATCAAATCGTGCGTTAGCCCAATGGATACCAATGATTGTAGCTATGTAATTTATAGCATATACCCAGCTGCGCTGCCAGCGGCATAGCGTAGGGCGATAGCGTGCGGCGCACGCGGCGTTGGCCGAAGCCGTCAGCGCAGAATAACGGTGAGGCTGGCGTCCAGGTGTTCGGACGGCAGGCGCTTGAAGCCCGAGCGGGCAAACCGCTGCAGGCGGCCCACCATAAAGGCCACCAGAACCGCGGCCCTGACCTGGGCGTCCACGGTAGGCGTGCTTGAGCCGTCATGGGCGGCAGCATCGCGCAGGCTCTGCTTGAGGCCAGACTCCAGTTTGTCAAAAAACTGGTTCATGCGCTCCTGCAGGCGGGTGTTTTCAAGGATCAGCGCATCGCCCACCATGACGCGCGTCATGCCGGGGTTTTTTTCAGCAAATTGCAGCACTATCACCACCAGCTTGCGCGCGCGCAGCAGGTGGTCGGTCTCACGTTCTGCTATCTGGTTGACCAGGGTAAAGACCGTCTGCTCGATGAACTCGATCAGCCCTTCGAACATTTGCGCCTTGCTGGCGAAATGGCGGTAAAGCGCCGCTTCGCTGACATCAAGCCGGGCGGCCAGCGCCGAGGTGGTGATGCGCTCTGCGCCGGGTTGCTCCAGCATGCCGGCGAGGGCTTCCAGGATCTGCACCCGGCGTTCACCCGGCTTGGGGCGCTTGCGCACCACGGATTCGACCCGTAAACCGGCAGCCTGTGGGCTTGGAGAGGCAGCGGTTGCAAGGTCGTTCATAAGCAAAGTTGAATGTAAGCAGAAGCCAAACGGCGTAAACATTGCATCCAACCGGTATCTGTTGTTGCAATTTGATTCTCGCACAGGGTCTGCTTTTCAGGCTGTTTGCGACCCTTCTACTGATGAGTTTCGTTGCCTGCGGCGCAGATGCATGCTTTTCGTTAACAGGGAAAACCCTTGAGTTTGAACCCTGGCGGCGGCCGCGCCGCTTGCCGCGCGGCAGCATGCTTCAGGTCCAGGAGCGGCTTGAGCGCGCAGGCGACCGCCCATTTGACCGCAAACCCGGCGGCCAGAACCGAAAACAGGTGGGGCAGCAATATCTTGAAGACGAGGGAACGCATCCACTGCTGGCGCGCGTCAGAGCCGTCGGCCGGTTGCAGGATCAGCTCGCCCGCCGATGTGCGCACCCGCTGGACCGCAATGCGTTAGATGACGCCCTGCTCTTCCATGCTGTCAAACGCGGGCTCGGCAGTGCTCGGCACCATGGCGCTCATCCAGGCGTCCCCGCCGGCAAAGGTGCCGTCCAGCCCCGACACGCGAAAGCCAGTGGCGCCCGAGCGGTCCTTCAGGAAGGAGGCCCCCTCGGGCGCCATCAGCAGCACTGGCGTGAGATCCGGCCTTTCGGCAGGTGCAATCACCGAATCAGCCAGCAAGGGGATGAGCCGCAGCAGGCGCTCGTCTTTCTGGAGGACCACATTGCAGCTGGTGCGGCAGTCAAAGTAGGCGCTCACGATCACGTAAATGGCCAGTGGCAGCAGCAGCCTGCGTTGCAGGCCTGATTTCATCGCCGCCGGAATCCACCGGCTGCCGGCCAGTTTGCGTCCTATCGATGCCTGGCTGCGCAGAGGTGCCGGCCAGTCAGCACGCGAACCGGAACCTGCCACTGCGCTGGGCTCAGAGCGCCGGCAATTGCTGGTCAGCCGCGTCAGCGCTGGCGTGCATCAGCTCCAGCCGCTAGCCAAAGCCGCGAAGCGAACGCACTGCAATGGGATGCGGCTCCAGCTGCTTGCGCAGCCGCGAGATGTACACCTCGATCGCGTTGGGCGTGATCTCCTTGTCCCAACCGGTCAGCGCCTGCAGCAGCTTGTCCTTGCTGGCAGGTTGGGGGCGTTCACCAGCAGGTGTTCCATCACCGTCCATTCGCGCGGGCCGAGTTCGATCGGCTGCCCGTTGGCGCGTGCCTGGCGGTTGGCGGCGTCCAGCTCAAGTGCGCCAAACGTCGGTGTGGCGCCGGGTGGAAGCCTGCGGGCGGCGCTGGAGCGCGCAGCCGCGCCAGCAGTTCAGGCAGTTCGAAGGGCTTGACCATGTAGTCGTCCGCGCCCAGGCCAAGCCCCTGCACCCGGCCCGGCTAGGCATCGCGGGCAGTGAGTATCAGCACCGGCAGGGCAACACCGTTGCGCCGGTTGCGCCGGTTGCGCCGGTTGCGCGGGTCAGTTCAGCCCATCTACCAGAGGCAGCGTGATGTCGATGATGGCCGCATCGAAGGTTTCGTTCACCAGCAACTCTTCGGCCCTTTCGGCGCTGCCTGCCCAGTCAACGGCGTCACCCGCATCGCACCGGCCCAGCTTGATGCCGCCGGCTGCCCTTACATCGCCTTCAACCAGAAGAAGTCGCATCTAGGCTCTCCCTTTAAGCGCCTTCGGCCCCTCCCCTCAAGGGGGCACTACGTCTGGTGCGGCAAAGCCGGTTCCACGGCGGCCGCCTGAAAAGAGAACGGCTTCATACGTTCAATGGCTGCGAATCATCGTGCCAAAAGCCTGCTCGGTCAGAATTTCCAGCAGCATGGCATGTGGTACGCGACCGTCGATGATGTGGACCGAATTAACCCCGCTTTTGGCAGCATCCAGAGCGCCGGCAATCTTGGGCAGCATGCCGCCCGATATCGTGCCGTCGGCAAAGAGCTCGTCAATTTCGCGGGCGGTCAAATCCGTCAGCAGCTTGCCTTCCTTGTCCAGCACGCCTGGTGTGTTGGTCAGCAGCACCAGCTTTTCAGCTTTCAGTACAGTAGCCAGCTTGCCAGCCACCACATCGGCATTGATGTTGTAGCTTTCGTTGGCTTCGCCAAACCCGATCGGGCTGATGACCGGAATGAAGGCGTCGTCCTGCAGCGCCTTCACGACGCTTGGGTCGATGCTGACGATGTCGCCGACATAGCCGATATCGTGCTCGACGCTTTCATCGTTGTTATCCAGCATCTTGAGCTTGCGGGCGCGAATCAGGCCGCCATCACGCCCCGTCAGACCCACCGCCTTGCCGCCCGCCTGGTTGATCAGGCCGACAATGTCCTGTTGCACCTGCCCGGCCAGCACCCACTCCACCACTTCCATGGTTTCTTCGTCGGTGACGCGCATGCCCTGGATAAACTGGCCCTTTTTTCCCAGCCTGTTAAGTGCGGTCTCAATTTGCGGCCCACCGCCATGGACCACCACCGGGTTCATGCCCACCAGTTTGAGCAGCACCACGTCTTCCGCAAAATCCGCCTGCAGCGCAGGGTCCGTCATGGCGTTGCCACCATATTTGATCACCATGGTCTTGCCGTGAAACTTGCGGATATAAGGCAAGGCCTGGGCAAGGATTTCAGCCTTGTCGCGCGGGCTGACATGGGACAGATCGGGTTCAATAGTCACGGTCATGGGTTAGGGCGTCAGGTCGAAATCAGGAACTCTTCTTTGGTGCGCCCCTGCTCGACCAGCGATGCCAGCCAGCGCGGCGTCAAGCCACGGCCACTCCAGGTTTGCCCCTCGGGGCCGCGGTACTTGGCGGCAACCGTCGAGCCGCCGGCCTTCCTGGCGCTGGAAGCTGACCGTTTTTTGGGCGCATTATTGGCGCCACCTGCCTTGGCCGAGCGGCCCGTGGATTTAACGGTCTGCAAGTCCTTGATCGAAATACCAAACGCCTGCATCTTTTCGCGAATTTCCTTGACGGTTTTCTGGAAATCCTTGCTTCGCAATTCAGACGCCTGTTTTTGAAGTTTCTCGATCTGGGACTGTATTTCGATCAAATTGCTCATGTTTTTTCCTTATCTGATGGTAAGTAACTAAATTATCGCCTGAGCCAGTCAGGCACCTTGAATCGGATGATGGCCACATAAGCTGTGACATAACTGACCACAAATAGGCCACAAAATCCTGCAAGCACCGCCGTATTATTCCAGAACATGACCGCAGGTACGATGGTCAAAAGCGTGAAACTCCATAGATAAGGCGACGTGCGGTTATTGCGCATCAGCATCCGGCGGGATGCGTCGTCGTGAAAGACGCCACGGACGATACGACGGTAGACCAGTTGATGAAAATGCAAGGCGTCGGCAACGCTAGGCGAGACCCCTCTTGCAATTTTCCTGTAGATTGAAAAAATGGTTTCCCAGACCGGATAAATCAGAAGCAGCATGGGAAACCAGGCGGAAACCTGCTCGTGGCGCTGCACCAGCAAAATACTCCCGATAGCCACGACAACACCCCAGAGATAAGCCCCGCCGTCACCTGCAAAAATAAGACCGCGAGGATAGTTCCAGAACAGGAACCCGGCAGTCGCCCCCAACAGGCAAATCAGCATACTGGCGAGCTGGCGGTCGCCGAGTTGCAGGGCCACATGCACCAGCGCTACGCAAACCAGTATCGCCACCGTACCGGCCAGACCGTTATACCCGTCGATGATGTTGAATGCATGCGGCAAGCCGCAGATCGCGAGAAATGCAAACAGCACGCCTGCCCAGGGCGCCATGGCCAGGAAGTTGTCAATGCCGAACACATCGACCCGGCCGATTGACAGGTCCAGAAATGCGCAGGCAATTGCTGCCGATACTGCAGTGAGCAACATGCGGTACGTGACCGACAGCCGTTGCGTCATGTCTTCGTAAAGGCCTGCCGCCACTGCTGGCAATACCGTCAGGTACCATGGCCACGCAAAATGCCAGTCAACCCGCACATTAAAAACGTCGCCGGCATAGCCCGCCAGCAGCGATGCGGACCACCCGACGAGTAACCCCGCCAAAATGCTGATGCCGCCGATTCTGGGAACGTCGCCAGCGTGAAATCGCTGCGGCATGCTTGACGCGTAATGTCGTGCATGGTTTCGCGCCAGGCGAATGCAGACAATACACACAAAAAACGCAGCAATAAAACTAAAAACCAGTAGGCTCACCATAAATGCTTGGCTTTTTGTTATGTCATCATAGAAAAGCCTTGGCAACCCCTACCAGGCCGTCTTTAAATATCTGCTGCCACAGCATGATTTGCAGCGGCTCAAAACCGCACCCCCTGAATCCCGTGCAACTATATCGTGGATGGTCCCAAAAACGAAGTTTTGACCGGTCGCTGCGACCCGGAGCCTTTTGCCTGGTCGACCGGCATGCACACGGTTTGTCGGCCGTGTACGCAGCCGTCAGCAAGATATCGTTTACGACCGCGTATGGTCTGGAATCCCATGGGGAATGTTGAGGAAAATGAAAATCAGTACCCCAATTGCACCATGTTGCACCACAGCTCTTCAGCAAAGCTAGTTACCGTGTCGATCGTCAGCCACGGGCAGTACGCGCTCGTTCTGCCGTTGCTGGAGCAGCTGGGTCTATACAGTCCTCATGTTATCGACAAGGTGGTGCTCACCTTGAACATACCCGAAAGCATGCCGACGCCAGGCAGCGAGCACAGGTTCGCGCTAGAGACGCTTCATAACCCCGCGCCCAAAGGGTTTGGCGCCAATCACAACCACGCTTTCGAACGTTGCCGGACGCCCTGGTTCCTGGTCCTCAATCCGGACATTCGATTGCAGTCCGACGTGTTGACTGGCCTGCTGGCTGGAGCGCATGCGCGTAGCGGCGTTCTGGCACCGCGCATATACGAGCCTGGCAAGGACTTTCCAGAAGCACACCGCAAACTGATCACGCCCTGGGAAATCATTAACCGCAAACGCTTGACCTACGTGCCGCCTGAAAAGCCCGAATGGATTCCAGGCCTGTTCATGCTTTTCAGGCGGGAGGCTTATGCCCAGGTCTGCGGATTCGATGAGCAGCGCTTTTTCATGTACGGAGAAGACGTGGATATCAGCGCGCGTGTTGTCCTGGCCGGCTGGCAGCTCCAGATATCAGAAAATCTTTTTGCCACACATGAGGCGCAGCGTGCCAGCCACGCAAAAACCAGGCATCTGCTCTGGCATATTAAAAGTCTGCTGAAAATCTGGTCCTCGCCGGCCTTCTGGAAATACCGGGCATTGACCAGATCCCGGTAACCCTATCGACTCTGGCGTCAGATGACGCCGTGCTCAGGGCGCTTCCAACAGGTCTTTGACCACACCACGCATGCCCCGACCGAATCGCCGGTAGCGCCCGGTTGACCATTCCTGAAGGAGAGGCCACGCTCTGAGCCATCGGCTTTGCGGAAGCGCGGCTCGCGCGCGGTGATGCTCAACCTTTTCGTCAGCCATTGCCAGTAACGCAGGGGGCACCAGCTGCCCCATTTGGCGCAGCCGCGCTGCCAGTTCGGCGGCTCGCGCATGGCGGCGCACATGCCAGTCGCCTCGCGAGGCGACCGCGCGCTTGATCTCGTTCATCACCGTTTTTCTCGCCGCGCCTATCTGGTTGTCCCCGTGCTGCCGGTAATCAATCAGCGGCTCAGTTTCAATGCCTACGCCCCCCAGCGCCGCGGCGATCACACCCAGCCACTCGTCGTGCAGCCAATGCGGCGGTATCGGCTGCGCGTGTGTCAAAAGCGAACGCCTGAAGAGTGTTGCGGCGCCGGTTATCACGTTACGGTCAAGCAGCACCTTGAAAGCGTTGCCCGCAGCAATCGCGTCCAACTCGGCCTTCGTCATCGACAGGGCATCAAACAGCGTTAAGCCCAGCGCTTGCCCCCCGGCATCGATCAACCGTGCGTTGGCATGCAGCAACAGCCGTTTGGGCTCGGCTTGCACCCTGGCCACGGCTTGACTCAGGCGGTTGGCATGCCAGACGTCGTCCTGATCGGACAGGGCGATCAGTTCACCGCGGCAAGCGGAAATAGCGCGGCTGAAATTGGCAGCGACACCAAGCCGCTGCTTGTTGGTCTCTATCCGCAGGACCGGCAAGCTTTGCTGCTGCGTTCCTCGCGCGCCCGGCCTGGCTTTCCAGGTATCCCAGGCTGCCCGTATGCGCAACACCGTGTCGTCGCTTGAGGCATCGTCATACACCACCAGTTCTTCAGCTGGCAATGTCTGGCCCAGGATGCTGTTGACTTGCTCGGTGATGAAGCGTGCGCCGTTGCAGGTGCACAAGGCAACCGAGATGGTAGGCCGTACAGACATTTCAGGCACATCTGGCGCGCCGATGCCGGACGGATCGTCAGTCAATCAAAAACCGGCGCCTGGTTGAGCAGCAAGCCCTGCCTGTCTTTGGCTGACAGCACCGGCTCCGCGCCAATATCCGGCCACGCAATGCCGATGGAGGGATCATTCCAGGCGATGCAGCGCTCATGCGGAGGCGAATAATAGTTGCTGGTCTTGTACAAAAAATCGGCCGAATCGCTCAGCACCAAAAAGCCGTGTGCAAAGCCTGCTGGCACCCACAACTGCTTCTGGTTTTGCTCGGACAATTCCGCGCCCACCCACTGGCCGAACGTGGGCGATGATCTGCGAATATCTACTGCCACATCAAACACGGCGCCGCTCACGACTCGCACCAGCTTGCCCTGCGGGTTTTCAATCTGGTAATGCAAGCCGCGCAACACCCCTTTGGCAGAGCGCGAATGGTTGTCCTGCACAAAACCGACCGCCGCGCCTGTCGCCGCCTCAAAGCGCGCCTGGTTGAAACTTTCGAAGAAAAAGCCGCGCTCGTCGCCGTAAACCGTGGGTTCGATGAGCAGCACATCCCTGATGCCAAGTGGGGTTGCCTTCATCAAAACACCTTTTCATTGAGGATGCGAAGCAGGTATTGCCCGTAGCCATTTTTGGCCAGGGGCCGCGCCAGTTTGCTCAGCTGGTCAGCGTCAATCCATTGCTTGCGAAAGGCAATCTCTTCAGGGCAGGCCACTTTTAACCCCTGCCGGTTCTCAAGGGTTGCGATGAACTGGCCTGCTTCCAGCAGCGACTCGTGGGTGCCGGTATCCAGCCAGGCGTAACCGCGCCCCATGATTTCCACGTTCAGCTGATGCTGGTCAAGGTAAAGCCGGTTCAGGTCGGTGATTTCCAGTTCGCCCCGGGGAGACGGTTGAAGGCTTGCAGCCATATCCACCGCCTGGTTGTCATAAAAATACAGGCCCGTGACAGCGTAGCTCGACTTGGGCTGCGCCGGCTTTTCTTCCAGCGACAACACCCTGCCATTGTCATCAAACTCGGCAACGCCATAGCGTTCCGGGTCATGCACATGGTAGGCAAAAACGCTTGCGCCTTCCGTGCGTGACATCGCACTTTGCAGCAGCGTGTCAAAGTTGTGGCCGTAAAAAATGTTGTCGCCCAGCACCAGGGCACTCGGCGATGAACCCAGAAACGGCTTGCCGATCACAAAGGCCTGCGCAAGCCCGTCCGGGCTCGGCTGCACCGCGTATTGCAGGTTCATGCCCCACTGGCTGCCGTCGCCCAGCAGCTGCTCAAAACGCGGGGTGTCCTGCGGTGTGCTGATCACCAGCACCTCACGGATACCCGCCAGCATCAGGGTGCTCAGCGGGTAATAGATCATCGGCTTGTCATACACCGGCAACAGTTGCTTGCTGATGGAAAGCGTTGCCGGGTGCAGCCGCGTGCCCGAGCCGCCCGCCAGAATAATGCCTTTTCGAGGTGTCATGGGGTCTTTCAGAGGACTTCAGCCAGCATGCGTTCGACGCCCTGCTCCCAGCGCGGCATCTTCAGGCAGAAGGTCGATTGCAATTGCGTGGTGTTCAGGCGGGAGTTCAGGGGCCGCACGGCAGCGGTAACAAATGCGCTGCTGGGCACCGCCTTGACGTCAGTTGCCTTGAGCTGCAGGTCCGGCTTGAGCTGGCGGGCATGCGCCAGCACATGCCGGGCGTAGCCGTTCCAGCTGGTTTCGCCCGCCGCCGCCAGGTGATAAAGCCCGGTGTCTGCTGGCTGGTGCTGCAGTTGCCGAATGGCGTGCGCGGTAACGTCCGCCAGCAGGTCAGCACCTGTCGGTGCACCGAACTGGTCATCAATGACGGTCAGCTGCTCGCGCTCCTGTGCAAGGCGCAGCATGGTTTTGGCAAAGTTGCCGCCGCGTGCCGCATACACCCAGCTGGTCCGGAAGATCAGGTGGTTCGGGCATGCCGCCTGAATACGCTTTTCACCCTCCAGCTTGGTCTGCCCGTAAACGCTGAGCGGCGACGTTGCATCGGCTTCCATCCACGGTACGGCGCCACTGCCATCAAACACGTAGTCGGTGCTGTAGTGCACCAGCAAGGCGCCGAGCTTCGATGCCTCCTGTGCCAGCACCCCGGGCGCCAGCGCATTGACCGTATTGGCCAGTTCGGCCTCGGTTTCAGCCCGGTCGACGGCGGTGTAGGCAGCGGCATTGACGATGACGTGCGGCGAAATCTGCCTGATGGTCTGCGCCAGGCCTGCCAGGTTGCTGATGTCGCCGCAAAAATCAGTGCTGCTCCGGTCGAGCGCCAGCACATCACCCAGGGACGCCAGGCTGCGGCGCAACTCCCAGCCGACCTGGCCCTGCGCACCCAGCAACACTATTTTTTTTACTTTCATATCAGGATTGACCGTACTGTTGAGATGTCCATTCGCGGTAAGCGCCGCTTTGCACATGGCTTGCCCAGTCGGCGTTGTCCAGGTACCACTGCACGGTCTTGCGAATCCCGGTTTCAAAGGTTTCAGCCGGGCGCCAGCCCAGCGTTTTTTCAATCTTGCTTGCGTCGATCGCGTAACGCCGGTCATGGCCGGGCCGGTCTTTCACAAAACTGATCTGCTCGCCGTACGAGGCACCCGACCCCTTGGGCCGAAGCTCATCGAGCAAGCTGCAGATGGTGTGCACGATCTCGATGTTGGGTTTTTCGTTCCAGCCCCCGACGTTGTAAACCTCACCCGGGGCGCCCGCTTCCAGTACCCGGCGAATCGCACTGCAATGGTCCTTGACGTAGAGCCAGTCGCGGATTTGCTGGCCATCGCCATACACCGGCAAGGCCTTGCCAGCCAGCGCATTGACGATCATCAGCGGTATCAGTTTTTCCGGAAAGTGAAATGGCCCGTAGTTGTTGGAGCAGTTGGTCGTCAGCACCGGCAGGCCATAGGTATGGTGGTAAGCACGCACCAGGTGGTCGCTGCCCGCCTTGCTGGCCGAATACGGGCTGTTGGGCTCGTAGCGGCGCTCTTCGGTAAAGGCTGGCTCGCCACGCGCCAGCGAGCCATACACCTCGTCGGTCGAAACGTGTAAAAAACGAAAGCCTGACTTTTGCTCACCTGTCAGCGGCGTCCAGTAGTCACGTACCGCTTCAAGCAAGCGAAACGTGCCCACGATATTGGTCTGGATGAACACCTCCGGCCCGGTGATGGACCGGTCAACATGCGACTCTGCGGCAAAGTTGACCACGGCACGCGGCTGATGCTCCCCTAACAGGCGCTGTACAAGCGCCGCATCGCCAATGTCGCCCTGCACAAAAACATGCTTCGGGTTGCCTTGCAGGCTGGCCAGGGTTTCCAGGTTTCCTGCATAGGTCAGGCTGTCCAGATTGACAACCGGCTCGTCGTGCTGCGCCAGCCAGTCCAAAACAAAATTGGCGCCAATAAAACCCGCCCCGCCCGTCACCAGAATCATGAAATATCTACCTTGTTGTGCTGCAGCCGAGGCCTGCGTGCGCCCGCGATTTGGCCGGAATTATCACACGCAGAAGTAGCCCTGAAGCCCGCAGGCAGGCGCGGCAGGCCGGTCTCAAAAATGACGGCCTGCGTGAACAGTGGCTTTCGGGCTGACAATTCGCGCAGCGGTCCAGGCCCGCTGAACAGGTCGGATGACCTTAACAGCTGGTTCAGCCCGAATTTAAGCAAATAATAGCCACAGCCCAATTTATTCGGGCGCAAACAGCTATCAATAGCGTAGCATCCATGGGAGGTGATGAACCCCGGCGCTAGCTGTTGGCCAAGGCTGGCTTGGCCTCTGGCATCACGCCCAGCACGGGCTCGGCCGGGTGCCCGATGGCAGAGGTATCGGGTCTTGCAGGCTGGTTGCGGTTTCGCTTGGGCTTGAACTGCAGCGCCGGGTTTTCAACCAGATGCCATGACAACAATGCCAGCAACACCGTGATGGCAACGATGATGACCAGCAGGGGCCACCAGCTCAGGCTGTCCCTGAACAGCCAGATGATGGTTTGCTGCACCGGAAAGGCATAGATATAAATGCCGTACGACAGGTCGCCATAGCGGCCCGCGCTGCGCACGCCGGGCGTGCTGGCATTGCCGAACGCCAGCGTCAGGGTGGGCACGGCCAGCCACAGCGCCACCAGCGGCCGGCCCAGCGCCAAGGCAATGCCTGCCGCACCAACCGCCAACGCAACCGCCCACGCCGCACGGCGCGGCTGCTGGTGAATGCCCAGGCCATACAGCGACACGCCTGCAAAAAAGAACAGGCTGAACTGCATCAGGTAGTTGAAGGTAGACGTCAAGCCCAGCCTGGCCAGCAAGGCGTCCATGCCCGGGTACAGATACAGATAAACCGTGGCGGCCACCAGCGTCATGACCGGCACCAGCCACTTGAAGCGCAGGGCGCCCACAAAACCCAGCAGCAGCAACGCGGCGTAGCATTTAAGCTCCAGCGGAATCGTCCATAACGCGCCATTGACCGCCCCCGGAATGCCGCTGCCGGTGAACTGCAGCGGCAACGCGTCACGCACGGCAAACCGCAGGTTCAGCAGGTATTCAGGAATGAGCGGATGGGCGTAATACTCGCCCAGCGGCAGCGGCGATACCCAGGGCCCCAGCACCAGCGCCGTCAGCACAATAGCCACCGCCAGGCCGGGCCAGACGCGCAGCAGCCGCTTGACCGCAAAGCGCCAGATGTTCGGGTCAAGCTGCCAGCTTTGCGCCACCAGAAAACCGCTGATCGAAAAGAACACCAGCACCGCAAAGCCGCCCAGTGAATGGGCGTTCAATACCGACGGTTCGGGCAAACCCATCAGCGCATGCTGGTGTGAATACAGCACGCACAGCGCCGCCATCATGCGAATGAAATCGAAATTATTTTTGGGGTGGGCAAGCATGGGAAAGAACGGGTAATCCGAAAGAAAAGCGCGTAGGCAGCCCGCGAAGCGATGGCTACAGCTTAATGCAAGCGCCTCGGTTTTGAACCTATGGCTTACACCGTGCGCCTGTGGAAATAAGGCCGAATCTGGCCCGTCTTCTGGTCGATGGACGTCATCGGGGAAGGCCAGTGTATGCAAGGGATGGCAATGCGGCGCTTTTGATAGCCGCACCACGGGAGAGCCGAGCCAGGAAGCGTCCGGCCGAGGTTTTAACCAGCGCGGCAGAACGCTGGATCGTCAGACCGAGACCAAAGCCCTGGCAAGCATGCAAACCCAGAATTTAAGCAAATAGTAGCCACAGACCAACAGGTACGGGCACCAGCAGCTCCTGTTTTAATAGCAAACAGCATTGTGACGCGATAAGGTGCAGCACGTTTGCGGTGGATGCTGTGCATGGGCATGGCCTGGAACACCCATGCCTCTCGAAACGCAGCAATGCGCGCGAGGGCTTGCATCAAAAAAAA
>JAQGNE010000061.1 GCA_028291985.1 Polaromonas sp. | reverse complement strand
GCCAGAAGCCAGAAGCCAAGTACCAGTTCGTGGCACCCCAGGGCTTTACACAGATACCGAATAGTTTCCCGCCCGGTAGATGACAGCCGTAAAAGCCTTACGCCGACAGTCGTCGCTTAGCCTTCCTACAGCCGCCGACGCGTAAAAGATCGCCAATCGATCTGAGCGATGGTCATCGTTGCTGAACGTTTGCATTTCTAATCGAAGACAAATTGACCCAGATAGTCGTACGTCGGCGCCATAACCGCTGATACTTTTGAGCAGTCGAGGTCTCATAGGGGCGCTATCCAGGAGCCGTGGCCACCTTCTGCAGCGTCCATAAAGAACGTACGCTGATCTACATGTTTTGCAAATGACGAGGTGAAGACGACCCGAACCACGACAGATGCGTCTGCTCGCGTCGCAATTTTGAGGGAATGATGCTTTGCCTGTTGAGATGATTCCTGCCCTTCCCCAAACCTTGTGGATAGTCCGCCACGGCCAGAGCGCCGGTAATGTCGCGCGGGACACTGCTGAAGCTGCAGGGCTGCACACGATTGATATCGCTGACCGTGACATCGATGTGCCTTTATCACCTCTGGGACGCCAGCAATCCTTAAGCCTTGGGCGTTGGTTTGCATCGCTCGACGGTGATGAGCAACCACAGCTGGTTTTGTGTTCTCCCTATATCCGCGCCATGCAAACTGCGCGGCTGTTGCTGGCGCAGGCGGGCCTTGCCGACAAGGTCAAGCTGCGCTGCGATGAGCGCCTGCGTGAGAAGGAATTCGGCATTCTGGACCGCCTGACCAGCTTTGGCATCGGCGTCAAACACCCTGAGCTCAGCCAGCAGCGGTCCCATGTGGGGAAGTTCTACTTTCGTCCACCCGGCGGAGAAAGCTGGTGCGATGTCATCCTTCGGCTGCGCAGCATGCTCGAGATGATGGTGCGCGAGCATGCGGGGCAGCGGGTGCTGATAGTGGCCCATCAGGTGGTGGTCAACTGCCTGCGGTATCTGATTGAAGAGATGGATGAGGCTACGATTCTTGAGATAGACCGCCAGGGCGATATCCCGAATTGCAGCATCACCTCATATGAAGCGGCGCATCTTGCGGATGGCAGGCCGGGGCTCGTGCTCGAATTTCTTAATTTTGTCTCACCGCTTGAGCAAACCGGTACGCCGGTAACCTCCGATGCCGATGCTGCCGCCGCGCCAAAACCCTGAGGCAGCTGTGTCGCCTTGCCGCCCACCGACAAGCGAGTTGGACGTCGCCGCACTGCAGCGATGGCCGCTACCGGTTATCGGCGGCAATTCTGACAAGGAAGATCGCGGGCAGGTGCTGGTTATCGCTGGCAGTCGCGAGATTCCAGGTGCTGCGATTCTGGCCGCTACAGCTGCCCTGAGGGCCGGCGCCGGCAAGCTGACGATTGCGACGGCCAGGAGCGTCGCGCCTTCTTTGGGTTTGCTGGTGCCCGAGGCGCGAGTCATCGGCCTGCCAGAGACGGCGGCTGGCGGGCTCGATGCCGCCGGTGCTCGTTGTCTTGAGGAAATTGCCGACTGCGCTTCTGCGGTCTTGATAGGACCAGGACTGGTGGACGCCGGTGGTAGCGGCGCTTTCATGGAATCCGCGCTCAAGCTGTTCGGTTCGATTCCGATGTTGCTGGACGCAGTTGCCATGGATGCGATGCTGGCCACGTCCTGCCACCCGCTCGCCGTGTTGTTGACGCCCCATGCCGGAGAGATGGCGCACCTCACCGGGCTCAGCAAACAAGAAGTGAAAGACGATCCGCTGTCTACTGCCCGCGCGTTGGTCAGCCGTTGTCCTGCTCAACATGCGACAGTCGCGCTCAAGGGCGCTATCACGGTCATTGCTTCGAACAATGGTAGAACCTGGACGCACAACCGAAATATCCCCGGCCTTGCTACATCTGGCTCTGGTGATGTTCTGGCTGGAATCATGGCGGGTCTTGCAGCGCGTGGTGCAGAGCTCGAACAAGCTGCCGCCTGGGGCGTTGCAGTTCACGCCATGGCCGGACAAACGCTTGCCGACAAGGCTGGCCCGTTGGGATTTCTGGCCCGCGATCTTGCCGCGGAGGTTCCAGCGATCCTGGAAATCTGCGCATGCAGCTCGGCAGCTGACCAGGGTAGTTGACATGAGCTACCGGCCAGCGGCTTGGTAAAAACATGTTTGTCCCTTACAAGCACATGCGTTGGCTCCTTACCCCTGGTATTCATCGTTGGAGATATATTGACAGACGAAGATGACAACTGTGTTTGTCCCCATAACCAGGCTTGCTGAATCGACGCACCCGGTACTTCCGCGTTTTCAACGTATTTCACCAGCAGGGCGCACCGACCATCATGAAATCCTTTCGATCTGCCGGTGCCTTGCTGCGGCATCCCGTGCTGCTGGGCATGGCTGTACTGCTGATTTTGCTCATGGTGTTTTTTGACTGGAATTGGTTCAAGGGCCCGCTTGAACGCTATGTTTCCAAAAAGACCCAGCGCGAATTCACACTGACTGACCTCGATGTTGATCTCGGTTTCACGCCGACGATACGAATGCGCGGCGTTCATTTTGGTAACGCCGCGTGGTCTAGCGTGGGCGATCCCATGGCCGATATTGAAGCACTGGAGTTCTCGGTATCCTTGCGCGCCCTGCCCGACAAAATACTCGTGCCCCGCGTCGCGCTCACCCGCCCTACCCTGCTGCTTGAACGTCAGGCAGATGATCGAAAGAACTGGGTGTTTTCAGAGCCATCGGACACCTCGCCAAGTCGCCTGGTGATCAGCACGCTTTCGGTTGATCAGGGTCGCCTGCGATTTATTGACCATGGCGAGCCGTTTTCAATCGACGTCAAAGCCTCGACTTTCACGCCGTTCAGCGAAGCACAGCCCACCAGCAAGGAAGGCCCGCCAAGCCCTGCAACGGATGCCAAATCGTCAAACACCATCTATTTGGCCCGCTTTGCTTTCAGCGGCCAGTACCACAAGGCAGCGTTCTCGGGGGAGGCATTAACCGGTGAGGTGTTGAGCTTCCAGCAGTCAGGCCAGCCGTTTCCCATCAAGGCAAGTCTGGTGGCAGGTAGCACCCGGGTTCAGGTGGAAGGCACGATAGCCGATGCCGCAAATATATCGGCCATTGACACGCAACTGCGCATCCAGGGCGAGACGCTCGCCAACCTGTATCCTTTTTTACTGCTGCCGCTTCCCGCATCACCGCCCTACCAGCTGCAGGGAAGACTACAACTGAACGGCAACCGTTTCGCCATGGATAACTTGTCCGGCAAGATCGGTTCTTCCGATATCAGCGGTAGCGCAGGCTACATCCGGCAAGAACCCAGGCCAATGTTGACGGCCGACCTGAAAAGCAGGTTGCTGGATATCACCGACCTGGGTCCCCTGGTGGGCGTGCAGACCAAAAGCTCTGGCGGAAAGCCTGCTATTTCCCAGGCCGAAAGCAGCAACAGGCCGCAAGCTGCAGCCAAAAGCAAGGCGGTGGATCCTGACCATATCCTGCCGTCTGGGACCTTCGACGGCAGCAGGCTTCAAAAGATTGATGCCGACTTCAAGTTGAACGCGGCAAAACTCAAGGTACCGGTAGATCTGCCGCTTGAAAGCCTCAATGCGTCGCTGACGCTGCGAGATGGCGTGCTCAACCTGAACCCCTTGAATATTGGTTTTGCTGGCGGAATGATGTCCTCCAAAATCATGCTCGATGGGCGCCGGCCCGTCATTTCCACGGAAGCTACAGTCAACCTGCGCCGTGTGCAGCTGGCCAAGCTGATGCCCGATAACAAGACCATTGCCCAAAGTGGTGGACTTCTGGGCGCGCTCATTCAGCTGAAGGGCAGTGGCAACTCTGTTGCCGACGCCGCTGCGAAGTCAAACGGCCGGATGTCGGCCGCTATCGTGGACGGACGAATTTCAAACCTGCTGGACGCTGCCAGCGGGCTCAACGGCGGCAAGGTCTTGCAACTGCTTGCCGGCGGCGACCAGGCCATTAAGGTCAACTGTGGCGGTTTCAGTTTTGATGTCAAAAATGGCCTTGGGCAGTCATCGGTTTTTGTGATTGACACCGAGCAAACCCAGATCCTGGGAACAGGCGGTTTCAACCTGGCAGACGAAACTTTTGACCTTACCCTGACACCGCGTCCGAAGAGCATGGGCATCCTGTCGCTGCGAACGCCAGTGCGGACGTTTGGCACTTTCAAGAACCCTGAATTCGAATTGCACAAGGGCCCGCTCCTGGCACGTGCCGCAGGCGCTGTTGCGCTTCTCTCGGTAGCGCCGCTGGCTGCCCTTATTCCCTTGCTTGAAACCGGTCCCGGCGAGAGTACCGATTGCCTGGAACTGCAAGCGGGCTTATCTTCGGCGCAAAAACAAGCACAAGGTGTTGCACCGGCCGCACCCGCTAAAAAAGGCGTGACGCGGCCCGCGCGTGCAAAAGTCCAGTAGTTGCTTGAATCGCTAGCTGCTGGCAGTTACAGGCAGTGAGCCTACAGCACGCTTGATGGCCTGTATTGCTGTAGGACGGCAGAGCTTGTCCGGAATTGGTGAATTGAAAGACCGCTTCAGCTGTCAAACTGGCTGCATGCACATCCATGATTTCGTCATCAGTCCAACAGCAATGCGATGGGGGCACGACAGGCAAGCAACTGTGGCTAGGCGATACGGACGCTTTGCGCTGGCGGTCGTGAAAGCATCAGGCGCATTGGCTTTGGCTTGCACCCATTCGCTGGCCTCCGCACAACTGCCCTCTCCCGCCCCGTCGTCGGCCGCTTCCGGGGCGCTGCAGCTTCGGTATGCCGAACTGAAAGATCGACTTGCCAAAAATGATTTCAGCCGGCCTTTGTTTCTGGAGTCTGCCGAGAGCCGATCGACAGTCAGCGGCGACGCTTACGCCGTGCTGAACGCGCCGTTCGAAACCGTAGCAGTTGCCTTCAAAAGCCCAGTGCAATGGTGCGAGGTCATGATCTTGCATATCAACACCAAGTACTGCAAGGCTGGCGCGCAGGCGACCCCGTCAATGCTTCGGGTCAATATCGGCAAGAAAACGCCGCAAGCCATTGACGACACCTTTGCGCTTGAATTTGCCATGAAGCTCGCCGCTTCAGCGCCGGATTATCTGGCTATCCAACTGAATGCGGCGCAAGGCCCGGTTGGCACAAGCGATTACCGCATAGAGTTCGAGGCAATACCCGTGGCAGGCGGTAAGACTTTCATGCATTTGCGCTATTCCTATGGCTACGGCGTTGCTGGACGATTGGCCATGCAGGGATACCTGGCCACGGTTGGTAACGGCAAAGTTGGCTTCACAGTCAACGGCGCCGACAAAAAATCGCCTTATGTGGGGGGAATGCGCGGCGCGGTCGAGCGCAACACCATGCGTTATTACCTGGCTATTGAAGCCTACCTTGCGTCACCGAATAAACCGCCGTTGCAAGTGCCGGAAGCCCGCTTCGAACACTGGTTTGACGCGACTGAGCGCTACAAACTGCAGCTCCATGAAGTAGATCGAAACGCTTATCTCCAGATGAAAAAGGCGGAATACCAAAGGCAGTTGCGGACAGGCTTGGGCGCTGGCTAGGCCGCACCTTCACCCAGTATCGGCCACCAGTCTTGCGCTGGTATCCCATACAAAGAGATCAACACCTGCTGGCGCTCGACAGCAGTAAGCAATGTCTTACATCAAGTACAGCAGGACCTTACAGTCGTGCCGGCGTTTTTGCCACCCACTTTCGGCCAGCAGGCTCTACCCTAGGTGCATTCGCCCGATTACGGCTCGGGATTTCGTCAACTCCAATTTCAGTATCGGGCAACACCATGAAATCTGCGGTGGAGGGCATGTCGGAACCGGCATGTGACGACCGCGATTTCTGTCAGCCCGACACCGGACCACGCAGTGACTACCTGGAGTTATTTCTGGTGTTGCTGATGGCCACCGCAGCGTCGCTGGCTTTCTCACTCCTTTTGCCTGATGCA
Organism: Polaromonas sp.; assembly: GCA_028291985.1. Taxonomy (GTDB): domain Bacteria; phylum Pseudomonadota; class Gammaproteobacteria; order Burkholderiales; family Burkholderiaceae_C; genus Polaromonas. Next base: position 72,114 of record JAQGNE010000061.1, on the reverse strand, counting down.
GTAGCCAGTCTGGCGCAAGACATGATTGGCTGGGTCTTTTTAAGCGCCCTGTCGCTCATGGCGGTGCTGGTGCTAGCCCGGCTACTGCAGGGCACGCCCGAACAATAAATAGCCAAGGCGTTGACCGGCGATGCCCAAGCAGCCGCCCTGGCTCTACCCATTTACGAAGCGGAAATTACATGCTAACAACCAAGCGCAAGGTCGCTGGCAGTGCCAAAAACAACGACAGCGCAAAAAACAAACTCCATCAGCTGGAGTCGAGCCGGGAAGAGTCCAGCAACCTGTTGACGACCAATCAGGGCTTGCAGATTACCGACAACCACAATTCCCTGAAGGCAGGCCCGCGCGGACCTACCCTGATGGAAGACTTCATACTGAGGGAAAAGCTTGCCCACTTTGCCCACGAACGCATTCCTGAACGCGCGGTTTACGCAAGAGGCTCTGGCGCTCACGGTTTCTTCAAGCCCTACAAGTCGATGGCGCCCTACACCACAGCAGGTTTTCTGCAGGATCCCGGTGTTGAAACACCAGTATTCGTCAGGTTCTCGACGACGACCGGTCAGGCCGGCTCGGCCGACACCGTAAGGGATGCGCGCGGCTTTGCGGTCAAGTTTTATACCCAGGAAGGCAACTACGACCTTGTCGGCTGCAGCATGCCGGTGTTTTTCGTTCAGGATGCGATCAAGTTTCCAGACCTGATGCATGCGCTCAAACCTGAGCCGAACTGCGGCATGCCGCAGGCTAGCACCGGGCACGACACCTTTTGGGACTTTGCATCGTTGATGCCGGAGTCGACCCACATGCTGATGTGGACGATGTCCGATCGCGCAATTCCGCGAAGCTTTCGCATGATGGAGGGTTTTGGGGTTCACGCCTTCAAATTCATCAACGCGGGCGGGGATGCGCACTTTGTGAAGTTTCACTGGAAACCAAAGCTGGGCGTACACGCACTGGCCTGGGATGAGGCCCAGAAGATTGCTGGTAAGGACCCTGATTTTCATCGGCGTGATTTATGGGAAGCTATCGAGAGCGGACACTTTCCTGAGTGGGAGTTGGGCGTTCAGATCATCGACGCCGGAAAAGAGGGAGAGCTCGGCTTCGATATTTTGGATCCGACCAAACTCATTCCCGAGTCACAGGTACCTGTGCAGTTGATTGGCAGGCTGACCCTGAACCGGAACCCGGACAACTTTTTTGCCGAGACGGAGCAGATTGCCTTCAATCCGGGCCATTTGGTGCCTGGTATCGATTTCTCAAATGACCCTTTGCTGCAGGGCCGGCTTTTCGCGTACAGCGAAACCCAGCGCTCGCGATTGGGCGGGGCCAACTTTCACGAGATTCCTATTAACCGCAGCGTGTGTCCGATGCACAATTTCCAGCGCGATGGAACCCATCGCCAGACTATCCTGAAAGGTCGTGTGGCGTATGAGCCAAACACCCTGGGCAATGGCTCGGAGTTTCGGATTGACGGCGCTGCGCAGGGCTTCAAGGAGTCGCCGGAGGTGACCGACTCCTCAAAAAGTCGCGGTAGAAGTCCGTCGTTTGATGATCACTTTTCGCAGGCCACGCTGTTTTGGAACAGCCAGAGCAACGCTGAAAAAGACCATATCGTCGCAGCCTTCCGATTTGAGTTGTCGCGTGTGGAGCAGGTGAACATTCGCCAGCGTGTCGTTGACAACCTGGCACATGTCGACATGAAGCTGGCCTCGCGTGTGGCAGCGCCTTTGGGCATTGGTACACCCGACCCCAAGGCCGCAGCGGGTCGTCTGGGCTTTCGCGATCACCGCATCGCCAACAAGCTGGACGAAGAGCCCAGCCTGCGCATGGCGAGCAAGCCTGGAACCCATGTGAAAACACGCCGGGTAGCCGTGCTGGTCGCTGACGGGGTCGAACCCGCCAGTGTCAAACGCCTGATGCTGGACCTGGCCAGTGCGGGGGCCGTGTGCAAGACTGTCAGTCACCAGCTCGGCAGCGTGAGCACCGCCGGCGGCCGCCAGATGCCAGTGGACCATACGTTTTGCACCATGCCTTCGGTGATGTTCGACGCGGTCATCGTTCCCGGTGGTGCGCCGCATATTGAAGCCCTGCGCGGCATGGGCAGTGCCATGCACTTTGTCATGGAAGCCTACAAGCATTGCAAGCCGATATGCGCCATCAACGAGGGTGTGGAGCTGTTTGCAGCGCTTGGTTTTGCGCTGGGCAAAAACCTGGAAGTGGTGGCAACACCAGCAGCCGGCATGGTGATTGCCGATTCCCGAAAAGTGATCGACGGGCAGGTGTCTCAGGACTTTATTGCAGCCGTGGCGCTGCATCGCCATTGGGAAAGGCTTGACGTTGAAGGCATAGCAGCCTGATCGCCATCTCGCCTGCGGACAGCGCAGCAGACCGGATGATGTCGACCGCTAACCCCGGCTGACGATCCATACCGATGAAATTTACAGAAAAAGTGGCTGTAGCCCATTGAACGCAAGGGCCTATAGCTATCTAATGCATAGCAGTCACAGCTTCGTACCTCAGGGTTTCGCGTAGCACGTAGCGGTCAACGATCAGAGATAGGCGGTTAGCGGTAACGGTCCGGCGACATGTAGCAGCCCTCCCGCCAGCTATTACCACCCGCAGACCACCGGCTTTCCCGTCACCGCATCAAGTCGCCTGAAAAGTGAACACTACAGTCGGCACGGTGAAGTCCTCAAACGGTGCGCCCATGGCCATCTCGCCTTTGACCAGCAGCGGACATTCCTGGCGCCTGAGGTTGATTACGGCCTGGTTTTCAGCAAAACGAAGCCAGGTGCCGTAGCTGCTGACATCTTCCAGGTGATACTTCCCAGCGCGCCACGATATCTTGGCATGAAGGCGCGACACGCGCGGATCATTGATGACAAACTGGGTTTCTGTATCGCGTCCGATATGAATGGGCAGTTGCGCTGGCGTGAAGGTCGCGTTGACATCCAGCCATGACAGGCGGATGGCAGCAGTGTTAGATGTCGTCTTCATCGGATACATCGCATTCAGGCTGGCAGGCAGTGTGAAAAATTCGCTGCCAAACTCGTTCTGCCATTCAACGCGGTACACCAAGCAGGCCTCGTTACGGCCCCTGATGTCCATGCTACCAAGGCTTCTGAAACGCACTGGCCCGTTGGGTTCGAGTTCATGGATGACTGTCTCGGTGCCCAGAATCTGGTCTGGACCTGAAAGATCAGAAAGACGCGCGGCGACGTTTACCGCATCGCCAAAAAAGTCACCGCCCTGCTCTATCACCTCGCCGCGTGAAAGCCCGATTTGCAGGCGCATCTTAAATGACTCAGGCCAAGTCTTGATACGCTCGGTGTGGACCCGCTGCATTTCCATCACCGCGTCGATGGCATCGGTGTTTTCGGTAAACACCATCAGCACGCCGTCACCCAGGTTTTTAACAACCTGACCATTGTTCAGGGTGCAGACCCGGCCCATCCATCCTGTCAGCCGGGTGATGGCCTGCGTCGCCTTCGCATTGCCGAGCAATTCAAAAACGCCGGTACTTCCATTGAGGTCGGCAAATACGACGGTAGCTTCGGCCATTGAGTGCTGCAGTGTCCTTTTTAATGAATTAAATCACACACCTTTCAAATCGGGGGCTTTGATACATCGGTATGTGGCTGGGGCGCTGCAACAGCGTCGTATCTCAGGCGGGCGCCGGCCTAAGCTGGAGCGACTTGAATTCAAGAAACTCTTCAAGTCCATAAACGCCGTTTTCCCGTCCGTTGCCTGACTGCTTGTAGCCACCGAATGGTGCGCTGGCATTGAACGGACCGCCATTGATGTCAACCTGCCCGGTGCGAATGCGCCTCGCCACCTTGATCGCGGCCTCGTCACTTCCTGCCCACACCGCGCCGCCCAGGCCATAAATGGTGTTGTTGGCGATGGCAACGGCTTGTTCTTCGTCATCAAAAGCAATCACCACCAGCACAGGCCCAAAGATCTCTTCCTGCGCCAGGGTGTCCCCCGGCTTGATGCCCAAAATGGTGGGTTGCACAAAGTAGCCTTTGCCCGGCGGCGTTTGTGGGCCGCCCGCTATCACGTCTGCACCCTCCTGTATGCCGGTGTTGATGAATCCCAGCACCCGGTCGCGCTGCGCGGCGCTGACCAGCGGTCCCAGCTTGCTGGTATCAGCCAGGCTCGGGCCAACGCTGAAGCGCTCTACTGCAGCGCGCGCCAATGCTTTCGCCTCGTCATACCGGCTGGCCGGCACCAGCATCCGGGTATGTGCCGAGCAGGTTTGCCCGCTGTTCAGCATGCAGGCAGCCACTGTGCCCTTAACCGCTGCCTCCAGGTTGGCGCTCTCCAAAATCACACTTGCGGATTTCCCGCCGAGCTCCAGCGTCACCCGCTTCACCGACTGACTTGCCAGCTCGGCTACACGCTTGCCGGCGCGGGTTGATCCGGTAAAGCTCACCATGTCAACGTCAGCATGGGTGGCCAGGACCTCGCCGACCACGGGGCCGAGGCCGTTGACCAGGTTGAACACGCCCGGCGGAAGCCCTGCTTCGTCGATGATTTCAGCCAGTATCAGCGCATTGACCGGGGCAATCTCGCTGGGCTTTAACACCACGGTGCAGCCCGCCACCATTGCCGGGGCAATCTTGAGAGTGATCTGGCTCAGGGGAAAGTTCCACGGCGTGATGCAACCCACGACACCTATCGCCTCACGTACAACCAATGAGCTCCCCGTCGGCCCGGCAACGGTTTTCTCCCATTCGAATGCCCTGGCTACCTTGGCAAAGTTACCCCAATGCCAGGCAGGCCCACCTACCTGAATGGCGCGGGCCATCTTCAACGGCATGCCAACCTCGCGGGCTATGGCCATGGCCAGGTCATCGGTACGAGCCTTGACGCCAGCCGCAATCTTGTCCAGATAGGCGGCGCGCGTTTCGACCGGCAGCTGCGACCAGCCCTCAAAAGCGGTCCGCGCCGCCGCGATGGCGCTGTTTGTTTCTTCTGCCGTGCCGGCGGGCACCGTGGCCATGAGTTCCTCGGTACTGGAATCATGCACCGGCAACAACTGCCCTGAAGCGGCTTGCACCCACTTGCCGTTGATGTAGTGGGACGGAAAAGCGGTGGTACTGGTCTGGCTGATACTGCTCATGGCTGGCCTGGGTTAAGGAGTTGAAACATGGTAAATGATGCCGCTTGACGGGCGGCTCACGTCATGCTGTCGGTGGCATCTCCGTGCCTGTGCAGAGAATTCGGCACTAAAAGACTTCACATTTTGTTACCAGAAGTGACGCCTGCGGCTCATCTGTAAGTGAGCATGAACGTAAGACTTATATGGTGCAGTACGCAGTCATCAGGCAAGACGTACTACAGGGTTCGAATGCATCACTGCTGCCTAGGACAAAATCTTCAACAGGTCGCTTCCATGATCTCATTTTTCCCGAATCTCAAAAGCAGCTGCATGTCGCTGCTCGGTCGAGCCGAGATTACACCGCAGTTCATGAGCGACCGCACCGAGCACATACGCGATCGCATGCTGATGGAGCTGAGCCAGTGCGACGCCGACATGCAGTCCGGGATTGCGCGCCGTGTGCGTTATGCCCTCGACGCACAAGGCCTCTGGTACGTACGAAGCGAGTTGATGGCGGTGTTGTCCAGCGCGCATGGCGAAACGATTGCCAGCCGAAAGATAGCCGACATCACCAACCTCTTTCAGCATCTGCTGCCCGAAAGCCTGACAGCCACTCCAGCCAGCAGGCGACGTTGATTCCCGTTGCATGCCTGGTCGGTAAGACCTGTCCCCAGCCGCAAAAATCGAAATTTGCAGCTAGTGCTGATGACCCCACAGTACAAAGGCGTCACGTTCTTCAACCACCAGGCTGACGGTAGCGCCTACCGGAAGCAGGACCTTGGTTGGCACATGACCGAACGGAAGGCCTGTTAATACCCTGGCCTTCACCCGCTGTTGTAGCCATTCCACGACACTGCTCATCTTGAAACCCTTGTCATGTGGTTGCAATTTGTAATGCGTGAACTGGCCGAAGATGATTGCTTTTTGCTGCGCGAGCACACCGGCATGCAGCAATTGGGTCAACATGCGTTCAACGCGGTAGGGATGCTCAGCCACATCTTCCAAAAACAGAATGCCACCTTTGACTGCCGGCAAATAAGGCGTGCCGACCAGAGAGGACAGCATCGCCAGGCTGCCACCCCACAAGGTTGCATTTTTGACCTGAAAATCGCCGGTTCGTCTTGTCGCTGCTGCGGTTTTTGCTATCGAAAAACTAGCATCAACTGAAGTTTTGCCGTTGTCGGTTGGCGTCATCGCGCGAATCTTGGGCAGGCGCCAGCCGGTGCCTTCTGCCTGACCTGACACCAGGTCCTCAAAGCAGGCCTGCATGATGTCGTCCGGCCCGTCTTCTGCACCCAGGTCCTCCGCCAGCGCAGGGCCGGCCCAGCTTGTCGCCCCAGTCTTGGCCAGCAGTGCCAGCTGCAACGCAGTGAAATCACTGAAGCCCACAAACCGGGTTCCGCCAGCTGCGGCCTTGGACACTGCCTTGTAGTTGATGGCGCCAAGGATTCGGCTCAGGCCGTATCCACCGCGCGAGATGAGCGCGATGTCGGCGCCGCTAGCGGCAGCGCGGTGAATCGCCGCCAGGCGTGTCTCGTCGGTACCGGCAAATCGCTGATGAACCGCAAGCGCGTCCGGATCGACCTCAACCTCATAACCCATGGACTTCAAACGCACCACGCCCCGCTTGAAGCCACTTTTGTCCCGCACGGCGCTGGAAGGGGAATAAATGTAAATATGCTTTTTCACCTCCCGAGTATCCCATCGGCCACGCCTGCCACCTGCCGGTTCGTCCTACATCTTGAGCGCAGAGAGGCCGACGCTACTGACGTGGATGGCTGCCTAGCGTTGTGTCCCTACATGCAAACCTTTACGAGGACACCCATGAGCAACGCCAGCATAGGGCCAGGGACGGCCGACGATAGCAATGAAAACCATCCGCGTGACAGCAACCCAAGCAAGACGCTGGGCGCGGAAGCCGGTGGGCACAGCGATGCGGCAGATGAGCCGCAAGCAGCCTCTGGAGAGAAACTGCGCTTCGATAACGATGCGGCAAACCTGCCGCAGGTGGAGTCTCTGGTGACGCCTGGCCCAGCACTTCAGCCGGTGCCATCGGGCGGCGTGCCAGTGAATCCGGAGGCGTATCCGGACGGACCCAATATTGAGGCAAGCCCATGGGAGCTGGAGGCGGCCAGGGGTCATTCGGAGCTGCCCTGAAGACTGGGGTAAAGCGATCTTGCTGCTTAGGTTTTATCTGGTAGCAGCAGGACTTATCAGGCGTCAAGGCTAGCCCTTGCCTGAAACGGGTGCCTGCAACGCGCGTCGGGCAACCCGCTCGAACTCGGTGGGATCGTGCGCACAGATGACATCCACCATCGCCGAGTAGTTGCGTTTCAGCTCGCGCAGACGCCGTTGATTGGCCCATCGTGCCGATCGGTCCTTTTGCATCATCACCTGATACATCTGCAGGCCGGGCGTGCAGTGCGGGTGGGCAAGGTTCATTTCCTGGTGATAAAAATAGGCATCACCCGCCTGCAAAAGCCACCTGTCGCCCTTGCGCACCGCGACACCGGCGTGTCCCAGCGTATGCCCGATCAAGGGCACCATCACGATCTCGAGCGGCAAACCATTGAGCTGCTGCACGCCACTGAAGCCGAACCAGTCGCCGCCGCCCTCTGCCGGATAAACCTGCCATCGGGCGCGGCCAGACCATTGTTGCGGGCGAAACCGTTGCCGGTCCAGCCAGGTCTTCTGCAGCACGGCGTGGTCGCGTTCCAGCTGCAGCATATGAACAGTGGCCAGCGGAAAGTCATCCAGGCCGCCGGCATGATCAAAGTCCAGGTGGGTCAGCGCAATGTGGCGGACATCCTGCGCCGAAAACCCGAGCCGTTCGATCTGGCGGACCGCCGTCATCTCTTCCCGGAAGTCCGGGCTCAGCAAGGCAAGGAAAAAGCCGCTCAAACGACTTTTGGGATGACGGACATCCTCCAGCCCCAGCCCGGTGTCCACCAGAACCAAGCCGTCAGCAGTTTCAAGCAGCAGGCAATGGCAGCACAGCTGGCCACGGCGCAACAGCGAGGTCGTCCGCCCGTCCATCAGGCGGCCACCCAGCGGACAGGTTGATATGCAGTTGAGGTGATGGACCTTCATGGGTATGTGTTGGCTTGGGCGGAGCGAGACCGTGATGCGGACAATAGGCACGCTATGCTAGGCAAGCTGAGGCCACGTGGGACATGCTCACAGCCGTTTGTAGGAAGCTGCGGTCCGCGGTTGTTGCCGCTAGGACGTGCGGATCATGTGATCGAAATAGCTGGCGGCATCATGCGCCAGCTGCTTGCCCTGCTCGGGTAAAAAATGACCGGCGTCGGGAATCACCATAAGCGGCCGGCAGCCTTTGATGGTGGATGCCAGGCCAGCCATCATGGAAACGCCGAATGCCGGATCAAGCGCGCCCGCCGCAACCATGGCATGACCTGCCCAGCGCTCGCTGTAGAAGCGGTTCGCCTGCCTGCTGATGACTGCCTCATCAACTGCCATGTCGCCTGCTAAGCCTGGCATAAAAGCACGCAATGCGGCGCGATGACCGCGGTCGGGAAATGGCGCGCGGTAGGCCGCAAGCTCTTTTGGAGCCAGGTTGCGGCTCGCCCGCGCCATCAGGCGAGCCGTATCGTCGGCCGCTTGCCTAGTGCACTCATGGCGCCAGTCAGCAAACTCTGGCGGCAAGGCTTGTCCGTCAACGGACAGCAAGGTATTCATGAGCAACAGTCCCTGGTAGCGCGCTGGCTCCGCCAGTGGCAGTGTCAGCCCGAGAAGGCCGCCTGCATCGTGTGCCACCAGAACGATGTTGCGCAGGTCCAGCCTGTCGATCAGCTCCAGCAGCGTCTGGCGATGCCGGCTGAAGGTATGAAACCGGACATGCTTGGGTTTGTCGCTTTTGCCAAAACCTAGCAGGTCAGGCGCGACAACCCGGTGGCCGGCCGCCAGAAAAGCCGGAATCATCTTGCGGTACAGGTAGCTCCAGGTGGGATGGCCGTGCAGGCAGAGAAAGGTCAGCCGGCCAGGCGCTCCTTCGTCCAGGTAATGCATGCGCAGTCCGTCAAGCGCCGGCAGATCGCTGATGTAATGCGGCGACCATGGGTAGTCAGGAAGCCCTTCAAATGCAGCGTCGGGCGTGCGCAGCGCATCGTCGCGCAACGGGTGGGCAAGACGAGCCTGGTCACGTTGCTGTGCGCGCCGCCGAGCAAAGAACCCCTGCAATAGCGTCGCGCTTTCCTCTGCCAGCACGTCGCCTCGCACCGAGGTTTGGTGGTTGAGCCTGGCCTCAGCAAAGAGATCGATCACCGATCCCGCCGTGCCTGTTTTGGGATCGCGCGCGCCAAATACCACGCGTTTCAGCCGGGCATGCAGCATCGCGCCGCTGCACATGGCGCAAGGTTCAAGCGTAACGAAGAGTTCGCACTCGTCAAGCCGGTAGTTGCCCAGCGCAGACGCTGCTGCACGCAGGGCGGCGATTTCAGCATGTGCGGTAGGGTCGTGGCTGGCCAACGGGTTGTTGCGACCGGTGGCGATGACCTGGCCATGCCTCATGACCACAGCGCCCACCGGCACCTCGCCCGCATCCCCCGCAAGGGCGGCTTGTTCCAGCGCCAGCCTCATGGCACGGTGGTCAGGACCGTCAGGGGCGTCAGCTTGCATGCACTACTGATTTGATAGCTGCATGCCCTGGTTTTACAAGGGCTATAGGCATATTTGACTCTTATTTTTCGTCGGGAACCGCGCGCGGTTGCTGCATGGCCTGCTCCAGCGCCTGCTTGTACTGCTGCTGAATCTGCTGGGATTGCTCGCGCACCGTTGCCGCAGCGGGCGCTGAAGCGTCACTGCCAGCCGCGTGGGCGGGAACCGCAAGAGCCGGCACGGCCTGGCGCGATGAAGCCAGCTGCTTTTTGACCAGGGCGCCCACAAGCGCCAGCACCACGAGAAGACTCAAGACCCCAAACAACGATCGCATATCAGCGCCCCCTGCTTTCCTCAATAGTGTCCATCCAGCTGACGAGATCGCGCTGATGGTCGTCCCCAGCCGCATACAGGGCTCTCAAGTCCACGCGCGCTTCGGGCCGGTGCTGGTTGATTTTGACCTTGCATTGCATTGCAGCGAGACGACTTCCAGGCTGAAAGCCACGATGCCTGCCAGCATCTTGTCGGCAAAATCCGGCCCGATGGCACGCCACTGTTCGGCGTATGCCGGCTCGTGGTCGCCAGTCAGTTGTTTGAGCAGCGCATCGTTCGCACTGGCATCCTCGATCAACCCGGCCTTGGCCGTGCAGTGCACGGCCACATAGTTCCAGGTCGGCACGCGTGCCAGATCCGGATACACCTGAGGCGACATGTGGTCAATCTCCACTCCCTGTATCGATCGAAATCCCTGTTCGTCCTGCTCGATGACCGAGATCAGTGAAATCGGAACTTCCAGCAACCACTTGGCGGTGCGGGTGATCCGGTCAAACCGCTCTTCACGTGGCGCATAGGCGCAGAAACTGCCGCGCAAGGCGCTCAGTCGCTCGTCGTCGTTGTCAGGAACAGGTGCGGCAAGCATGGAGCCTCGATCCTCGTGTCAGGAAAACTGTCTGACAAACGGTTACGCAGCAATTTTCCGAGCGGATGCAAACGCCATTGAATATGTCGTGGCGACAGCATAGCTGCTCACGCGAAATCCCATGACGGCCCGGTACGCTTGACCTGGAGCGCCATAGCAATCAGGTTGGAAGTAAGGAGCATGCCTGTCAACCGGCATCGCGCGTGCCGGTCGTGACTTATTCCCACTCGATCGTTGCTGGCGGCTTGCTGCTGACGTCGTAGGTCACCCGGTTGATGCCACGCACTTCGTTGATGATCCGGCTCGATACTTTCTTGAGTAGCGCATACGGCAGCTCCGCCCAGTCTGCTGTCATGAAGTCGCTGGTTTGAACCGCGCGCAAAGCCACGACATAGTCGTAGGTGCGGCCATCGCCCATGACACCCACGCTTTTTACCGGCAAAAACACCGTAAAAGCCTGGCTCGTCAAGTCGTACCAGCTTTTGCCACTTTCAGCGTCCTTGAAGTTGCGCAATTCCTCGATAAAAATCGCATCTGCCCGTCGCAAAAGATCGGCATATTCTTTCCTGACCTCACCCAGAATACGCACCCCCAAACCTGGGCCAGGAAACGGGTGGCGGTAGACCATGTCATGCGGCAACCCGAGCGCTACACCCAGTTCACGTACTTCATCCTTGAACAACTCGCGCAGGGGTTCCAGCAACTTCAGGCCAAGCTGTTCGGGCAGGCCACCCACGTTGTGGTGGCTTTTGATGACGACCGCTTTTTTGCTTTTGGCACCGCCCGACTCGATGACGTCGGGGTAAATCGTTCCCTGTGCAAGCCACTTGGCGCCTTTGTAGGCGCCGTCCAGTCCGGCCTTGAGCCGCGCGGCCTCTGCCTTGAATACCTCAACAAACTCGCGCCCGATGATCTTGCGCTTGGCTTCCGGTTCGCTCACGCCGGCCAGCTGCCCCAGAAATTGGTCCACTGCATCAACGCGGATTACCCGGGCGTGGAGCTTGCCAACAAACATGTCCATGACCATGTCGCCTTCATCAAGCCGCAACAGTCCGTGGTCGACAAAGACACAAGTGAGCTGGTCGCCAATGGCGCGGTGAATAAGCGCTGCCGCCACCGATGAATCAACCCCGCCGGACAGGCCCAGGATGACTTCCTCGTCGCCTACCTGGGCACGAATCCTTTCAACCGCTTCACTGATGTAGTTGCCCATGATCCAGTCAGGCCGGGTGCCGCAGATATCGAGCACAAATCGTTTGAGGATCGCATTTCCCTGACGGGTGTGAGTGACCTCGGGGTGAAACTGCAGTGCGTAAAAACGGCGCGCCTCGTCGGCCATGCCGGCAATCGGGCAGGACTCGGTCGACGCCATGAGCTTGAAGCCGGGCGGCATTTGTGTGACCTTGTCGCCATGGCTCATCCACACATCCAGCATGCCGTGGCCGTCGGCGGTGGTGTAGTCGGATATATCTCTGAGCAACTCCGTGTGGCCGCGCGCGCGGACATCCGCCGGACCAAATTCGCGCTTGTGGCCGCCTTCGACCACGCCACCCAATTGGTGGGCCATGGCCTGCATGCCGTAGCAGATACCCAGGACGGGAAGTCCCAGATCGAATACGGCCTGTGGCGCCTTGTCGGTTGCTTCTTCGTAAACACTGGCGTGGCTGCCGGACAGAATGACGCCTTTCAGGCTGCCATCTTTGGCATATTCGCGCACCCAGTCATCCGTCACATCGCAGGGGTGCACCTCACAAAAGACATGTGCATCACGGACGCGGCGCGCAATGAGCTGCGTGACCTGGGAGCCAAAATCGAGAATGAGGATTTTCTGGTGTTGCATGGAATAGAAAAATTGCTACCGGATCACAATGAGTTTGGGGAAACAGCAGTTTTTGCAGTGACGCCGCATAAAAAATGCGCCACCTGGCGGGCAGCGCAATGACACGCAGTCACAAAACCCGGCGTCACTATTCAGCGCGGTAGTTCGGCGCTTCCTTGGTGATCTGTACATCATGGACATGGCTTTCGCGAATGCCGGCTGACGTAATTTCGACAAATTCAGCGCGGTCGCGCATCTCGTCAATGGTGGCGCAGCCGCAATAGCCCATGCTGGCTCGCAGCCCGCCAGCCATCTGGAAAACAATGGCGATCATCGAACCCTTGTAAGGAACGCGGCCCTCGATACCTTCGGGAACGAGTTTGTCGGCGTTGGGATTGCCGGTACTCGACTCCTGAAAGTAACGGTCAGCACTGCCCTGCTGCATGGCGCCAATGCTCCCCATGCCGCGATAGCTTTTGTAGCTACGGCCCTGGTACAGGATGACTTCGCCCGGGGCTTCTTCGGTGCCCGCAAACATGCCGCCCATCATGACGGTGTTGGCGCCTGCGGCGATTGCCTTCGCGATGTCGCCGCTGTAGCGAATGCCACCGTCACCAATGAGGGGCACACCGGTACCGCGCAGTGCAGTAGCCACGTTGTCGATTGCCATGATCTGCGGCACACCCACGCCGGCGACGATGCGGGTGGTGCAAATGCTGCCCGGGCCGATACCTACTTTCACGCCGTCTGCGCCGGCCTCAACCAGCGCCAGCGCTGCTGCACCGGTGGCAATGTTTCCGCCAATGACATCGATTTGCGGGTAGTTCTGCTTGACCCAGCGAACACGGTCGAGCACGCCCTTGCTATGTCCGTGGGCAGTGTCGACCACGATGGCATCGACGCCTGCCTTGACCAGCGCGTCGACACGCTCTTCTGTGCCGTCGCCCACGCCAACCGCTGCGCCCACGCGCAGCTGGCCGCGCGCATCACGGGCAGCGTTTGGAAATGTTGTCTGTTTGGTGATGTCCTTGACGGTGATCAGACCCTTGAGCTCGAAGTTGTCATTGATTAGCAGAACGCGCTCTAGCCGGTGCTTGTTCAGCAGCGCCTTGGCGTCTTCAAGGGATGCGGTTTCAGAAATAGTGATCAGGCGTTCACGCGGCGTCATGATGGTGCTGACCGGCACGTCCATGCGCGACTCGAAGCGCATGTCCCGCCCTGTCACGATGCCCACCACGCGGCCCCCGTCTATGACTGGAAAGCCAGATATGCCCAGCTGCTCGCTAAGTGCCATGACCTGGCGTACCGTATGGGTGGGTGTGATGACAACCGGGTCACGCAAAACACCGCTTTCATATCGCTTGACACGTGCCACTTCGGCTGCCTGCTGCTGGGGCGTCAGGTTCTTGTGCACGATGCCAATGCCGCCTTCCTGCGCGATGGCGATGGCGAGTCTGGCCTCGGTCACGGTGTCCATGGCAGCGGAAACCAGCGGCAGATTCAGGCGGATATTTCGGGAAAACTGGGTAGAAAGCGAGGTGTCCTTTGGCAGGACCTGGGAGAACGCTGGCACCAACAATACGTCGTCGAAGGTGAGCGCTTTGCCTAGTAGGCGCATAGGGAAAGCTCCAAAAATCGGATTGTACCCTTGCACAAGTTACGCTCGGGGCCTGCCTGAACGTGCGTTTTGCCCGCGCCGCGTTGTATTGATGCCGCCCTTGCACGGCACACCCAATAAATGCGGGTGACACAACAGTACACTGCGAAGATGCACTTCAAACTCGCATCAAAATCCCTGGTTCTGATGATTGCCGGAACCGCGTTTTCCTTGTCTGCCATGGCGCAGTGGCAATGGATAGACAAGGACGGACGCAAGGTATTCAGCGACCGGTCTCCGCCTGCCGACATCCAGGAAAAGAACATTCTCAAGCGTCCCGCGGGAAGCGTTCGCCCTACAGCCCAGCCGGCGGCTGACGAGACCATGGCAAAGCCGGCGCCGGCAGGGTCCGCACCGCTTGCGAAAGCCAGTGCGCCCAAGTTGACCGGTAAGGATGCCGAACTGGAAGCCAAAAAGAAGCAGGCGGAAGATCAGGAAGCCGCCGCCAAGAAGGCCCAGGAAGACAAGATTGCCAAGGCCAGGGCTGAGAATTGCGACCGTGCGAAAAGCGGTATGGCCACCCTGAAGTCAGGCGTGCGTATGGTCGGAACCAATGCCAAAGGCGAGCAGGAAGTCTTTGACGATGCGAGGCGTGCCGCTGAAACCAAGCGGGTGCAAGAGATCATCGATTCCAACTGCAAGTAGGGTCTCGCGCCTTGCGCTGGCATCAAAAAGATTTCAGTAACCCGCTTTGGCGCCTGGCCGTGTACCTGCAAACAAACCGGCGCTCCTGCTTCCCTGTTTGATGAACCGTTGCCGGCGCGCCAGCTTCGGATCAACTTTGAGAGCACGGTAAATTTCAACGCGGTCTCCGTCGTGCAAGCGGTAGCGCTCATCGGCGCGCCTTCCCCACACCCCCACCGTCAGCGGCGAGGCAGCCAGCTCCGGAAATTCGTCAAAGATGGAACTTGCATGCAAGGCATCAAGCAGCGTGCCTCCGGCTGCGAAGTCAAGCGTCCACTGCCGCACCTGGCGCGGCGCTGGGGAATGGACAACAACGATTTTCACAGTCAGGATGGTTTTGGCATGGCCCGTTAAGGCGCCAGCTTCTGGGAGACTGCCAAATGCTCAAGGCTCGCCATATACCTTGCCTGCACGCTTGACAAAAGCATCTACAAGGCTGCCGGCAATCTTGTCGAACACTGGGCCGACGAGCGTGGCAAGCGCTGCATTATCGAAGTCGTAACGCAGGTTGAGTTCAATCTTGCAGGCCCGCTCACCGCCCGCGCCCACCGGAACAAAATCCCATTGCCCGTCGAGCTTCGAGAACGGTCCATCGACCAGCTTGAGGCACACCTTGCGGTCTGCTTCATGGGTGTTCCGGGTCGTGAAGCTTTGCTTGATTCCGGCGAATGCCAGGCCGATCCGCGCCTCCATGCCGTTCGCATTGCTGCTTACTATCTCGGCCTCGTCACACCAGGGCAAAAACTCGGGATAGCTCGGAATATCGGTGACCAGCGCAAACATTTCTGCGGCGCTGTACCAGATCAGGACGGTTTTGTGAACGGTTTTCATACAATCGAAGGCTCGGCCGATTGTATTAGCCCCTGACGACCCTAACTGTTACCTATGGCCACCAAAGCAGCATCCCTTGTTCAGAAAACCGCCGCTTCCAGCTCGGGAAAGCCAGCCGGAAAGATCAGCGACGGCACGATCAACAAACTCAGCGCCAAGGCTGCGGCCGCTGCTGTGCGTATTGCGGATAACAAGAAGGCGCTCTACAACTATCACATTGAAGAGCGGTTTGAGGCGGGCATGGTACTCGAGGGCTGGGAAGTCAAGTCGGTGCGCGAGGGCAAGGTGCAACTGACGGACGGCTATGTGGTGATACGGAGTGGCGAAATTTTTGTTATCGGCTGCCAGATCAATCCGCTGGGCACTGCTTCGAGCCATGTACGTCCGGACTCGGTGCGCACCAAAAAACTGTTGATGCACAAGGCAGAAATCAAACGTTTGATGGGAAAAGTCGAGCAGAAAGGCTTCACGCTGGTCCCGCTCAACATGCACTGGAAAGCCGGCCGCGTCAAATGCGAGATCGGCCTTGCCAAGGGCAAGGGTGAGCACGACAAGCGGGACACCATCAAAGACCGGGAAGGCAAGCGTGAAGTCGAACGCGCCATGAAGTCGAGAAGCCGCTAAACCGACTAACGTCTGCAAGAAATCCGCGGCTGCGCCATACTTGAGCCTCCCCGTCTGGCCTCGGGGCTTGCTGATCTTTTGGCAGCCGAGGTCGCGTCCCTGTCGTCATCAACCAGCACGCCCGCCGATGCACACCTGTTTCCGCACCTACCTGGTCATTGCGTTGACCGCTTTTCTTGCCTATGGCTGCGCCAGCGCACCTCCGGCCATGGCAACTGCACCCGCCAAGCTGAAAAACGGTGTCCTGACCGACTTCAAGGACATGACCCTCTACACTTTTGACCGAGATGTGGAAGCCAGCGGAAAGTCTGTCTGCCACGATGAGTGCGCGCGCAACTGGCTGCCTTTTTACGCACCTGCCGGCGCACGCGCCAACGCCGACTATCAGATCATCACCCGGGACGACGGCAAGTCACAGTGGGCCTTCAAGGGCAAGCCGCTTTACTTCTGGCCTGAAGACCAGGAGCCCGGCGACAAATACGGTGACGGTTACAACAACCTGTGGCGCCTGATCACCTCAAAAGGCCCCATCACTGTGGTGCCTGCAGGTTCTGCGGACGGCTACTGAACCGGGTTTTTATAGACGCGTCTGACCCGGGTCGTGCAGGTCTTTCAAGGGATGCGCATCGGGTGCCCATGGACTGGCGAAAAACGCATCGGCCATGCCGGGTTTGACATCTTCGATACGTCCGGGGGACCACTTTGGTGTGTAGTCTTTGTCAACCGCCAGTGCGCGGATACCTTCGACCGTTTCGCTGGCTGTTCCCGGGCGCAGGTTAAAGCACTGGTGCACCATCTTGCGCTCCATGCACAGGTTGTCCGCCAGGGACATGCCGCGCGCCCTGCGAATCTGCTCTAGCGCGACGTGCAGCATGAGCGGGGAGCGCTTGCGTAAAACCGCGCCCATCTTGACGGCCCACGGGTCGGGTGACTTTTCAAGGGCGTCAACGATATGCTTGACTCGCAAAAGCCCAAAATATTGATCAATCGTGCCGGTGTCCTTGGTTGTACCAGGGGCTTCAGCTATGAATTCAGTAGCAACCCATGCGTTTGCGGCATTTTGTGTCTCAGTCCGGTGAGTACCTAACTTATCCCACAGTTCTGGCAGCGAGGCAGCGGGTCTTTGGACGTCAGCGAGTCCAAAACCAATGGCGTCCTGTGCGCCGATGGCCTCACCCGTCAGCGCAAGGTATTCCCCCGCATGACCCGGGCAGCGGCTCAAGAAATAACCGCCGCCGACATCCGGGAAAAGCCCGATATTGGTTTCGGGCATCGCCATCTTGGTGTGTTCGGTCACGATGCGGACCTTGCCCGCACGATGAGCCGAATGCGATTCGCCCTGGCATAAACCCATGCCGCCACCCATCACCACGCCGTCCATGAAGGCGATATAGGGCTTCGGGTAGGTTTGTATGAGGTAGTTAAGTGTGTACTCTTCGGTGAAAAAAGCTTCCAGCAGTGCATCGTTGGCCAGTGCGGCCTGGTGAAAAAACCGAATGTCTCCGCCGGCGCAAAAACCACCAAACAGGGCGTCCGGCGTGCCAGGTCGCCCCGCTTTGTTGGTGCCCCTAATCGCCACCAGCTGCACGGCAGCGTCGTCGCGCCATGCAAGGAGCGTCGCCGTGAGAGCCCGGATCATGGGCAGGTTCAGGGCGTTCAATGCCTTGGGCCGGTTCAAGGTGATCAGCCCGGCGTTGCCGCGGCGTTCCGCGATGACCTCGGTGATGTCGTCAGGTGCACCGGACCTGTCGCCAGGCAAAGTGGATGTGTTCACGATTTTTGTCTCCAAGCAATTATTTCGTTCAGGACCAGTGCGCCAATCACCAGCGCCCCGCCGGTCAATACATGGGCGCCAGGCTCCTCTCCTGCGCCCAGCCAAGCCAGCAAAATACCAAAAATCACCTCCAGCAGCCCCAGCAATGAGACTTCCGGTGCTTTCAGAATACCGGCACACAACACGGAGAGCACGCAGGGTATGGCGAGTTGAAATAAACCGAGCAGAGCCAGCAGACCGATGTCGTGTGGTGTCGCCGACAACGGAAAAGCCAGTGGCAAGGTGATTGCCGATGACATCACCGCGCCTACCAGCACGGCTGGGACCAGGTCAACATTCTGTCCGTGGGTTCGGCTGTATTGCACCACTGTCCAGTTGGTTGCTGCCGCAAAGGGCACCAGCAACGCCACCAGGGTGCCGGCAATCTGGCTCGACAGATCAACTTGCCCACCGTACATCCAGGCTATTCCGGCGCCAGCCAGCGCAATCGCAAGCCAGGTGCGGCCCGGAATCCGGTGGCCTATGAATATCCGGGCCAGCAAAGCGGTAATGAAGGGACCGATTGCCATGGTGACCAGTACGTTCGCAACTGTCGTCAAAGTCAGCGCCACCATGAATGCTGTAAACATGATGCTCCAGCACAGTCCCGACAGCCACAGCGCTGAGCCTGCCTGACGTATGCGGGTGAAAACCATGCGACCCTGAAAAAATGGCAGGATGATCAGCAGAGATACGACGGTGAAAAAGCTTCTCCAGAAAGTCACCTCAAAGCTGCGTGCGGATTCCAGATGCCGGGTCACAACGCCAGCCATGGACCATAGCAGGGTTACCACCACCATTAGCATGACGGCTCGGCGATGGGTCAACACGTTTTTCGTCATGCCCTGCCCCGCGGGCCGGTGCTGGTATGACTGCCTTGGCAATTGCCTCCCCATTGATGCACCGGAAAAAAATCGGAAAAGATCGATGTCAAATGACGGTCAGGCATGAGGAGGCGGGAAAGGTCGGCTGCATGTTTCGAAGAGCCGCAGAGTTTAGCCCACGTGTTTCGTCGCTGTCCTACGTATTAGCGTGCGCGCCGAAGGCAAGATCTCAGGCGTTTGGCAGATAAAAGGCGTTTGCCAGCTTACACAGGGCGGTGCGCTTGCCTGCCTCCGCGCATCATGTGCGGTTGGCGGTGGCGCAGAAGTTCGACACCGATGGCGCTATTACATGCACTTGAAATCAATGATTCGTTGCAGAACGTGGCTTTTATCGCTAAGCCATGTCTTAGCGGGATGCTTTGTGGCTTGCCTGGTACAAAGGGCACAAGCACTGGAAGTTTCACCCTACTTTCAAGCGTGGAGCGCCGAGTCGCTAGCACAAGCGAAGCGAGTCGCAGGCCTGAACAACGCCACCCTCGCATTTGCCATCACGCGTGGAAGCTGCAGTTTCACCTCTGCATTCCTGGCCCGTTTGCCAGATGCACGGCAGTACGTCGCGGATGGCGGTCAGCTCACGGTTTCGCTAGGCGGACAGAACGGCGTTTACGCGGAGGCCGCCTGTCAGGACGAAGAGCAGTTGTTCGTCCTGCTGCAGGAATTGGTTATCGACTCCAGCGCTCAATGGCTTGACTGGGACGTCGAAGGCAAGAACCTCCAGAACGTGGAAGCTACCGCGCGCAGGGCGCGCGTGCTCACCAGGCTGCAAACCGAATACCCCGACCTTCGCGTGTCGTTTACCCTGCCGGGATGGTTGCGGGGTCTCGGCGCTGATTCGGTCAGGCTGTTGCAGACAACCCGTGCCGCGGGCGTGAGGATAGACCGCGTCAACGTGATGACCATGACGTTCGGACTTGAAAATCTTCGCACCCAGGTGACACCGCCCACACTGGCCCAGGCGTCAATCATGAGCTTCAACGCGGCGGCGGATCAACTGGCGACGCTTTACCCCGATAAATCGCGCGACGATGTGCACCGGATGATGGCTATCACACCCATGATCGGCACCAACGATGACGGCTCGGTCTTTACCCTCGAAGACGCAAGAACGATTACACGTTTTGCGCGGCAACGCCAGATCGGGCGGCTCTCGTACTGGTCATACCAGAGAGATCGGGCGCAAGCGCCAGGCGTTCGGGCGCCCGTGCATATGTCGAGTGGTGTTCCTCAGATGGACCAGGAATACCTTGATATTTTCACCGGCGCAACAGAAGGCCGTGCACCGCAGCAGTCATTTCTTGATGGCGACAAATGACTTGGTCAGTCCGAAGAAACGCTCCTTCAGGATACGCGCATCCTTGAAGAGGTATTCGAACATGTCGAATGTCAACAGCCGTGCATGTTCGACAAAGAAAACGGCTTCACTGACCGAGCTTGCCTTCTCGAAGGTCCCCAGGCGAAAGTGCCTGACCAGACCTATCCGAAAGGGCCGGGGTAGCCAATGAAAAAATGGGGTCATGAAGTGGGGTTCGATCGGAAACCAGAAGTTGGGCGTCTGCACGAAATAGGCGTTGGAGACTCGTTTGACTTCCCTGGAAAACTCGATCATGCGGCTCCAGTCGCCGACATGTTCGACCACCGAGTTCGAGTGGGCGATATGAAATGCCTCATCGCCAAACTGTGAAAGCTTGCAGCCGTCGCCTTCGACAAACCTGAAAGGCCCGTGGTCCTTGGGCAAATAGCTGCCGGGAACATTCACCACCGTAATACTGACCCGGTGCTCCAGTAGATATTGCATGGGAACGATTCCCCAGTATTGCTCCGACCCTCCGATATCAATCACGTTGGCCAAACCGTGCTTTTTACACGCCTCCTCGATCATGTCCAGCAGGGGTGCAATACGCTTGGCCCTCATTTTTGAGCCAACCGACTTTTGGCTGTCGTAGTTCGAAAACCACCCTGCCACCACACGTGCAATAGACATAAATCGCCTTTCGTCTGTGTTCCCAACGGTTGCTGAGTTGTCGATCCAAGACGGCTCATCAACCCCTCGCGCTGCCCCCAGCACATTCGCATGCCGCCTGCCTGGCTCATCTGTTGCCGGCCTGCTGGTCCTGAATTCTTGCCATTCAAGCATCGAACATCAGACCGGTCAATGCTTCAGAAACACCCGAACAGACTATTGCTTTTGGCTACAAAGGATGGGGCTAATTGTTTTGATTTTGAGGAACGGGCAGCCAAATGGTGGCGAAATTCCTGCGTTTTTGTCAGGCGGCCAGTGAGGTGAAGGGTAGCGGCTGCCGACGCGTTGGGCGATGCTTGACATCACACACCTTGGCACCGTTGAAACAACGTCTTCCATGGCGCCCTGGCTGTAATCGCAGGTCAAAAAAAAGAGCGACGGTAAAGTCGCTCTTTTTTGTATAGCACCTCGCCCTTGCTCTACAAGGGCTGTAGCGCTATTTCGTTAAGAATGGCCGGCTAAAACGACTTAGCGACCTGCCCGCTTGCGCTCGCTTTCGGTCAGATGGCGCTTGCGCAGCCGCACCGATTTCGGCGTGATCTCGACCAGTTCGTCGTCCTCAATGAACTCAACACCGTATTCCAGCGTCAGCTCGATAGGCGGTGTGATCTTGATCGCGTCTTCCTTGCCACTGACGCGGAAGTTGGTAAGCTGCTTGGTGCGCGTGGCATTGACCACCAGATCGTTGTCCCGTGAATGGATGCCGACGATCATGCCCTCATACACCGGATCATTGGCGCGCACGAACATGCGGCCCCGGTCGTCGAGCTTGCCCAGGGCGTAGGTGAAAATTTCACCAGCGTCCATCGAGATCAGCACACCATTCTTGCGGCCACCAATCTCGCCGCGGTGCGGCTCATAGCTGTCGAAGATGTTGGAAATCAGCCCCGAGCCGCGCGTCAGGTTCAAAAACTCGTTGGTGAAACCGATCAGGCCCCGCGCAGGAATGCGGTACTCCAGCCGGACCCGGCCACGGCCGTCCGGCTCCATGCTGTTCAGGTCGCCCTTGCGCTCGCCCAGTGCCTGCATCACGCCACCCTGGTGCTGCTCTTCGATGTCGGCTGTCACGAGCTCAATAGGCTCATGCTTTTCACCGTTGACGTCCTTCATCACCACGCGGGGCTTGGAAACCGCCAGCTCATAGCCTTCCCGGCGCATGTTTTCGAGAAGAATGGTCAGGTGCAGTTCGCCGCGGCCCATTACTTCAAAAATACCTTCCTCGTCAGTTTCCTTGACCCGCAGCGCCACGTTGTGCTGCAGCTCTTTTTGCAGACGGTCCCAGATCTGGCGGCTGGTAACGAACTTGCCTTCACGGCCAGCCAGCGGGCTGGTGTTGACGCAAAAGTTCATCGTGAGGGTTGGCTCATCAACCTTCAGCATCGGTAGCGGCGCTGGGTTGATCGGGTCGGTGATGGTGACGCCGATGCCGATGTCGGTGAGGCCGTTGATCAGTACGATCTCGCCCGGGCCGGCCTCGGTGGCT
This sequence comes from Polaromonas sp., assembly GCA_028291985.1. GTDB lineage: Bacteria > Pseudomonadota > Gammaproteobacteria > Burkholderiales > Burkholderiaceae_C > Polaromonas. The sequence continues at coordinate 49,665 of JAQGNE010000061.1, read as the reverse complement.
TGTACACGCTCAAGGCCCTGAAAGGTCAGTACCTGATTGATACGGCCTTTCACTGCCTTGCCGTCCGGGCCTTCCATAACCACGACGTCCATCATCGGTTTGATAGTGCCCTGGCTGATGCGGCCCACGCCGATACGGCCCACAAAGGTTGAAAAGTCCAGCGCGGATATCTGCAACTGCAAAGGCGCTTCCGGATCACCTTTTTGCGCAGGCACATGCTTGAGGATGGTGTTGAAGAGTGCCGACATGTCAGGGCCCCACTGTTCGTTGGGCGGACCCTCCTCCAGCGAAGACCAGCCATTGATACCGGATGCATACACGACCGGAAAGTCCAGCTGTTCGTCGGTGGCGCCGAGCTTGTCGAACAGATCGAAGGCCGCATTGACCACGTAATCAGGGCGAGCGCCGGGCTTGTCGACCTTGTTGACCACCAGAATGGGCTTGAGACCAAGAGCCAGCGCCTTTTTCGTCACAAAACGGGTTTGCGGCATTGGACCTTCCTGGGCATCGATCAGCAGCACAACACCGTCAACCATGGACAGTGCGCGCTCTACCTCTCCGCCAAAGTCGGCGTGACCAGGCGTATCCACGATGTTGATGTGTGTGCCTTCCCAGGTTACGGCGCAATTTTTGGCCAGGATGGTGATGCCCCTCTCTTTTTCGATGGCGTTGTTGTCCATCACGGTATCGACCATTTTTTCGTGCTCGGCAAAGGTGCCGGACTGGCGCAGGAGCTGGTCAACCATGGTGGTTTTGCCGTGGTCAACGTGGGCGATGATGGCAATATTGCGGATTTGTTTGTGACTCATGGTTGGCTTTCTGGAACTGGAAACTGGAAAACTTCGAAGCTGGGAAAAGATAAAAACTGAAAAAGATCGACAGTGACGGTGCTAGCCCGACAAGGCGGGCTGTGCATGCGAGACGGGCAGGCCCGGCGGCATGTTTTGCATGCCGGCCTGCCAGATCGCCTGCACCTCAACCGGGCTCAGTAGACGTTGCGGTATCAATTCATTGGCCGTGATGTGAGCTGAACCCAGGAACGCCCGTGGCTCAGAGCCATAAACCTGCACCAGTGGCGCATCGTCGCCAAACTGGCCGGCTTCGCCCCTGCGGCGTAGCCCGCTTAAAAAACGTCCTGCATTGTCGGCATCCAATGTGACAACCGGGAAAGCCGATACCAGTGACTGTGGCGGTAGCAGCTGGGCATCGCGTTCGGCTTCGGTCATGGCTTCAAGTGCGGCCAGGCTGATGCACTGGCTGGCTGTAAAGCCGCCGGTTTCAATCCGGCGCAGCGAACCCAAATGCGCGCCGCAACCGATCGCCTCGCCGATGTCTTCACCGAGCGTGCGGATATAGGTCCCCTTGCTACATGACACTATGATTTTAATAGCTACCAGCCCAAGTGGATCCTGGGCTGAAGTCATATTTAGCTTAAAAACGGTGATATGACGTGCCTCACGCTCTACTTCACGGCCAGCCCTGGCATATTCGTACAGCGCCTTGCCGTCCTTCTTCAGCGCGGAGTACATCGGCGGAACCTGCTTCAGCGGGCCGGTGAAACGGTGCGTCAGATCCGCCAGCAACTCCGGCGTGATGGGCGGCACTGCCCGCCTCTCGATCACGTCGCCCTCGGCGTCAGCGGTGGTGGTTTTAACGCCCAGGATCAGTAGGGCTTCATAGGTCTTGTCGGCCTCCAGTTGCATCTGGCTGAACTTCGTGGCGGCTCCAAAACACAGCGGCAACACGCCGGTTGCAAGCGGGTCCAGCGTGCCGGTATGGCCAGCTTTTTCAGCGCGCAACAGCCACTTTGCCTTTTGCAGCGCCTGGTTGCTCGATAAGCCCAGCGGCTTGTCGAGCAGCAGCACGCCGTGAACGGGACGTCGCTGAATTTTCTGGCGGGAAACAGTGGATGGCGGCATAAGCGTTTCGATAAGCTCAACGCGAACGGACACACCGCTCGCAGGGGGTACCGTTCACCCCGAGCCTGTCAAAGGGGAACGGTACGCTTCAGTCGTCTTGAGCGCGGGAGGAAACTGCCTTGGCGATCAAGGCATTCATGTCTGCCGCCCGTTCGGTGGTGCGGTCAAAATGAAAGTGAAGGGTTGGAACGGTGTGTGTCATCAGCCGCTTGAAGAGGCCGTTGCGCAAGAACCCTGCCGCCTGGTTGAGTGCTTCCTCGCAGGCTTGCGGGTCACCCACCAGCACGCTGAAATACACCTTGGCATGGGCGTAGTCTGCAGTCACCTCGACAGATTGCACAGTGACCATGCCCACGCGGGGGTCCTTCAGCTCGCGTGCGATCAGCTCCGTCAAATCACGCTGGATCTGATCGGCAACGCGAAAGCCGCGGTTCGGTGTTGAAGATTTTTTTTTGGCCATGGGATTACATCGCAAGCGTTGCAAAAACGGTGTGGGTGGCGCTGCGCCTGACCTTTTCAGGCCAGGGCTTGCGCTGCAACACACCGCTCAGCTCTGCTCTTTAAAGCGTACGTGCAACCTCTTTGATCTCGAAGAATTCCAGTACATCACCTTCGTGGATGTCGTTGTAGTTCTTGATATTCAAACCGCATTCGAAGCCTTCCTTCACTTCGCGGACATCGTCCTTGAAGCGCTTGAGCGAATCGAGTTCGCCGGTGAAAACCACGACGTTCTGGCGCAGGAGGCGCAGGCGTGCAGCGCGGCGAACCACGCCGGCCGTGACCATGCAACCCGCAATCGAGCCAATCTTGCTGACCTTGAAGATGGTGCGAATTTCGGCTGTGCCGATGATCTCTTCCTTCTTGTCTGGCGTCAGCATGCCCGACATCGCAGCCTTGAGTTCGTCCACAGCGTCATAAATGATGTTGTAGTAACGAATGTCAATGCCGTTGTTTTCAGCCTGCTTGCGCGCCTGAGCGTCTGCACGGGTATTGAAGCCGATCAGAACTGCCTTCGATGCAATAGCCAGGTTGACATCGGACTCGGAAATGCCGCCGACGCCCGAGTAGACCAGCTGGACTTTTACCTCTTCGGTCGACAGCTTGAGCAGCGACTGCGACAGCGCTTCCTGCGAACCCTGCACATCGGCCTTGATGATGATCGGCAGCATCTTGACCTCGCCGGCATTGATGTCGGAAAACATGTTTTCCAGCTTGGACGCCTGCTGCTTGGCCAGCTTGGTATTGCGGAACTTGCCCGCGCGGTAAGTGGCAACCTCACGTGCGCGGCGCTCGTCCAGCATGACAATGAAGTCGTCACCAGCTTGCGGAACATCTGTCAGACCCTGGATTTCAACCGGGATTGACGGGCCTGCAGTCTTGATCGGCTTGCCGTTTTCGTCCAGCATCGCGCGCACGCGGCCATAAGTCGATCCTGCGAGCACCACATCGCCTGCTTTCAGCGTGCCGGACTGCACCAGCACGGTTGCAACCGGACCGCGTCCCTTGTCCAGCCGGGCCTCGATCACCAGGCCCTTGGCCAGCGCATCAACCGGAGCGCGAAGTTCCAGTATTTCAGCCTGCAGCAAGACCTGCTCCAGCAGTGTGTCGATGCCAGCGCCAGTATGAGCGGAGACTGGTACAAAAGGCGAATCACCGCCGAATTCTTCAGGCACCACCTGCTCTGTTACCAGTTCACCCTTGATCCGCTCCAGGTTGACGCCGGGCTTGTCTATCTTGTTGATGGCAACGACGATCGGAACGCCTGCCGCCTTGGCATGCTTGATCGCCTCGCGGGTTTGCGGCATTACGCCGTCATCTGCCGCGACCACGAGAATCACGATGTCGGTGGCCTGCGCGCCGCGGGCACGCATGGCGGTAAACGCTTCGTGGCCCGGCGTGTCCAGAAAGGACACCATCCCGCGCGGTGTCTCGACGTGATAGGCGCCGATGTGCTGCGTAATGCCGCCAGCCTCGCCCGAAGCCACCTTGGCCCGGCGAATGTAGTCCAGCAAAGAGGTTTTGCCGTGGTCGACGTGGCCCATGACGGTCACCACCGGCGCGCGCGGCAGGGCTTCTGCCTGTGCGCCCTGCACGTCTTCGTCAGTAAAGGCTTCCGGATCGTCCAGCGCTGCCGTCACTGCTTTGTGACCCATCTCTTCCACCACGATCATCGCGGTGTCCTGGTCCAGTGGCTGGTTGATGGTGACCATCTGGCCGAGCTTCATCAGGTGCTTGATAACCTCTGACGATTTCACGCTCATCTTGTGGGCCAGCTCCGAAACCGTGATGGTTTCAGGCACATGCACCTCGATGACCTTGAACTCGGATGGCGCCACAAAGCTGGATTCAGGGCGCGCATCGCGGTCGTTGGTACGGCGCCCACGAGGGCCGCCCCGGAAGTTGCCCCGTCCGGGCGTCGCTGTTGCACCACGCGTGGGCAGCGCCTTCTTCTTGGCGGCGTCATCTTTCCAGGTCGAGGACAGGTTTTCCGACTTGACTTCTTTTTTGCCCGCAGCGCCTGGTGCCGCTGCAGTAGCGCCCGCCGCTCCGGGCCTGATAGCGCCGGGAACCACCGCTGGCTTGTGCAGTGTGCCCTTGATGGCAGCCTTCGGGTCGACATGCGGCACCAAAACACGTTTTGGCGCGGACATCATCGCCCGTATGCCAGCAGCTTCAGCCTCGGCCTTGCGTCGACGATCCTGCAAATCCTGCGCCTTTACGGCATCAGCCTGAAACTCGGCGGTGGCCTTGGCCTTGGCTGCAACCTGGGCTGCGGCTTGTGCGGTGGCAGCGTCAGCGGTTTTCTGGGCTTGCGCTGCGGCGGCAGCTTCGGCCGCCTGAACCGCTTTTGCATCAACGACGGGCGCTGGCTTGAATATCTTCCCTATGGTCGGCTTGACAACCGGAGCCGCCAATGCGGCAGCAGCGGCCGCTGTTGCCGCCGCGTCCGCAATCGCCTTCTGTTCTACCTGCGCTTTTTCGGCAGCAGCAGCTTCGGCCTGTTCACGTGCGGTTTCGCGGGCGTCGTGCTCTTCGCGCAGACGGCGCTTTTCAGAAAGCTCCTGTTCCTGGCGGCGAAGCAGCTCGGCATGGCGGTTGGCTTCTTCTTCGCGGCGCAACAATTCAGCGCGGTCGATAGCCGGCGCTGCAGGCGCGGCTGCCGGTTCAGGCTGGACGTCTTCGACCGACCCATCCGAGCCGTCGTCGCGTTTGACAAAAGTACGTTTTTTGCGCACCTCGACCTGGATCGTGCGCGCCTTGCCGGTGGAGTCGGCCTGCTTGATCTCGCTAGTGGATTTCTTGACCAGCGTGATCTTTTTGCGCTCGGGCGCAACCGTTCCATGGCTGGCCTGGAGATATCCCAGCAGTTTTTGCTTGTCGGCCTCGGACAGGCGGTCACCCGCCTGCACCTGGGCCACCCCCGCACTGGTCAATTGCTCGATCAGGGTGTTGGTTGATTTATTCAGTTCAGCTGCGAATTCAGCGACGGTAGTGGTACTGGACATATTTGGTTTCCTGACTGGCCTTCATGATCATTGCTCGTTCACCGCTGCGGTCGCAGCGGTGTTCGAGTTCGCTGCTGCAGTCGCATCAGCATCAGGAGATGCTGCGTCATCGGTAAACCAATGCGCTCTCGCAGTCATGATCAGGGCCTTGGCCTCGTCCGCAGACTGGCCGGTGATATCGGTGAGTTCGTCCACGGCCAGGTCGGCCAGGTCGTCGCGGGTGTTGATGCCCGCTGCTATCAATTTTTCGATCAGCTCGGGGGTTAAGCCCTCGACATCGCGCAGTTTCTGCGAAACGCCTTCAGCGTTTTCTTCCTTGGCGATCTCCATCGTCAGCAAGGCGTCCTTGGCGCGCGTGCGCAGCTCGTTCACGGTGTCTTCATCAAAAGACTCGATCTCTAGCATTTCCTGGATAGGCACATAAGCCACTTCTTCCAGGCTGGTGAAGCCTTCCGAAATCAGAATGTCGGCGATTTCTTCATCGACATCCAGCTTCGCCATGAAGAGCTTGCGGCTGCTATCGGTTTCGGTAGCCTGCTTTTCGGCTGACTCGTCAGCCGTCATGATGTTGATCTTCCAGCCTGTCAGTTCAGCAGCCAGGCGCACATTCTGTCCGCCGCGTCCGATTGAAATCGCCAGGTTTTCTTCATCGACCACCACGTCCATCGCGTGGCGTTCTTCATCAACGACGATGGATGAGACATTGGCCGGCGCCAGCGCACCAATCACAAATTGGGCTGGGTCTTCGCTCCACAGCACGATATCCACACGCTCGCCAGCCAGTTCATTGGTAACGCCGTTGACGCGGGTGCCACGTACGCCGACGCAGGTACCGATAGGGTCGACCCGCTTGTCATGCGACAGCACGGCGATCTTGGCGCGCGAGCCAGGGTCGCGTGCGCAGGACTTGATCTCAAGCAGGCCCTGCTCGATTTCGGGAACTTCCTGGCGAAACAGCTCGATCATGTACTCGGGAGCTGTGCGCGACAGGATGATGGGCGCGCCACGCAGGGTCGTGTCGACTTCCATGATCATGGCGCGCACCCGGTCGCCCGAGCGCAGGTTTTCCTTCGGGATCATGTCGCTGCGGCGGAGGCGACCTTCAACCCTGCCCGACTCCACAATGATGTCGCCCTTATCCATGCGTTTGACGGTGCCGACAAATATCTTGTCGCCACGCGACATGAATTCGGTCAGCAGCATTTCCCGTTCGGCATCGCGAATCTTTTGCAGGATCACCTGCTTGGCGGCCTGTGCGCCGATGCGTCCGATGGGCAGGCTTTCAACCGGCTTTTCGATGAAGTCCCCTTCCTCGATATCGGGAATTTCGTCCCGTGCATCGCTGACCAGTTCTTCAGCTTCCGGGTTTTGCAGGCCCGCTTCGTCGGGGACTACCAGCCAGCGGCGAAAAGTCTCGTAATTGCCGCTGTCGCGGTCCACCGCAACGCGGATGTCCACCTCGCCGGAATAGACCTTTTTGGTGGCTTGCGCAAGGGCGAGCTCAACGGCGCCGAAAACCACGTCGCGTTCGACATTTTTCTCGCGCGAGATGGCATCAACCAACATCAACATTTCGCGGTTCATTTCACAAGCCTTTCACTCAAATTTTTCAACATATTCTGATTATTCGTTCGCGCCGGCGTCTGATGCATCTGCCTCTGCCTCTGCATCTGTAAGCACATCAGCGGACCTGGCGCTTTTGGGTTTGCGACCTTTAAAGTCCACCACCGGCGCCAGACGCGCTGACTGGACTTCGTCGAGCGTGAAGCCAAGTGCCTGCAGCGGTGCGGCGACCCGTTTTTTGCTGACTTTTTGCCCGGGCTTGACGGCAGGCTCGTCCCTCCAGACGATCTGCCAGCCGCTGGTTGCCGCAACAGCAGGGTCGGTGTTCTTGTCGTCCGGCTCCGGGCGCCCCAGTGTGCCGCGAAACTTTTTCTGATTGGCCGAAATGGTGGATCCGGCAACAGCCGCCGCGCCAATCGGCGCCTTCAGGGTGATGTCGATCAACTCGCCGGCAAATCGCTCGAAATCTTTTTCGCTACGCAACGGCCTGTCGATGCCGGGCGAACTCACCTCAAGCCGGGAATAAGCAGCGCCTTCGACTTCGAGCACAAACTGAAGCTGGCGCGTGACCTTCTCGCAATCTTCCGCATTGATGAACTGCTCGGCCTCTGGCGTGTAGGGCATGTCAATCGTGACACGCAGCAGGCCGCCGGCGGTTCGCTCAATATCAACAAGCTCATACCCCAGTCCGGTAACGGTCTGGCTGATCGTTTCATCAGTGGTGTGAGGCGTACTTTGAATGGTCATTCAGCTCGGCAGTGTTTCTTCAGCGGGAAAATCGAATTTTAAAAAAATACAGGCACCAAAAACAAACGCCCAAAAAAAATGGGCGGTGTGAACCCGCCCATTTGGTCGTGAAGATGGGATTATATGCCGTAAAACGCGTCGAAGCAAGCCCGAGGCCTGCTTGAATCTTATTTCGTGAGCGCTTTCAGCCCGGAGCAGCCACAAGGATACGGGTGTAGGCCTGCTGCGGCGATCGCAGCACCTCTGCCGCAGTGCCGCTTTCTATGACCTTGCCGCTTTTCATCACCAGCACCCGGTGAGCCATGGCGCGAATCACATCGACATCGTGGGTGATCAGCAGATAGCTCAGGCCGCGCTCCCGTTGCAAGCGCTGCAGCAATTGCAGAACCTGCTTTTGGATGGTCACGTCAAGTGCGCTGGTGGGTTCGTCCAATACCAGCAGTTGAGGTTCAACGATCAAGGCTCTGGCAATCGCAATCCGCTGACGCTGCCCGCCTGAAAACTCATGCGGATAGCGTTGAAGCAGGCCAGGAAAGAGCGTCTGATGCATGCCGACATCGGAAAGCGCCCGTACGACGCGCTGACGGCGCTCGGCAGACAAAAGCCCCGGCTGATGCACATCAAGCCCCTCGCCGACGATTTCACCGATCGTCATCCGTGGCGACAGCGATGAAAAGGGATCCTGAAACACCACCTGCACTGCGCGTCGCAAGGCCTTGTTGGCGGCTGTGCTGCCGCTCCAGCCCTTGCCGACAACTTCAAGCTGGCCGCTGTGCGGATGCAAGCCCAAAGCCGCCAGTGCAAGACTGGACTTGCCAGAGCCTGATTCGCCGATCACGCCCAGCGTTTGGCCAGCCGGAATCTCAAAGCTGGCATCCTGCACCGCCACAAACTGCCCGGCCTTGAACCAGCCTTTGAAGCCGGGCGTACGTACCGGATAGCTGACGCGAAGCGCCCGGGCTTTCATCACCGGCGGGAGCGAGGCGTCAGGCCGGGCTTCATGCTCGTCACGGGTTGGCGTGCTGTCGATCAGCTTGCGTGTGTAGGCGTGCTGCGGACGCTGGAAGACATCGTCGACCGTTCCTTGCTCCACGATATGGCCGTTTTCCATCACGGCCACCCGTGTGGCAAAGCGGCGCACCAGGTTGAGGTCATGCGTGATCATCAACACCGCCATGCCGGTTTGCCGCTGCAGGTTGGCCAGCACGTCCAGGATCTGGCTCCGCACGGTGACATCCAGCGCCGTGGTGGGCTCGTCAGCCAGCAGCAGCCTGGGCTTGCAGGCCAGGGCCATCGCAATCATGGCGCGCTGGCGTTGGCCGCCCGAGAGCTGATGCGGAAACGAGCGCGCGCGCCGCGCGGGTTCTGCAATACCGGTGCTTGCTAGCAATTCAATAGCTTCATTCCAAGCAGATATGCGTGCTAGGCCTGTTTTTAGCTCTAAAACCTCGGCAATCTGATCACCCACGCTGAACAGCGGATTCAGGGCCGTCATCGGCTCCTGAAAAATCATCGAGATGTCCTGGCCGCGAATACCGCGCAATTGGCGCTCCGACAGAGCCAGCAAATCGCTCGGGCCGGCCTGACCCTGAAAGACCGCACTTCCGCTGACGGATGCATCCTGCGCCAGCCGCAACAGGCTTAAGGCCGTGACGGTTTTTCCGGACCCCGACTCGCCGACCAGCGCAAGCTTTTCGCCCGGTGCGATTGAAAAATCAATGCCGTGAACAACCTCTTTTCCGGCAAACGAAATGCGCAGGTTGCTGACCTCCAGAAGCGGCTGATTCATGAGCTTGTCTGCCCGCGGAGAAGCCTTGCACGCCTGTAGCATGCCGCCCGGGAAATTGCTAACGGCATCATGCATCGACCTTTCGCGGATCCAGTGCGTCGCGCAGTGCATCGCCCATAAAGGTCAGCAGAAGCAAGGTCACGACCAGCACGGCAAATGTTGACAGCGAAATCCACCATGCATCAATGTTGGCTTTGCCCTGATTCAGCAACTCGCCAAGCGATGGCGTACCCGGCGGCACACCCAGCCCCAGAAAATCGAGCGAGGTCAGCGCCAGAATCGCTGCACTCATTCGAAAGGGCAAAAAAGTCACCACCGGCGTCATGCTGTTGGGCAGAATGTGCCGGCGCATGATGCTCAGGTTGCTGACGCCAAGCGCCTTGGCGGCGCGGACATAGTCCAGCTGGCGGTTGCGCAGAAACTCTGCCCGCACATAGTCCGACAGGCCCATCCACCCAAAGAGGCTGAGCAGGAACAGCAGCAGGCCAACGCTGGGCGCAAACATGGCGCTGAAAATGATCAACAGGTACAGCTCTGGCATGGCGCCCCAGATTTCCATGAAGCGCTGAACAAACAGGTCTGTTTTGCCACCGGCATAGCCCTGCATAGCCCCGGTGGCAATGCCGATCACCACGCCGATGGCAGTCAAGGCCAGGCCGAACAGCACGCTCAGGCGAAAGCCGTAGATCAGTTGCGCCAGCAGGTCGCGCCCGCGATCGTCGGTGCCAAACAGGTTGTCGCGCGAGGGTGCGGACGGGTTCGGCTCTTTGGCAAAGTAGTTGATGGTTCTGGGACCATAAGGATTGGGCGGATACAGCGCCCAGTTATCGTCCTGGTTCAGCCTGCTCCGGATGAACGGGTCGAGGTAGTCTGCAGGCGTGTCGAAGTCGCCACCAAAGGTCTTTTCGGAATAATCCTTGACCAGCGGAAAGTAAAACGTGCCCTGGTAATTGACAACCAATGGCTTGTCGTTGGAAATCACTTCCGCAAACAGGCTGAACACCACCAAAACCGTGAACATGACCAGGCTGGAAAAGCCCAGTTTGTTGCGCCGAAAGCGCTGCCAGGCTCTGCGGCCGGGGCTGAGACTGACGGTAGCCGCTGCGTCGGGTGTATCGTCGCCAGCCGCGTTTTGTCTCTCCGCGCCAGGCGTCTGCCCGGCTGGCAAACCGTCAACGACCGTCTCCGGCTGGGTACCGCTATCTTTAGTCAAACCGTACACGCGGATCCACCCAGACATAGCAAAGGTCGCTGATCAGCTTGGTCAACAGACCAATCAGCGTGAAGAGGTAAAGCGTACCCAGCACAACGGGGTAGTCACGCCGGATGACGCTTTCGTAACTGAGAAGGCCCAGGCCATCCAGCGAAAAAAGCGTTTCGATGAGCAGAGAGCCGGTAAAGAAAGCGCCAATAAAAGCCGCCGGGAAGCCAGTGATGATGGGTATGAGCGCGTTGCGAAACACATGCTTCCAGAGCACCTGCCGCTCGCTCAGCCCCTTGGCGCGCGCGGTCAGCACATACTGCTTTCTGATCTCTTCCAGAAACGAGTTTTTTGTCAGCACCGACGTTACGGCAAAGCTGCCCAGCACCATGGCAACCACAGGCAGGGTGATGTGCCAGAGATAGTCCACAATGCGAGCTCCCCAGCCCAGCGACTGCCAGTTGGCCGAAGTCAGCCCGCGTAGCGGAAACCATTGCAACTGGCCACCAAACACCACCAGCAACGCAACGCCCAGCACAAAGCCGGGTATGGCGTAGCCCACCAGTACCAGCAGCGTGGTGACAACATCAAAGCGCGAGCCCGCCCTCACCGCCTTGGCAACGCCCAGCGGCACCGCTATCAGGTAGCTGATGAAAAACGTCCACAAGCCGAGACTGATCGAGACTGGCAGTTTTTCCTTGACGAGCTGCCAAACATCCTTGTGCTGATAAAAGCTCTTGCCCAGATCGAATCGGGCGAACTGGCCCAGCATCTGCATAAAACGCTCATGCACCGGCTTGTCAAAACCATACAAGACCTTGATTTCCTCAATGCGCTGCGCATCCACCCCTTGCCGGCCGCGGTAGCCTGCGCCCGAAGTGGCAGCGCGCTCGCCGCCGGAATCACGCCCCTGCAGCTGGGCCACCATCTGCTCTACCGGCCCGCCCGGTACAAACTGCACCATTGCAAACACCAGCAGCAGGACGCCGAACAGGGTAGGGATCATCAGCAACAGGCGCTTGAGAATATAGCTGGCCATGATTTGTCGCTCTACGGATTGGCGGGCGAAGCCGACCAGGTGCGCATGGCCCAGTCATCAGGCTGGTAATACGGCGGAATCGTCGGCGGCAGTACGAAGCCTGCAGGTCGATAGCCTATTAGAAAAGCGTCACCGTAGTACTGCGGCACCGAGTAAAAACCGTGCGTCAGCACCCGGTCCAGCGCACGCATGGCAGTACCCAGCTCTGCCCGGGTCTTGGCGCTCACGACCTTTTGCAAAAGCGCATCCACCGCCGGGTCCTTGATGCCCCAGATATTGGATGAGCCAGGCGTTTCAGCCGCTTTCGAGCCGAAGATTTCGAACAGTTCACCGCCTGGCGCCGTGCTGCCGGGCAAGCGCAGCGTTGTCATTTCAAAATCAAAAGCGTCCATCTTTTGCTTGGACAACGAAAAGTCGACCACCCGGTAGGTCATGGTGATGCCGAGCTTCTCGAGCGACTTTTGAAAAGGGCCGACGATGCGGATCAGAGAGGGCTGGTCATTCAAAAACTCGATGGTGAAGGCTTCACCCCTGGCGTTGCGCAGAGCGCCGTCGCGGTAGGTCCAGCCAGCGTCTTTGAGCAACGCCTGGGCGCGCCTCAGGTTCTCGCGCAGACTGCCGGGTGGATCGGTACTGGGCGCCACGGGAACCGGGCCGAAAACCTCTGGCCGGAGCTTGTCTCGCATAGCCTCCAGCAAGACCAGCTCGTCCGGCTTGGGCAGGCCTTCAGCATGAAAGTCGCTGTTGGGAAAGTAGCCATTGACGCGCTTGTAGATGCCGTAGAACAGCTGGCGGTTCATCCACTCGAAATCCATCGCCAGGCCGATAGCCTGCCGCACCCGCGCGTCCTGAAATTTCGGGTTGCGCAAGTTGAAGACGTAACCCTGAAAGTCTCCCGGGTTACCGTTTTCAAAAGCGCGCTTGACGATTTCGCCGGATGTGAACTGCTTGCCGACGTACTGACGTGCCCAGTTGCGGGAAATGAACTCACGCAGGAAGTCATATTCGCCTGCCTTGAGCCCTTCGAACCGCGAGGTCTCGTCCAGATAGATCTTGAACGTGATGCGGTCGAAGTTGAACTGCCCCTTGCGTACAGGAATGTCCTGGCCCCAGTAGGCCGGGTCACGCACATAGGTGATGTCGCGGCCCATATTGGCCGACGGCAGCTTGTAGGGCCCGGAACCTATCGGCACGTCGGCCACAATCTTGTCAAACGGTTTGCTTACCCCGCTGGACTGCCCCCAGTTGCGGCTGAAAACCGGCATACCGCCCACGACCAGCGGAAGCTCCGGGTTGGGGGTTGCAAAGTTGAAACGCACTATCCGCTCGGACACCACTGTCACAGACGAGACCTCGGCATACAGCGTACGGTACTGCGGCGCCGCCAACTTGCTGGTCAGCTGTGTGTACGAATGCAGCACATCGGCGGCAAGCACCGGCGATCCGTCATGAAACCGGGCCTTTTCATTCAGCCTGAAAGTAGCCGAAAGCCGGTCGACGGCCACTTCTACATCGTCAGCCAGCAGCCCATACGCGGTGGTGGGTTCTTCCGAGTTGCCTGTCAACAGCGTTTCGATCATCAGCGCGCCGATGCCGTAAGGGGCCGTGCCGCGTAGCGTGAAGGGATTGAACTTGTCGAAATTGGTCGGCCGGGTAGGTGGCACCATCCGGATTTCACCGCCTTTGCGTGCGACCGGGTTCGCATAACTGAAGTGGCTGAAGCCGGCCGGGTACTTCACATCACCAAACTGGGCATAAGCATGCGCGGCCCAGCTGCTAGGCGCACTGAAGAGCAGACCTGCAACCACCAGTACGCACAAAGTTGAAAAATCCCGCATGCGACAATTCTGCCCTACTTGAGTTGGCCTTTTGGCCGTCTTTGCGAGCCGGCGCCATCATGCCGGCTGACCCCACACTGGAGCAACAACATGGGTTTTCTTTCCGGCAAAAAACTGCTGATCACGGGTGTTCTGTCCAACCGCTCCATTGCCTACGGCATCGCCAAGGCCTGCCACGCACAGGGCGCCGAGCTTGCCTTCAGTTATGTGGGCGAACGTTTCAAGGACAGGATCACCGAGTTTGCCGCGGACTTTGGATCCACACTGATTTTTGATTGCGATGTGGGCAGCGACGAGCAGATCGACAGATTGTTCACTGATTTGTCTGCCACGTGGCCGACCTTCGACGGCTTTGTCCACAGCATTGGCTACGCACCGCGCGAGGCAATTGCCGGTGATTTTCTCGACGGCCTGAGCCGTGAAGGCTTCAAGATCGCGCATGACATCAGCGCTTACAGCTTCCCGGCCATGGCCAAAGCTGCCCTGCCCTTTCTGAACCCAAAGTCGGCCCTGCTGACGCTGACTTACCTGGGTGCGATTCGCACGGTGCCCAACTACAACACCATGGGCCTGGCCAAGGCCAGCCTGGAGGCCTCGGTGCGCTACCTGGCGGAGTCGTTGGGCCCCAAGGGCATGCGTGTCAACGGCATCAGCGCAGGGCCGATCAAGACGCTGGCGGCCAGCGGCATCAAGGGCTTTGGAAAAATCCTGAGCGTGGTGGCCGAGGCGTCACCGATCCGTCGCAATGTGACTATCGAAGATGTGGGCAACGTGGCGGCGTTTTTGATGAGTGACCTGGCCGGCGGCGTTAGCGCGGAGATCACCTATGTCGATGGCGGCTTTAGCCATGTCGTCGGCGGCATTGCCGAGCCATCCGCTGAGATTGGCCTGCGGACTTAGGCTTGGAAGCCGGAGCCGCCAAAAACAGTCTTGACGTTGTTTTTTAAGAAAAGTAGGGCTACAGCCCTTATAAGACATGGACTGTAAGCTATGATGTTAATAGCATACGGTGGGTCTGAAGACCACCCCGGCGAGCGAGGGCCGCACGGCCCGGTTACGCGCATCGCCAGTAGGCATAGCGCCACACGGTTTCAAAACCAGCGCGGCGGTACAAACCTCGGCGGCGGTGTTTCCTTCCTCTAGCTGCAGGAAGATGCGCTCCAGTTGTTTGCCGAGCGCTGCCTGTGCCAGTGCGGCCAGCACTTGCGAAGCGTAGCCTTTGCCCCGGTTGGCCGTGGCCGTGCGCACGCCGTGGACGCTGGCCCAGCCATGGCTGAAAGCGCCGGCGCCTGCAGCCACCGTCTGGCCATGCTCGCGCAGGCATGCAAAAAGAGAGCCTTCGGCGCGACTCATGGACCGTACCCGTTTGGCCCCATCAACCGGGTCAATTCCATCGCCTAAAAATAGCGCGGCCCATGCGGTGTCGGGTGCGTCTGCCAGTTCATCCCTTGGCGACGCGCAAATGCGGCGCACCATCTGGGCGGGTGCCACCTGCACCGGGACCGCACGGTCGGCGCAGTAGCCCTTTCGCTGGAGCGCCTGCCGCAATTGCGTCAAAGCCTGGGGCCGACGGCAAGCGAAAAACAGGCAGCAGACCACGGCGTCGGTAACGATCTTCGATGTTTTCAATAACCGCCACGTCCGTCACATCAGCAAGTCATGCGCCAGGGGCACCGCAGTTCTGGAGCGGCTGATTTTTCCGCCATCAAAAGGCAGTAACCAGCCCCAGGCATCCTCCACTGCGTCAGGCGATAAGGCTGCAAGGGTTGCACGCTCAATGGTTTCGATGTCGCTGGGTTGCATGAAAAAACGATGAGGCAGGCAGAGCCTGCCGTGGGCATCTAAAGGCCGGGTGCTGCGGCCGGCTGAGTATCACTGATCTACAGGACAGGCGGCACCAGTTGTCTGCCCGACTGACCGGCGCGGCTGTAGCTGCTCAATACCTCGCGCCCCACCTCATGTGCGGCATCGCTGCGGCACAGCGCCACGCAGGCGCCACCAAAACCGGCGCCCGTCAGGCGAGCACCAAAAACAGCCGGATGCGCCTGCAGCAGGTCGACCAGCAAGTCAAGCCCGGGCGTCGACACCTCGTAATCATCCCGCAGGCTTTGGTGTGACGCGTTCATCAGGTGTCCGAAAGCGGCCGCGTCACCACAGTCCACCGCACGCAGCACTCGCTCGTTTTCGGTGATGACATGCCGTGCGCGGCGCATCAGCCGGTCGGGCAATTGCTGCAAGTCGCCAAGGGTTTGCACATCGCGCAGCGACGGCACGCCGATAAGTTGCGCGGCCTGCTCGCATTCCGCGCGCCGCTCGTTGTAGCCACTGCTGGCAAGCGAGCGAGAGATACCCGAGTCAAGTACCAGTACCGTGCTGCCCGGTGGCAAGGCTACGAACCGCCTGACCAGCGTGCGGGTGTCCAGCAGCAGCGCAAGCCGGGTGTCGGCAAGGCTGGATGCCATCTGGTCCATGATGCCGCAGCGCACGCCCGCAAATTCGATCTCGGCGCGTTGGGCCAGCCGGGCGATCTGAACATCATCCAGCCGCATGTCGAGCAACTGCCGCAGGCAGCGCAGCGTCGCTACCTCCAGGGCCGCGCTGGAGGAAAGTCCAACGCCCATGGGAACCTCGGACGCCACATGAATGTCCAGTGGGGCGATCGCTGCCCCTTCAGCCTGGCCGAGCACCAGGCAGCCATACACATAGCTTGCAAAATGCTCTGCCGGCGGCTGGCCCAGCTTGAAGCTTACGGTGGAGCCGAGTTCCGCTGCATGGAGCCTGAAGCTGCCGGTGCCATTCGCGCGCATGGCTACAGTAGTTTGCTGCGGTATGGCAATCGGCAGCACAAACCCGTCGTTGTAGTCGGTGTGCTCGCCCAGCAGATTGACCCGGCCCGGCGCCTGGGCTACCGCCTGGGGCTGTGCGCCAAAAACGCTTTCAAAAGCACTCATCATGAGAGCACCACCTGAACCTGTTGCAGCTCAAGCGCTTTTTCTTCAGGAAGCGCATCCATCGCGAAGAACCCGGCGGCGATTTCGGTGCCAGCCAGGTACTTCAGCCGGTCTTTGGTGCGGTACGGCGGGTACAGCTGTGCATGCAAATGCGACTCGGGGTGGGGCTGACCATCGGTCGGCGCCTGGTACCAGGCCATCAGGTAAGGCAATGGGCGATCCCACAAGCCGTCGTATTTCAACAGCACGGTCTTGAGCGCGCGCGCCAGGTCGGCGCGCTCTTCATCACCCAACTGGGCAAAACCAGCCACAGGCTTGATCGGCGCAATCCACACCTCATAGGGGTAGCGTGCGCAGACCGGAACAAAGGCGACCGCATGGGGGCCTTCATACAGCATGCGCTTGCCGTCCCGGCGTTCGTTCTCGATCATCAGATCAAGCACGCCACGACCCGCTTGTTGAAAGTGCTCCTGCGCGACCTGCTGCATGCGTGCTGGCACTGGCGGCACCACCGGGTAAGCGTAGATCTGGCCGTGCGGATGGTGCAGCGTCACGCCAACCTCGGCGCCACGGTTTTCAAACGGCAATACATATTCAATACCATCGCGCGAACCTACCTGCTGTGTGCGGTCTCCCCACACCTGCATCAGCAGCTCGATATGCGGCAGCGGCAAACCTCCGAGCGAGGCTTTGGGGTCCTGCGTGAAGACCACTACCTCGCAATGTCCAGCCCCTGGTGCAGTCGCGACGATCATCTGTGGCGGCGGGTTTGCGCCGGGCACTAGCGCCGCCAGCGACGGGAACCGGTTGTCGAACACAGCCACGTCCCAGGCGCCAGCGGGTACCTCCGTAGGATTGTCCGCGCGGGTTGTGGCGGCCAGCGGGTTGTATTCCGGCGGTGGCAAAAAGGTGCGACCCTGCCGGAATGCCGCGTAGGTCACCCATTCGCCGCGCAGCGGATGCCACCGCAGGTGCGCGCTGGCGTTCAGCGGCTCGGCAAACGGGCTGGGTGCCACCAGCGCCGGGTCAATCGGCTGGCGCGAATACAGCGTCAGCCGACGTCCGTCGGGCTTGGTGAGCTCCAGGCTGTGCATCATCAGACGCCCCCCGGAATCCAGGTGCGCGACACCGAGTTGGCTGCCGAAATGCGCTTGAGCGGGATTTTTGGCGTGCGGTCTGCGTTGAGCAGGCCATTGGCTTCCTGGAAGGTATCGGCAAACTGGGTGTAGCAGAACCCGCTGAATAGCGCGGTATGAATAACCGTGTGCAGCAGCACCTCATAGGTGGTGGCAAATTCCTCGTCGGTCTTGGCGTCGGAATAACCCCAGATCTTTTTGACGCCGGCTTCCTTCTTCGATTTTTTCTGAAACTTGATGCCGCCAAACTCGGTGAGCATGATGGGCTGGCCGCGGTGCGGAAAGCCGTCCAGCGTGAGCACCCTGCCCCCCGGCCGGCGCCGGTCAATCAATTGCGCAGGCTCGATTTCGGCACCGTAGCGCTGGCGAATATGCTCGATGTTGTTGTCGTAGTCATGAATGCCAATGATGTCGGTCGCGCCAGACTCCCAGCCGTCGTTTCCAATCACCGGCCGGGTTGCGTCCAGCGTTTTGGTCAGGTGGTACAGCGCCTGCACCGCGTTGCGCTGTGTGCCCTGCGAGGTCAGCTCGGGCACGCCCCACGACTCGTTGAACGGCACCCACACGATGATGCATGGGTGGCTGTAGTCCCGCTCGATCACCTCGCCCCATTCCTTGACGGTGCGCTTGATCGCGGTACGGGTGAAGCGGTAGGCCGAGGGCATCTCTTCCCATACCAGCAGGCCGAGCTTGTCGGCCCAATACAAATAGCGCGGGTCTTCCACCTTCTGATGCTTGCGCACGCCATTGAAACCCATCGCCTTGGCCAGTTCGACATCTTTGCGCAGCGCCTCATCACTGGGCGCGGCGAGCAGGGTGTCGGGCCAGTAACCCTGGTCCAGCACCATGCGCAGCATGTAGGGCCTGCCGTTGAGCATGAAGCGCTCGCGCATGATGTTGACAGAGCGCAACGCGGTGTAAGACTTGAATTCGTCCAGCACGACGCCGCCGCGCAGCAGGCGAATCCTGGCGTCCAGCAGCGTGGGCCGCTCGGGGCTCCACAACAGCTCATTGCGAAAGTCGTCAATCCCGGGGTCGGACAGCGAAATCGAGCGGTCTACCTCGCCGTCCACCACTTGGTAGCGGTCGCAGGCGAGGAGCCGGTCCCCCACCGACAGCGTGACCTCGATCAGCAGGTTGTCGCTCGGATCGCCGCCAATGCGGCCGTAAAAGCCGATGGCGTAGCCTTCGACCTTGGGCGTCCAGCGGAGCTTGTCGATATAGGTGTTTCCAACTTCTTCAAGCCACACGGTTTGCCAGATGCCGGAGGTACGCGGGTACCAGATGGCATGTGGCTCGAGTTGCCAGTCCTGCTTGCCGCGCGGCTTGGTCAGGTCGGCCGGGTCATCTTCTGCACGCACCGTAACGGTTTGCGTGCCTTCGGGGTTCAGCAGATGGGTAATGTCGGCCGAAAAAGGGGTATGCCCGCCTTCGTGCGTCACGGCAAGCTGGCCATTGACCCAGACCTTGGCCGCATAGTCAACCGCACCAAACCGCAGAATGACGCGGTCGCCGTTGGGCTGGAGGTCGAAGTCACGCTCATACCAGCAGACCTTGTGAAAGCCCTGGTCTCCGATACCGCTGGCGCGCGATTCCGGGGGAAATGGCACAACTATCTCCATAGGCCAATCCTCAATCTGCTGAGGCGTGATCAGCGATGCGGTGTCGTCGTAGCAAAAACGCCAGGTTCCATTCAAGCTGGTCCATTGAGAACGTTCGAGCTGGGGACGGGGGTAAGCGAAATCCAAATGCTTCTCCTTCAGATGGCCGGCGGCAGACTTGCCTGGCAATGCCGGCTTGGGGGTGGATGTGTTGCGCCAGTCGACGAACCATCGACGCGAGCGGTTAGGTCGCCTGGCGCGCGGGTCAGAAGTTTGGGGCTCTTGCATCGGCAGCCCGCCCAGGCACGGCCTGAGCAGCAGGAGCGGCCGGGCGGGCGCTCCGTTGACGAACCTGATTTGTGAGCGTGTGGTTTAGGCGAAATGAAAACGTATGTCGAAGCTGCCGACGTGGCAGGAAGGCGACAGTCTCCCCAGACAAGCGTGTGGCCGTCAAGGACGGTCACATCCTTTTACGCTGAAAGCTGATCAGTTAACATGGCTGCAACATTGATTGATGCTACTTAATCGATAGCTATAAACGCTTATGTTCAATGGGCTGGAGCTTTTTTTACTTAAATTTCATTAGGTGGACCGATGAAGCCTGTTGCTGCAGAGCTTGCTGTCAACCGTATAGCGACATGGCTGTTGCTGTCATCGGCAGTGCTGGTGATGGCCTTGGCATCCGCAGCCGCGTTCGCCCAAGAGGCGCCAGGACTGATGCTGGCCAAGGTCTACCGCTCTGGCATTTCGCTGGATGACTACTGGGTGAGTGAAAAGTATGACGGGGTTCGCGGTTACTGGGATGGCCGAAAACTGTTTACCCGAGGCGGCGAGGCGGTCATCGCGCCAGCATGGTTTACCGCCGGTTGGCCGGCGGTGGCGATGGACGGCGAGCTATGGGCAGGCCGAGGCCGGTTCGCCCATGCTGTCTCGACCGTGCGCACTCAAAGTTTGGACGCAAGCAGTGACGCCGACTGGCAAACCATGCGCTTCATGGTTTTTGACCTGCCCGCGCAAGCTGGTTCTTTCAGCAGCCGGATTCCCCATATCGCACGGCAGGTCACGTCTATCGCCAAGCCGTGGGTGCAAGCAGTACCGCAGTGGCGCGCCACTGACGATGCGGCCCTTCAGCGTCAGCTTCAAAAAATCGTCAGATCGGGCGCGGAAGGCCTGATGCTCCACCGCGGCGCGTCGCTGTACCAGGCAGGACGCAGTGACGACCTCATCAAGGTGAAAACCCATGATGACGCGGAAGCACATGTTGTTGGCCACATTCCCGGCAAAGGAAAATACGCCGGTCAGCTGGGCGCGCTGCTGGTGGAAATTCCCGGCGCCAGCGGCAAGCCGCCGCTGCGCTTCAAGCTGGGTACTGGCCTGAGCGACGAGTTGCGCCGACGTCCGCCTGCCTTGGGCAGCCGGGTGACTTACCGCTTCAGGGGCTTGAATGAAAGCGGCGTTCCGCGTTTTGCCAGCTTCATGCGCGAGGCTGTTTAGGCGGACATAAGGCTGGTTTGAAAGTCGGGCGCGCCAGTTGAGCCAAACCCGCTAACGACGGGGCGACGGCGGCCGGTCGCCCGGCATGTCACGCGTCTTTGGCTACACAGTCAGCGTAGTAACGGGTTTTCCCCTTGGCATCGACCATTTCGACAAGGCCATGAATATCGGTTTCAAAACCCGGGCACTGCATATTGAACTCGCGCGCAAATTTAAGGTAGTCAACAATTTTTCGGTTGAAAACCTCACCCGGAATCAGCAGCGGAATACCAGGCGGGTAAGGCGTGACCAGTCCCACCGTGATGCGGCCTTCCAGCTGGTCGATTTCAACCCTTTCGGTCTTGCGTTGCGCGATATAGGCATAGGCATCGCTGGGTTTCATCGCCGGCTTCAGATCGCTTTGGTAAACCTCGGTGGTGAGGCGCGCGATGTCGTATTTGGCATACAGGGTATGAATATGCTGGCAAAGGTCGGCCAGGCCCATACGCTCGTAGCGGGGAAACTTCTGGCAGAACTCTGGCAGGATGCGCCACATCGGCTGGTTCTTGGCGTAATCGTCCTTGAACTGTTGCAATCCGGTCAGCAAGGTGTTCCAGCGGCCTTTGGTGATGCCGATGGTGAACATGATGAAGAAGCTGTAAAGCCCCGTCTTTTCCACGATCACACCATGCTCGGCCAGAAATTTGGTCACGATGCTGGCAGGAATGCCCGACTTGGCAAACTTGCCATTCAGGTCCAGACCCGGCGTGACGATGGTGGACTTGATCGGGTCCAGCATGTTGAATCCGGTTGCCATCTGGCCGAACCCGTGCCAGTTGTTCGCGCCGTTTTTGGCGGTCTTGGCGCTGCGTGACTCGCCTTTGATGATCCAGTCCTTGGCTTCTCCAATGCCCTCTTCCACCAGCTTGTCAGGACCCCAGACCTTGAACCACCAGTCGGTGCCGTATTCCTCGTCAATCTTGCGCATGGCCCGGCGAAAGTCCAGTGCTTCGGCAATGCTTTCTTCTACCAGCGCGGTGCCCCCGGGCGGCTCCATCATCGCGGCGGCCACATCGCAGCTGGCGATGATGCTGTACTGAGGCGAGGTAGAGGTGTGCATCAGGTATGCCTCGTTGAAGAGGTGCCTGTCGAGCTTGAAGTTTTGCGAGTCCTGCACCAGCACATGGCTGGCCTGGCTGATGCCGGCCAGCAGCTTGTGGATGGACTGGGTGGCATAGACCACCGCATCCTTCGGCCGTATGCGCTTTTTTCCCATCGAATGGTAGGTGCCATAAAACGGATGAAAGGCCGCATGCGGAAGCCATGCCTCATCAAAATGCAGGTTGTCTACATAGCCGTCGAGCATGCCCTTGATGGTTTCGGTGTTGTACAGCACGCCGTCATAGGTTGACTGGGTGAGTGTCAGCACGCGAGGCATCACGGTCTCGGCATCGACATGGGCGAGCAGCGGATTGGCCCGGATCTTTGCCCGGATGGCGTCAGGTTCGAATTCGCTCTGGGGAATCGGGCCGATGATGCCGAAATGGTTGCGGGTAGGCTTGAGAAAAACCGGAATCGAGCCCGTCATGATGATGGCATGCAGGATCGACTTGTGGCAGTTGCGGTCAACGACGACAACATCGCCAGGCGCAACCGTGTGATGCCACACCATCTTGTTGCTGGTAGAGGTGCCATTGGTCACAAAAAAGCAGTGGTCGGCATTGAAAATACGCGCTGCATTGCGCTCACTGGCGCCGATGGCACCGTCATGGTCAAGCAATTGCCCAAGTTCTTCAACAGCATTGCATACGTCGGCCCGCAACATGTTTTCACCGTAGAACTGGTGGTACATCTGGCCGACAGGGCTTTTCAGGAATGCAACGCCGCCCGAGTGTCCCGGGCAATGCCACGAATATGAGCCATCCTCAGCATAGTCAAGCAAGGCTTTGAAGAATGGTGGCTGCACGCCTTCCAAATAGCTTTTGGCTTCACGCAGGATGTGCCGTGCCACAAATTCCGGCGTGTCCTCGAACATGTGAATGAATCCGTGCAGTTCGCGCAGGATGTCATTGGGGATATGACGGGAAGTTTTCGTTTCTCCATACACATAAATCGGCACGTCAAGGTTTTTCCGCCGCACTTCCTCGATGAAGTTGCGCAGATTGAGCACAGCGGGGTCAAGATCAGGACCAGGGCTGAACTCCTCGTCGTCGATGGACAAAATAAACGCGCTTGCCCGGCTTTGCTGTTGCGCAAACTGCGACAAGTCGCCGTAGCTGGTCACGCCTAGCACTTCGAAGCCTTCAGTTTCGATGGCCTGCGCCAGCGCACGTATGCCCAGGCCGGAGGAATTTTCAGAGCGGAAGTCTTCGTCGATGATGACGATTGGGAAGCGAAATTTCATGGGTGCTCGACACTTTCACGCGGGTGCGCATCAATAACAGCAGGCAGGGCTTGCAAGAATGTCGGAAGTGTACGGAAATAATGCGTTATGCCCCGGCATGGCTGCCGAATTGCCTCAAAATGTCGCACAAGCTCGACAAAGGAAACTCAATGGCGGAATCAACGCTTTGGTGGATATCGGCAGGTGTCATGGTCGCCATCGAACTGGCAACCGGCACCTTTTACCTGTTGATGCTGAGTATCGGCATGGCGGCCGCTGCACTAGCGGCCCATCTCGGCATGGGGTTGACCGGCCAGCTGATGACCGCAGCGGTTGTGGGCGGTGGCGCGGTGGCCGTGTGGCACTGGTTCAAGTCCAAGGCACCACAGGCAGAGCCGGCCAATGCAAATCGGGATGTCCATATCGATATCGGCGAATCGATAGAGGTTGGGCACTGGAATAGCGATGGGACGGCAACGGTGAAGTACCGCGGCGCTAACTGGACGGCGCTGCCGGCTGATACGACCGGTGGATACCAGCCCACCGGCGCTTACCGCATCAAGCAAATGATGGGCAACCGCCTGATCCTCGAAAAACTGTGATCGGCCATCTGGCCACTGCCGAAGCGGAGGCACATCGCGCCGCCCATTGCCGAACTAACTGGAGAAAATTGTATGGAAATAGCCCTTGTCATTGTTGTGGTGGCAGTTATCTTCATTGTGCGAAGCGTCAAGGTGGTTCCGCAACAAAATGCCTGGGTGGTCGAACGGCTGGGCAAGTACCACGGCGCCCTGACCCCCGGACTGAATTTCCTCGTGCCGTTTATCGACAAGGTTGCCTATAAACATAGCTTGAAAGAGATTCCACTGGATGTCCCGAGCCAGGTTTGCATCACCCGTGACAACACCCAACTACAGGTTGATGGCATCCTGTACTTTCAAGTAACCGACCCCATGCGTGCAAGTTACGGTTCTTCAAACTACATCGTCGCGGTAACGCAGCTGGCGCAGACATCGCTGCGTTCCGTCATCGGCAAGCTTGAACTGGACAAGACGTTCGAGGAGCGAGACATCATCAACGCGCAAGTGGTGGCGGCAATCGACGAGGCGGCTTTGAACTGGGGCGTCAAAGTTTTGCGCTATGAGATAAAGGACCTTACGCCCCCGAAAGAAATCCTGCATGCCATGCAGTCCCAGATCACGGCAGAGCGCGAGAAACGCGCCCTTATAGCGGCATCCGAAGGTCGCCGGCAGGAGCAGATCAATATTGCGACTGGCGAAAGAGAGGCTTTCATCGCACGCTCGGAGGGCGAGAAACTGGCTGCGATCAACAATGCCCAGGGCGAAGCCGCTGCCATCATGGCGGTAGCTGATGCCAATGCCAAGGCCATCGAGCTCGTGGCATCGGCAATCCGGCAGCCCGGTGGCGAACAGGCGGTGCAGTTGAAAGTGGCCGAAAAAGCGGTCGAGGCGTTCTCCAAAGTTGCTGCTGACGCGACCACGACGCTGATTGTGCCGAGCAACATGACCGAGGTTTCAACCCTCATCAGTTCCGCCATGAAGATGGTCGGCGCCAACAAGGTTTAACAGGCATCAACTATCAGAAGTCTAGACATGGATGCCATGAACGTTTTGGGTACCGAACTGGTTCCCTGCTCCTACGATCCACTCACCGGGTATTTTCGTGACGGATGCTGCAATACCGATGCGTCTGATCAGGGTTCACACCTCGTCTGCGTTCGCGTGACCAGCGCTTTCCTTGCGTTTTCGAAAGCCCGCGGCAATGACCTTGTGACACCGCGTCCCGACCACAGGTTCGCGGGCCTGAAGTCAGGCGATCGCTGGTGTCTTTGCGTCAATCGTTGGCGCGAAGCGTTATTGGCAGGCATCGCGCCGCCCGTCGTGCTGGAGGCTACCCATTCGGCAGCACTGTCCTCTGTCACGCTTGAGCAGCTCAGCGAGAACCGCGTCAGAAGTCCCGCCACCTGAGATCACGCTGAAGCACCCCGCACCGGGCGTCGTACCACGAACGCGTGACATGTCCGAATGGCCGGACGGGTTTTTGCAAATTCGTCTTCCGCTACCTGATCCGCTCGTCGTCCTGTTGCCCAACTGTTTTGAAAACCCCCTTCTCCACTGATACAATCAGAGGCTTCGCGGAAGGGTGGATGAGCGGTTTAAGTCACACGCCTGGAAAGCGTGCGTAGGGTTAAACCTACCGCGGGTTCGAATCCCGCCTCTTCCGCCAAAAAGTAGAGTTGATGCGAGTTTCCACGCATTAGCAAGCGCTCCTGAAAGCCCAGCATGCCTGGGCTTTTTTGTGGGCGACGTATTTGTCCGATAGCCATTCGTTGCTATGGCCGCAGCTGTTTTCGCCCAAAAAAAAGCCGCCTTGCGGCGACTTTTCTGAAACCTGAAAACTGGTTTCGAATTTAGTTCAGAGGAGACTTCTTGCCGTCTTTGTACACGTACAGGGTGATGGCCGGGTTTTTCAGTTCGCCCGTAGGTTCGAACGCGATCGTGGTGGTCACGCCTTTGAGGTTGGTTTTGGCCAGCTCCGCGGTGTAGACCTTTGGATCGGTTGAATTGGCGCGCTTCATGGCGTCAACCAGAACAAATGTGGCGTCGTAGGTGTAAGGGCTGTAGACCTGGAACTGGTTGGGGTACTTGGCGTCGTAACGCTTCTTCCAGGCTTCACCGCCAGGCATTTTCGAAAGCGACGCACCGCCTTCAGCGCAAACCACGTTACCGATGGTTTTTGCGCCGGCAGCGAGCTTGGCGATCTCTGCGGTGCAGATGCCGTCACCGCCGAAGTACTTGACGTTGCTCATGCCAAGCTGCTCCATCTGGCGAAGCATCGGGCCGGCTTGCGGGTCCATGCCGCCGAAGAAAATAGCGTCCGGGTTCTTCGATTTGACGGCAGTCAGGATAGCCATGAAGTCGGTAGCCTTGTCGGTGGTGAATTGCTCATCGACCACTTTCATGCCTTTTGACAGAGCCGTTTTCTTGAATACATCTGCCACGCCCTGGCCGTAAGCCGTGCGGTCATCGATGATGGCCACGTTTTTAAGCTTCAGCGCGTCAGTGGCATAAAAGGCCAGACCAGCGCCCAGGGCGTTGTCATTGGCAATGATGCGGTAGGTGGTTTTGTAACCTGGCTTGGTCAGGTTGGGGTTGGTAGCGGCGCCGGTGATGTGCGGGATGCCGCAATCGTTATAAACCTTGGACGCGGGAATGGTAGTGCCCGAATTCAAATGGCCAACTACGCCCGCGACCTTGGAGTCGCACAGTTTTTGTGCAGCAGCAGTGCCCTGCTTTGGATCAGCGGCATCATCTTCGGCAACGATTTCAAATTTAACCTTCTTGCCACCAATCACCACATTTTGGGCATTGAGGTCTTCAATCGCCATGCGCACGCCGTTTTCATTGTCCTTCCCGTAGTGGGCCTGCGATCCGGACAGTGGGGCGACGTGGCCGATTTTGACGACCATATCTTGCGCCGACGCCATACCAGCCAATGTTGCCAATGCTGCTGCGACAGTCAGCTTTAATTTCATTTGCATAAATCACTCCGATTAGAAATTACCGTTAAAGGTTGAGAACATCATTTTTTTGCTCAACGGCGAGAAGTTAACGCAATTTCTGCGCCCAGACCATTAGCAACGGCCCTAGGTCAATTCCGGATAAGCGCGTTTACCCGAGGAATTGACGAGCTTATGAAGCCGCTGGCCGTTCCGGTCGATATCTATCCCTGGATGACATGTCACTCCTGGCCAAGTCCCGTCTGACCTGTGGCGAGCTCTTGGGATACCGCTTGCCGGACGGACTCCCTGACAACCAGTTCAATCTCGTCGCGTAATTGCGGACCCAGCGCTTGGGTATGTGCCAGTATCAGTTGACCCACGACCTCGCGCAAACGCCTTTCAAGCACCAGGTCAACGCGCTGCATGAGCCGCTCTACTAGCTCCGCCTCTATGAGCACCGATGAGTTGGTGCCCTGCTGCTGAGGATGCGATGAAGGGTGGGCGGAGGCATATACCACCTCGGTCAAGGTCGGGACAAAGCGCGGTGGGATGGATGCGTTGCTCATGCTGCGCCCTGTGCGGCCGAGCGATCATGGCGTTCCAGCACATAGCCGCGGTCAGCGTAATGCTTCCACCGCGCACGTGCAGCCAGACGATCTTCTTTTTCACTGCTCACAACCTCGATCAATCTCTCGAAGCGTTCAAATGTGGCCGGCAGGCCCTGGCTTAAATTGACAAGAACTTGATGGTGAGGGCACGCATCCGGCGCTTGCGTCAACAGTACCGGAGTCTGGGCAACGGCAAGCGAATTCTCTCGATTCAGCAAGGCGTGTGGAATGAACTCTGCAGCGGAGAAAGTCCAGAGCAGCTCGTCAAGCATTACAAGATCTGGCGTCTCGGCAGTCACCAGGACTTTTACGCCGAACGCATAAGCTTTGCGAATCAGCCGGCAGCTGTATGCCAGCTTGTCGCTCACATTGAAATGGAAAGCTATCTCGGTCATGCCTGCCTGGTTTTGGGCACCGGACGCGTCTTGGCGACGCGGGCTTTCACGTTGACATTGAGCGGTACTGGCATCGTTGCCTGGCCCAACAGATAGTCGACAAGCAATGGCACCGGACGGCCAGTTGCCCCCTTTGCAGCGCCACCCTTCCACGCCGTTCCGGCAATATCAAGGTGGGCCCATGAAAACTTGGACGAAAAGCGCTGCAGGAACTTCGCTGCCGTTACCGCGCCGCCGGCTCTTCCCGCCACATTCGCAACGTCGGCAAAATTGGTTTTCAGGCCTTCGGCATACTCATCATCCAGCGGCATGCGCCAGCACAGGTCAAGCGACGATTCGCCCGCATCCATGAGTGCCTGGCCCAGTTGATCGTCACCGGCGAAAAGCCCGCTTCGTACGCCCCCCAGTGCGACGACGCACGCGCCGGTAAGGGTTGCGATGTCTACTACGGCCCGGGGTTTGAAGCGTTCGGCGTAAGTCAATGCGTCGCAAAGCACCAGACGGCCCTCAGCGTCGGTATTCAAAATTTCGATGGTTTGTCCACTCATGCTGGTGACCACATCGCCAGGTTTGACAGAGCGCCCGTCCGGCATGTTTTCACAAGCGGGTATGAGGCCGACGACGTTGATGGCAGGTTTCAGGTCTGCCAGCGCGCGGAACGTTCCCAACACACTCGCTGCGCCGCACATATCAAACTTCATCTCGTCCATTTCGGCAGCAGGCTTGATTGAGATGCCACCGGTGTCGAACGTTATGCCCTTGCCGATCAGCACCACAGGCGCCTCGGCCTTGGCACACCCATCGTAGCGAAGCACGATGAACCGTGGCGGTTCATCAGAGCCTCTTGATACTGCCAGGAAAGCGCCCATGCCCAGTTTGGCAATTTCCTTGGAGCCAAGTATTTCTGCCTTCAACCCCGGCAGCTTTCCCAATTCTTTAGCCGCGCCCGCCAAAAGCACTGGCGTGGCGTAGTTCGCGGGGCGATTCGCCCATTCTTTTGCAAGCTCAATGCCTTTGACCAGCGCCAATCCCTTGTCAAACCCGGCCTGAACCATCGCTGCGTCCGAAGTAGCAAAGGTGACCTTGCCAAGCTTTGAAGCGGTGCTGCTTGGCTTGGTGGTGCTGTAGGCATAGGCGGCGTCGGCACAGGCGACTACCGCAGCCTGCAGCACCCGGTCTGTCACCGCATGAAGGGCATTAAGGGAAACCAGTACCGTTTTTACATTCGCGGTTTTCAAGGCGTTGACAGCTGCCGCCATGGCTGACCGGAGACTCTTCGGGCTGGCGTCGCCAGCGCCGACCAGCACCACGCGTTTTGCAGAGATACCTACTGCCTTGTAGGTGGTCAGCAGCTTGCCGGGCTTGCATTCAAGGTCGCCAGCCCTTACCGCAGACGCAGCCAGCATGGACGCCGCATCATCACCAGCAACCATATCCTGCGGGACCAGCACGATCAGCGCATCGTACTTTTCAGCGCAGACGCGGGAACGGCTCGATGTTTTAAGCTCAAAGTCCATAATTGAATGTTT
This sequence comes from Polaromonas sp., assembly GCA_028291985.1. GTDB lineage: Bacteria > Pseudomonadota > Gammaproteobacteria > Burkholderiales > Burkholderiaceae_C > Polaromonas. The sequence continues at coordinate 20,464 of JAQGNE010000061.1, read as the reverse complement.
TTCCTGCAAGAATAATTTGAACGCCGATATGAAGATCCAAACCGTAAACGCTGTGGTTCCTCGCTAGTCAATGTTATTCCAATCTTCCATACGCAAGGAGCTGGCACGCAGCTTCGGTGCCACCCTGGTTATTTTGATAACCATCGTGATGACCATCGTGCTGATACGTGCGCTGGGCCAGGCTTCCCGGGGCTACATCAACCCGCAGGATGTGGTTTTGTACATGGCCTACTCCGGGCTCGGGCGTCTCCCTACCATTCTCACGTTGTCGCTCTTTGTTGCCATGGTTGGTACGTTGTCCCGCATGTACAGGGACAGTGAAATGGTGGTCTGGTTCACCTGCGGCCAGGGGCTGTCCGTTTTTCTGCGTCCGCTCTTCCGGTTTGCCTGGCCCGTACTGCTGATCATTGCATTGCTCTCGCTCTTTGTATGGCCCTGGACCAACCAGCAAACGCAGGATATGCGGGAGCGGTTTGAAAGCCGCAGTGACCTCGATCGAATAGCACCAGGCCAGTTTCAGGAGTCCTCCAGCGGCAACCGCGTTTTCTTTATCGACCGCGACACCTCCGGCGGCGACAAGGCAAGCACCAATGTGTTTATTGCGTCCAATGAAAACGGCAAAAGCTCTGTCACGACCGCACGTTCAGGGCGCATAGAAACCCACGGCCGTGACCAGGTGCTGCTGCTGGAAAACGGTCAGCGGGTCGAGAGCGTGGCTGGAAAACCGTCCTTGAAGATCAGCGAATTTGCAGTCTACGGTGCCAAAACCGGAGAAACCGCACCGCTAGCGGCTGGTTTCACTGCGGCAAAACTGATGTCCACACAGAGCCTGATACGCGATCCAAATCGGGCCAACCTGAGCGAGCTGGCATGGCGACTGGGTCTCGTTTTTTCAGCCATCAATTTTGTGGTGCTTGCAGTGGCGCTTGCCAGCGTCAACCCGCGTGGCGGGCGCGGCGGAAACATGATCCTGGTGCTGCTGACGTTTGTCGTGTACAACAATTTGCTCAGCCTCGGTCAAAGCTGGGTGTTTGTTGGCCTCATCAGTTTCAGCCATTTTCTGCTTGCGTTACACGGCGGCATCCTGCTCGCTGCGGTAGCGTGGCTTTTCAAGCGCAACTCGAACTGGACTTTCAGGGCGGGGCGACGTAGCGACCCTCTCAACCCTCAGCGGAGTGCGGCATGAAAACCATACGGCGCCTGATCTATGGCGAGGTACTAGTCTCCATTGCACTGGTGGCGCTTGGCTTTCTGGCCTTGTTCATGTTCTTTGATCTGGTTGATGAGTTGCAATACCTCGGCAAAAGCAGCGGTCTTGCAGGAGCGACTGACACCTATCAAATAAAGCACGCCCTTTTGTATGTGACGCTGCTGGTGCCCAACCATCTGTACGAGCTGCTACCCATCTCTGTCCTGATTGGCACCATTTTTGTGATGTCCCGCCTGGCGCAGAGCTCTGAATACACCATCCTGCGCACCAGCGGGCTGGACCCCTGGCGCGCTCTTTCACTGCTGCTGGTATTGGGCGGCTTCTTCGTGGTGCTGAGCTTTGCGGTTGGCGAATACCTGGCGCCGGCCAGCGAGCGTACCGCCCAGTTACTGAAAGGTCGCTACCAGAGCCGGATCACGGTGGGACAAACCGGTGCGTGGCTGAAAGAGAAACAACGCTACAACACCTATGTGGCCAACATCAAGGTACTGTCTTCACGCAGCGAGATGCAGGGCGTGCGTATTTTCGAATTTGATAACACCGGATCGATGGTGTCGATCACGCAAGCGCCGTCAGCGACTTTCGGCAACGACAACTCATGGATCCTGCAACGGGCAAGCCGGTCGGAGTTTCCGCCCGCCACCGGTCAGGGCAAAACGCCTGCACCCAACACCAGCGCTCAGGTGACCCGCGGAGATTTTGAAACCTTCCGCTGGCCAACCGACATCACGGAAGAAATGGTCTCCGTCGCATTGTTACGGCCAGACCGCATGGGGACCCTTGACCTGTTCAATTACATACAGCATCTTGAGGCTAACGACCAGAGCGCTCAGCGCTATGAAATCGAGTTCTGGAAGAAAGTGTTTTACCCGCTGAGCTGCCTTGTCATGGTGATTTTGGCCCTGCCTTTTGCCTACCTACACTTCAGGTCTGGCGGAATAACGGCGTATGTTTTTGCCGGCGTCATGATCGGCATCAGTTTCTTCCTGCTCAACAATGTCTTTGGTTATATCGGCAACCTGAAAAACTGGCAGCCCTGGCTTGCTGCCGCAGCTCCCGGCATGCTGTACATGGCGATTTCGCTCGGCGCCTTCGGCTGGCTGGTTATCCGGCGCTGACGCCATTTGCGGCCACTTTTTTATCGTCTACTTCGATTTTTGCCATGCCTGAACAAGCCGGCCACCCAGCCACACCTGCCAGCCATGGCAAGAAAAGTATCGTTTTGTTTGCACATGGCTCGCGCGATGCCCTGTGGCGGCTGCCAATTGAAGCGGTAGCCCAGACCATCCGGGAGCGCGAGCCTGATGCCGCCGTCAGATGCGCCTACCTGGAACTGTGCGAACCTGACCTGCGCACCGCTGCCACCGATCTGATCGCTACGGGCTCACGCTCCATCCGGGTTTTTCCATTGTTTTTAGGCGTGGGCAAGCATGCTCGCGAAGACCTGCCCCTGCTGGTCGGCGAGCTTCGAGCCGCTTACCCCGACGTCAACATCGAATTGATGGCAACGGCAGGAGAAAACCCTGCACTGGTCGCTCTGATGGCAGACATTGCGCTGGCACCGGTTGAGGCTTGAGCCGCTGGGGTGTGGCTATGGCTGCTCTCGGTATTGGGTTCCAACGCTCAGATCCAAAGAAAATGCATAATAAAAAGAACTATTAGCCGCTTTTTGATATGAACCTTCATCAATTCCGATTCGTTCAGGAAGCCGTTCGGCGAAACCTCAACCTGACCGAAACCGCCCGCTCGCTACATACCTCACAGCCCGGCGTTTCCAAGGCGATCATTGAGCTGGAGGAGGAGCTCGGTGTAGAGATTTTTGCCCGGCACGGCAAGCGGCTCAAACGGGTGACAGAGCCAGGCGAACATGTGCTCAAAAGCATCGAGTTGATCATGCGTGAAGTCGGCAACCTGCGGCGGATCGGGGAGCAGTTTTCGGCGCAGGACAATGGCACCCTGTCCATTGCCACCACCCACACGCAGGCCCGGTATGTATTGCCGCAGCCGGTTGCAAGGTTGCGGGAGACTTTCCCCAAAGTAAATGTCAGCCTCCATCAGGGGTCGCCCGACCAGGTCGCCAAGATGGTGATTGACGAGGTCGCTGAGGTCGGAATCGCCACCGAATCACTTGCGCAATACAGCGAACTGGTGACCTTGCCCTGCTATGAATGGCAGCATATGCTGGTGCTCCCGGTCGGCCACCACTTGTGTGGAAAGGACGGCATCACACTGGAAGACCTGGCTGAAGAACCCTTGATCACCTACCACCCGTCATTCACAGGCCGCACCAAGATTGACCTGGCGTTTGCCGCCAGACGGCTTCAGCCCCGTGTGGCGCTGGAAGCAATTGACTCTGACGTGATCAAGACCTATGTGCGGCTGGGGCTTGGTGTTGGCATCGTGGCTGAAATGGCAATGCGGGACGATGGCACCAACTCCGACTTGGTGGCTATTCCGGCAGGCCATCTCTTCGGCCCCAATGTGGCGCGAATCGCCTTCAAGCGCAGCGCCTACCTGCGCAATTTTGTTTACAAGTTTGCCGAGTTGCTTAGCGACAAGCTTGACCGCTCCCTCATCAGCAAGGCCATGGCTGGCCATCTCAACGAGTTTGACCTATGAACCTGCAGACCTCCGCCTCACTGGCCCGCGGCACATCATCGCAAGGGCATGACGCAAACATGGGCCTGAGTGACGGCACCGCCGGTAGCTTGCCAAGGACGCCTGCAATGATCAGCAAGCTGCCCGCAGTCGGCACCACCATCTTCACCGTCATGTCAACGCTGGCGGCGGAGAAAGGCGCGATCAACCTGGGCCAAGGCTTTCCCGATTTCGACTGTGACCCGCAACTGGTTGAGGCTGTCAGCAGCGCGATGAGCCAAGGCTTTAACCAGTACCCGCCAATGGCTGGCGTTCCCGTGTTGCGCGAGGCCATTTCGGCCAAGCTCTCCAGGATGTATGGCCGCCACTACAACGCCAACACCGAGATCACCGTCACCGCAGGCGCCACGCAGGCCATCATCACTGCCATACTGGCCGTGGTGCACCCGGGCGATGAGGTCATTGTGTTGGAGCCCTGCTACGACAGTTATATCCCGAACATCCAGCTGGCCGGCGGCGTGGTGGTGAGCCTTCCGCTGACGCCGGGCACCTTCCGGCCCGATTTCGACAAGATCGCTGCGGCCATCACGTCCAAGACCCGCGCCATCGTGATCAATTCGCCGCACAACCCCAGTGCAACCGTGTGGACCGAAGCCGACATGCTCAGGCTGCAGGAAATCCTGGCACCGACCGACATTTTCCTCATCAGTGACGAGGTGTACGAGCACATGGTTTTTGATGCCGACAAGGGTCGGCGCCATGAGAGCGCGATTCGATTTCCTGGCTTGGCGGCACGCGCATTTATCGTCAGCAGTTTTGGCAAGACTTATCACGTGACCGGGTGGAAGGTCGGCTATGTTGCGGCACCCGTCGAACTCACGACCGAATTCCGCAAGGTGCATCAGTTCAATGTCTTTACCGTCAACACACCCGTGCAGCATGGTCTGGCAAGCTACATGGCAGATGAGCGCCCTTACCTGGACCTGCCCGTTTTCTACCAACGCAAGAGAGACCTGTTTCGGCAGGGGCTTGCGAAAACGCGCCTCAGGTTGCTGCCCAGTGAGGGCAGTTATTTCCAGTGCGTTGACATCTCGGAAGTGACCGATCTGAACGAGGCAGACTTTTGCAAGTGGCTGACGACAGAGCTTGGCGTTGCGGCCATCCCTTTGTCTGCTTTCTATAGCAGCGGCCTTGACCAGCGCGTCGTGCGCTTTTGCTTCGCCAAAAAGGATGAGACGCTGCAGGCCGCACTGCAAAAGCTTTCCAGCCTGTAAGCACAGCTGTCCGCTTTGGATGACGAGCCGTTGCGCTTTGTGCCTGCTGGCGGGCTACCTCTACAGCATCAACAATAGGCTCACATAACAAGGAGCCTTCATGTCAATTTCCCTCATTCTTCTCATCGTGCTTATCTTGATTCTCGTGGGTGCCCTGCCGACCTGGGGTCACAGCAAAAGTTGGGGCTACGGTCCTAGTGGCGGTCTTGGCCTGGTGGTCATCATTTTGATCGTCCTGCTGTTGATGGGCCGAATCTAGACGTCAGGTCCGTCGGCCTCACCATTGAGGCGGAATGAAAAAAGGCTTTGCAAACCAGCGTTGCAAAGCCTTTTTGACGCCTGGCGACAGTAGCTTCACGTTACCGTTTCGAGCGCCGGCCTGCACCGCCAGCTAGCTGCTCAGCTGCGCCCAGACCTTGTCCAGTCGCTTCAGGCTAACTGGTTGTGGGGTCCTTAGCTCTTGCGCAAAGAGGCTGACCCGCAGTTCTTCCAGCAGCCAGCGAAATTCCTGCATCCTTGCGTCTGCCCTGCCCTTGCGTTCGGCAAACAAACGCCAGTAACGCTGCTCCTGGGGTTTGACCTCCGCCATGCGTGCAGTATCTCGGGCGGGGTCGCTGCGCCATTTTTCCAGCCGCAAGGTAATCGCTTTCAGGTAGCGCGGAAAGTGCTGGAGCTGGGCGTAAGGCGTGGCGGTCAAAAATGTCTTGGGCACCAGCCGCTGCAGTTGCTGCGCGGTGTCGGTCACTGCTTCTGCCGCGTTACGCGTCTCCTTGATCTTGCGCTGGGCAACGGCGTGCTCGGCAAGGATCGCAGCCGCGAGACGCGCCACTTCCTGCGCGATCAGCGTCAGCCGCGCGCGACCGTCTTCCACACGCTTGCTGAATTCGGCCTCAGTGCTGGGCAGGGGATCGGTTAAAAATGCGCGGTCGAGTGAGACCTCGATGATCTGCGCCCGCAGCTCTTCCAGAGTTCCTCCGCCCGAGTTGTCCGGGCCGCGTCCCACCAGCATGAACTGCGTCGCCATTTTCTGCAGCTCTGGCAGGTTTTTCTCCAGGTGCTTCAACGTCTCCCTGATCTGAAGCGAAAAAAGCCGACGCAAGCCTGTACGGTGACGCAGCGCGGCAAGCGCCGGCTCGTCAAACACCTCAATGGTGACGGCGCCACCACCCTCTAATCCCAGGTCGATCAGCGCTGGAAACCCGATCAGCGTCTGGTTGCCCTTGCGTATCTCCATCAGTTCGGGCAGCTCCCCGAAGGCCCAGCTGGTGTAGCGTGCGGGCGCTTTCGGTACGCTGACGGTCGCTGGTCCAGATGTTGATTTTGCTACGATTTCAGGAGCTACTAGCCCTCGCAGGTTCTGGGCTAGAGGCCTATTTGATTCATTTTTCTTGCTTGGCTCACCAGAGACGGCATCAACAGGCCCTGACGGCGTCGCGCCTTTCAAAACGGCCAGCGCCTGGAATGCACCTCTTGCCTGCGTGCCCAGTTCGGCCTTCAGCGCTCCAATGTTGCGGCCCATGCCCATCTGCCGGCCATTGTCATCCACCACACGCACGTTCATGAACAGATGCGGGGGAAGCATCTCCAGCTTGATGTCGCCGCGTTTGACGTCCACCGACGTGGCATCCCGCACCAGCTTGAGCAGCGCGTCTGTCAACGAGCCGGTGCCGAATGTCTGCGGCTGGTTGAGCTGTTCGGCCATGCGGGCAGCGGTTTCAGGCAATGGCACCAGCCGGGAGCGTGGCCGCTGATGCAGTGTCTTGAGCAACGCCTGTACCTTGTCCTTCAGCATGCCGGGAACCAGCCATTCACAGCGCTCTTCATTGACCTGGTTCAGCGCAAAAAGCGGCACATCCACAGTGAGGCCGTCTTTCGCGTCGCCGGGCTCATGCAGGTAGGCCACCGGGCAATCGACGCCGCCCATTCGCAAGGTGCGCGGAAACGCCTGTGAGGTGATGCCGCTCGCTTCATGACGCATCAGCTCTTCTTGCGTCATAAAGAGCAGTTTCGGCTGGCGCCGGGCTTCTTCCTTGTACCAGCTCTCGCACCCGACACCGCTGCAGATGCTGGCGGGCAGGTGTTGGTCATAAAAGGCGTAGATCAGCTCTTCATCCACCAGTACATCCTGCCGGCGCGCCTTGTGCTCCAGCTCCTGCACGCTGCCGACGAGCTTTTGATTGGCGGCCAGAAACGGCAGGCGGGTGTCCCAGTTGCCGGCAACCAGGGCCTCCCGAATGAAGACTTCTCGCGCGGCGGCGGGGTCTACCCGGCCAAAATTGGCACGCCTGCCGCTATAGACCGTCAAGCCATACAGCGTGGCCCTCTCCAGGGCAGTGACCTGGGCCGCCTTCTTTTCCCAGTGCGGGTCCAGCAACTGCTTTTTCAGCAAATGCCCGGCAACCTGTTCGATCCAGGCCGGGTCGATGTTGGCAATGCCCCGCCCGAACAGGCGCGTGGTCTCGACCAGTTCGGCCGCAACAATCCAGCGCCCCGGCCTCTTGCTCAGCTTGGCACCAGGGTGCGGGAAAAACTTGATACCGCGCGCGCCCAGGTACTCGCCCTGTCCCGAGCTCGTCCGCTCGGCACCGGGGCGCGGGGCTGAGGGTGCTTCTTCGCTCTTGCAGCCGATGTTGCCCAGCAAGCCGCACAACATGGACAAGTGAAGCTGCTCATAGCTCGCAGGCTTGTCATTGAGCACCCATTTCTGCTCGCCGACCACGGCATGCAGCTGCGAATGGATGTCGCGCCATTCACGCACCCGCCGGATATTGACGTAGTTCTCGCGCAGCAGGTTTTCATACTGGCGGTTTGACAGCTTGTGCTCGGTGCCGTGTCCGCCGCGGCTGACATCCAGCCATTTCCACAACTTCAAATAGCTGCTGAATTCGCTTTTCTCATCATCGAACTTGGCGTGCTGCTGATCGGCCTGTGCCTGCTTGTCGATCGGCCGGTCACGCACATCCTGCACGCTTAGCGCACTGGCAATTACCAGCACCTCGTCGAGGGAGCTACGGTCCCGGGCCTCCAGAATCATGCGACCGATGCGAGGGTCCAGTGGCAGCCTTGCCAGGTTAGTGCCAACGGGTGTGAGCTCATTCTGCTCATCCACCGCGCCCAGCTCGGCCAGCAATTGATAACCGTCGGCAATCGCGCGGCGCTGTGGCGGCTCGATGAACGCAAAATCTTCAACCGCGCCAAGGCGCAGTGCTTTCATCCTCAAGATGACGGCAGCCAGCGAGCTGCGCAGGATTTCAGGATCGGTGAAACGTGGCCTGCCGGCAAAATCCTGTTCGTCGTACAAGCGTATGCAGATACCGTCAGCAACGCGGCCGCAACGACCGGCACGCTGATTGGCCGCTGCCTGCGACACCGGCTCAACCATCAGCTGCTCGACCTTGCTCCTGAAACTGTAGCGCTTGACCCTCGCGGTTCCAGCGTCAATGACAAATCGGATACCCGGAACAGTGAGTGAGGTCTCGGCCACATTGGTGGCCAGCACAACCCGGCGCCCGCTGTGCCCGTCAAAAATTCGGTCTTGTTCGGCCTGGCTCAGACGGGCGAACAGTGGCAACACCTCCGCATGGCGATTCAGGGGCTGATGGGCGAGGTGCTTTCGTAAGTGGTCGGCAGCTTCGCGGATCTCGCGCTCGCCAGGCAGGAAGACCAGGATATCGCCCGCGTTGTGCGGGCTGGCCCACAACTCGTCCACAGCGTCGGCGATGGCGTCGTTGAGGTCATGGTCGCGCGATTCTTCAAAAGGCCGCCAGCGTTGCTCGACTGGAAACATCCGGCCTGACACCATGATGACAGGTGCCGGCCCCTTGGCTGACTCGAAGTAATTTGCAAAGCGCTGTGCGTCGATGGTGGCCGACGTGATGATGACCTTCAGGTCCGGCCGGCGCGGTAGCAGCTGCCGCACAAAGCCCAGCAAAAAGTCGATATTCAGGCTGCGCTCATGGGCTTCATCAATGATGAGCGTGTCATAGGCATTGAGCAGCGGATCGGTTTGTGTTTCCGCCAGCAGGATGCCGTCCGTCATCAGCTTGACAGAAGCATCGCGGCTCAGGCGGTCCTGAAACCGCACCTTGTAGCCCACTACCTCGCCCAGCGGCGTTTTCAGTTCTTCAGCGATACGCTTGGCCACGCTGGAGGCCGCTATCCGCCTTGGCTGCGTATGGCCAATGAGCTTTGCACGCTGACCCACCGGGTAGTTCAGCTTGCCCCGACCCATAGCCAGTGCGATTTTGGGCAACTGCGTTGTCTTGCCGGAGCCGGTTTCACCACAGACGATCACCACCTGGTGCGACTGTATGGCGGTGGTGATTTCGTCCCGCTTGCCCGATACCGGCAGCGACTCCGGGAAATCGATCACTGGCCGTGATGGGAATCTGGATGGCGAGGATGGGTGTTGTGGCTGTAGCGACAAGGAAAGCGGCTCAAAACTTTCGATTATCGGCTGTCGCCGGCGCAGTTTCAATCGCTAGGCAGGCGCAAGCACCGGCAGCTCCACAATCTCGCCGCTAGGATGGTCCAACCAGGCGATCCTGCTGGTGAAACTCACGGCAGTTCTCGACATGGCGCGTGCCGATGCGATGGCTTCCGACCCGCTCATCGCGCGGTTCGTGACCATCAATACGCCAACGCCCATGTCGGCGGCCCACGCCGTGCAGCGTGCTTCCAGGCGCTTGGCGTCTGCGCTGGTCTTGAGCTGTACCGGACGGCTCAGGCGGGAAGACGCCAGGCGCGCAAGGTCAATCAGGGTGCCGCTGTCCCGGCAATTTCTCATGATGAGAACAAACCCGCTTCGCCCCAGGCGGCCTATTTCCACGTTTGGCGGCAGCAGCCGGCGCAAGCGGCCTCCGGACACAAACAAGGCATGGTTGACCGCAGCCTGGCCATGCAACTTGTTGAGGGCGTAAAAGTTGACGATGGTCAGGACCAGCAGACCTAGCGGGGCCGGGTCGTCACGCATCTTGGCAAACACCGAATCGACCATACGCTCGGTTTCGACATGCGAACGCATGCGCGTGACAGCGTCGTAGCTGGGGCCGTGCGACATGACTTCGTGCAATACGATCAGGTAGGAATATCGCGCCCAAAGCATGGTCGCCATGGTCGCCAGGTAAAGCGTTGCTGCGACGGCGCTGACGACGTGGACCAGCGTGGACGCCTGCCGGCGGTCAAGCGCAATCCAGCCCAACCCTGCAAGGGCGACCAGCATGCACAGCACGGCCAATACCGCAGCCCATGCCAGCCGGTCTCCACGCATGGCGCTCCGCACGCTAAAAGCCACCGCCACCGCGCCCACCAAAAACGCAGTGCAAAGACCCAACGACAGCGACGTGATCGGTGAGACCAGCCAACCAGCGCCGATAACGATCGCACAGCACAGGCCCAGCCACAGCCGCGCGCGGCGTCGGTTAGCGCGTATTTTCAACACCCCCAGCACGCTTAACAGCAAAAAACAAAGAATGCTGGCGGCAGCTGTTGCCAAGTGCGCCAGAAAGCGAAACTCGACGTCGTCTCCAGCCAGCGGCAGGCCGCCAAGAAACGAGACCACAAACAACCCCGATATGCACGCCGCCAGCGCTGCGTTGCGTGCAATGCGGCGCACCGAGCGCAGGTAAGCCAGTGCAGAGCCCACCAGCATCAAGGCGGTGGTGCCGAAATAGCAACCCCAAAATCCTGCCGCTAATTTATCCATGGGAGGGAAGATACCCGTCGCCGGCGCAAGAGGCAAGCGTGGATCACGCCCCTTGCCTGCAAGAGGCGCGCCACACAATGGTGCGCGGCCTGGTAGGCATGCCTGAAGCGCTGGCACCCAGAGGTGCACTGATACACTTTTCTCACGTCCATCCTCTATGAAGAACCGTTCAAACCATGTCTGCAGTTTTCAATTTCACTTTCGTTCCTTGGTTTCGATCGGTTGCACCATATATCCACCTGCATCGCGGCAAGACGTTCGTCGTGGGCATCGCCGGAGAGGCGATTGCCGCTGGCAAGCTGCAGCATATTGCGCAGGACCTGGCGCTTATTCAGAGCATGGGTGTGAAGATCGTGCTGGTGCACGGCTTTCGCCCTCAGGTCAATGAGCAGCTTCTGGCGAAGGGGCATCAGGCGAAATATTCGCACGGCATGCGCATCACCGACAGCATCGCGCTGGATTGCGCACAGGAGGCCGCCGGGCAGCTTCGCTACGAGATTGAAGCCGCCTTCAGCCAGGGCTTGCCAAATACACCCATGGCCGGCGCGACCGTTCGGGTGATCTCGGGCAACTTCATCACCGCACGCCCGGTGGGCATCATGGACGGGGTTGATTTCCAGCATTCCGGCCTGGTGCGCAAGGTGGACGTGGCCGGCATCACAACCATGCTGGACCACGGCGCGATGGTGCTGTTGTCGCCGTTTGGCTTTTCGCCGACCGGCGAGGCTTTCAACCTCACGATGGAAGAAGTGGCGACCTCGGTTGCCATCGCGCTGCAGGCCGACAAGCTGGTCTTTCTAACGGAAATACCCGGCATTCGCATCCATCCCGAGCAACCCGAAAGCGAAGACAACCCGATTGATACCGAGCTGCCGCTGGCGGCCGCCGAGAAGTTGCTATCGACCCTGACGCCCGGCGAGCGCCCCACCGACACCGCTTTTTATCTGCAGCATTGTGTGAAGGCCTGCAAGGCAGGCGTCGAACGCAGCCACATCCTGCCATTCGCGGTGGATGGTTCGCTGCTGCTGGAGGTGTATGTCCATGACGGCATTGGCACGATGGTGATTGACGAAAAACTGGAGAACCTGCGTGAAGCCACGCCGGATGATGTGGGCGGCATTCTGCAGCTCATCGAGCCTTTTGAAAATGACGGCACGCTGGTCAAACGGGGCCGTACCGAGATCGAGCGGGACGCCGAGCTGTATTCGGTCATCGAGCACGACGGTGTGATTTTTGCCTGCGCCGCGCTTTACCCCTATGCCGAAAGCAAGACGGCCGAAATGGCGGCCCTGACGGTGTCGCCGCAAAGCCAGGGCCAGGGCGATGGAGAAAAAATCCTCAAACGCATCGAGCAACGTGCACGGGCGGCGGGGCTGCTAAGTATCTTTGTGCTGACCACGCGTACCATGCACTGGTTTCTCAAGCGCGGCTTTGTGCAGGTCGACCCGGACTGGCTGCCCGAGGCGCGCAAACGCAAGTACAACTGGAACCGGAAGAGCCAGGTGCTGGTAAAGAAGATTGGCTAGCACGTCGCACCGCCGTGCGGCTTCCCTAAAATGCCTCGACATATTCCAACCCAGGGAACAACATGGCTTCAATCAATTTCATTGGCGGCGAAAAAGGGGGCGTGGGCAAGTCGGTGACCGCGCGCCTGCTGGCGCAGTATTTCATTGACAACGGCATTGCCTTCACCGGCTTTGACACCGACCGCTCGCACCAGTCATTCACCCGGTTTTATGCGGACTACGCTTGCGCTGTGGTGGTCGACAGTTACGAAGGGCTTGACCTCATCGTCAAGGCTTTCGAGGACAACCCTGAGCAAAGCGTCATTGTTGACCTGGCCGCCCAGACGTCCGCGCCGTTGTCGAGGTGGATTGCCGATTCCGACCTGTTTGGTTTGCTCGTGGAGATGGGCGTCATCGTGAACCTCTGGCATGTGATGGACGATGGCCGCGATGCCGTCGACCTGCTGGACAAACTGATGGACACCCATGGCAGCGGTCCCAACTACATCGTGGTGCAGAACCATGGCCGGGGCGCTGATTTCGCCCTGCTGCGCAAGTCACAGGCCCTGCAAAAAGCAGAGGCCATGGGTGCACATGTGATTGAACTGCCGCGGCTGCATGACGCGAGCATGCGCAAGATCGACCAGGCCAACGCCAGCTTCTGGAAGGCTATCAACGACAGGGACAGCCCACAGTCACTGGGCATGCTGGAACGCCAGCGCGTGAAGATCTGGCTCAAGAAATGCTACGAATCACTGAGCAGATTGCCGGTCTGAGCATGTAACTTTCAAGCGCGGCGCAAGACCCCGAGGCGTGACGGCGTACGACTTGCGTCGAGCCCGCGAAGCGGCAGGCACCAATCGGCACGTGTCAGGCCTTGCGCAAGGCTTCCTTCAATTGCCGGCCAATCTCCGGCTTGTCGGCAAAAGGATCGGTCGGGTTGCGCGCCTGCAGGATGTCTTCAAGCCGTGTCTGAACCGACTTGATGGCTTTGGGATGGCTGTAGATATAAAACTGACCGCTGGCGACCGCGTCGAACACCAGGCCGGCCACATCGGCCGCACTGACCTTGCCTGATTCCACCGCCTTGCCGGTCATGGCTTGCTGAATGATCTGGCTTTTGGTGGGTTTGTCCTGTCGCAACTCGGCTGGCCGGTTGCGGTGGCTCTGGCTGATGCCGGTAGCCACAAAAAACGGACACAGCACCGACGCACTGATCTGATCTGTAACCAGACCCAGGTCCTGGTACAGCGTCTCGCTAAGCGCCACCACGGCGTGCTTGCTGACGTTGTAAACCCCCATGTTGGGGGGGGTTAGCAGCCCGGCCATACTGGCGGTATTAACAATATGGCCTTGCCAGGCGCTGTCCTTTTGCGCCGCCTCCAGCATCATTGGCGTGAAGACCCGCACGCCATGCACCACACCCATGACGTTGACGCCCATGACCCATTCCCAGTCCTTGACAGAGTTTTCCCAGATCAACCCGCCTGAACCGACACCTGCGTTGTTGAACACCAGGTGCGGAGCACCGAACCGTTCCAGCACCTCGGCACCCAGCGCTTCCATCTGCTGGGCGCTGGAAACATCCACCCGGCGCGCCAGCATCTGAACGCCCAGTGCCTGCATCTCGGCAGCGGCCGCATCCAGCGCATCCTGCTGTACATCCACCAGCACCAGGTTCATGCCTCGTCTCGCGCCTACCCGCGCACATTCCAGACCGAAGCCCGACCCGGCGCCCGTCAGCACAGCTGTCTTTCCCTTGAAATCATGAATCATGTGTTGTTCTTTCAGTAGGCGTTGATCAAAACCTTCAGGCCTGGCGCAGCATTTCGATGTGTGCGATCCCGTCTTCCATATAAGGCAAATGCAGGTCGACAAAGCCGTGCTGCTGATAGAAATCTGCAAGCCGTGCTTGTGCACCGATGCGTATGGGCTGCGGTCCCCAGCGGTCAGACACCGCCTGAATAGCCTGCCGCATCAGTACATGGCCAGAGCCGGTGCGTCGCAGGCAGGCGCGGGTCAGAACCCGGCCAATGCTGGCCTCGGCAAACTTGACACCGGCCGCAAAGCAGCGCGCATAGGCCACGAGTCTGCCGTCGGCAGTGCCCAGCAGATGCAGGGCAAGCGCATCGGCACCGTCTATGTCCTGAAACAGGCACGCCTGCTCGACCACGAAGACCTCGCTGCGCAGTTGAAGCACCTCATAAAGCTCATGCAGCGTCAAGGCGTCAAACGACACGCAGCGCCAGGTGATACGGGTGTCGCTGGCGATCATGCCGCCACTTGGGCTTTCAGGCAGTAACCGATGCGCGGAAAGTGCACATGCACAAGCCCGGCACGTTCGTCACGGCGGCGCAAGGTGTAGCGGGTGCGGGTGGCAGCTATCAGTTCGCCCTCAACCGGCTCCGGGCCAAAGCTCTCGCTGGTGATGAGCACCTGGCTGCCCAGTGGTATGCCATGTTCGTCCTGAAACACGTCGTCATGCGGCGTTGCAGGCGTTGCTGAGGCGGCGGTTGCTATGGCTTGCTGCGCGTCTGCCTTCTCCAACTGACCGTGGCCGAAAGCCGCCATGCGGTCCATCCAGTCGATGACTGCTGGCGTGGTGTTCAGGACGTCGGCCAGCACGGGTGTCCGTGTGCGGGTGAACCAGAGCGGGTGGTACACCGCAAAATCTGCAATACACGGCACTTCGCCCAGCAGAAACGGCCAGTCGTCCAGCATGTCGGAAATGCGCCGCAGATACGACTTGTAGGGCGCTGCGGCGTCCTGCGAACGCAGCCGCGTCATGCCGGCGCTCATGGCCTTGCGGTCGTCGGCGAAAGCCCTGGCGGCTTCCGGCGGCGCATTGCCAAAAATCTGCGCGATACCTTTGGGCTGCATGTTGTATG
Organism: Polaromonas sp.; assembly: GCA_028291985.1. GTDB lineage: Bacteria > Pseudomonadota > Gammaproteobacteria > Burkholderiales > Burkholderiaceae_C > Polaromonas. The sequence goes on along the minus strand of JAQGNE010000061.1, from coordinate 5,285 downwards.
CCATGGCGGTCCAGAACAAGGTGTTGTCTGCCCAGTGGGCCAAGGTGCGGCCCATGCCTTTGCTAGGCTCCGGGTAGACGCTGGGCTCGGGCTGAACATGCTCCAGCACATCGCTGATCAGCGCGGTATCGCAGTAGATGTCGGCGCCAATCTGCAGCACCGGTGTCTTGCGATAGCCGCCTGTCAGTGCCACCAGGTCAGGCTTTGGGCTGACCATGGGAATGATGACGGACTTCCAAGCCAGCTGCTTGTAGCCGAGCATCAGACGCGTTTTCTCGGCGAACGGCGAGGTGGGATAGTGGTGAAGAATGAGCTCGGTCATGGCGCTTTCTCCTGTCAATCAGATCAGCTTGACCAATTGCTTGCCGACGTTTTTTCCCTTGAGCAAGCCAAGGAAGGCTTCCGGTGCTGCCTCAAGGCCCTGCGCAATGGTTTCGCGCGGTTTGAGCTTGCCGCTTGCGACATGACCGGCCAGCTCGTTAAGCGCTTCCGGCCACACTTCCATATGCTCGCTGACGATGAAACCCTGAATCTTGAGACGGCTCATCAAAATCAACGCTGGATACGTCATCGGCAGCGGCTTGCCGTCATAGCCCGCAATCATGCCGCACAGGGCGATGCGGCCAAAGTCGTTCATGCGCGGCATCACTGCGTCCAGCACCATGCCGCCCACATTCTCGAAATAACCATCAATCCCCTGAGGGCAGGCTTCCTTGAGCGCGGCGGTCAGTGATGCAGCATCCCGGTGTTGCTTATAGTCCATACAGGCGTCAAAGCCCAGCTCGTCAACGGCATAGGCAATCTTGTCGGGCCCGCCGGCAACGCCCACCACGCGGCAGCCGCGCGCTTTTGCAAGCGCCACAAAGGCGCTGCCCACCGCGCCTGTCGCTGCGCTGACCACGACCGTCTGGCCTGCTTGGGGCTCGATGATCCTGACCAGGCCATACCAGGCAGTGACGCCAGGCATGCCGACCGCGCCCAGGTAGTAGGAAAGCGGAACCTTTGTCGTATCGACCTTGCGAAGGGCACCCAGTTGCTCTGCGTCGAAGACGCTGTACTGCTGCCAGCCACCCATGCCGACAACCATGTCGCCAGCTCTGAACTTTGGAGACTTGCTGTCGACTACCTCGCCGACGGTACCGCCGCCCATTACCTGACCGAGCGCCTGCGGCACGGCATAGCTTTTGCTGTCGTTCATGCGGCCGCGCATGTAAGGGTCAAGGCTCAGAAAATGATGCTTCACCAGAACCTGGCCATCGCGCAGCTCAGGCGTCTCGGTGCTCGTCAGCCTGAAGTTGCTGGTGGAGGCTTCGCCCACCGGGCGGTTGTCCAGAAGAATTTGCTTGTTGGCGGGCATTGGGTTTCCTTTAAAGGGTTGTGAGGCAAAGTGTCCGTAATCAATCAGGCACGCGTGAACCGTCTAATTGCTACTATTTTAATAGCTACAACCCTTGGATTAATAAGGGCTACAGCCATTATTAATCAAAATCAGTCGGTTGGGACCACGCTGTTGGCGCTGGATGTTGCGCCCGGCGTGACCTGTAGCGCCTGGGTACTGGCTGGCCCGGTGGGCAGACGCCTGACGTACTTGAAGGTCCCGGTGGCGTGGGCGCATGCCCTGCCCCGCGCATCAAAAAGCGTGGCTTCGGTAAAGGCCAGCGTCGCGGTCCGGTAAATCAGTCTGCCCTTGCCCGTCAATGCCGTCCCGTCGCCAGGCGCGGGCTGCATGAAACTGGTCTTCATCTCGATCGTGACTACGCCCATGCCCTTTTCAACACTGCGCGCGGCAACCGCCATGGTCACGTCAAGAAGCGTCATGATGGCGCCGCCGTGCGTGACTGAAAAAGAGTTCAGGTGCTCGGGTTTGGGCTGGTAGCGAATGGCGGACTCCCCGCCATCAAACTGCTCAAGCACGAAACCGAGATGAGCGACAAAAGGAATCTCGGCGCCAAACGAGAGATCGCCCTGCTGGTCGCTCATCACCTGCGCTCCCTTGCTGCCTGGCCATCCGGCATGCCTAGCCTCCAGTGACTACGGACACACCGCCGTCAACCGCCACCCATTGGCCTGTCATGTGCTTGCCAGCGTCGGATGCAAACAGCACACACAGCCCCTTGAGGTCTTCGTCATCGCCAAGCCGGCCCAGCGGCGCATGCGCCGCCAGCTTTTCCTCGCCCAGGGCCTTCAAGGTCCCCATGGTCATCTTGCTGGGAAAGAAGCCTGGGCAGATGGCATTGACCGTGATGCTGTACTTGCCCCATTCACACGCTAGCGCCCGGGTGAAGTTGATGACGGCACCTTTGGAGGTGTTGTAGGCCACGGTGGTCATGTCGGGCGGATTGCCGCCCAGCCCTGCAATCGAGGCGACATTGATGATGCGGCCAGCCTTGCGCTGGATCATGCTGTTCTTGGCAACGTGCTGCGACAGGATGAAATAGCCGCGAATATTGAGGTTCATGACCTTGTCCCAGGCCTCGACCGGGTGGTCTTCGGCCGGAGCGCCCCACGCGGCGCCGGCGTTGTTAACCAGAATGTCGACATGACCCAAGCGCTTGATGGCCTCATCAGCCAGCATGCGTATGTCAGCCTCCTTGGAGCAATCGGCGGCTATCCAGTCGACATCGATACCTGCAGCTTTCAGCTCGGTGGCGGATTCCATCAGGTCTTCCGACTTGCGCGAGCTCAGGATGATCCGGGCACCTGCCTCGCCAAGCGCTTGCGCCAGTTGCAGGCCAAGCCCGCGAGAGCCGCCGGTCACCAAGGCTGTCTTGCCGCTCAAGTCAAAAAGTTGCTGGATGCTGCGGGTCATGTATGGGCTCCTGTGATTGCTGGCAATGCCATCGTGGCTGAGGTTCAGTCAGCACGGGGCACTGGTCGGTGTCGTCTGGCGGGCCGTTAGCCGATCTCCGCGATCAACGCCTGTCGCCATGAGGACGGCTAGTAAAACACAGGCGAGCAGGGGTCTCAAGCCCGGCTGTCCTGGTGGCGACTTGTCAGATGACGCTACGGATGAGCCTTTAAAGGCGGGCAGCCGGTTGTCAACAACAAGTCGACAGCAGCGTCAGCATGGCTCGAGCGCTCAGGGCTCCGATCGCATGCGTGAGCGCACATAAATCAGCACAAAGCCTGCGGCAGCGACCACGCCGCCAGCCGTTACCAGGGTCCATCCCAACGCGTCGTCCGTGCGCTGAAGCGAAAAACCCAGCACAAGTGTGAGCAGTCCGCCGTAAATCAGTGCCCAGATCAGGCTGTGCAGGCGTCGGATGTTTTTATTGGAACTGGGCTCGGTACTCGGTTTGAAAAAACTCATCAAAAAGCCTCTTCCGGCAGGTTGGCGCAGGTCTGGTCGCGTTGGGCGACCACCTGCAGCCAGGCGCCAATCTTGGGTAGTTCGTAATGGTAAAAATAGGATGTAGCCCCCATCTTACCTTGGGTTGATGCTATGCTTTGGGTAGCATCCTGTCTTAATGCCGCCAACGTTACGTCAAGCCATATCCAGGCCAGCACGGTGTGGCCAAAGCCCTGCATGTAAGGTACTGCGTTGGCCAGTGCGTCAGCCGGCTCACCGGTTGCCCAGGCGGCCTTGGTGGTGGTGCCCACCAACTGCAGGGCTTTGCCCAGGGCATTGGCGTATGCGGCAAGCGCGGGGAGCTGAATAGCGCGCTCGATGGTGGCGTTAATCCGTTCGGCCAGCAGCGAAAGTCCCCTGCCCCCTTCCATCACCACCTTGCGTCCCAGCAGGTCCATCGCCTGAATGCCATGCGTGCCTTCATGAATCATGTTCAGCCGGTTGTCACGCCAGTATTGCTCGACCGGAAAGTCGCGCGTGTAGCCGTAGCCGCCATGCACCTGAATCGCCAGCGAGTTGGCCTCCAGGCACCATTCACTGGGCCAGCTCTTGGCGATGGGTGTCAATACCTCCAGCAGCAGCCGGGCGTCGTTTGCCGCTTCTGCCTCGCCGGTGTGATGCTCATCCACCAGGCGCGCGCAGTAAAGCTCAAGCGCCAGGGCTCCTTCGCCATAGGCTTTTTGCGCCAGCAGCATGCGCTTGACATCTGCATGCTCGATGATTCGGCTTTGCGGTGCTGACGCATCCTTGCCTGAACCGGTGACCGGGCGACCCTGGGGTCGGTTTTTGGCGTAATCAAGCGAGGCGTAGTAGCCCGCCATGCCCAGCATGGTGGCTGCCATTCCCACGCCGATACGCGCTTCGTTCATCATGTGGAACATGCAGCGCAAACCTTCATGCGGCTCGCCAACAAGATAGCCAACTGCGCCGGCGCCGTTGCCGAAAGGTCCGCCCGCCTCCGCATCCACCGGATACTTGCCCTCGCCAAAATTCAGCAGCGTGTTGGTAGTGCCGCGCCAGCCCAGCTTGTGGTTCAGGCCCGCCAGCGCCACATCATTGCGTACGCCGGTGAGTTCGCCCCTGGCGTCCACCATCTTCTTCGGCACGATAAAAAGCGATATGCCGCGCGTGCCCGGTATCAGCTTGCCATCGGCACCCGGAATCTTGGCCAACACCAGATGAATGATGTTGTCCGTCAGCTCGTGTTCGCCGGCCGAAATCCACATCTTGTTGCCCTTGAGGCGATAGCGTGGACCCAGCGGGTCATCTTGATGGCCATCGCCATCAGGCAAGGCGCGGGTCATGACATCGCTGAGCGATGAGCCGGCTTGCGGCTCCGACAGGCACATGGTTCCAGAAAAGCGGCCCGAGAACTCGTTCAGTGCAAACACTTCCTTTTGTGCGGGCGTGCCATGCACCATCAGCAAATTCGCATTACCGGTGGTCAACATGCCCGAGCCGATGCTGACCGACGCCATGGCAAAAAAAGCGTTCGCCGCCGCCTCCACCGTGTAAGGCAGTTGCATACCGCCGGTTTCATAGTCCTGGGCGGCGCTCAGCATGCCGGATGCGGCATAGGCTTTCTGGGCATCATGCGTAGCCTGCGGCAGGATGACTTTTTCACCGTCGACATGCGGCTCCTGGGTGTCCACCGTACGGTTGAAAGGTGCGTATTTCTCGCGCGCAATGCGTTCGCAGGTGTCGAGCACCGCATCGAAGGTCTCGCGAGAGTGGTCGGCAAAGCGCGCCCGCCGGTTCAGCGAATCAACGCTCAGCCAGTCGTACAGCAAAAAGTCGATGGTGGGACGTAGGTTCATGTTGCAGTACTTTCAATCGTCAAAGCAGACAGGGCCGAGCTGTACGTTGACAGGCTCGGCCCTTTGGGTGGGCCAACTCGATGGCCGTCGGCTTGTTGCCGGTCTTAAAGTACTTCGAA